>JAQTNK010000024.1 GCA_028713915.1 Rhodocyclaceae bacterium | reverse complement strand
GGCGATTTGCGCGGTCGTCAGGCCGTTCGCGATTTCGGTCGTCGTCAGCGCGGCGATCTGCTTCGTCGTCAAGCCGTTCGCCAGCTGGTCGGTCGTCAGCGCGGCGATTTCGGCCGTCGTCAGGCCGTTGGCCACCTGGCTCGTCGTCAGGGCAGCAACTTGCGTCGTCGTCAGCGCGGCAACTTGCGCCGTCGTCAGGCCCTTCGCGATTTCGTTCGTCGTCAGCGCGGCGATCTGCGCCGTCGTCAGCGCGGCAATCTGATCCGTCGTCAGGCTCGCGATCTCGGTCGTCGTCAGCGCGGCGAGCTGCTTCGTCGTCAGGCCGCTGGCCACCTGGTCCGTCGTCAGCGCGGCGATCTCGGTCGTCGTCAGGCCGTTGGCCACCTGGCTGGTCGTCAGCGCGGCGATCTCGGTCGTCGTCAGCGCGGCAATCTGGTCGGTCGTCAGCGCAGCAAGCTGCTTCGTCGTCAGCGCAGCGATCTGCGCCGTCGTCAGGCCGCTGGCCACTTGATCCGTCGTCAGCGCAGCGATCTGCGTTGTCGTCAGACCGTTCGCCACCTGGCTTGTCGTCAGGCCGCTGGCCACTTGGCTCGTGGTCAGGCCGCTGGCCACCTGGCTCGTGGTCAGGCCGTTCGCCACCTGACTGGTCGTCAGCGCGGCAATCTGCTTCGTCGTCAGCGCGGCGATCTGCGTCGTAGTCAAGCCGTTGGCGATTTCATTCGTCGTCAGCGCGGCAATCTGCTTCGTTGTCAGGCCGTTCGCCACCTGATCCGTCGTCAGGGCGGCAACCTGCGTCGTCGTCAAGCCGTTGGCCACCTGGCTGGTCGTCAGCGCGGCGATCTGCGTCGTCGCCAGCGCGGCAATCTGTGTCGTTGTCAGGCCGTTTGCGATTTCATTCGTCGTCAGCGCGGCGATCTGTGTCGTCGTCAAGCCGCTGGCCACCTGATCCGTCGTCAGCGCAGCGATCTCGGTCGTCGTCAGGCCGTTGGCCACCTGGCTCGTCGTCAGCGCCGCAATCTGCGTCGTCGTCAGACCACTCGCTATCTGGTCAGTCGTCAGCGCGGCAATCTGCTTCGTCGTCAGCGCAACGATCTGCTTCGTCGTCAGGCCGCTGGCGACTTGATCCGTCGTCAGCGCCGCGATCTCGGTCGTCGTCAGACCATTCGCCACCTGGCTCGTCGTCAGCGCCGCGATCTGCGTCGTCGTCAGTGCCGCGACCTGCGCCGTCGTCAGGCCATTGGCGAGTTGGTTCGTCGTCAGCGCGGCGATCTGCTTCGTCGTCAAGCCGTTCGCCACCTGATCCGTCGTCAGGGCGGCGATCTGCGTCGTCGCCAGCGCCACGATCTGCTTCGTCGTCAGGCCGTTCGCCACCTGGTCCGTCGTCAGCGCCGCGATCTCGGCCGTCGTCAGCCCGTTCGCCACTTGATCCGTCGTCAGTGCAGCGATCTGCGTCGTGGTCAGGCCGCTGGCCACTTGATCCGTCGTCAGCGCGGAAATCTGCTTCGTCGTCAGTGCGGCGATTTGCGTCGTTGTCAGGCCGCTGGCCACCTGGTCGGTCGTCAGCGCAGCGATCTCGGTCGTCGTCAGGCCGCTCGCCACCTGATTCGTCGATAGGGACGCAATTTGCGTCGTCGTCAACGCGGCTACCTGTGCCGTCGTCAAGCCATTCGCGATTTCATTCGTCGTCAGCGCAGCGATCTGCTTCGTCGTCAGGCCGCTGGCCACTTGATCCGTCGTCAGCGCCGCAATCTCGGTCGTCGTCAGCGCAGCGATCTGCTTCGTCGTCAGGCCACTGGCCACTTGGCTCGTCGTCAACGCCGCAATCTCGGTCGTCGTCAGGCCGTTGGCCACCTGGCTCGTCGTCAGGGCAGCGATCTGCGTCGTCGTCAGGCCGCTCGCCACCTGATCCGTCGTCAGGCTCGCGATCTCCGTCGTCGTCAGCGCAGCGATCTGCTTCGTCGTCAGGCCCGCCACCTGATCCGTCGTCAATGCGGCGATCTCGGTCGTCGTCAGGCCGTTGGCCACCTGGTTCGTCGTCAGCGCCGCAATTTGCGTCGTCGTCAGCCCATTCGCGATTTCATCAGTGGTCAGCGCGGCAATCTGGATTGTCGACAGGCTCGCAATTTCGGTGGTCGTCAGCGCCTGTATCTGTGTCGTCGTCAGCGCGGCAATCTGCGTCGTCGTCAACCCTTGAGACACCTGCAACGTCGACATCGCGGCGACGATGCTCGTTTGCAACGCTTGCACTTGGGTGGTATCCAGGGCAGCAAGCTGGCTAGAGCTGAAAGCAGCAATGTCAGCCGTAGTAAGAGCCGCGATCGACGAGGTCGGTAACGCTGCGATCAGCGTTGTACTCATTCCAGAATAGACCGAAGCCATGCGCCCTCTCCCGTGACTGCTACTTTTTATGGGGCTGATGCGGACAGGTCAAAAAGAACCTCCCGCCGACCTGCGTCACAAGCCCCAATACCGCCAAGCAAAAAACAACTTAAGCACCAAAACCCAAACCATTTTGGGCCGGCACCACCTAATGATTCCAGCTACTCCCTAATCCATCGAACGCCAGAAGCAATAATCACACCCAAATCATGACGCGCTGCCGCAATGATGGAATACAAACACCGCCTTCACTGCATTACGGGGTGGCGCCAGAAAACTTTAGGTGTTCGGGAAAATAATTTCCGCAAGGTCAGCCCTCGCTTGCTCAGGGCTTTTCTTATTATCCATATGAAAAATATGGCTATTCTGCTTCGATGCTGCGCAGTATAACCGCTCAATATGGGATTCCGCGACTCAATCAGACGAAAGCGGAGCGGCAGACAAAGGCAAACGACGAGAATCGCTTCGCCTCAAAACCGGCAAGATTTTCCGCTTGGAGAACTTAATGCTCGATCCGTGCAACGGCAACAGGCGCCAAGGATGCAGCGGAAGACAATATCGAAAGGAAGTGCGAACCGCCCAGGCGGCAGGAAGAGTTCCACAATCAAAGCCGTCAAATCTGTAGACAGGCCTTGGAGGCACGCCTGCGCCAATTGAGGCGAATGCTCAACGCGCCGCTCATCGATCGCGGCATCGCCGGCGCATGAGGAGAGCCGACTTGCCGAAGCGAAGCCTGCGGCATGCCGCGGCTTAAGGGGTCATGCCCACCGCCCCTCAAGGGCGGCAATGGGCATGCCCGTACGAGCAGCAGGTCAGCGCGCGTCTTCCTTGCCGCCCGCCGTAAGCGCCAGGGCCTTGCGGATGGCTTCCGGCGCCTTCATGATGTTCATGAAACTGTTGGCCCCCATCATCGATAGATCGGGGAAACTGGTCGCGATGCGAAAGCGCGCATACAGCGCATAGACCTTGTTGTCGGAGACCAGAATGTCATACGGCAAATGAGCGGTGGATTTGACATCCTTGAAATCGATCTCGCTCATGATGTACTTGTCGTCCATGAACTTATTGTCGCCCTCGCCCTTCATGGCGACGCCAAACAAGGCTTCCTTCTTGCCAGCCACGTCGACGCGATAAACCTTGGTGACGCCGAACCTGCCGGCCGCCAAACCGGCCTCGACGGCCTTCAACGCCTCATCGTAGCTGCCGTAAGAAGCGAGGACATTGGGCTCGTCGAAGTACTCCATGCCAAACGTATAGTGGTACTTGCGCAGCTTTTCAGCGGTCAGGCCCTGTGCGCCGAACTCCTCGATCTTGCCCAGCGCCGCCTGCAGCTTTGCCGCCGTCTCCTTGAGATCGCCATTCATGCGATAGGCGTTGGCGAGGTAGGCCGGATTGGTATAGGACACCTGGACCTCGTCCTTCACTTTCGTCACGGCAACGCGCTGCACCGCGCCGAACCCGCCGCGCTCCGACTTGGCCGCCGCGGCGCGCATTTCATCGTTGGTCACGGCGATCACCGTCGCGCCGGGATAGGGCGAATAACTGCCGGCGACGGTGAAACCCTGGCCGGCCAGCGCTGTCTTGGTCGCTTCGACTTTCTGCGCGAAGTCGCCGGGGCCTTTCGAGGCCAGGACGAAGGGCTTCAGCAAGCCATCGCCGGCCAGGGCAACGCCAGCGCACAGCGCCAGAACGACGGCAATCAAAACCTTCCAAATTTTGGGCATGACTCTCTCCTCCGTTAAGGGATAGTTGTTGTCTTCGGGTACAAAATAGAAAAAGGCCGAAAGCAAAATGCCCTCGGCCTCTTGGCTTACCGCATCAAGCGCTGACGCTTATTGGAACTTGATGCCGTAGGCAACACCAAGCGAATCCTCGTACATATGCAGGTTGACCGTTCCAGGGCCAAAGCCGCCCCCCGGAGCCGTCGCGCCAAACGAGTTGGTGCCGTTCACAGTCTTACTGAACGCGTGCATATAGCCGACCGTCAACTCATTCTTGTTGGCCAGGGTCCAGGTCGCACCGATGGTGACATGGTTCTCCACGACGCCCGGCGCAAGAATATTGAAAAACGTCTGCGACTCGGGAATCGGTTGGCGATTCGTGCTGAAGCCGGCACGCAAGGTCAAATCCTTGCTGTAGTCGTAGCTGGCGCCCAACTTGAAGACCGTCATATCACGCCAGCCAAAACCAGGACCATTCTCGGCGCCGAGTTGGCACGTACCCGCGAAGAAACAGTCGACGGTATTGGCGATTGCCTTGGACTTGCCGTAGTTGATTTGCTGCACATCGGCGGCAATGGTCAATTGCGGAGTCGCCTTGAACGCGATACCAACACCATAATTCTCGGGAATATCGAACTCGCCGCCACCGGCGAACAGTCCCTTGTAGGCGTCAAACTTGCCTTTGATCTTTGTCGCATAGGTGGCCCCAAGAGTCACGCTATCGCTGACTTGCCCCGTCCAACCGAAGCGCAGACCCCAGCCCGTGGTGGTATCGTTTCCCTTGTCGGTGACGTTGCCGGGACTGACCGAAATCGGACCCGCACCCGTCGCCCCGGTGAATGCCTGCAGGCCGGTGGCGCCGAAACGCTGCTGGGCAAATATGAGCGAAACACCAAGCGCATTGCTCTTGTTGACCTTCATAGCGAAGGTCGGGGCGATAAACAGTTGCTCCAGATTTACGCCACCCGGGTTTTGCCCGGCGACACCGGTCATCGGAGTTCCAAGCGCGCCGGATGCAAACGGACTGACGTTATATCGTGAGTTCATCCCGCCATTGCCATACACGCTGATGCCCAGCGACATATCCCAGCCAAGCATCTTGTTGTAGCCAAACTCGGGGATGAGGAAGCTGCTATCGCCGTTGCCGTTGTAGCTGCCATCGATGTTCAACGTCGGTCCAGGGCTATTGGTCCCGGAGATGTCCGCCCCGCGAACCGGCTTGAACCAGGTAAGACCCGCGTCCAGCCGGTCGCCGACCATAACCATACCAGCCGGGTTGGTCGCGGCAGCCAGCGCGTCCTGCGGCAGCGCAATGCCGACGCCGGCCATGCCGTTTGCCTTCATGCCGTAGCCTTCCGCAAAATAGCCGTTGGTGGCGAAAGCCGACGCCGACAAGCCGGCGGCTGCGAACAGAACTGCGATCTTGGTTAACTTCATCTGATGACTCCTCCGTGATGGGTGCATTTATATTTGATAAGACAACATCCCTGACTGCACAGATGACGTGCGGCTTCGGGGCAAACCGAATCACTGTTGATGCTTGCTGCGCGATTACCTAGATAAACAGGCAGACGTCCGACTGCTGCGCGACGGGCAGGAAGGTCGCGGCGCCCGCGTAGTCCATGTCGGCGACAAAATCGTCGTGGCTGAAGCCGAACAGCTCGACCGTCATCTGGCAGGCGACGAACTTGACGCCGGCTTCCTGGGAGAGGCCGCGCAATTCGTCAATCGTGGCAACGCCGTTGTTGGCGATGGTCTGCTGCATGAGGCTGGTCGCCACGGTCTCGAAACCGGGGATGCCGGCCTGGATGATATTGGGGATATTCCAGTTGATGCTCTTGAACCAGTCGGGGCCGAAGGGCATTTTCATCGGCATGCCGGGATTGCCGAGCGGGCTCACCTTGAGATCGGAGACGTCCTTCTTGACCAGATTGAGGCCGTAGAAGGTGAAGAAAATGGTCACGTCCCAGCCGAGCGCGGCGGCGGTGGAAGCCAGGATGAAAGGCGGATAGGCCCAGTCGAGCGTGCCCTTGGTGGCGATGATGGCCATCGAGGGAGTCTTGGACTCCTGGATTTCCTTGAGCTTCTCTTCGATCTTGCCGGGCAGGATCTCGTCGAGCCGCTGGCGGATCATTTCGTCGATGGCGGCGATTTCGGGGGTAGCACCCATGTATTTCTCCTCGCTGGGGAATTGCCGAACCGGGGCAGTCCGCGGTGATTATCCGCCACACTACCTATTCCGCTTAGCGTATTCCTTTATATGTAGATAATGAGGGATGATCGATCATTCCCCCGTTTCAACGCGACGGGGAATGCCGAACGACATTCCCCGCAGATCGATCAGACGAAAGCGGTCGGCGACCGCCCGCGGCTTACTTGCGCTTCATGAAGAATTCAAACTCCTTGTTGCCCTCGGTCGAGGACAGCAATTCGTTGCCGGTCTGCTTGGCGAACGCGGCGAAGTCCTTCACCGAACCCGGGTCGGTGGAGACGATGCGCAGCACTTGGCCGCCTTGCATCTCGGCCAGGGCCTTCTTGGCACGGAGGATCGGCAGCGGGCAGTTGAGGCCGCGGGCATCGAGTTCTTTGTCGAAATTCATGTGTATCTCCTCACTGTGGGTTGCTCTAGTAAAAACGCTTCACGACTTTCCTGGACGCTTGCGGCGATATCGCCGCCTCATATCCATACGTCATTGTCGGGCCGAAGTTCTCATCGAACGTTAGTTCGCAATAATATGCTCATACATCGAGTTTTCGCAACAGGCGCGGCAATCTTTCGCCCCGCCCATCAAGCGACCGATTGGTAGTACAAATTCTGCGGATGACTGGCCTCGGCGAAGAAGAACCAACGCTCGGCGATCAGCCCCAGATACTGCACCACGAAAGCCGCCGCGAGGAATCCCGCCGCACCGGAAAGCCCCGCTGTCAGCAGCAGCGCGGGCAGCACGAATACCCCGGCGAGGAACAGCCATTTGATCGAGCGCAGCAAGCCCCGGCTGCGGCCATGGAAGAACTCCCGCGTGTTGAACGAGCCGCCCATGAATCCCTGCGTCGTCTGGACGATGCGCGGATGCTTGATGCCGATTGCCGATTGCAGCGTGGACTTCGGCTTCAGGCGCCGATTCCGCAGCAAGGACGCGACGCGGCTGACGAGGCCGACCAGCAGGATGATCAGCGCCCAGCCGGCAAAGAACCGCGCCAGATCGGGCGCCGCCAGGGCGGCGAAGCCCGCAGCCAGCGTGAAGCCCGAGGCGCCGCCGAGCAGGACGTAGTTGATGACCGTCAGCGGCGTGTGCCACTCGCGCAGGAAGCGCAGGCAGGCGTAGATCATGCCGGTGCTCAGGTAGAGTGCAAACGCCAGCAGCGTGCCGAGGCCGCCCAGCACCACCGTCGCATCGATGGCGATGCCGCCGGGCAGTGTCGCCAGCACCGGCTTCCAGTCGAGCAGATGGGCGAGCCCATAGAGGAACACCGTGCCCATGAAGGCCGGCAGCACGATCACTTCGCGCGACAGCCAGGAGGTGCGCCATTGCGTCGCCGAGCGCCAGGCGCGCTCGGGGCGGCCGAGATGGAAGAACGAAGCGACGAGCCCGCCGCACAGGAACAGCAGGGCAAGGGCGCTGCCGTGCGCGTAGAAGTTAAGGTCGTCCTGCTTCGGCAGCAGGTCGAACAGCGCATACGACTGGGCGGTGAACAGCGCCAGGAACAGGCCCTGGCCGACGCCGATCAGAGTGGTGAGGAAAATTACGGAAAATGCAGGACGCATGTTTCGACCTTTACCAACTGGTGACGTCGTCGAGCGACGGCTCGGCCATGCCCGGCTTGGGCAACTGGCCGTCGATCTTGAGCGGATTGTCGGCGCGCTCGAGTTCGTCTTCGCGAATGCGCAGCTTGGTCTTGCGCCGCGGCAGGTAGTGGTTGGCCGGGCTGGTGCCCCACTCGGGCATCAACTGGTAGCCGCCCGCTTCGCGGATCGCGTGGGACACCTCGGACTCCGGATCGTGGATGTCGCCGAACAGCCGCGCCGACGTCGGGCAGGCGCGCACGCAGGCCGGGCGGCGCTCCTCCGCGGTCATCTTCGGGTCGTAGATGCGGTCGACGCACAGGGTGCATTTCTTCATCACCTTCTGCGTCTCGTCGAACTCGCGCACGCCGTAGGGACAGGCCCAGGAGCAATACTTGCAGCCGATGCATTTATCATAATCGACGAGGACGATGCCGTCCTCCTTGCGCTTGTACGACGCGCCCGTCGGGCACACCGGCACGCAGGGCGGATCTTCGCAGTGCAGGCAGGATTTCGGGAAATGCACCGTCTCCGTGTTCGGAAATTCGCCGACCTCGAAGGTCTGCACGCGGTTGAAGAAGGTGCCGGTCGGGTCCTTGCCGTAAGGATTCTGGTCGACCATCGGCCCGGCATCGCCGGAGGTGTTCCATTCCTTGCAATTGGTGACGCAGGCCTGGCAGCCGACGCAGACGTTGAGGTCGATGACGAGAGCCAATTGCGTCATTTCTTGTTGGCCCCGGCAAAGAAGTTCCACACGCTCTTGCGTTCCACCTGCCCCGGATAGGGCTTCAGCGTCGCGAATTGCGGCGAGGTCTGTTCAGGTTCCCCGTCCGCCGCCTTGTAAATGCGCACACGCACGTCGTACCAGGCGGCCTGGCCGGTGATGGGATCGGAATTCGACACCCGTCCGGCCCCGCCCGGCAGTTCCTCGGATATCAGGTGATTGAGCAGGAAGCCCTGCTGCGACTCGTTGGCGTCGGGCGTCAGGCCCCAGGCCCCGGCCGCCTTGCCGATGGCGTTCCAGGTCCACACCGTGCCCGGCTCCACCGCCTCGGAATGCTTGGCCATGCAGCGCACCTTGCCCCATTGCGACTCGACCCAGATCCAGTCGTTGTCGGCAATGCCCGCCACGCGGGCCGTCTGCGTATTGACGTAGAGCACGTTGTGGGCATGGATCTGCCGCAGCCAGGCATTCTGCGAATCCCACGAGTGGTACATCGCCATCGGCCGCTGGGTGATCGCGGCGAGCGGATACTTGTGCTTGTCGGTGGCTTCGCCTTCGAGCGTGTCGGCGAAGAACGGCAGCGGATCGAACCAGGTCTCGATGCGTTTTCTCAAGTGCTCCGGGGGCTTGCGCGTCAGGCCCTTGCCCTGCGCCGCGGCGCGGAACTTCTGCAGCACTTCCGAGTAAATGTGGATCAGGATCGGCTCGGCGTAGCGCGTGATGCGGTTGCGCTGGCTCCATTCGAGGTAGCCCTGGTTCCAGTTGCGCATGTACTGGTAGCTTCTGGGCAGTTCGTGGTGGTAGACGCAGTCGTTCTTCGCGTACATCTCCCACTGGTTCGGATTCGGTTCGCCACGCATGAACTTCTCGCCGCCCTTGCCGCGCCAGCCGGCGAGGAAGCCGATGCCCGAGCCCGGCTCGGTCTCGTAATTGACGATGAAGTCGGGGTAGTCGCGGTATTTGCGCGCGCCGTCCTTGGTCACGAACGCCGGCAGCTTGAGGCGCGAACCGAGTTCGATCAGGACTTCCTGGAAAGGCTTGCACTCGCCGGTCGGCGGCAGCACCGGCACGCGCACGGAGTCCACCGGGCCGTCGAACTCGGAGATCGGCCGGTCGAGCATGGACATGACGTCGTGGCGCTCGAGATACGTCGTGTCCGGCAGCACCAGGTCGGCGAAAGCGGTGGTCTCGGACTGGAAGGCGTCGGCAACGACGATGAACGGGATCTTGTAGCTGCCGTCTTCTTCCTTGTCGTTGAGCATCTTGCGCACCTCGACCGCGTTCATGGTCGAGTTCCAGGCCATGTTGGCCATGAAGATCATCAGCGTGTCGATCTTGTAGGGATCGCCGCGCCAGGCGTTGGTGATGGCGTTGTGCATCAGGCCGTGCACCGACAGCGGGTATTCCCACGAGAATGCCTTGTCGAGGCGCACCGGCTTGCCCTCGGCATCGACGAAGAGGTCGTCGGGGTCGGCGGGCCAGCCCAGCGCCATGCCGTCGAGCGGCCGATTCGGCTGCACCGCGCGCGGATCGTTGGGCGTGCGTGCGCACGGCGGGATGGGCCGTGGAAACGGCGCCTTGTGGCGGAAGCCGCCGGGCCGGTCGATGGTGCCGAGCAGCGACATCAGGATGGCCAGCGCGCGGATGGTCTGGAAGCCGTTCGAATGCGCCGCCAGCCCGCGCATGGCGTGGAAGGCCACCGGGTTGCCGGTGACGGTGTCGTGCTCGACGCCCCAGGAATCGGTCCAGGCGATCGGCAGTTCGATCTTCTGGTCGCGCGCGGTGACGCCCATCTCATAGGCGATGCGGCGGATGGTTTCGGCCGGAATGCCGGTGATGCCGGCCGCCCACTCGGGCGTGTAGTCCTTGACGCGCTCCTGCAGCAGCTGGAACGCCGGCTTGACCGAAGTGCCGTCCTTCATCTTGAATTCGCCGCGCAGGAAAGGATCGGCGCCGGCCGTGTGCGTGATCACCGGGCGATTCGAGTTGCGGTCCCACCAGAGCTTGTCCTGCGGGTCGTAGCAGGCTTCCTCCTCCGGCACCTCGGTGCGCAGGAACATGCCGAATTCGTCGCTCGCTTCATCGACATTCACGAGCTGCCCGGCGTTCGAGTAGCGCACCAGGAAGTCGCGGTCGTACAGCCCCTTGGCGATGATCTCGTGGATGAAGGCCAGCATCAGCGCGCCGTCGGTGCCCGGCCGGATCGGCACCCACTCGTCGGCGATCGCCGAGTAGCCGGTGCGCACCGGATTGATCGAGATGAAGCGGCCGCCGTCGCGCTTGAATTTCGACAGCGCGATCTTCAGCGGATTCGAATGATGGTCCTCGGCGGTGCCGATCATCACGAACAGCTTGGCGCGATCGAGGTCCGGCCCGCCGAATTCCCAGAACGAGCCGCCGATGGTGTAGATCATGCCGGCGGCCATGTTCACCGAGCAGAAGCCGCCGTGCGCCGCGTAGTTGGGCGTGCCGAACTGGCGCGCGAAAAGTCCCGTCAGCGCCTGCATCTGGTCGCGGCCGGTGAACAGCGCGAATTTCTTCGGATCGGTCGAACGAATCTTGCCGAGGCGCTCGGAAAGCAGGGAGAATGCCTCCTCCCAGGAGATCGCCTCGAACTCGCCGGCGCCGCGCTCGGCCCCGGCCTTGCGCCGCAGCGGCTTGGTCAACCGCGCCGGCGAATACTGCTTCATGATGCCCGACGAACCCTTGGCGCAGATCACGCCCTTGTTGAGCGGATGATCGGGATTGCCGTCGATGTAACGCACCTCGCCGTCGCGCAAATGCACGCGAATGCCGCAGCGGCAGGCGCACATATAGCAAGTAGTCTTCTTGATTTCTTCGACCGGCGCTGCTGTCATGTCTGCGTGATGGGGAGTTTGTAAATTAGAGTTTTGCGATATTCTGTGGCTTCGAGCAGTTCGCAGCAACATAACCTATTTATTCGCCAATAAGTGAGAACCCCATGCCAGCCCGTCCAACCATTCCCGGCTTCACCGACGCCGATCTGAAACTTGCCAGCCACACCTTGCTGGAACGCTACGGCAAGGCGGTGCCCGTCGAGCACGCCGACGCCGAGATCGAACTCGTTCCCGGCAGCGGCGAACTGACGACCTGTCCCGTGCTTTACTGGCAGGAACGCGGCGCCCATTTCGTCGTCTTCAAGATCGCCGACAGCCGCTACCGTGCCCAGTTCTTCTACTCCGAGACGACGCAATTCGGCACCGGCAAGGACAGCTTCGACAACCTCGGCGACTGCGTTGTCACCGTGCTGCAAGTGCAGTCCGACCACGAGCGCCAGATGGCGGGCGTGCGCAGCGGCGCGACGGCCAAGGATTTCGACGACTACGACGGTCCGCTGGTCATATGAAGGTCTGCATCGTTTCCGACAGCCACGACCGCGGCCCGCTGCTCGCCGCCGCCATCGCCGCGGCGCAGGAAGAAGGCGCCGGCGCCGTCATTCACTGCGGCGACCTGATCGGCGTGAACACCGTGAAGGCCTCGCTCAAGCTCGGCCTGCCGCTGCATGTGATCCACGGCAACAACCTCGGCGACCTCGTCGCCCTGGCCCGCGTCGCCTGTCACTCCGACGGCCTGCTCAACTATCACGGCCGCGACGCCACGCTGGAACTTGCCGGGCGGCGAATCTTCGTCACGCACTACCCGCACTACGGCCAGGGCATGGCGTGCACCGGCGACTATGATCTCGTCTGCTGCGGCCACAGCCACGAGGCGGTCGTCATGCAGCAGCCGAATGTCAAGGGCGGCCAGACCTGGCTCGTGAATCCCGGCACCGTCGCCGGCCTCGGCGCTTCCGCCGCGACCTGGATACTCGGCGACCTCGAGGCGATGACGTTCGATATTCGCCAGCTCAAGAGCTGAAGCGTTGGCAACGGAGCGCAGCCTGGCCGTGCATACTTTCCGGCTCGACCGGGAATTCGTCGAACTCCACGTGCTGCTCAAGCTGCTCGCGCTCGCGCCCTCGGGCGGCGCGGCGAAGGCGATGATCGCCGCGGGGCTCGTCAGCGTCGACGGCGCGATCGAAACGCGCAAGGGCCGCAAGCTCAGGGAGAATCAGGTCGTGCGCATGGGCAACGAGGAAGTTCATGTCGTCGCGGCGCAGCTAGAATGATCGCATGATCCTGCGCGGGAGAGCCTCATGCCGAAGCTGACCGAAATCGCCGCCAACCCTTGCCGTCGCCGCCTGCTGGCCGCGAGCGCCGCCGCTCTCGTGCTGGCCGCCTGCAGCAGCGTCGACACGCACACGGTGAACATCCAGACCGCCGCCGCCGGCACCAAGATCGAAGCCAGGCAGGTCGTCGCCCTGGTCTACGCGCAGGCGCCGGACGCGGAAATCGACAGGCTCCTCTACTCGGGCGGCGATCTGACGCGCGCCATCAAGCGCCTGCGGGACCGCCAGCCACAACTTAAACCCTGGCTCGATCAGGGCGTCGTCGGCAACACCGCCAGCGGCTTCGTCACTCTGCGCGACCCTGCCAGGGGCAAGGAGTTGCATGCGCTCCTGTGGGAAGAGAACCGCGATCGCGCCTTCCTCCACGATCGCGCTTCCGCCGCCGTGGGCCATGGCGGAGACGACCTGAACAGCTGGCTGCCCTACGCCTCCTACTCCTTCGGCACGGAGTGGATCGCGCAGGGGCAGCCCGGCTGGTGGTGGATGGATGACCAGCGGCAATGGCGACAAGGTCCGCCCAAGGGCTGACGCAGCGATGAGTTGCGTTGCGGCAGGAAGCTTCGCGGGCAGGGGAATGCGCCGCCGGTGCGGCGCGCTGCTCGTCGCGGCGAGCCTGCTCGGCTGCGTCTTCCCGGCCGCCGCGGCGAAGACGGCGAGATCCCTGCGCTGTTATCAGTCAGACGATCCCGCGCAGTGCTTCATCGCCATCGCCAAGGAAAAGCTCGCCCACGTCGCCGCCCCCGACGACCGCGCCGACGCCGTCGGGGAATTGCTGTACGCGCTCGCGGCGACGCAAACCGGCGCGGACGCGACGGTGAAGGAGGCACGCGCGCTGGCCGCCAGCAGCGCCGTCAAGCCGGTCAAGCAGATGGACCTGCTTTATGCCATAGACATGTACGACAGCGTCGCCGCGCCGCCGGCGGAGCACGCCTACCGGGCCGCATTGAGCCGCTTCGCAACGCTGGAAGGCCAGCTCAAGGGCGCCGCGCTGATCGATCTCCACGTCAACGCCTGCGCCATCATCGGCTGGGACGACCCGTTCCGGGAACGCTGGCTCGACTTTGCACAGAGCGTGTGCACGCCGGCACGCCTGCGCGCCCTGAAGACCGACGGCGTCGCCTCCCAGGCGCTGGTGCTGGCGATGATGCCGGTGGCGATGACCCTGGCGGACGACCGCGACGGTTTCGCGGCGAGCGCCGACCATGCGCTGTCGTGGCTGCGCGCCGCGGAGAAGCTGGCCGCAAGATCGAAGGACGGCGGCGACCAGGATTTCGTCGCCGCCGTCGGCGTACTGATGCATACGATGAACGCGACCTGCCTCGATGCCCTCGAAGAACCGGATGCGGCGGACGGCGAAGTCGAACGCGCCCTGACGACCCTGCGCCGCATGGAGTCGCGCCTGGGCATCGCCGGCAAGAGCAGCGCAGCGCGGCGCCAGGTCGTCGAATCCCTGTTCGACACGGCGCGCGAGGCCGACGCGAAGAAGCTGCTGCGACGCCTGCTCGCGGTCGTCGACGCCGACCCGGCGGGCAAGAGGATTCCGCTGTCCGAACAGATTGCCATCGTACTGCTGGCGGCAAGGATCGATCATTACGAACAAGCCGACCAGGCGCAGGCCGACGCTGCGGACGGACAGATGCGCATGTGACGACCGCCTGAAGGGCGCGCCTGAGCTTCGTCGGCGCGCGCCGTCCTAGTCCGTCGGGACTACCCGCCGAACATTCCCCCAAGCAGTCGCCGTCGCCATTGGCGGCGCATATTCATGGCCATCGGGCGCAGGCTCGCGCGGCTGGACGCCGGGACGCGGCGCCAAGGCCGCTGGAGGCACGAAGCTCATGGAATGGATTCTGCGTCCGGTCGCCCTGCCGCCGGAACTGCTGGGAAGACCCGCGCCCTGCGATCTGTTCAACGCCCGCGGCGTGCTGCTGCTGAAGGCCGCCGCGCCCATCGACGCACGCCGCGGCCAGGCGGCCGGGCCGCTGCCGATCGTCTATTGCCGCGCCGGCGAAGCCGGAAAAGTCTCCGGCTTCAATCCGCTCGCCGAGCTGCAGCAGGCCGCCCAGGCCCTGGCCCGCATCGATGCGCGCCTCGGCCGCGGCGAACATGTCGCGCCGGGCGAAATCGCGCGACTGGGACGCGACGTCCATGCCGCCTGGTCGCTGGACGCCGACGCCTGCCTCGGCTACGCGCGGCTTTGCACGCGCGGCCGCCCGAGCATCCTTCATGTCGTGCATGCGGCGCTGATCGCGGCGGAACTCGGCGCGGCCGTGCGCCTGAACGACGGCCAGATCGCCGACATCGTCGGCGCGGCGCTGACCATGAACCTCGCGGACCTGCGGCTCCACGACGACATGCACGGCCTCGCCGCCGGGCCCGGCGCCGCCGTCGCCGCCGGCATCCGCGCTCATCCGCTGGCGAGCCTGGCGCTGCTGGAACGGATCGGCGCGTTCGGCAAGACCTGGACGGACGCCGTCGGCGGTCACCACGAGAACATCGACGGCAGCGGCTATCCGCACCGCCTCAGGGGCGCCGAGATCGCCCTCGCGGCGCGCATCGTCCGCGTCGCCGACACCTTCGCCGCGCGCCTGACGGGACGCAAGTCGCGCCAGCCGCTGCACTGGAACCTGCGCCGCACCGCGGACCTTCAGGACATGGCCCGGCATGTCTTCGGCAACGATCAGCAGCGCCTGGACCGCAGCCTGGCCAGCCGCTTGCTGACGGTGGCCGGCCGCTTTCCGCCGGGCAGCCTGGTGCGCCTCGACAACAACGAACTGGCGGTCGTCGCGCGTCGGCGTCCGGGGCCTCCGGTCATCGCGCACGACATGTTCGCGATCGCCGATGCGCAGCGTCGGCCGCTTGACCCGCCGCAGCGGCGGCGCGTCGGCCGCGGCGCACTGGCGATCCGCAACTACTCGAACGACGAGGGCGCGCGCCTGGCGTCCTACCCCTGGCAAAAGGTCTGGGGTTATGGCGAGCCGGCTAGTCCGTCGTTGCCGTAGCCGGCGGGCGGCGATCGGCTTCGAGCAGCGGCTTGTAGGGCTTGCCGGCGGCGACCCACCGCGCGTGTGCCGCCTTGAGGGCGAACGGCGGTTCGTCGTAGCCGCGGCAATGCTTGAGCTGGCGTTCGCGCACCGCCGCCTTGTGCGGCTCGCGCCAGGCGACATAGACGTCGCAGGTACGCGCGTCGAGCTTGACGACGGCGCAGCCGGCGGCGGCGGCAGAGCATGTTTCCGGCATATTGGCGACCAGGTGCTCGGTGATCCTGAGCGGCGGCCAGTTGTCGATGACGACCATCGGCGTGGCCGCAGATATCGGGTGCGGCATCGACAGCAGCGCCAACAGGAACGCATTCATCAGCTGCTCCATTGCAAGTCTCCTTTCCTGTGGCCGGCTGCAAGCGGAAACGCTCGCTCCCTGCCTGCATCTAGCGCCGGCGACGATGAAATCCGACTGGCGCGGCATAGGCGACTTGGCGGAGCTGTCCGTGCGGCCGGCCCGGATCGCCCGCGCCGCTTGACCCATGCGAACGTCAAATTTGCCTCAAGGCGGCTGCGCAAAATGCTCGTCAGGGAGCGAGGGCACATTGGAGACGAACATGGCTGACGCAGGACTCTCTATCGGCGGGATCGGCTCTATCGGTCTCGGCAACGGCATGACGATGAGCATCGGTTCGATCGGCGCGGCGCCAGGCCCGGCCGTCCCCGCCATTTCGATCACGGCGACGGCGTCGGCGCCGACGCCGAGCGTCGTCGTGAGCTTCTCCGACGCCGCGATGCGGGCGCTGGCGCTGGATGCCGCGGCGGCGGCGAACGGCACGGCGAATACCACCGCCATGCCATCCAAGCTGATGGACGACCTCGTCGCCGCCACGCTGCTGGCCATCCTGCAGCGCGACCAGCAGCAGAATCCTGCGGGCGCCACCGAGCTGTCGGTGGCGGCAGCGGCCATCAATGCCTATCTGGCGGCGCAAGCCCTGGGCAGCGGTTAGCGCCTGCTAGTCCGCATGGCCTACGCCACGTGCGAACGCAAAGCGCTCACGGCCGCTTCTGATTCTGTCCGCCGCCGATGGCGGGCGCACGCATGAGCCGCCCAGTCCATGGTCGCCGGCGCGACGTATGCCCCTGAAATTATTGCCGCGGCATCGGCGCGGCGTCGCATTCAGTGCATCTATTTCCCCATAGGAACATTTCACCGGCCGCACCCGCATTTGGCGAGACTGGCGCGAGTTGCCCCGGAGTAGAATCCGCCGCGTTCACAAAGGACGACTTTCCCGGAGGCTAGCTGTGACAGCTTCAATCGCAACCAACCAGACCATCCTCGTCGTCGGCGGCGGCATTGCCGGCATGACTGCGGCGCTGGAAGCCGCCGAGTGCGGCAAGCAGGTCCTGCTGGTCGAAAAGACCCCGACCTTGGGCGGACGCACCGCCCAGCTCTATCGTTACTTCCCGAAGATGTGCCATCCCACCTGCGGGATGGAAATCAATCTGAAACGCATCAAGGGCAACCCCAACGTGCGCGTGATGACGATGACCCAGGTCGTCGCCGTCGGCGGCGGCCGCGGCGACTACAACGTCACGCTCAAGGTCAGCCCGCGCTACGTCAACGAGAACTGCACCGCCTGCCGCAAGTGCGGCGAAGCCGTGAGCGCCGAGATTCCCGACGCCTACAACTACGGCTTGGGCAAGGTCAAGGCCGCTTACCTGCCGCACGCGATGGCCTATCCGCAGCGCTACGTCATCGACGCCTCCATCGTCGGCACCCCCGAAGGCGAAAAGGCCAAGGCGGCCTGCCCGGTGAACGCCGTCGATCTCGGCATGCAGGAAGAGACGCTCGAGATCAACGTCGGCGCCGTGGTCTGGGCGACCGGCTGGCGCCCCTTCGACGCCAACAAGATTCAGCCCTACGGCTACGACCGCATCGCCAACGTGATCACCAGCGTCGAATTCGAGCGCCTGGCCGATCCGCACGGTCCCACCGGCGGCAAGTTGCTGCGTCCGTCCGACGGCAAGGAGGCGAAGAACATCGCCTTCATCCAGTGCGCCGGCTCGCGCGACGAGAACTACCTGCGCCACTGCTCGCGCATCTGCTGCATGGCCTCGCTCAAGCAGACCCAGTATGTGCGCGAAGCCTACGGCGACGCCGGCAAGTCGACGGTCTATTACATCGACATCCGCGCCATCGACCGCTTCGAGGACTTCTACGCCATGGTCTGGAAGGACCCGACGGTGAGCTTCGTCAAGTCCAAGGTCGCGCGCATCGCCGAGAATGAAGCCAACGGCAACCCCGTCCTGCACGGCGTCGATACCGAGGGCTATCACCGCTACGCCACCGAGCACGACCTCGTCGTGCTGGCCGTCGGCATGGAGCCCGAGGTCAGTGGCGTCAAGCTGCCCGACGACATCATCATCGATTCCTCGAACTTCATCGAAGGCTCCAAGGATGGCGGCATGTTCGGTGCCGGTGCCGCGGCCAGCCCGCTCGACGTGAATCGCGCCGTGCAGAGCGCCACGGCGGCCAGCCTGAAAGCCATTCAAGTGATCCACAAGAACGCATCGACGGAGGCCGCGTAATCATGGCCGACATTAAATACGCTGCATACATCTGCTCCGGCTGCGGCATCGGCGACACGCTCAATGTCGGCGCGCTGGAGAAGGTCGCCACCAAGGAAGGCAAGATGGCGGTGGTGAAGAGCCACCCCTTCCTCTGCTCGACCGAAGGCGTCGATCTGATCAAGAACGACATCGCCAATGAAGGCGTGACCCACTTCTGCATCGCCGCCTGCTCGCGCCGCGCCAAGGCCGAAGCTTTCGCCTTCCCCGGCAACGCCGTCTCCCGCGCCAACCTGCGCGAGGGCGTGCTGTGGGTCGTCGCCGAAGGTCCGGCACATGACGAAGTGCGCCAGGAAATGGCCGAGGACTACATCCGCATGGGCTGCGCCGAGGTCAAGAAGATGACCTGTCCGGCAGGCAGCGCCAACGCCGCCTCCAGCCGCCGCATCATGGTCGTCGGCGGCGGCATGTCCGGCATGACCGCGGCGCTGGCCGCCGCCGACGCCGGCTACGAAGTCGTGCTGATCGAGAAGACCGCCCAACTCGGCGGCTTCGCCAACAACCTGTGGAAGCGCGTGCCCTTCAATGCGCCCCACGCCGAAGCCCAGCCGACCGGCGTCGCCGAGATGACCGCCAAGGTGTCCGGCCACGCCAAGATCAAGATCCACCTGAACTCGACGCTTGCCGAAACCGCCGGCGCGCCCGGCCGCTTCATCGCCAAGATCGCCCAGGAATCGGGCGCGGTGACGGAAGAGACCGTCGGCGCCATCGTCCAGGCCACCGGCTTCACGACCTACGACCTGGCGAAACTGCCGGAACTCGGCGGCGGCCAGGCCAACGTGGTCGACCAGGCCGGCCTCGAAGCGCTGGCGAAAGCCGCCGACGGCGGCGCCATCAAGCGCGCCGACGGCAGCGCGGTCAAGTCGGTCGTCTTCGTCCAGTGCGCCGGCCAGCGCGGCTCCGGCGGCAACGGCGACGGCAGCCACCTCGACTACTGCTCGGGCCACTGCTGCGCCACCAGCATCAAGCAGGCGACCTACTTCAAGGACGCCAACCCCGACGTCGATACCGTCGTCATGTACCAGGACCTGCGCGTTCCCGGCATGGGCGAGGACTTCTACCGCAGCGCCCAGAAAAAGGGCGTGATCTTCACCAAGGCCAAGGTCAATAAGGTCGCCGGCGGCAATTCGTGCCGTGTCGATTTCAAGGACCTGATCCTCGACGAGGACGCGTCCATCGACGCCGACCTCGTCGTGCTCGCCACCGGCCAGGTGCCGACCTCCGGCGTCAACCTCGACGAATGGACGACGACCGTCACCGCCGCCGAGAGCGGCGACGAAGCGGCCAAGCAGAAGAAGTCCGAGCTGCAGAAGATTTCCGTGCTCAACCTGAACTACCGTCAGGGCCCGGACATGCCGCAGTTCAAGTACGGCTTCGCCGATTCGCACTTCATCTGCTTCCCGTACGAAACGCGCCGCACCGGCGTCTATGCCGCCGGCCCGACGCGCCGGCCGATGGACATGTTCCAGGCCCAGGAAGACGCCACCGGCGCCGCGCTGAAAGCGATCCAGGCGGTCGAGAACGTCGCCCGCGGCGCCGCCGCGCATCCCCGTGCCGGCGACCTCTCCTTCCCGAAGGCGCGCCTCGAAGGCTGCACGCAGTGCAAGCGCTGCACCGTCGAATGCCCGTTCGGCGCCATCGATGAGGACGAAAAGCGCTTCCCGGTCTTCAACCAGGAGCGCTGCCGCCGCTGCGGCACGTGCATGGGCGCCTGCCCGGTGCGCGTGATCTCCTTCGAGAACTACTCGTGCGACACCGTCGGCATGCAGATCAAGGCGGTCAACGTCCCCGACGAGTTCGAGGAAAAGCCGCGCATCCTGATCCTCGCCTGCGAGAACGACGCCTACCCGGCGCTCGACATGGCCGGCATCCAGCGCCTGACTTATTCGGCGTTCGTGCGCACGATCCCGGTGCGCTGTCTCGGCTCGGCCAACACCATCTGGATCACCGACGCGCTCAACCAGGGCTACGACGGCGTCATGATGATGGGCTGCAAGCGCGGCGACGACTACCAGTGCCACTTCGTCAAGGGCTCGGAGATGGCCTACTACCGCATGAGCAAGATCGACGACACGCTCAAGCAGTTGAGCCTCGAAGGCGAGCGCGTGCAGACCTACGAGGTCGCCATCACCGACAGCGCCCGCGTCGCCAAGATGATCGACGACTACGCCGCGCAGCTCATCGAAATGGGCCCGTCGCCGATGAAGGGCTTCGGCTGAGATCCAGGAGCGTATAGACATGACTACCGCAACCCCCAAGTACCGCAACAACTTCCTCAAGGAAGTCGAGGCGAACGTCGAGGAAGGCCACTGGGTCAAGATGTGCATGCAGTGCGGCGTCTGCGCCGGCTCCTGCCCGCTCGGGCCGCACTGGCAGCACTCGCCGCAGAAGATCTTCATGATGATCCGCGCCGGCAAGCGCGAGGAAGTGCTGACCTCCGACTCGATGTGGATGTGCACTTCCTGCTACAACTGCATCGTGCGCTGCCCGCGCAAGCTGCCGATCACCCACATCATGCACGGCCTGGCGAACTACGCCCACCGGCTCGGCATGGCGCCCAAGGGCCAGCCGACCGAAGCCATCGCCAAGCTGTTCTGGGACAACCTGGTCAAGACCGGCCGCGTCAATGAGCTCAAGTTCTCGCTGGCGATGTACTTCAAGGACGGCTTCGTGCAAGGCATCAAGAACGCCATGGCAATGCAGGGCATCGGCCTGGGTCTCGTCAAGGCGAAGCGCCTGAACCCGATGGAAATCCTCGGCGGCCATGCCTGCAAGGACAAGAGCGGCATCCAGAAGATGGTCGCCAAGGCGCGCGAGATCGAAGACCGCCGCAAGGGCTTCAGCGGCGCCGGCGCATAGGAGATAGCGACAGATGGCCAAGAAACAATACGCGTTCTACCCCGGCTGCTCTTCCCAGAAGGGCGCCTCGGCGTCGAACTTTCCCACCTCCGTCGGCGTCGTCTGCGAGAAGCTGGACATCCAGCTGAACGAGATTCCCGACTGGAACTGCTGCGGCGCCTCGATCGGCTACGGCGAAGGCGGCGAGCTGCCGCGCCTGGTCATCAACGCCCGCAACCTGGCGCAGGCCGAGAACCACCTCGCCGGCCAGGACATCGTCTCCGGCTGCCCGGCCTGCTGGCTGGCGACGCGCGAGACCGTCGAGCGCCTGCACGAATCCGACAGCCTGCTGGCGGAAACGAACGAAGCGCTGAAGGAAGCCGGCCTCAACCTCAAGAACACCGTCAAGGCGCGCCACATCGTCGAAGTGCTGATCGAGGACATCGGCTTCGAAGCGATGAAGAAGCCGGTGGTCAAGGCGATCGAAGGCATCAAGTTCGCCGGCTACGTCGGCTGCCAGACCAACCGCCCGTTCGGCATCGCCGGCGAATCCTTCGAGAACCCGCAGTACCTCGACCGGATGATCGAAACCGTCGGCGCCGAAGCCGTCAAGTTCGACCAGAAGGTCACCTGCTGCGGCGGCGCGCTGGCCTTCTCGGAGCCCGACAAGTCGCAGAAGCAGATCCGCGACATCGTCGAGTCCGCCTACGACCACGGCGCCGACATGATCGTCACGCCCTGCCAGCTGTGCCAGGCCAACGTCGAGATCTACCAGTCCGAAATCAACAAGAAGCAGGGCACCAAGTTCAGCATGCCGGTGGTGTACTACTCGCAGTTGCTGACGGTGGCCTACGGCGGCAGCGCCAAGCAGGCCGGCCTCGACGGCCAGCTGATCCGTGCCGAAAAGCTGGAACGGATCGCGGGAAAGCAATAGCGCCGGCAACGATAAAGCATTCGCTCAGTGGTATAAAAAGGCCGGAATCCACCGGCCTTTTTTTTCGGCTAACGTCCGTCTTTGATTCATATCAAAACTCAATAACGGAGGAGACCACCATGCAGCGCGCCGTCTATAAAGCCCTGGCTTTCCGCAAACTCGCTGCCGGAGCGAGCTTTCAACAACCGGCGACCTACAAGCCGGTGCAGGCCGATTCGCCGGCCATCGAAGTCATGACAGACTTGCAGCGGGTTCCCGCCGCCACGACGACCGCCGACGTGCCGCTGTCCCAGGCCACGCAAGTCATGGTGGCGCGCAGCGTGCGCCTGCTGCTCGTTGTCGATGCCAGCAACGAAATCATCGGCCTCATCACGGCGCGCGACACCATGGGCGACCGCCCGATCAAGCATATCCAGGAGCACGGCGGCAAGCACAGCGACCTCAAGGTGCGCGACTGCATGACGTTCATCGAGGACATCGACGTGCTGTCCATGAGCGACGTCTTGCGCGCCGAAGTCGGCCACATCGTCGCCACGCTGAAAGGCGTCGGCCGGCAGCACGCCATGGTCGTGGATATCGACCGCCTCAGCGGCGAAGAAACCGTGCGCGGCATTTTCTCGATCAGCCAGATCGGCCGCCAACTCGGCATGCCGCTGCAGACGTTCGAAGTCGCCAAGACCTTCGCCGAGATCGAAGCCATGCTGCGGGCGGCATAGCCTTCGCCACACGCTGCCGCAACATCCCCGCCGGCTCGCCCGGCGGGGAAGATCGCGCTAGCGATCTATTTCCACGTCTTGCCCAGCTTCTCCAGTTCAGCCTTCGCCAGGTCTTCCGGGCTCATGACGATGCGGAACTCGCAGTCTGCCTTGAACCTGAGAAACCACGGTTCGGCCAGGGCCGGAATCTTGCTGGCATTCGGCACATCGACGATAAGCACCGCGCCGCGCATCCCGTTCTGCTCCGTGAAATAGACGGCTTCGGCCTTGGTCTCCTCGAGAATCTTGCTGATGGTGGTGCCGGCAATCCCGTCGCGAACGTAGCTGTTGAACGGCTCGTGGGGTATCCGCACATTGAGTAGCATGCGCATGATGAACTCTCCTCTTCCCCTTCAAGACTCCCTTGAACCGGCGACGCTGCCGCCGGGAATGCCCGTTCCCTGACTAAGACGAGCAGCGGAAACGTTAAGTTCGTTCAACTCGTCAGCTTGCGATAGATGTCGGCGATCCTCAGCGGCAGCTTGCTGACGTCGGCCAGCACCGTGTAGCTCGCCGGGCCGTACATGTGCTTGAGGTAGTCGGCGCCGTGGCGGTCGATGGTGACGCAGTAGCTGCGCACCCCGGCGCGGCGTGCTTCGATGAGTGCCTGGCGCGTGTCCTCGACGCCGTACTGGCCGCGGTATTCGTCGCCGAAATCGTCGGGCCGGCCGTCGGAGAGCGTCACCAGCAGCCGGTGCTTCGCCGGCTCGCGCAGCAATAGTTGCGTCAGGTGGCGCAGCGGCGGCCCCATGCGCGTGTAGTCCTTGGCCTCGATGGCGGCGATGCGGCGCTCCACGCCTTCGTCATAGCAGTCGGCGAAATCCTTGATGCGGTAAAGCTCGCAGCGCGTGCGCGTCCAGCCGGAGAAGCCCCAGATCGCGTAGCGGTCGCCGAGCATCTCCAGCGCCTCGCAGAGCATCACCAGCGCCTCGCGTTCGGCGTCGTTGACCCAGCCCTTGGTCGAGCCGCTCATGTCGACGACGAACATCGCCGCCAGCGAACGCTCGTCGCGGCTGCGGCGCGCGAACAGCCGCTCGTCGTGGTCGGCGCCGCCGCGGCGATCGGCGATGGCGGCGACCAGCGCATCGAGGTCGATCTCGGTGCCGTCGGGCTGGCGCTTGAGAACGCGGTCCTCGCCGCGCAGGGCTTCGAAGCGGCGGCGGATCTGCCGGATCGGCACGGCGTAGCGGCGGCGCACGTCGGCGACATAAGCGGCGTCGCCCGGCGGCAAGTCGCGCCAGTACAGATGGCACCAGCGGCGCCGGTAGGCGCGCCGCCGATAATCCCATTCGTCATAGACGGCGTCGGCCGGCGCGGTCGCCGCCGCCGTCGGGCCGGCGCCTTCGCGCGCCGTTGGCGTCCACGCGCTCGGTCCGGCGGGCGTCATGCATTCGGGCGGAATCTCGCCGAGGTCGTCGATCAGCGACTGCGCGGCGGCACGGCCTTCCGGCGGCAGCGCGACGACTTCGCCGTCGATGCGCAGTTCGCCGGTGCCGGGCGCGATGGCGACAGCGACCGCCGTCTCGGCGCCGCCGGGCTTGCCGAGCGCGGCGATGAGGCCGGCGACGGCGCGACGCAAGACGAGCTTGTCCTGCGCGATGCGTTCGGCGCGCACCTGCAGGGCGAGCTGCAGACGCAGCGGGCCGAATGGCGCATCCGCCGGCGGCGCGCCGTCCATCAGGCGCGGCAGCCAGGCGAGACTGTCGGCGACGCTCGCCTGCGGCCGTGCCAGCGCCGCCCGCGCCGCATCGAGCTGCGGCGGCATTGCGGCCAGCAGCTCGGCCAGCGCCGCAGCCAGCCCCGGCAGGTCGCGCGCCAGGCGGGCCGCCAGGCGCACGGCTTCGAGCAGCGCCAGCCATGCCGCCGCGCGTGCCGGCTCGCCATAGGCCGCGAGCGCTGCGTCGACGCCGGCGCCGAAGCTGCCGTGGCGCATCTGCGCCCACAGCAGCGCGGCCAGCGCCTTGTAGCGGTCGATTGCATCCGCCGCCTCGATCTGCGCCGGCAGGTGCAGCGTCGCGGTATCCGTCCAGGCGCCCTCGCCGCCGGCGGCGGCGGCAATCTGCAGCGGCCGCCCCGACAGCCCCTTGACGAAATGCGCGAGCCGCGCCTCGATGCCGTCAAGCCGCAGGGCGGCGCCCGCGCGCGTGCCGGCGGCGATGTCGCGCAGGCTCGCCACCGCCGCGCGCATGCCCTGCCCGTCGTAGGCGTCGAGCGCGGCGATGACCCACCGCTCGGCCTGCATCGGCGCCATGGCGCGCAAGGCTTCGGGCGCGAGCTGGATGACGAGGTAGCCGATTTCGACGTCGGTGCGCGCCGCCACCTTGCCCCAGTGCAGCGCGAATTCCTGCTTCGGCCGCGCCAGCAGGACGAGCGCGTCGAGCAGGCGCTCGTAGCTGCGGCCGGTGGAAATGTCGAGGTAGAAAATGTCGTCGAGCCGCGCTTTCAGCTCGTCGAAAGTCAGGCGCGAAGCGGCATCAAAAGACGGCACGGATCAGGTCGTCGATGGCGGTGGCCATGTCGGCATCGTCGCCGAGCGCGCGCGCGACGGCGGCGATGCAGGCCTCGCGCTCGGCCACGCCGTCCGCGATCAGGTGCCCGGCATGCACCAGCAGGCGCGTGCTGGCGCCCTCGTCCAAACCCTGGCCCTTGAGGTTGCGCGTGAGCTCGGCGACGCGCACCAGCCGCTGCGCGACGTCGGCGGCGACGCCGGTTTCGCGCACGACGATCTCGGCTTCGGCGCTGGCGGACGGATAGTCGAAGTCGATGGCGACGAAGCGCTGGCGCGTGCTCTGCTTGAGCTCCTTCAGCACGCTCTGGTAGCCGGGATTGTAGGAGACGACGAGCATGAAGCCGTCCGCCGCATGCACCAGTTCGCCGCGCTTCTCCACCGGCAGCGCGCGCCGCGTGTCGGCGAGCGGATGGATGACGACCGTGGTGTCCTTGCGCGCTTCGACGATCTCGTCGAGATAGCAGATCGCCCCGGCGCGCACGGCGGCGGTGAGCGGGCCGTCGAGCCAGACGGTCTCGTCGCCGACGAGCAGGTAGCGGCCGACGAGATCCGCCGTCGACAAGTCGTCGTGGCAGGCCACCGTGACCAGCGGCCGCCCGAGCTTCCAGGCCATGTACTCGACGAAGCGCGTCTTGCCGCAGCCGGTCGGGCCTTTCAGCAGCACCGGCAGCTTGCGCCGCCAGGCCGCTTCGAACAGCGCCACCTCGCCGCCGCAGGGACGATAGTAGGGCTCGTCGACCAGGCTTTCCAGTTGCGGCGCGAAGGCGTGCAACTCGGGCGCGGAGCGTGTCTGCGGATTTTCGATCGCCATGCGGCGATGGTGTCGTCCGCCTCCGCGAATGTCAAGCGCGCCGGCGGCTCAGCCGAGCGCGGCCAAGGCCGCCGCGTAGTTCGGCTCGTTCTTGATCTCGGGCACCATCTCGCTGTGCAGCACCTTGTCGTGTTCGTCGAGCACGACGACGGCGCGCGCGGCCAGGCCGGCCAGCGGACCGGTCTTGATGGCGACGCCGTAGGCTTCGAGGAAACCGGCGCCGCGCAGGGTCGACAGCGTGACGACGTTCTCCAGCCCCTCGGCGCCGCAGAAGCGGCTCTGCGCGAACGGCAGGTCGGCGGAGATGCACAGCACGACGGCATTCGGCTTGTCGTTGGCCTGCTTGTTGAACTGGCGCACCGACATCGCGCAGGTCGGCGTGTCGATGCTGGGGAAGATGTTGAGGATCTTGCGCTTGCCGGCGAAGTTCGTCAGCGCGACGTTGGCGAGGTCCTTGCCGACGAGCGAGAAGGCCGGGGCCGTCTGGCCCTTCTGCGGCAGGTTGCCGGCGATTTCGATGGGCGTGCCGCCGAGGGTAACGGTGCTGGACATGAAGGTCTCCTTGGATGATGGGCGCGATGGCGAGCGGCAATCTTCGCCGCAGCCGCCGGCCCGGAGAATACATGTCTCCATGTATTCGGGCTACCGGGTTTCCGTTAGCCGATGCGGCCGACGCCGCACCGGCTTCGCGTCAGGCCGATGCGCGACGGCGGCTAGCGCGGCTTGGCGTAGTCGAGCATGCCCTGGAAATCGACGACGACGGCCGGCTCGTCGCCCACCGTCCAGGCGTCATGGCCGGCGGGCAGGAGCGAGACGTCGCCGGGCCGGCATTCGAACTCCGTGCCGTCGTCCATCACCACCTTGAGCACGCCGGAAACATGGTAATTGAAGTGCGCCGCCTCGCAGCTCTTGGTCTTGGCCAGCGGCTGGACCGATGTCGACCAGCGCCAGCCGGGCAGGAACACCGCTCTCCCGATCGTCGCGCCGCCGATCTTGATCAACTCCACACGCCCGCGCGGAAATTCCCGAACCTCGTCGGGCTTGCCAAAGCTTTTCAGTTCAGCTGGGTTCATCTGCGTCTCCTCGCCAAAATTCCGGACGTCCCGGTGAAGCTTTTGGCATGGCCCGGAAACCTTGCGTTCAGTTTTTTTTGAATCGCAGCGGCGGACGTGTTCGCGCTCACGGCCGGCCGCTACGCCGCGCGCACCTCGATGTGGTTGACGACCTTGTCGACCGCGAACAGGCACCAGGCATCCTGCTCGGCGCGCTCGCGCTCGCCGTCGCTCGAAACGCGGCCTTCCAGCGTGACGACGTGGTCGCGCGCGCCGATGCCGATCTGGTCGGCATGGACGTAGGGATCGGATTCCAGCACCAGGCGCAGCGCATCGGCGATCTCGTCGTCGTTGTCTTCTTCGGGCGGCACGACCTCGAGGCGGTTGACGACATCGCGGCAGCCGCGCCCCCACCATGCCAGCACGCCGGCGAGCCGCTTGTGCGACAGGCTGATGACCTGACCGGTGAGCGTGACGACGCCGTCCGCGACGTCGATCTCGATGGCGCCGCTGGCGCTGGCCGCGGGCTCGCGCAAGGTTTCCAGCTGTCCCTTGACGCGCACGTGCAGCGCGCAATTCTGAAAATCGATGTCGCGCAGCAGCCAGCGCGCCACGGCGTCGCGCGTGGCGCCATCGCCCGACCGCGGCCCGGCATCGACCCGCAGCCGGTCATTGATGCCGACGACGCCGGCGACGCGGGCAGTTGCGCCCAGGGCCAGCTTCTTGACGCCGACGGTCGGCACCTCGCCGTCGAGCGTGACGATGCCGCGGTCGAAATCCATCGCCACGGGATGGCTTTGCAGATCGATGTTGGCTTCGTGCTCGATGGCTGCTTGAACCTGTTTCAGGACCGCATCCTTGCTTGGCATGACACACCCTCCTTCCGCGCTGCGACCGCGCTGCGACGACAAGCTTTATGACTCCACGCGGCGGCCGGCGTTCCGGACGATCATGGCGGCGCGCGCATTTCGGCGGGCAAGAAAAACCCCGCCGACGGCATGCCGCCGCGGCGGGGCGGGTCGTGCCGAACAGCGCGCTTACTTGCCGATCTGGTTGCTGACGGCGTTCTCCTGGCGATTCAGCGTTCGTTGTTCCTGCTTGGTGATGTGACCGCCGTTCTGCGAGGCCATGGCGCGCTCCTCGCGGCGGATCCGGCGGTCGTCCCGCTTCAGTTTGGCCGCTTGGCCGCGGGTCAGGTCGCCTTCCTTGACTTCCGTGTTGATGCGCTGGTGTTGATTGGCCAGCCGCTGGTTGACCTCGGCGCGGCGAGGATGATTCTTCTGCCACTCGGTCTTGTCCTGTGCCATGGCGCTGGCGGCGGAGCCGGCGATGAAGGCGGTCATCAGAACGAGCAGGGCGGACTTCTTCGCGTTACGTGCAAGCATTTGCGTCTCCTGGGCTGTTGAGAGTATCCGGCACTGAACCGAATGATGCGATTAACGAGGCCGCGCGCAGAACGGCATACCGGCCAATTGTAAAATTCTGTATTTCGTCGCGGCAGGCCTCGAGCAAGCCGAAATATGTGTCGCTGCAAGTGTGCCGCGACCGCCCCGGCTGTGCTCAAATTCGGTCTGCTGCGGATGCCGTCCGGCACGCACTGCTGCGGGGGAGAACGGCGCTTCGACGCCGATGCATTGAAATGAAAATAGCGGTCAGCGAAGTCATCGTCAGGTTCATGGAACGGCTGGGCATCGCCCATGCATTCGGCATGCCGGGGGCGCACATCCTGCCGATCTACGACCGCCTCTACGACTCGAAGATCCAGAGCATCCTGGTCAAGCACGAGCAGGGCGCGGCGTTCATGGCCTGCGGCTATGCGCGCGCCGGCAACCGGATCGCCGCCTGCATCACCAGCGCCGGCCCCGGCGCCACCAACCTCGTCACCGGCATCGCCAATGCCTACGTCGAGAAGCTGCCCGTGCTCGTCATCACCGGCGAGACCTCGACCTACATTTTCGGCAAGGGCGGCCTGCAGGAAGGCTCGGGCGAAGGCGGCACCATCGATCAGGCCGCCTTGTTCGAAGGCATCACCCGCTATCGCAAGGTTATCGAGCGCACCGACTATCTCGCCCAGGTATTGAAGCAGGCGGCAAAGATACTGCTCGCCGCCGATTCGGGGCCGGTCCTGCTCAGCATTCCCTACAACGTCCAGAAGGAACTGGTCGGCGCCGACATCCTCGACGACATCGGCTTCGACACGACGACGCGCGCGCCGCACATGGCAGCGGCGGCGGCCGGCGAACTGGCGCAGATGATCGCCGCCGCCAGCCGCCCCGTCATCGTCGCCGGCTACGGCTGCTTCAAGTCCGGCGCCGAGGAAGCTCTCGCCCAGCTCAGCGAGCACATGGGCGTCCCGGTCGCCACCAGCCTCAAGGGCAAGGGGCTCGTCGACGAGCGGTCCGGCCTCTCGCTCGGGTGCCTCGGCATCACGTCGGACGGCATCGCCTTCCGCTATGTCGTCGATCACGCCGACCTCGTGATCTTTCTCGGCGCCGGCTTCAACGAGCGCACCAGCCACCTGTGGGATGCGAGGCTGCTGGCCGGCAAGAAGGTCGTCCAGGTCGATAACGACGCCGCGCAACTGGAAAAAGTCTTCAAGGCCGACCTGGCGATTCATGGCGACATCGGCGACGTGCTGGGCGAAGTCCTGGCGACCTTGAACAGGACGGGCGCCGCGCGCAAGGCCGGCGATGCGCTGGCGGCCCTGCGGAGCGCCGGCGGCGCCGCCATGGCGGAGCGCTTTCCACTCATCGAGCACTTCTACGCGCGGCTGGCGGCGCGTTTTTCCCGCGACGGGCTGTTCTTCGACGACAACATCGTCTTCGCCCAGAGCTTCTTCAAGGCTTCCCCCGGCAACCGCTATTTCCCGAATTCGGGCGTCTCGTCGCTCGGCCACGCCGTGCCCGCGGCGATCGGCGCGCGTTTCGCGTGCGATGCGCCGACCTTCGCCATCCTCGGCGACGGCGGCTTCCAGATGTGCTGCATGGAACTCATGACCGCGGTGAACTACGGCGTGCCGCTGAATGCGGTCGTCTTCAACAACGCCACCATGGGGCTGATACGCAAGAACCAGTTCCAGCTCTACCGCGAGCGCTTCATCGATTGCGACTTCATCAACCCGGACTACGGCTACCTGGCCAAGTCGTTCGGCATCAGCCACCGCAAGATCGAGACGCTCGCCGACGTGGACGCGCTGTTCGCCGGCACCGACTTCGCCGGCGCGATCAATCTCATCGAAATCATGCTGGACAAGAATGCCTTCCCAAGCTACCTGTCGGACCGTTAGTCCCGACATCGGCACCGCCATCGCGGCGCAGAAATCCCTCATCGCGAAGATCGAGAAGCAGCTCTGGGCCGGCGGGCTGAACGCGGCGCTGCTCGCGTCCTACCAGGCCGCGTTCCGCGAGCTGGAGGCGCTCATCGCGGCGCAGGGCGAAGACGGCCGCCACAAGTTCGTCATCGTCATCGCCGTGGCCGACCGGCCGCAGCACTTGAAGAGCTGCCTCGACAGCCTGCTCGAACTGTGCCGGACATTCGGTTATGGCGGCCGCGACGACGGCTGCTACCGCAAGGTCGCCGTGCTCATCGCCGACGACAGCGTCGATGCCGCCAACATCTCCGGCAACCGCGAACTCGCGCAGCGCTTCAGCGAACTGGGCCTGGCGACGACCTGTTTCGGCCCGGACGAACAGCTCGCGCTCCTCGGCGCGCTCGACGCAGCCGGCCAGGCCAACCTGTCGCGCGTTCTCGGCGCCCTGCCGGCGGGCGGCCTGTCGGTAGCGAGCTTCGGCCACAAGGGCCAGGCGGTGATGCGCAACATCGCCGCCCTGAAGCTCGCTACGATGGCGCAGGACGAGCGCGTCCTCTTCTACGCGGTCGACAGCGACCAGGAATTCAAGGTCAAAGTCGGGACGCCGCAGGGCGACCAGGACGTCTGCGCGGTGAATTTCCTTTATCGGCTCGACGAGATATTCGCCGCCACGGACGCCCTGGTGCTGACGGGCAAGGTCGTCGGCGATCCGCCGGTCTCGCCGGCGGTCATGACAGGCAATTTCCTCGAAGACGTCGTCGGCTTCCTGCGGCAAGCGGCCGCTGGCGCAGACGCCGCCGGCGCCTGCCGCCATCACGACGCGGACGCGCGCCGCGAGGGCGAAGCTGCCTACCACGACATGGCCGACCTGTTCGGCTTCCAGGCGGCCGGCGCCGCCTATCGCTACCGCTGCACGCTGCACGGCGCCCACAGCGAGGCCGACTGCTTCGACCATTTCTCGGCCCGGCTCAACGGCTTTTTCTACGGCGAGCACCCGACCCGGGTTTCCTATTACGTTCATGACGTTATCATGGCCACGGTTCAGCCGGCGCGCACCGTCTACGTCGGCAACTACGTCATCCGGCCCGCGGCGCTGAAGTACTTCATCCCGTTCGCCGCCCTGCGGCTGCGCATGTCGGGGCCGACGCTGGGACGGCTGGTGAAGTCCGAGATCGGCGGCCGCTTCGTTTCCGCCAACCTGCCGATGCTGCACAAGCGCACGGTGACGGGCACCGGCCAGTCCGAATTCCGGCCCGGCATCGAAGCAGCGGCGCGCACGATCGAGCTGTGCGGCGAATTCGAGCGCCAGTTCTACGGCGACGTCATGCTGTTTTCCATGGAACAACTGGCGGCCGCGGGGTTCCCGCACCAACCGCCGGCCGGCGACGCCATCGCCGCGACGCTGGACCGCGTGCGCGACGACATGCTGGACAAGTACAACGCCAAGCAGCGCGACATCATCGCCAAGCTCGCGCAGCTGGAGTCCATCCTGCACGAACCCTCGCACTGGTGGAACCGGTCGGACCGGCATGCCGCGGCGGTCGGCAACTTCCGGAATTTCGCCGCCAACGTGGCGCACAACTTCGGCGCCGCTTCCGCGTGCTACTGCCGCATCAATGCCGCGGCGAACTGGGCGCCGTGGCGCGCCAAGCTGATCGACGCCGCGACGCGCTACCCGCAGGACCGGCGCGCCTGGGAGGCGACTCTCGCCGCCGCGCGCCGCGCAGCCGCCGCGCCGCCCCAGCACGCGTCATGATGGTGCGGCTGCGCCATTGGCTGCATCGCCGCCGGCGTGCGCAGCGCTATGCCCTGCTCGCGGCCTTGCTGCGCAACCAGGCGCTGACGCGCGCGCAGGCGCTGCGCAAGCAACGCGAGGATCTTGGGCGCATCGTCGCTTTCGCCGCCGCCAACACCGACTATTACCGCGACCGCTTCGCCCAGGTGCCAACAGGCACCGACGGCGAGTGCGCCATCGGCGACCTGCCCTTGCTGCAAAAGCAGGACGTCAGCCGCCACCTGGACGGCCTGCTGGCGCGCGGCGTCGACCGCCGCCAGGCGCAGATCGGCCATACCGGCGGCTCGACCGGCAAGCCGCTGGCGTTCTGGTACGACGAGGCCAAGCACGAGCTGATGCGCGCCGGCATGTGCCGCAGCTACATGGGTTCGGGCTGGCGGCCCGGCGAGAAGATCCTGAACTTCTGGGGCGCGCGCCAGGACACCGTGGCGGGCGGCGTATTCGGCGCCGGCCTGGACGATTTCATCGCCGCGGAAAAGACCATCGCCGCGCACGAATACACGGCGCGCCAGCTGCGCGACTGGGCCGCAGCCGTGCAGGCCTACCGTCCCACGCTGCTGCAAGGCTATGCCTCGATACTGGCGGAACTGGCGCGCTTCGTCGTCGCCCATCAGCTGCGCATGCCGCGCAGCCTGCTGGGCGTCTATTCGACGGCCGAGGTTCTCGATGGCGCGCAGCGCGAGATCATGGAACGGGCGTTCGGCTGCAAGGTGTTCAACCAGTACGGCAGCCGCGAGATACCGAACATCGCCTGCGAATGCCGGCACGGCAACATGCACGTGTTTACCGACATGGTCTATCTCGAATCGCTGCCGGAGGATGGCGACGATCGGCTGATCGTCACGTCGCTGACCAATCGGCTGATGCCTTTCATCCGCTACGACATCGGCGACTCGGGCCGGCTCATCGACGGCGAGTGCGGCTGCGGTTGGCCGTTTCCGCTGATGGCGATGGGCATGTGCCGGAAGAACGACCTCGTCCGCACGCGCAGCGGCAAGAGCGTTCATCCGGCGTATTTCAACCGCCTGCTCTATGGCTTGACGCAGATCGAACAGTACCAGTTCATTCAGGACGAACCCGGCCGCATCGTCCTCAACGTCGTCGCGCCGGCGCCGCTGGAGCCGGGAATACCGGCCGCCCTGCGGCAAAGCATCCGCCGCGACGTCGACGCGCAAATGGAATTCCAGATCAACTACGTCGCCGAAATTCCGCGCACCGTCTCCGGCAAGCACCGCTTCGTCATCAGCCGCTGCGCTTGAAGGCACCGCGACGGCGACGCGCTCTCATCGGAAGACTGCCGGGACTGGGCCATTTCGACGTCGTTCAGCCGTCTGCGTTGTTCCCGGACGGTCCAATCCCGCTATCCGACTTTCACCTAGCGTCGGATTCGACGGCCGTGACTTTCCACAGGACCAAGTAGCCCCTCACCGGCGTACCCCGTTCCACTCGCAAACGTGTCTCGGCCATTTCCTGAGCAAGGAATCCATGCGCCGCGGCAAGCCGGGTCAAGTAATCGGCCGAGTGACTATAGCGGCCGGTACTTTCCAGTCGATATTCTCGTTCGACGTCATGGCCAGATTCTTGACTTGATGATGCATCAAGGGCCTCGACCGAGAATGCAAAGAAACCTCCCGGACGCAGCAGCCTCTTGATTTCGTGGACGACGGGATCGATTTTCCCAAAATAGATCAGCAGGTCCGCCGCGACGATCATGTCGAAACTGGAATCCTTCTCGGCCCGCATCATCTCCAACAGATCGGAACGTTCCAATCGTTCGTACAGATCGCGCGCCCGGGCCTTCGCCAGCATCCTGAACGAAATATCCACGCCCACCAGGGTTCGCGCCATCGGCGCGAATGCCATGCCGACCAATCCCGTCCCACATCCCAGGTCCAACACGTCGAACTTCTGGACTGAAGACGGTGCGCGTCGCCTTACCAGGCGTGCCAATTGTTCCGGAACGTCATACTCGAGAACCTGCCGCAACTGTCCGTCGAAGGTGTCGGCGAAATTGTCGAACAAGGTTTCGACGTACTCGATGGGCGCGCGGTCTGTGTTCTCGCCGGTCAGCGCTGCAATCAAGTGCCGAGCCGTTCCGTTCCGCGGCGCTAGCCTGAGTTGTTGTCGAAAGCAAGCCAAGGCCTCGCTCGACTTGCCTTGATGCATCAGCGCATATCCGAGATTGGCATACGCCCAGGCAAAATCGGGCTTGATCTCCAGCGCTCGCCGGTAGTGCATCACTGCGGCATCGAGTTGGCCCAAGGCCCGAAGGGCAAGCCCGAGGTTGTTATGTGTTTCGGCGAAATCCGGCACTATTTCCAGAGCCCGGCGATAGCATGCCACCGCCGCATCCAGTTGCCCCACGTCCTTCAGTACGTTGCCCAGGTTATTGTGCACGCCGGCATCTGCGGGGTTGATCTGCAGCGCCAGGCGGAAGCTCGCTATCGCATCATCATATTTTCCGAGATCCCGCAGCGTGATGCCCAGGTTGTTGCGCGCGTCGACGTAATTCGGTTTTATCTCGATGGCTCTGGAGAAGGCAATCACGGCGTCGTCGAGCCGTCCCAGCCTTCTGTGGGCATTGCCAAGATCGTTAAGCGAGCCGGCGTCTGCGGGCATCAACTCCGCCGCTTTCTGCGAGGGGACCAATGCCTCCGCACTCCGCCGGGTCGCGGCATCCAGGATCCCCGCCCTCTGCGCGCCGCCCTTCAACCGCATTGCCAGGCTATCTACGGCCTGTCCCTGCAAGCCCTGTTGCCGTCCCTGCTCCAGAGCCACTTTGGCGATATCGGTCATGCCGGCGTCGATGAGGGCGGCAATGTAGCTCAACCAATATTGCGCCCGGTCGGGCGCGGCCTGCAGCGCTGCCTTCAAGTGCGGGATTGCGGCGATCGGCTTCTTTGCGCGCACCGCAAGAACGCCCAGATTGTGGTTCGCGTCCGGGTGGCCGGGTTGGGCGTGCAAGACGATTCGATAAAGGCGTTCGGCATCCTGCAGCGCGCCGGACTGATGATGATCAAAGGCTTGCTGGAAGATCCGATCTATCGACATCGACGCGGAGGTCTGTGGCGCGGCCATATTCATCAACCGGATTGGTGATTGCGACGATAGCGCATCGCACATCGTTCAGCGGCTAGAGTACTGCAAAATGCTGTCGTCGGATCGAGTCGCGCACGGCCGCCGCGGCAAGGCCGACGCTTCCGCATCGAATCGTCAGAGCCGCCCGTCGACGTCGGCGGCCGGCAGCAGATACTTGACGTCGTAAAGAATGGCGCCGGCTTTGCCCCAGGCGCGGATGCCGGCGGCGCCGCGTTCCTTGAACTGCCGGTGGCCGACGGCGATGACGATGGCATCGTAGCGGCCCAGCTCCGGCGCGGCGATGGGGCGCAGGCCGTATTCGAGTTCGGCGTCGTCGCCATTCACCCACGGATCATAGATGTCGACTTCGGCGTTGTAGCCGTGCAGTTCGCGGACGATGTCGACGACGCGGGTATTGCGCACGTCGGGACAGTTTTCCTTGTAGGCAAGCCCCATGACGAGGATGCGGGCGCCGACGACGGGCATGGCGCGCCGCGTCATGAGCTTGACGACTTCGATCGCCACATGGGCGCCCATGTTGTCGTTGATGCGCCGGCCGGCGAGAATGACTTCTGGATGGTAGCCGACCTCCTGCGCCTTGTGCGTCAGGTAGTAGGGATCGACGCCGATGCAGTGGCCGCCGACGAGGCCCGGACGAAACGGCAGGAAATTCCATTTGCTGCCGGCGGCATCCAGAATTTCTTCGGTATCGAGGCCGAGCCGCTGGAAGATGATGGCCAATTCGTTGATGAGCGCGATGTTCACGTCGCGCTGGGTATTCTCGATGACCTTGGCCGCTTCGGCGACGCGGATGCTGCTGGCCTTATGCGTGCCGGCGGTGATGATCTTGCGGTAGAGCGCATCGACGAAATCGGCGCTGGCCGGCGTCGAGCCTGAGGTGATCTTCCTGATGGCGGCGATGCGATGCTGCCCGTCGCCGGGATTGATGCGTTCGGGGCTGTAGCCGACGCAGAAATCGACGTTGAACGTGAGGCCGGAACACCGTTCCAGCACGGGCACGCAGTCTTCCTCGGTAGCGCCCGGATAGACGGTGGATTCGTAGATGACGACGGCGCCCGGCCGGAGCACCTTGCCGACGGCTTCGCTCGCGCCGATGAGGAAGCTCAGGTCCGGCCGCTTGTGGCGATCGACCGGCGTCGGGACGGTGACGATGAAGACGTCGCAGGCGCGCAGATCGGCGGCCGTGCCGGTGAAGGCGAGCTTGCCGGCGGCGGCGAAATCCTCGGCGCCGACCTGCAGCGTCGCGTCGTAGCCGCGGCGCAACTCGGCGAGCCGCCGCGGCTTGACGTCGAAGCCGGTGACCTTGAAGTGCTTGCCGAATTCGACCGCCAGCGGCAGGCCGACATAGCCCAGGCCGACGACGCCCAGGTGCAGCGAGCCATCATCGAGCTTTCGCGCCAGCATCGCTACGACGTCGGATCGGGACCGGCCGGGCGTCGGCTCAGTCTTCTTCGTCGTCCAGGGGGTGATCGTTGTCCTCGGCTTGCGCCAGCCGTTCGGCGGCTTCGCGTTCTTCCTTCATGCGCTTCTCGCGCACCTTCTCCGCGCGCGCCTTGGCGGCATCGTCGTTGAGCGGAATCGACTCTTCGCCGAACAACACCTGGCGCAGGAAACGGAAGGCGAACAGCATCAGTTCGACGTCGTCTTCGGCGATCTTCGCGTGCTCCTCCGGCGGCAGCGCGAACAGCTGGCAGAAGCTGTCGGCGGTGACGAAGGCGCGGAACTGGTCGAGGTTGTAGCAGGCCATGAAGAAGAGCTGGCGGCTCTTCAGCGAAGGCTTGCCGATGGCCGGACCGGTGGATTTCTTCTTGAGGATCAGCTGGCGCCAGCCGCGGGCGAGTTCGTCATACTCGACGACGCCCTGCTCCTTGCGGTACTCGTCGATGGTCAGGGAGCGCGCCACCTCGTGGCCCTTGCAGTGGTCTTCCTTGATGAGGGCGTAGGACGCGCTGTCGAAGGCCTCGCCTTCCTTGCGCATGGAGACCAGCGCCACCGGATAGTAGCGGCAGGCGGTCGGGCGGTCTTCATAGACGCCGCAGCCTTCCGGCGTCATGAACTGGCAGGCGGAGCCGCCTTCGACGGGGCGGAACTTGACGCCGGCGATGTCGTCCTTGTCGAGTTCGTACGGAAACGTGTACTTCGTCAGGAACTCGGCCGAGGACAGCCCGAGGCGCTTCTGCAGGCGCAGGAGGTCATAGGGCGTCAGCGAAATGTCGATGTTGGAACAGCAGGCGTTCCAGCAACCGATGCCTTTGTGGCACTGGAACTGGATGACGTGGGCGCCATCGACCATGTTCGGAACGACGGGGCTTTGCGGAAACGGGACGTTGGGCTGGGACATGAAAAACCTCGATGCAGCAGGGACATTCGGACAGCGGAATAAGGCGACTTGTGGCGAAGCTGCGGGAAGGGGGAAGACGACACCCCGTTCGCGGCAGCGAATGTTACGCCAAAAACCAAAACAGGCCGGAGGTCTTGCGACCCCCGACCTGAATTTACTGACCTACGCGTTGCTTAGTGCGGCGCGGCGGCCTTGAACAGCTTGGACTTGTCGACCAGATCGACGTGCTTGCGCTTGAAGCAGGTCCACTTCTTCGTTTCCTTGTTGTAGACCGAGTTCACGAAGCAGTGCCAGTTTTCCTCATCGACGAAGTTCTTGTCGGTGCGGTAGTAGAAGCCGGGGTAGCGGCTTTCTTCGCGGAACTGGATGTGCTTCATGTGGGCTTCGGCCGTCAGGATACGGTGATAGTTTTCCCAGGCGCGCAGCAGTTCGTGCAGGTCCTTCGCACGCATCTTCTGGGCGTCTTCCTTCAGCATCTCGAGCTTGCCTTCGGCAACTTCCAACATCTTGTCGTTGGTGTTGTAGTAGGTGGCAACGCCGGCAACATACTCGTCCATGATCTTCTGCAGGCGGAACTGCAGCATGCGCGGCGTGATGTAGTTGGGGTTGACGTCGATGGCCGTGCTGTAGTCCTTGAATTGCAGGAACGTGCGCACCGGCTTGTAGATGTCCTCGGCCAGCTGCTCGACGGGGGTGTCGAGTTCGACCTTGTAATCCTTATTGTCGAGCGCGAACTTGATCATCGCCTTGGCGGCCATGCGGCCTTCGGCATGCGAGCCGGAGGAGAACTTGTGACCGGAGGCGCCAACGCCGTCGCCGGCGGTGAACAGACCCTGCACCGTGGTCATCGAGCGATAGCCCCAGTTCCAGCCCTTCGGCAGGTGGTCGGGCACGCCCGGCAGGCCTTCGTCGGTCGGCGCGCCGACGTCCGTCGGGCCGGACACCCAGATGCCGCAGCAGCCGGAGTGCGAGCCGAGCAGGTAGGGCTCGGTCGGCATCAGTTCGGACATCTTCTTCTCGGGTTCGATGTTCTCACCGACCCAGATGCCGCACTGGCCGATACACATGTCGAGGAAGTCTTCCCAGGCCTCGGCTTCGAGGTGCTTGACTTCCTTCGGCGTCAGGGTCTCGGCCAGCTTGGCCAGCGCCGTGACGGTGTCCATGTAGATCGGGCCGCGACCTTCCTTCATTTCCTTCAGCATCAGGTGGTTGCGCAGGCAGGAAGCGGGAACGGCAGCCTGGCCATAGGGCGGGTAGTCGTTCAGCATTTCCTTGTTCTTGGCCATGTAGTCTTCGCCGTAGGCGTTGGCGGCCTTGGCCTTGAACAACAGGAACCAGGCGCCGACCGGGCCGTAGCCGTCCTTGAAGCGGGCGGGCACGAAGCGGTTTTCCATCATGGTCAGCTCGGCGCCGGCTTCAGCGGCCATCGAGTAGGTCGAACCGGCGTTCCACACCGGGTACCAGGCGCGGCCCTGGCCTTCGCCGACGGAGCGGGGACGGAACAGGTTGACGCAGCCGCCGGCAGCCAGCAGCACGGCCTTGGCCTTGTAGACGTAGATCTTGTTTTCGCGGACGGAGAAACCGACGGCACCGGCGATGCGGTTCTTGTCGTTCTTGTCGTTGATGAGCTTGACGATGAACACGCGCTCCTGGATGCGGTCGAGGCCGAGCGCCTTCTTGGCGGCTTCGGCAACGATCCACTTGTAGGATTCGCCGTTGATCATGATCTGCCACTTGCCGGAACGCACGGGCTGGCCGCCGTCCTTCAGCAGGGGCAGGCCTTCCTTGATGGAGTCGGCGCCGTCGTGGCGCACGCCGTCCGGAGCGGTCTTCCAGATCGGCAGGCCCCACTCTTCGAACAGGTGCACGGAGTCATCGACGTTGCGGCCCAGGTCGTAGGCCAGGTCGTCGCGGGTGATGCCCATCAGGTCGTTGGAGACCATGCGCGCGTAGTCGGCCGGGTCCTGCTTGTCGCCGATGTACGTGTTGATGGCGGACAGGCCCTGCGCCACGGCGCCGGAGCGGTCCATGGCGGCCTTGTCGACCAGCTTGATTTTCAGTTCGGTGCCGGTCTCGGCCTTGACGGCTTCGGCCCAGCGCATCATTTCGTAAGCGGCGCCGCAACAGGCCATGCCGCCGCCGATCAACAGAATGTCCAGGTCTTCCTGGACGACTTCCGGATTGTCAAAAGTTCCAGCCATTTTTAGTTCCTCGATTCGTGGATTACTTGCGGATCAGTTCTTCGGGCTTGCCGGCGCGGAAGCCACCCATCATGTCGCGGGTGAACGAACCGGTTTGCGCAATGTCGGCCAGCTTGGGCATCGGCTTGCTGCCGTACGGGTCGATGGAGCCTTCGGGCGTGGTGCGAATCGGGAACTTGAAGCGCTTCATGTTGCCGTTGCGGAACTTGATGGTCCACATGATGGAGTCCGAACCGCGCAGCGGCTGCACGGAACCGCCCAGCGGCACGACGTCGGCGTAGTGACGGGCCTCGATGGCGCCCTGCGGGCAGATCTTGACGCAGGAGTAGCACTCCCAGCACTGGTCAGGCTCCTGGTTGAACGCCTTCATGGCGTGACCGGTCTCGGAACCATCTTTGTCCAGCTTCATCAGATTGTGCGGGCAGATGTACATGCAGGCGGTCTTGTCCTGACCCTTGCAGCCGTCGCACTTTTCGGTACGAACATAGGTTGGCATTGCTTACTCTCCTTGATAGCTATCAATCCGCTGTCCATGTCTGTGAATCAGCGGTCCATCATTTAGATTCCGATTCCACCTTGGCCGGGGCCTAGAACGCAGACTCGGCGAATCCGCTTCCGGCGGCTACGGTTCTCCAAATGCAAGAGGCCGGCAGTGCCTGACGGCGCTGCCGGCCCGGTATCACGCGGCCGAGTGGCCTTTCAACTCGACCTTGACGTTCTGTTCCGCGGACAGGCCGGCGTAGTACTTCTGCAGCACCTTGGCCACTTCCGGCCGGCTGAACTCGACCGGCAGGTCCTGGCCTTCGGACAGCATCGAACGGACCTTGGTGCCGGACAGCAGGATGCGGTCGTCCTTGGTGTGCGGGCAGGTGCGCTGCGAGGCCATGCCGCCGCACTTCTTGCACCAGAACGTCCAGTCGATGTTCATGTTCTTGGTTTCGAGCGCGTCGCGGGGAATCTCGTCGAAAATCTTCTGCGCGTCGAACGGGCCGTAGAAGTCGCCCACGCCGGCATGGTCGCGACCGACGATGAGGTGCGAGCAGCCGTAGTTCTGGCGGAACAGCGCGTGCAGCAGCGCCTCGCGCGGACCGGCGTAACGCATGTCGAGCGGGTAGCCGGCCTGGATCACGGTGTTGGGGGCGAAGTAGTTCTCGACCAGGACGCTGATCGCCTCGGAGCGCACGTCGGCGGGAATGTCGCCGGGCTTGAGGTTGCCGAGCAGCGAATGGACCAGCACGCCGTCCATGGTCTCGATGGCGACCTTGGCCAGGTACTCGTGCGAGCGGTGCATCGGATTGCGGGTCTGGAAAGCGGCGATCTTGGACCAGCCCATGGCCTGGAACTTGGCGCGGGTCTCGGCGGGCGTCATGAACTGCTCGCCGTACTTTTCCGTGAAACCGCCGGTGGACAGGACTTTGATCGGGCCGGCCAGGTTGTACTTGCCCTGGGCCATGACCATCTTGACGCCCGGGTGCTCCATGTCGGTGGTCTTGTAGACCTCCATGCACTCGTGCGCCTTGTCGATGCTGTACTTCTCGGTGACCTTCATGGTCGCCAGGATTTCGCCCGTGGCGCTATCGGCCAGCGCGACTTCGCTGCCGGCCTTGATGTTTTCGTCGTCGGTCGACAAGGTCACGGGGATGGGCCAGAACAGGCCGTTGGCCATCTTCATGCCGTCGCAGACGCCTTCCCAGTCGCCATGCGTCATGAAGCCGTCGAGCGGCGTGAAGCCGCCGATGCCCAGCATGATGATGTCGCCCGCTTCGCGCGAGCTGACCTTGAGCTTGGGCAGCGTCTGCGCGCGGGCCAGCTCGGCCTTCTGCGCAGCGCCTTCGAGTAGCAGGGGTTTGAGATTGCCGCCGCCGTGCGGGTTGACCAACGCCATGATTGCCGTTCCTCCTAGGGAATTCGGGCCTTTGGGGGCCCGTTCTTGTGAGGCTCGAAGGCTAGCAATTCCGCCTGGCGGCGACCAACTCGAATTTTCGATAGATGAATAAGTACCGCCGATTCGAAGCAGGCAGCGGCGGCGCGCCTAAAAACCCACGCTTCGGCTCTACGGCTGCTTCTTCTGCTTCGCCTCGTCCGCCTGCTGGCGCTTCAGGACGCGCAGGCGCGCATCGACTTGGGAATGTTCGTAGAAATCGCCATCGGGCGACTTCTGGGCCAGCTCGAATTGCTCGATGGCCGGCATCAGGAGCCCCTGCAGCATGTACGACTCGCCCTGGGCGCGATGCTGTTCGAGGCGCTTGCCCAGCGCGGCGTAGGTCTGCGCCTGCAGGGCATGCATCTGGTAGTCGGTGGTATAGGCCTGCAAGTCGGCGATGGTGACCTTGAGGGCCTCGGGCGCCTGTCCGGCCGCAAGCAGCGCCTCGACCAGCGCATAACTGACGGCGCGTTCCTGCGGGTAGCGGCTGGCGGCGCTGCGCAACAGCTTGACGGCGCCGGCCGCATCGTCCTGCTTCATGCGCAAATCGGCGGCGAGCGTCTCGACCATCGACGAAGCCACCTTGAGCCGGCGCAGTTCGCCGACCTGCGCATCGGCGGCGGCGTAGTTCTTCGCCCGCAGCAAGGCGCGCGCAAGCCCGTAGCGGGCGGCCGCCTCCGAGCTGAACTTGTGCTCCTTGATCTGGGCGTCGAAATCCGTCACTGCATCCTGGGCCGTGCCTTCCTGCGAGCGCAGCTTGGCGCGCACCAGCTGGAAGTCCTGCGAGTCCGGCACCTGGTGATAGGGCATCGCCTGGATGCGGTTTTCCATGTCGGCGATGCGCTCCGTCGTCAGCGGGTGGGTGCGCAGATAGCCCGGCGCGTTGTTCTCGTAGAGCCGGCTGGAGCGCTGCAGGCGCTCGAAGAAAGTCCCCATGCCGCGCACGTCGAAGCCCGAACGCTCGAGCACCTGGATGCCCATGCGGTCGGCTTCGCGCTCGAAGTCGCGCGAATAGCCGAGCTGCTGCTGGACGCCGGCCGCCTGGCCGGCGATCAGCGCGCCCTGTGCCGCGTCGCCGCCGTTGTGGCGCGCAGCCAGGATGGCCACCGCCAGCGACAGCAGCGTCGTCGCGTAGGACTGGCTCTGCTGGCTGACGCCGCGCGCGATGTGGTGCTGGGTGACGTGCGAGATTTCGTGCGACAGCACCGAAGCCAGCTCGGATTCGGACTGCGTGGCGAGGATCAAGCCGGTGTGCACGCCGATGAAGCCGCCGGGCAGGGCAAAGGCATTGAGCGTGCTGTCCTTCAGCGCGAAGAATTCGAACTCCATGCGCGCGCCCTCGCTGTTGGACGCCAACCGGTGGCCGAGGCGATTCAGATAGCCGCTGACCTCCGCGTCGTCGAGGTACGACGGCTCCTTCTGGCGGATCTCCTGCATGATGGATTCGCCGACCTTCTTTTCCATTTGCGGCGAAAAGTCGGTCTGCGAAACTTCGCCAAGGTCGGGCAGCCCCTCGGCCATGACGACTGGGGCGCTCCATGCCGCCGCCAGGCAGGCCATCAAAATCATCGAACGACGCATGCGCGTATGATAGCCGGAAACGCCGCCGGTTCCCGACGCATTGGGGTCGCCGCCGGGGTAACGTAAGCTGGTACGAGTAAAAATTTGTAAGCGCCCACTTTGAGCACACTTTCCATCCTGTTGATCGAGGACTGCGCCGAGGACGTCGCGCTGATGGTCGACGCCCTCGCCCGCGTCGTCCCGCGCGAGCAGATCGGCGTCTGCATGGACGGCGCCGCGGCGGTCGATTTCTTTCAATGCCGGGGCGACTATGCGAGCCGCGAGGAAGCCGACTTGCCGGCGTTCGTGCTGCTCGATCTCGGCCTGCCGCGCGTCGGCGGCCTCGACGTGCTGCGCGCGATACGCGCCCAGCCGAGTTCGCGGCTGCTGCCGGTGACCGTGCTGTCGGCCTCGGACAGGGAGGCGGACGCGCGCGCCGCGGCGCAGCTCGGCGCCAACAGTTTCGTGCGCAAGCCCGGCAACCGGCGACAGCTGATCGACACGCTGGGCCAGCTCGCGCGCTACTGGCTGGAACTCAACGTCCCGCCGCCCTGCTGTGCCCGACCCTAGGCGCGAAACGATGCCCCTCACCCATTTCGACGCCGGCGGCCAGGCCCACATGGTCGATGTCGGCGCCAAGGCCGAAACCGAACGCCTGGCGCGCGCCGCCGGAACCATCACGATGCAGGCAGCCACCCTGGCGCTCGTCAAGGCCGGCAGCGCCAAGAAAGGCGATGTGCTGGGCGTCGCGCGCATCGCCGCGATCCAGGCCGCCAAGCGCACCGGCGAGCTCATTCCGCTGTGCCATCCGCTGCCGTTGACCCATGTCGCCGTCGCCTTCGACATCGACGATGAACGCTGCGCCGTGCGTTGCGAAGTCACGGCGCAGACGGTCGGCCGTACCGGCATCGAGATGGAGGCGCTCACCGCCGTCGCCGTCGGCCTGCTCACGATTTATGACATGTGCAAGGCCGTCGATCGCGGCATGCGCATCGACGGCGTCGGCCTGCTCGAGAAGTCGGGCGGCAAATCCGGACACTGGCGGGCACCTGACGTCGGCGAATGAGCGCCGCCTATCCCGGCATCAGCAGCGCTGATTTGCGCTAGAGTAGCGAGCGCCGCTAAATTCCGGGCAACAGTCGACAGGCTGGTACAACAACTTCAACCGGAGGAGTCAAGATGGATTTGATGCGTAGAACCCTGCTCAAGGGCATGGGCAGCACCGGCGTATTGGCCGCCGCGCTCGCCGCGGGCGTGCTGAGGCCGACCCAGGTATTCGCGGCGGACTGGAACAAGGCCGCCTTCGAAGCCAAGGACTTTGCCGGCGCCCTCAAGGGCATCGGCGTCGGAAGCACCGCCGAGAGCAAGGACCTCCTGCTGACGGCCCCGGAAATCGCCGAGAACGGCGCCGTCGTTTCCGTCACCGTGGTGAGCAAGATCCCGGCGACATCGTCGATCTCGGTCTTCGTCGAGAAGAACCCGATGCCGCTGTCGGCGCACTTCCAGTTCGCCAACGGCGCGCTGCCCGAAGCCCGCGTCAACCTGAAGATGGGCCAGACCTCGCTGGTCAAGGTGGTGGCCATGGCCAACGGCAAGGCGTACATGACCCAGAAGGAAGTCAAGGTCACCATGGGCGGCTGCGGCGGCTGAGCGTTCCACAACGAAAACGACAAAGGAAACAACATGGCAGATCCGATGAAAATCCGCGCCACGGTCAGCGGCGACGTTTGCGATATCAAGGTGCTGATGAGCCACCCGATGGAAACCGGCCAGCGCAAGGACAGCGACGGCAAGATCGTTCCCGCCCACTTCATCCAGACCTTCACCATCGCCGTCAACGGCAAGACCGTCGTCGATGGCGGCTGCGGCCCGTCCGTCTCGCGCAATCCGGTGTTCGGCTTCAAGGCCAAGGGCCCCAAGGCCGGCGACAAGGTGACCGTGACGTGGACCGACAACCTGGGCGACAAGCGGAGCGACGAAGCGACCGTCGCCTAAGCGCACAAGATCGAGTTTCGGGGACACGGTCACCCGGAACCGGCGGCGGCGGGCGCAGGCTCGCCGCCAACCCACACGGAGGAGTTTCATGAAGCAGGCTATCGCACGATTCGCTGCGGCCCTCGCGCTGGCGGCATTGCTGCCGCAACTGGCCGACGCCAAGACGCCGCCGGCCAAGACGCCGCCGGCCAAGGCGGCCGCGGCCCCGGAAGAAAAGGACGCCGCCACCGCGGAGTTCGAGAAATTCCGCGCCATTCTCGAAGAGGACAACCCGGCCGAATTGTTCGAGGCCAAGGGCGAAGACCTCTGGAAACAGAAGCGCGGTCCCAACAACGTCTCGCTCGAACGATGCGATCTCGGCCTCGGCGCCGGCGTGGTCAAGGGCGCCTACGTGCAGACGCCGCGCTACTTCGCCGACGCCGACCAGGTCATGGACATCGAGCGGCGCATCGCCTGGTGCATGGAGAAGCTGCAGGGCTTCAAGCGCGCAGACCTCGTCAAGAAGCCGTTCAGTACCGACGACTACACGCCCGACCTCGTCTCGCTCGTCACCTACGTCGCCAGCGAATCGCGCGGCCTGCCGGTCGCCATCCCGCAGCGCCACCCCAAGGAAGTCGCCGCCTACAAGATCGGCCGCGAGATTTTCCAGTACCGCGCCGGCCCCTACGACTTCTCCTGCGCGACCTGCCACGGCGAAGACGGCAAGCGCATCCGCATGCAGCAGTTGCCCAATCTGCTCGAAAAGCGCGACGCCATGCGCGCCTATGCCGGCTGGCCGGGCTACCGCATGACGGGCGGCCTCATGCACACGCTGCAGTGGCGCATGAACGACTGCTTCCGCCAGCAGCGCTTCCCCGAACCCGGCTACCTCTCCGACGCGGTGACGGACCTGCTCACCTACCTCGGCGCCAATGCCAACGGCAACATCTACAAAGGCCCCGGAATCAAGCGCTGAAGGAGGCATGATGAATACATCGAAACCGCTGCTGCTCGCCCTGCTGTTCCTGTCCTGCGCCATCGCGCGCGCCGAAGGCGATTACCGCGCCCAGGCCCTCGCCGTCATCAAGCACGACTTCCACGACCGGGGCCAGGCCACCATCGACCGCCTCGACAACGACGCGGTCCAGTACGTCTGCAACCGCTACAGCAACGACCCGCCGTCCGACTTATCCGACATGCTCGAAGCCGAGCAACTCGACACCGTCAAGTTCCCGGCCGACGGCAAGCTGCTCGGCGACTGGAAGAAGGGCGAGAAGATCGCCCAGAGCGGCGCCGGCTTCACCTGGACCGACCGGCCCGGCCTGCCCGTCGGCGGCAACTGCTACAACTGCCACAAGATCTCGCCCAAGGAAATTTCCTTCGGCACGATGGGCCCCAGCCTTTACCGCTACGGCAAGCGGCGCGGCACCAGCCTGTCCGTGCAGAAAGACACCTACGCCCAGATCTACAACGCCAAGGGCTACAAACTGTGCTCGCCGATGCCGCGCTTCGGCCATATCGGCGCGTTGACCGAGGAGCAGATCAAGGATCTCGTCGGCCTGCTGCTTGATCCCGAGTCGCCGGTCAACCAGTAAGGAGCCGGACATGTCCATGCATCGCCGCGAATTCCTGCAAGTCCTCGCGGCGGCCGCCGCCGCGGGCATGGCGCTCGACGCGCCCGAACTGCTGGCGGCGCCGGGCGGCGCGACGGCGGAGCGCTTCTACGATGTGCCGCGCTTCGGCAACGTGCACCTGCTGCATTTCACGGACTGCCATGCGCAACTGCTGCCGGTCTGGTTCCGCGAGCCGAGCGTAAATTTCGGCGTCGGCAAAGCGGCCGGCCAGGTGCCGCACCTCGTCGGCGAGCGCCTGCTCAAGGCCTTCGGCATCCAGCCCGGCTCCATCGAGGCGCACGCCTTCACATATCTCGATTTCGAGCAGGCGGCGCGCACCTACGGCCGCATCGGCGGCTTCGCGCATCTCGCCACGCTGGTCAAGCGCCTGCGCGCGGGGCGCCCGAATGCGCTACTGCTCGACGGCGGCGACACCTGGCAGGGCTCGGCGACCGCCTTGTGGACGCAAGGCCAGGACATGGTCGACGCCGCCAAGCTGCTCGGCGTCGACATGATGTCCGCGCACTGGGAGTTCACGCTCGGCCACGAGCGCGTGCGGCAGCTCGTCGACAACGACCTCAAGGGCCGCATCGAATTTCTGGCGCAGAACGTCAAGACCGCCGACTTCGACGACCCGGTCTTCGCTCCCTACGCCATGCGCGAGATGAACGGCGTCAAGGTCGCCGTCATCGGCCAGGCCTTCCCCTACACGCCCATCGCCAATCCGCGCTGGATGATGCCCGATTGGAGCTTCGGCATCCGCGACGAGGACATGCAGAAGACGGTGAGCGAGGCGCGCGCCAAGGGCGCCCAGGTCGTCGTCGTGCTGTCGCACAACGGCATGGACGTCGACCTCAAGATGGCGAGCCGCGTCACCGGCATCGACGCCATTCTCGGTGGCCACACCCACGACGGCGTGCCGCAGCCGGTGATCGTCAAGAACGCCACGGGACAAACGCTGGTGACCAACGCCGGCTCCAACGGCAAGTTCCTCGGCGTGCTCGATTTCCAGGTGAGCGGCGGCCGCGTGCGCGACTTCCGCTACAAGCTGCTGCCGGTGTTCGCCAACCTGCTGCCGGCCGACGGCGACATGGCCGCCCACATCGAGAAAGTGCGCGCTCCCTATGTCGACAAGCTCGGCGAGAAGCTCGCCGTCAGCGAAGGCCTGCTCTACCGGCGCGGCAACTTCAACGGCTCCTGGGACCAGGTGATCCTCGACGCCATGATCGAAGTGCGCGGCGCCGACATCGCCTTCTCGCCGGGCTTCCGCTGGGGCACGAGCATCCTGCCGGGCGAGGCGATCACCTTCGAGCACGTCATGGACCAGACCGCCATCACCTATCCGACGTCGACCCTGACGACGCTGACCGGTGCGCAGATCAAGGCCATCCTCGAAGACGTCGGCGACAATCTCTTCAATCCCGACCCCTACTACCAGCAGGGCGGCGACATGGTGCGCGTCGGCGGCATGACTTACGCCTGCGACCCGGCCGCCGCCATGGGCAACCGCATCCAGGACATGCGCCTGAACGACAAGCCGCTGGCGGCCGACAAGAGCTACAAGGTGGCCGGCTGGGCGCCGGTGGCCGAAGGTGTGACGGGCGAGCCGATCTGGGAAGTGGTGGCGCGCTGGCTGCGCGACCAGAAGACCGTGAGGCCGCGCCAGCTCAACGCGCCCCGGCTGATCGGCATGGACGGCAACGCCGGCATCGCCTGACCGCCTGCCGTCCGGCGACGGCCGCCGTAAATGCTATTGACATAATGCGATGCCGCGTAAATGCGGCAGCGGGCGCCGTGCCCGGTGTTATGCTTTCGGCTGTTGCAATTCCCGCCGACACCTGCCGATGCTTCGCTTTCCGCTGTCATTCCCGGGCGCAGTCATTGCCGCAACCTGCGTCATGGTCGTTGCCGGGCCGGCACGGGCGGCCGGGCTTGCCGATCCCTTCGACAGCGCGGCGCTGCACGCGGCGGGGCCGGGCGACAGCGTCGCCGGCAGCCTCAGGAGCGCCTGCCGCGCCACCCTGGGCCAGGCGCCGCTGACGCTCGCCGAACTCGTCGACTATGCGCTGTGCAACAACCCGCAGACGCGCCTGGCATGGGCCAATGCGCGCGCCCAGGCGGCCCAGGTTGGCAGCGCCGAGAGCGCCTATTTGCCGACGCTTGCCGCCAGCGCCGGCGTCGCCCGCAGCCGCAACACCGGCGACGCCGGCACGACGCTCAGCTACAACCAGACCACCGGCGCGCTGACCGCCAGCTACCTGCTCTACGATTTCGGCGGCCGTGCGGCGACGCTCGAGAACACGCGCCAGCTGATGACGGCGCTCGCCGCGACGCAGGATGCGACGCTGCAGGCCGTGTTTCTCGCCGCCGTCCAGGCCTACTACCAGTGGTACGCCGCCGCAGCCGCGGTCGTCGCCGCGCGCGAGTCGGAGCGCGCCAGCGCCGAAAGCCTCAAGGCCGCCGATACGCGCTACCGCATCGGCAGCGGCACGCCGGCGGACAAGCTGCAGGCGCAGACCGCCGCCTCGCAGGCGACGCTGACGCGCATCCAGGCGGAAGGCAACGCCAAGACCGCGCTGGGCACGCTGGCCAACGCCATGGGGCTCGACGCCCAAAGCGCGCCGGCGCTCGTGCCGCCGACGGATGCCGCGCCGGCGCCGGCCTTCGAGCAAAATCTCGCGCAACTGATCGACACGGCCAAGCGCTCGCGGCCGGACCTCATCGCCGCCGAGGCGCAGGTCAAGGCCGCCCAGGCCGGCGTCATTGCGGTGCGCGCCAGCGGCATGCCGAGCATCTCTCTCACCGCCGGCAACAGCTACAACGACCTCGGCCCCTTGGGCACGACGCGTGGCGCCAGCATCGGCGTGACGCTCGCCGTGCCGCTGTTCACCGGCTTCGACACCACCTACCGCGTGCGCGGCGCCGAAGCCCAGCTGGCAGCGAAAGCGGCGCAGCGCGACTTGATCGACAAGCAGGTGTCGCTCGACGTCTGGCGCAGCTACTATGCGCTCGTGACCGGCACGGAAGCGGTGCGCGCCAGCGCCGATCTCGTCGCCAGCGCGGAAGCTTCCGAGAAGGTGGCGGCGGGCCGCTACAAGGCCGGCGTCGGCGCCATCCTCGACTTGCTCAATGCTCAAAGCGCGCTCGCCAGCGCGCGCCTGCAGCAGATCCAGGCCCTTTTCAACTGGCGCGTCGCCAAGACCGCCCTGGCCCAGGCCATCGGGCAGCTCGATTTCACCCAGATCGAGAGCGCGGCCAAGTGACCATTTTCCGGAAAGACCGCTTGCCATGAACCTGCGCAAACTCTTCCTCAACAAGCTGTCGCTGCTCGGCGCGCTGCTGCTGCTCGCCGGCGGCGGCTACGCCTATTGGGCCAAGACGCGCACGCCCGACGCCGCGCTGCGCTACCGCACGGCGGCCGTCGCGCGCGGCGATCTGGCGCAGCTGGCGTCGGCCAACGGCACGCTCAATCCGGTCGTCCTGGTGAACGTCGGCACCCAGGTCTCGGGCACGGTGAAGAAGTGGTATGCGGACTTCAACGATCACGTCACCGCCGGCCAGAAGCTGCTCGAACTCGATCCGCCGATCTACGAAGCGCAAGTCGGCCAGAGCCTCGCCAACGTCGCCAACGCGCGCTCGCAACTCACGCTCGCGCAGGCCAACGAGGCCCGCGCCCGTGCGCTGTTCCAGCAGGAATACATTTCCCGCCAGGACCTCGACATCGCCGCGCAGGCGCTCGCGGCGGCGCGCGCCCAGGTGGCGCTGGCGCAGGCGCAGCTGACGCGCGACCGCACCAACCTCGGCTATTCGGTGATCCGCTCGCCGGTCACCGGCGTCGTCGTCTCGCGCGAGGTCGATGTCGGCCAGACCGTGGCGGCGAGCCTGCAGACGCCGACGCTGTTCAAGATTGCGCAGGACCTCGCCAAGATGCAGATCGATTCGAGCTACGCCGAAGCCGACGTCGGCAGCATCCGCGTCGGCCAGCCCGCCACCTTCCGCGTCGACGCCTTCCCCAATCGCAGCTTCCGCGGCAGCGTCAGGCAGGTGCGGCTCAATCCGACGACCCAGCAGAACGTCGTCACCTACGACGTCGTCATCGCCGTCGACAACCCCGAGCAGATCCTGATGCCGGGCATGACCGCCTACGTGAACATCCTCGTCGCCCAGCGCCGGGACGCGCTGCTGGTGCCCAACGCGGCCCTGCGCTTCCGCCCCACCGAGGCGGCGGCGGCGGTCGACAAGGCGCGCGGCGGCGCGACACCGGACGCGCGCAAGGACGGCAAGAGCGAAGTTCCCACGGGCACCGTCTATGTGCTCGAGAACGGGCAGCCCAAGGCCGTGCGCGTCGCCACCGGCATCACCGACAACCGCTACACCGAGGTCGTCGGCGGCGAGCTCAAGGAAGGCGCAGCGGTCATCGTCGAGGATCGCCAGCCGCCGGCGAAGGCCAGCGGCGGTCCGGGCATGAGGCTGTTCTGATGGCCCGCGCCGCCGACGCGGTCATCCGCATCGAGCATCTCGACAAGGAGTACGCAACCGAAGCCGGCGCCGTACCCGTGCTCAAGGATGTCTCGGTGACGGTGGCGCCCGGCGAGTTCGTCGCCATCATGGGGCCGTCGGGCTCGGGCAAGTCCACGTTCATGAACATTCTCGGCTGCCTCGACGTCGCCACGCGCGGACGCTACGTCCTCAACGGCCGCGACGTCGGCACGCTCGACAAGGACGAGCTCGCGCACTTGCGCAACCAGGTGATCGGCTTCGTCTTCCAGGGCTTCAACCTGCTGCCGCGCGCCAGCCTCGAAGACAACGTCGCGCTGCCGCTGATCTACCGCGGCACGCCGCGCAGCGAGCGTCTCGCCCGCGCCCGCGAGATGCTCGCCAAGGTCGGCCTCGGCGCCTACCCGCGTTCGCATCCGAACCAGATTTCCGGCGGCCAGCAGCAGCGCGTCGCCATTGCCCGCGCCCTCGTCAACCAGCCCAAGCTGATCCTCGCCGACGAGCCCACCGGCAATCTCGACACCGCCACCAGCATGGAAATCATGGCGCTGTTCACCGAACTCAACGAGCGCGACGGCATCACCGTCGTGCTGGTCACGCACGAGCCGGACATCGCCGCCGTCGCCCATCGCCTGGTGCGCCTGACCGACGGCAAAGTCATCTACGACGGCCCGCTGGAACGCGCCGCACCCGGCCACATGGAGAAGACGCCGTGACCGCCGCCATGCTCGCCGAAGCCTGGCAGGCGATGGGCGCCAACCGGCTGCGCACTTTCCTCACCATGCTCGGCATGGTCATCGGCGTCGGCGCCGTCATCCTGATGCTGGCGGTCGGCCAGGGCGCGCAGCAGCAGGTGCAGGAATCCATCGCCTCGATGGGCAGCAACCTGTTCATCATCCTCTCCGGTTCGACCACCTCGGGCGGCCTGCGCATGGGCGGCGGCGCCGCGCCGACGCTGACCATGGCCGATGCCGCCGCCATCGAGGAACTGCCGTCGGTGGCGGCGGTGGCGCCGACCGCGCCCGGCACCGCGCAGCTCGTCTATGGTCCCAACAACTGGAGCACCCAGGTCATGGGCAGCACGCCGAGCTTTCTCACGGTGCGCGACTGGAAGCTGTCCGCCGGCTTCCCCTTCACCGATTCGGACATCCGCTCGGCGACGCGCGTCTGCCTGCTCGGCCAGACCGTGGTGCAGAACCTGTTCGGCGACGAAGATCCGGTCGGCAAGACCATCCGCATCAAGAACAGCCCCTATGTCGTGCTCGGCGTGCTCGCCGCCAAGGGCCAGAGCCTCGACGGCCGCGACCAGGACGATACGGTGATCGTGCCGGTGACCACGGCGCTGCGCAAGCTCTTCGGCAGCCAGTTCGCCGGCACGGTGCGCTTCATGATGGCCCAGGCCGAATCGGCCGATGCCATGCCGGCGGTGGAGAAAGCCATCAACGAACTGCTGCACCAGCGCCACCGCATCCGCGAAGGCGCCGACAACGACTTCTCCGTGCGCAACCTCACGGCGCTCGCCAACACCGCCGCCGAGACCGCGCAGGTGATGTCGCTGATGCTCGGCGCCATCGCCTCGGTGTCGCTGCTGGTCGGCGGCATCGGCATCATGAACATCATGCTGGTGTCGGTAACCGAGCGCACGCGCGAGATCGGCATCCGCATGGCCATCGGCGCGCGCGGCAGCGACATCCTGCTGCAGTTCCTGCTCGAGGCCATCATCATCTCCGTCATCGGCTGCCTGATCGGCGTCGCCCTGGGCGTCGGCGGGGCGCTGCTGGTCAGCAAGTTCAGCGGCATGGCGATCGTCGTCACGGCGGCGTCGATCTTCATGGCCTTCGCCGTGGCCGCCGCCGTCGGCATCTTCTTCGGCTGGTATCCGGCGCGCAAGGCCGCCGCCATGAAGCCGATCGATGCGCTGCGCTACCAATAGCACAATGGCGTTGCGGCTGTAACAATCCGTCATCGGATATCGGCCATAATCCCGCAACAGGAGACGACGATGGCCGAGGAAGTCGAACTCAAGCTCGCCCTGCCGGAAGCGGCGCAACGCGCCTTCCTGCGCCATCCGCGCTTGCGGGGCGCCGTCTCGCGCCAGACCGAGCGCCTCGTCAATGTCTACTACGACACGCCCGCGCAGGACTTGCACCAGCGCGGCATCGCCCTGCGCCTGCGCCGCCAGGGCCGGCTCTGGCTGCAGACCGTCAAGTGCGCGGGCCGCTCGGCGGCGGGGCTGACGTCGCGCCCCGAGTGGGAGATTCCTTACACCGGCAACTTCGATTTCTCCGGCATCGACGCCGACGCGGTGCGCGACTGGCTCGACCGCGATCGCATCCGCGGGCGCATCGCGCCGCTGTTCGAGACCAATTTCCTGCGCACCACCTGGCGCTTCGAACCGGCGCCCGGCGTCGCCCTGTTGCTGGCCTTCGACCGCGGCTGGATCGCCGCCGCCGGCAGACGCGAAGCAATCTCGGAACTGGAAATCGAGATCGTCAGCGGCGAGCCGCGCCATCTCTTCGACCTGGCGCGCGAGATCGCGCAGCGCCTCGCCCTCGCCCCCGCGCTGCTCTCCAAAGCCGAACGCGGCTACCGCCTGTTCCACAGCACGCCGCCGGCGCCGGTCAAGGCGGCCGACATTGCGCTGACCGCCGCCATGCCGCCGCTGACGGCCTTCCGCCTCATCGCCCTGTCCTGCCTCGAACACCTGCAGCACAACCACGACGGCGGCGCCAACAGCGACGACCCCGAGTACATCCACCAGATGCGCGTGGCGACGCGCCGCCTGCGCGCCGCGCTGCGCCTGTTCGCCCCGCTGCTGCCCGCCGACTTCGCCGCCGCCCTGCTGCCGCCGCTGCGCACGCAGATGGCGCTGCTCGGCGCGGCGCGCGACATGGATGTGCTGCTGGCCGAGATCGCCGCGCCGGTGATGGCCGCGCTGGCCGCCGAGCCGCGCCTGGCGGCGCTGGTCGGCCTCGTCACCGAACGGCGCTTCCACGATCGCAGCGCGGCGAAGGCAGCGCTGCGCTCGGCCGCCTTCGGCCAGCTCGTGCTGCTCGCCGGCGACCTGCTGCATCGGCCGCCTTTCGAGCCGAGCGCCGCGCCGGACGGCGAAACGCTCGCCGCCTTCGCCGACCGCCGCATCCGCCGCCTGCGCCGCAAGGTGCTGCGCCTCGCCGCCGCGGCGAGCGTCGACGACCCTTCTTCGCTGCATGCGCTGCGCATCGGCATCAAGCGCCTGCGCTACGCGCTCGAATTCTTCGGCCCGCTGGCGCCCGGAAAAAACCTGCGCGGCGCGCTCGCCAAGCTCGCCGCGCTGCAGGACGAACTCGGCCAGATCAATGATCTCGCCAACGCCGGGCGCCTGCTGATGGCATGCGCCGGCGACGACAGCCGCCTGCGCGAAGCCGTCGCCCTGATCGGCGGCTGGCACGCGCCGCGCTACGCCGCGCTGCTGCGCGCCGTGCCGCGGCGCTTGCAGCAGCTGCGCCGGCTCGCGCTGCCGCGCCTGCTGTCATCCAACAGTAACCGGGAGTCGCTATGATCTTACGCGTTAAGCATATGGAGAAGACCATGGACCTGATCCTCTGGCGCCATGCCGAAGCCGAGGACGCCACGGCCAAGTTGCCCGACGCCAAGCGCCGCCTGACCGAGCGCGGCGAGAAGCAGGCGCGCCAGATGGCGCGCTGGCTGCACGATCACCTGCCGAAGAAGCTGCGCATCCTGGTGAGCCCGTCCGAGCGCACGCAGATGACCGCCCATGCCCTTGGCATGCCGTTCCAGGTCGAGCCGAAAGTCGGCGTCGGCGCCGACGCCGCCGACCTGCTTGCTGCCGCCGACTGGCCCGATCACGGCGGCGCCGTTCTCGTCGTCGGCCATCAGCCCACGCTCGGCCGCGTCGCCGCGCTGCTGCTCGGCGGCGAGGAGTCCGACTGGACGATCAAGAAGGGCGGCTTGTGGTGGTTCTCGAACCGCACGCGCGGCGAGGAGACGCAGACGGTGCTGCGCGGCGTGATCGGGCCGGACCTGATCTAGCCGCCCGGAAGGCGGCGCGCCCAAACGCGCCGCACGAGCCGGCGATGCACTAGAATCCTGCCTCGGTCCCCATTGCTGGAGAGGCGATATGATTTTCGATTGGTTCGACGCGCGCGAAGCCAGCCGGTTCGGCACGTCCCTGGCCGATTTCGTCGTCGAGAGGATTCCCAGCAAGTCGCCGAAGAAAGCCCCCGAAGCGCTGGCCAAGCTGTTCGCCCAGATCGAGCGCTTCAAGCAGACCAACCGGCTCAACATGTACAAGAAGGCCAAGCTCGGCAATGCCTTCAAGTGGAAGCTGCGCGACTACGGCTACACGGACGAGTTCGTCGACGAGATCACCAAGGAAGTGCTGCTGCATCTTTGAGCGCGACGCGTTCGCGATCCTGAAAAGCGCCTTCGCCCGCCCGCTACGCCGCCGCCAGGCTTTCCAGTTCGCGCGCGATCCGGGCCATCACGCTGCCCCAGTCGTGCGGAACAGGCTGCCGAAAAATGCGCATGCTCGGATACCACGGCGAGTCCTCGCGCCCCAGCATCCAGCGCCATTCGCTGTCGAACCGGTTGAGCAGCCACACCGGCTTGCCGAGCGCACCGGCGAGATGCGCCACCGCGGTATCGGCGCTGATGACGAGATCGAGGTTGTCGACCAGCGCCGCGGTGTCGAGAAAATCGGCGCATTCATCCATCCAGTCGATAACGGGCCAACCCGACGCCGCGAGTTGTCGCGCCGGTTCGCCTTTTTGCAGGCTGACGAGCCGGATGCCGGCCAGCTCGGTGAGGGGCGCGAACGCCAGCAGCGCCAGGCTGCGCAAGGCATCGCTGGCGAGTTCCTTGCCGCCGGCCCACGCCAATCCGACCTTGAGCCCGGCGCACGCCGACAGCCGCGCGCGCCACTGCTGCTTCATGGCCGCGGGCACCGCCAGGTACGGCACGGCATTGGGCAAGGTGGCGAGCGTCGTGCCGAACCGGTGCGGCAGGCTGAGCAGCGAACAATGCACATCGAAGCGGTCCGGCGACAGCGGCGAAGCCTTGCTGACCACCTCGTCGACCCACGGCAGCGCCGCCATCGTCCGCACCAGTTCCGGCTCGCAGGCCACCAGCAGGCGGCCATCGCGCGGCCGCTCGAACTTCGCGAGAAAGCGCAGAAACATCAAGGAATCGCCAAAACCCTGTTCCGTCCACACCAGGAGGTTTTCGCCGCGCAGTTTCTCGCCGTGCCAGCAGCGCTTGCCCGCCATCATCGCGACGACGCCTTGCAAATGGGCCATGTGCGCCTTGTCGCCGGCCGCGAAGCGCTTCTCGAAATACGTGAAGCCGGTCGCGTAATCGCCGAGGAACAACGCAGCCACGGCGACGTTCCACTGCGCATCGCCGTAATCCGGATCGATGGCCAGCGCCTGCAGATAACAGACGAGCGCTTCCTCGATTCGCTGCTGGACGAAAAGGGCGTTGCCTTCTTTCTTGCAGCGCTCAGCGGCGCACCGTGCCGCAGCCGGCAGCATGCGCGCTTGTGCTCGTGCCGCTTTCTTGGGCTGACGGAAAAGGCTGGCCAGGCGACTGAGCATCGTGGATCGTCAAGGTGGAACGGTGGCAGACGGGCGATAACGATATCATAGGGGTTCGACGGCTCGCGGCCGCTGCCCGGCATGCGGGCGCAAGACGCACTGGCCTTGCGCAGGCCCGCAGCGCCTGTCCGTCGAGGTTCTCCTCATCACGCGACGCGAAGCGGAATCGATCCGATGCTCGGCTGGATTGGCAAACTTTTTTCCTCGCCCGCAAGGGCCGAGCACGACGCCGCGACGGCCGCTTCGCCGCCAGACGCTAGCCGCCGCCAGGCCGAAGCTTGCAAGGACCGCGGCAACGCGCATTTGGCCAACGGCGAACTCGACGCGGCGCTGGCGTGCTATCGGCAAGCCGTCGACATCGATCCGGGCTACGCTGAAGGCCACAACAATCTGGGTGCCGCGCTCTTGCAGCAAGGACGGAACGACGAAGCCATTGCCTGCTGCCGCCGCGCGCTCGCGCTCAAGCCCGACCTGGTGCAGCCGCACGTCAATCTCGGCAACGCGTACAAGAACCAGGGACGCAAGGATCAGGCGATCGCCTGCTTCCATGCGGCGCTGTCGCGCAACGCCGATCTGCCGGAGGTTCACAACAATTTGGGATTGCTGTTGCTGGAACGCGGCCGGCTCGACGACGCCCTGGTCTGCTTTGGCAAAGCGCTCGCGCTCGCCCCCGACTTGGCCCCAGCCCACAACAACATGGGCATGGCGGCGGCGGATCAGGGCCGGCTGGACGACGCCTATGTCCATTACCAGAAAGCCTTGGTCCTCAGGCCCGATTACGCGGAAGCCATGAGCAATTTCCTCCTGACGACGCAGTACGACGCCAGCTATTCGCCACTCGCGATCTACGAGGAACATCTGCGCTTCGGCGAGCGTTTCGAGACGCCGCGGCGGAATGCCTGGCCGCGACACGACAATGATCGCGCCCCCGGCCGGCGGTTGAAAATAGGCTTCGTGTCCGGCGACTTTCGCGCCCACCCCGTCGGCTACTTCATGGAAAACGTGCTCGCGCATCTCGACCCGCGCGCCCTGGACGTCAGCCTTTACCCGACCAGTCCCGAAGCGGACGAACTGACGCGGCGCCTGCGCGACGGCGGCGTCTGCTGGCGCCCGCTGCATGGCTTGTCCGATGACGACGCCGCGCGGCGCATCGGCGCAGACGGCATCGACATCCTGGTCGATCTGTCCGGCCACACCGCCGACAACCGCCTGCTGGTGTTCGCCCGCAAGCCGGCGCCGATACAGGTCAGCTGGCTGTATTTTTCCACCACCGGCCTGCAGTCGATGGACTACCTGTTATGCGATAGGCATGTCATGCCGCCAACGGCGGAAGCATTCCTGACCGAGGCGCCATGGCGTTTGCCGGACAGCTATCTCTGCTTTACCCCGCCGCGCGAGGATGTCGCGATTGGAGAACTGCCCGCCAGGCAAAATGGCCATGTCACCTTCGGCTGCTTCAACAACCTGACCAAGGCCAACGAAGCGGTCGTTCGCTGCTGGGCGCAGATCTTGCGGACGGTGGCGGATTCCCGCCTGTTCCTCAAGTCCAGGCAATTGAACGATGCGGCGACGCGGTCGGCCGTCGTCGGGCGCTTCGGCGCCCAGGGTATCGACGCCGGCCGGCTGATACTCGAAGGATCGTCGCCGCGAGTCGACTACTTGGCCAGCTACAACCGCGTCGATATCGCGCTGGACCCATTCCCGTTTCCCGGCGGCACCACCACCGTCGAGGCGCTCTGGATGGGGGTTCCAGTGCTCAGCCGCGCGGGCGACCGCTTCATTTCGCGCGCCGGCGAAAGCATATTGCGCACGGCTGGCCTGCCCGACTGGATCGCCCGCGACGACGCCGATTACGTCGCCAAGGCAGCATCCTTTGCCGCGGCAGCGGAAAACTTGGCACAATTGCGCAGCACCCTGCGCCCCCGATTTCTCGCCTCACCGCTGTGCGATGCGCCGCGTTTCGCCCGCAATCTCGAAGCGGCGTTTCGCGGCATGTGGAAAGCATACGTCGAAGGCGATCGGGCGCCGCCCGCGTGACGCCGCCACCGTTCAAGTCGATCCCATGCCGAATTGGTTTGCCAAGCTGCTCTGCCTGCCGCAAAAGCCTGAGCGTTCCGCCGTCGCGGCTGCCACCGGTGGCGAGGCCGAAGCCTGCAAGGACCGGGGCAATGCCTGCCTCGCCGCCGGCGACCTCGACGGCGCACTCGCCGCTTACCGACAAGCCCTGCGTCTCGATCCCGACTACGCTGAAGCCCACAACAACCTGGGCGCGGTATTCGTGCAGCAAGGACTGCTGGACGAAGCCTTCGCCTGCTTTGAGACGGCGGTTGCGCTCAAACCCGCGCTGGCCCGCGCGCACCTCAATCTCGGCAGCGCTTGCCGGCGCCAAGGCCGGTTGGAGGACGCCGTGGCGCGATTCCAGAATGCCATTGCGCTCCAGCCGGATCTGGCCGAAGCGTATTTCAACTTGGCCAACGTGTTCCAGGAACAAGGCCAGCTCGACGCGGCGAACGTGAACTTCGCGCGGGCATTGTCTGTCCAGCCCGATCATGCGCAAGCGCACAACAACCGGGGAACCGTGCTGGCCGAGCTCGAGAGACTGGATGAGGCCGTGGTCTGTTTTCAGAAGGCGCTGGCATCGGACCCCGAAGCCGTCGATGCCAACAACAATCTCGGCAATGCCTACCGCGAGTTGGGACAGTCCGCGAAGGCCCGGGCCTGTCTGCAAAAGGCGCTGTCCCTGGACCCTGGCAACGCCGGAATACGCAGCAACCTGGGATTGGTGCTCAACGACCTCGGGCGCTTCGACGAGGCGGTGGCCTGCTTGCGCGAAGCGCTTTCCTTGCAGCCGGATCACGGCGAAGCGCACAACAACCTCGGCTTCGTGCTGCAAAAGCAAGGTAGCCTGGACGAAGCCTTGGCCAGCGTAAAGAACGCCCTCGCGCTAAACCCCGGACACATCGAAGCCCACGTCAATCTCGGGCTGATACTGCAAGACCAGGGCAGGCTCGACGACGCGGAGGACGCCTACCGGCAAGCGTTGGCGCTGGCGCCATCGAGCGAGTCGGTGCGCCTCCATCTCGCGCTGACGCTGCTCGCGCGCGGCCGGCTGGCCGAGGGCTGGAGGCATTACGAATGCCGCTTTCACCGCCACAGTCCGGCCTACCGGCGTCAGTCGCCGCTGGCCGATTGGGCCGGCGAAAGCCTCGCGGACAAGACGCTGCTGATCTGGGGCGAACAGGGCATCGGCGACGAGATTTTGTTTGCCGGGCTGTTCGCCGAGATGATCGCCCGCGCCGGGCGCTGCGTCATCGAATGCACGCCCAAGCTCGTGCCGCTCTTCGCCCGCAGCTTTCCCGCTGCCCGCGTCGTGGGCCGCAGCGACCCGCCCGATGCGGCGGCGCTGGCCGGCATCGACTGCCAGATCGCCGCCGGCAGCCTCGCCCAATGGCTGCGGCCCAGCCTCGAGCGCTTCCCCGCTCACGGCGGCTACCTCGTCGCCGATCCCGCGCGCGTCGCCTCCTGGCGTGCACGCCTGGCCGCCCTCGGCCCCGGCCTCAAGGTCGGCTTCTGCTGGCGCAGCAGCCTCCTCAGCGGCGCCCGCCAGCTCCACTACACGACCCTCGATCGCTGGGGTCCGATCTTCGCCGTCCCCGGCGTCCATTTCGTCAATCTCCAGTACGACCGCTGCGACGACGAACTCGCCGCCGCCCGCCAGCGCTTCGGCATTCCCCTGCACGCCTTCTCCGAAGTCGATCTGTTCAACGATCTCGACGAGGCCGCCGCCCTCACCGCCGCCCTCGATCTCGTCATCACCGCCCCCACCGCCGCCAGCCGCCTGGCCGCCGCCCAGGGCATTCCCACCTGGGAAATGGCCTACGGCACCTCCTGGGTCGCCCTCGGCACCGACCGCAACCCCTGGCTTCCCGCCCAGCGCACTTTCCCCCGCCGCTGGGACCAGGACTGGGACGACATCATCGCCGCCGTCGCCGACGCCTTGCGCCACGCCGCTTCGACGGGGGCGCCATGCTGAACTGGATCGGCCGCTTCTTCTCCGCACCGCCGCCCGCGGACCCCGCGCCCGACCGGCCCGAAGCCTGCAAGAACCGCGGCAACGCCCATCTCGCCCGGGGCGAGCTCGACGCCGCCGCCGCCTGCTACCGCCAGGCCATCGCCCTCGATCCCCTCTACGCCGAAGCCTTCAACAATCTCGGCTTCGTCCTCTTCCAGCAGCAGCGCCTCGACGACGCGCAGTCCCACTTCGACCGCGCCATCGCCTTGAATCCCGCCCTCCCCAACGCCCATTTCAACCTCGGCAATCTCTTCCAGCAGCAGCAACGCTGGGACGAGGCCATCGCTCACTATCGCCAGGCCATCGAGCTCAAGCCGGACAATACCGATGCGCACTATGCGCTTGGCAGCGCACTCGCGGGGCAAGGCCGAAACGACGAAGCGCTCGCCAGCATGAGCCAGGCCCTTTCGCTCGATCCCGCGCACGCCGGCGCCACCTTCAGCCTTGCCCTGGTACTGCAGAAACTGGGCCGCGTGGACGAAGCGATCGAGAACTACCGCAAGACGATTTCGATTCAACCGGATGCTTTCGCGGCCCATTACAACCTCGGGCTGATCTTGCAGAGCCAAGGCAGGCGCGACGAGGCGCTAGCCTGTCTGCACAAGGCCGTCGCCCTCCGTCCCAATTTCGCCGAGGCGCACTACGAGCTCGGCAGACTCTTCCGTGAACGGGAGCAGTTCGATACCGCCGAGTTCTGGTATCGGGGCGCGCTGTCGCTCAGGCCGGACTATGCCGAGGCGCACAACGACCTGGGGCTGATTTTCCAGCAAAAAGGCGACCTGGATAACGCCCTTGACCACATCGAAACGGCGATCCAGATCCGGCCCGAACTGGCGGCGGCACACAACAACCTTGGGCTCGCGTTAATGGAGCGCGGCCTTCTGGACGAGGCGGTCGCCAGCTACAAGCGAGCCTTGTCGATGAATCCGCATTCTGCCGGGGCCTGCAACAACCTCGGCCTCGCGCTGCAAAAACTGGGGCGGTCGGACGAGGCGCTGGCCAGCGCCGAAAACGCCATCGCGCTGAGCCCCGAACTCGCGGACGCCCACATCACGAGGGGGCTTGCGCTCCTCGATCAGGGCCGGCTCGACGCCGCGGAGGCTGCGTTTCGGCAGGCACTGGCGCTCCAGCCTGATATCGCGCCGGCGCGATTCAACATCGCCCTGGCGCTTCTCGGCCGCGGCGAGCTGACGGAAGGCTGGAGAGCTTATGGCTTTCGTTTTTATCGCGGCAGCCCGACGCGCAAACGGGATTTTCTCCCGCCGCACTGGGCCGGGGAAGACCTGCGCGACAAGGCGCTCCTGCTCTGGGGCGATCAGGGCGTCGGCGACGAAATCCTTTTCGCCGGGCTGTTCCCCGAGATGATCGCCGGCGCCGGGCGCAGCGTCATCGAATGCACGCCCAAGCTCGTGCCGCTCTTCGCCCGCAGCTTTCCCGCTGCCCGCGTCGTGGCCCGCAGCGACCCGCCCGATCCGGCGACGCTGGCCGGCATCGATGTTCAGAGTTCAGC
>JAQTNK010000023.1 GCA_028713915.1 Rhodocyclaceae bacterium | reverse complement strand
CACCCTCGAATGGGCGCAAAAGCTGCACCGCGACAAGCGCGCCCGCGGCTATTCCACCGAAGCCGTCGTCGACACCATCCTGCGCCGCATGCCGGACTATGTGAATTACATCTGCCCGCAGTTCTCGCAGACGCACGTCAACTTCCAGCGCGTGCCGACCGTCGACACGTCGAACCCCTTCGTCACGCGCGACATCCCGACCGCCGACGAGAGCTTCGTCGTCATCCGCTTCGCCAACCCCAAGGGCATCGACTTCCCCTATCTGCTGTCGATGATCCATGACTCCTTCATGTCGCGGCCGAACATCGTCGTCATCCCCGGGGGCAAGATGGAACTGGCCATGCAGCTGATCTTCACGCCGATGATCCTGCGCCTGATGGAAAACCGCCGCCGCGCCATGTCCATCTAGAACGCCGGCAAGCGAGCACTGCGCAGCAACTTCAACGATTTACAAATCGGAACCCGTTTGGCCGATAATCACGGCCTTTCGGGCCCGTGGATAACGAAGGAACCCCCATGACCGCCACTTTCAGCGATTTCGAGCCGCCTATGTTCAACAACCTGACCAGCGCCATCCGCGCCCTGGCCATGGATGCCGTGCAGAAGGCCAATTCCGGCCATCCGGGCGCGCCCATGGGCATGGCCGAGATCGCCGAAGTGCTGTGGAACCACCACCTCAAGCACAACCCGACCAATCCGAAATGGGCCGACCGCGACCGCTTCGTGCTGTCCAACGGCCACGGCTCGATGCTGATCTACGCCCTGCTGCACCTGTCGGGCTACGACCTGTCCATCGACGATCTCAAGAACTTCCGCCAACTGCACAGCAAGACGCCGGGCCACCCCGAGTACGGCTACACGCCGGGCGTCGAGACCACCACCGGCCCGCTCGGCCAGGGCATCACCAATGCCGTTGGCATGGCAATGGCCGAAAAGCTGCTGGCCAACGAATTCAACCGTCCCGGCCACGAAATCGTCGATCACCGCACCTGGGTCTTCCTCGGCGACGGCTGCCTGATGGAAGGCATCTCCCACGAAGCCTGCGCGCTCGCCGGCACCTGGGGCCTCGGCAAGCTGACCGCCTTCTGGGACGACAACGGCATTTCCATCGACGGCCACGTCGAGGGCTGGTTCACCGACGACACGCCGAAGCGCTTCGAAGCCTACGGCTGGCATGTCGTGCCCAACGTGAACGGCCACGACCCCGAGGCGCTGCATGCCGCCATCACCGCCGCCAAGGCCGTCACCGACAAGCCGACGCTGATCTGCTGCAAGACCGTGATCGGCGCCGGTTCGCCGAACAAGCAGGGCACCCACGACGTGCACGGCGCGCCGCTGGGCGACGCCGAAATCGCCATGGTGCGTCCGCACATCGGCTGGAACTTCGGCCCCTTCGAGATTCCGCAGGAAGTCTATGAAGCCTGGGATGCGAAGAAGAAAGGCGGCGACTGGGAAGCCACCTGGCAACAGAAGTTCGACCACTATGCCAAGGCCTTCCCCGAACTCGCCGCCGAGTTCAAGCGCCGCACCGCCAACGAGCTGCCGGCCAAGTGGGCCGAGCACGCCGCAGCGGCCATCGAAGCCGCCAACGCCAAGGCGGAAACCGTCGCCACGCGCAAGGCATCGCAAATCGCCATCAACGCGCTCGCCCCCGCGCTGCCGGAATTCGTCGGCGGCTCCGCCGACCTCACCGGCTCGAACCTGACCAACTGGACGGGCTGCAAGCACGTCTCCGGCAAGTCGGCCGGCAACTACATCTCCTACGGCGTGCGCGAATTCGGCATGTCGCACATCATGAACGGCATGGCGCTGCACGGCGGCATCCTGCCGTTCGGCGGCACCTTCCTGATGTTCTCCGAATACGCCCGCAATGCCTTGCGCATGTCGGCGCTGATGAAGCAGCGCGTGATCTACGTCTTCACGCACGATTCCATCGGCTTGGGCGAAGACGGCCCGACGCACCAGCCGGTCGAGCAGACCGCGACGCTGCGCATGATCCCCAACATGGACGTCTGGCGCCCCTGCGACACCGTCGAGACCATGACGGCGTGGACCTGCGCCGTCGAACGCCGCGACGGCCCGACTTCGCTGGCGCTGTCGCGCCAGAATCTGCCCTTCGTCGCCCGCGACGCCGCTACCCTGGCCGCCATCCGCCGCGGCGGCTACGTCATCGCCGATGCCAAGGGCGAAGCCAAGGCCATCATCATCGCCACCGGCTCGGAAGTCGACCTGGCGTTGAAGGCGCAGACCGAACTTGCCGCCAAGGGCATTGCGGTGCGCGTCGTCTCGATGCCCTCGACCAACGTCTTCGACCGCCAGGATGCCGCGTACAAGGAAAGCGTGCTGCCGAAGGGCCTGCCGCGCGTCGCCGTCGAAGCCGGCGTCACCGGCGGCTGGTACAAGTATGTCGGCCTCGAAGGCGCCGTGATCGGCCTCGACCGCTTCGGCGAATCCGCGCCGGCAGGCGTACTATTTAAAGAATTCGGTTTCACCGTTGCCAACGTCGTGAAGACCGTCGAAGCGGTTCTGTAACTACGTCATTACCTTCTGGAGCTCAAATTATGGCTATCAAAGTCGGCATTAACGGATTCGGCCGCATCGGCCGCATGACTTTCCGCGCAATCGCCAAGGAATTCCCCGGCATCGAAGTCGTCGCCATCAACGACTTGCTTGAGCCCGATTACCTCGCCTACATGCTGAAGTACGACTCCGTCCATGGCCGCTTCAACGGCACGGTTGCCGTCGACGGCAACAACCTCGTCGTCAACGGCAAGAAGATCCGCCTGACCGCCGAGAAGGACCCGGCCAACCTGAAGTGGAACGAAGTGGGCGTCGACATCGTCGTCGAATCCACCGGCTTCTTCCTCACCAAGGAAACCTGCCAGAAGCACCTCGACGCCGGCGCCAAGAAGGTCGTGCAGTCGGCTCCCTCCAAGGACGACACGCCGATGTTCGTCTATGGCGTGAACCACGAAAAGTATGCCGGCGAAGCCATCGTCTCCGCCGCCTCCTGCACCACCAACTGCCTGGCACCCGTCGCCAAGGTGTTGAACGACAACTGGGGCATCAAGCGCGGCCTGATGACCACGGTGCATGCCGCCACGGCGACGCAGAAGACCGTCGACGGCCCGTCCAACAAGGACTGGCGCGGCGGCCGCGGCATCCTCGAGAACATCATCCCGTCCTCGACCGGCGCCGCCAAGGCCGTCGGCAAGGTCATTCCCGAGCTGAACAAGAAGCTCACCGGCATGGCCTTCCGCGTGCCGACGTCCGACGTCTCGGTGGTCGACCTCACCGTCGAACTGAACAAGGAAGCCGCCTACGAGGACATCTGCAAGGCCATGAAGGCCGCCTCCGAAGGCGCGCTGAAGGGCGTGCTGGGCTACACCGAAGAGAAGGTCGTCGCCACCGATTTCCGCGGCTGCACGACGCCGTCGGTCTTCGACGCCGAAGCCGGCATCGCGCTCGACTCGACCTTCGTCAAGGTCGTCGCCTGGTACGACAACGAGTACGGCTACACCTGCAACATGCTGCGCTTCCTGCAGCACGTCGCGAAGTAATCCGTTCAAGCACCATTAACCGCCGAGTCGCCGAGACGCCGAGAAATTCAAAAATCCTTCTCTTGTTTTTCTCGGCGTCTCGGCGCCTCGGCGTTGAAAGGTTCTCGCAATGACATTCAAGCGTCTCACCGATTTCGATCTCAAGGGCCAGCGCGTCTTCATCCGCGCCGACTTGAACGTTCCCGTCAAGGACGGCAAGGTCACCTCCGACGCCCGCATCACGGCCTCCATCCCCACCATCGCGCACTGCCTGAAAGCGGGCGCCAAGGTGATGGTCACCTCCCACCTCGGCCGTCCCGAAGAAGGCGTCTTCTCGCCCGAGAACTCGCTGCAGCCCGTCGCCGACGTCATGGCCGCCAAGCTCGGCCAGCCGGTGCGCGTGATCCGCGACTGGGTCGACGGCGGCTTCAATGTCGAGGCCGGCGAGGTGGTGCTGCTGGAAAACTGCCGCTTCAACAAGGGCGAGAAGAAGAACGTCGAAGCCACGGCGAAGAAGTACGCCGCGCTGTGCGACCTCTTCGTCATGGACGCTTTCGGCACGGCGCACCGCGCCGAGGCTTCGACCTACGGCGTCGCCCAGTTCGCGCCCGCCGCCTGCGCCGGCCTCCTGGTCGCCGGCGAACTCGAAGCCTTGCACAAGGCGCTCGCCAATCCGGCGCGGCCGATGGTCGCCATCGTCGGCGGCTCCAAGGTGTCGACCAAGCTGACAGTGCTCGAAGCGCTGTCGGAAAAGGTCGACCAGCTCGTCGTCGGCGGCGGCATCGCCAACACCTTCCTCGCGGCCTCCGGCAAGCCTGTCGGCAAGTCGCTGTGCGAACATGACCTCATCCCGACGGCGCAGGCGCTGATGAAGAAAATGACGGCGCGCGGCGCCACCATTCCGATCGCGGCAGACGTCGTCGTCGGCAAGAAGTTCGACGCCAATGAGCCCGCCGTACAGAAGGATGCGGGCGCGGTCAGCGACGACGACATGATTTTCGACATCGGCCCGAAGGCGGCGCAGGAACTCGTCGACGTCATCATGAACGCCGGCACCGTGGTGTGGAACGGCCCCGTCGGCGTCTTCGAGTTCGACCAGTTCGGCGCCGGCACGAAGGCCATCGCGCAAGCCATCGCGCAGACCAAGGCGTTCACGCTGGCGGGCGGCGGCGACACCATCGCCGCCATCCAGAAGTACGACATCTACGACAAGGTGTCCTACATCTCCACCGCCGGCGGCGCCTTCCTGGAGTACCTGGAAGGCAAGGTGCTGCCGGCCGTCGCCATGCTGGAACAGCGCGCCAAGGACTGAACCTGAAAACCGCCAACCACAGAGGCACAGAGACACAGCGACACAGAGAACTCGATACGCTTTCTCCTGTCTTTTCTCCATGCCTCAGTGTCCCTGTGGTGAATAGGTTCTGACCGCCATGCAGCGTTTCACCAAGATAGTCGCCACCCTCGGGCCGGCGTCGACCGATCCCAAGGTTCTTTCCGACCTGGTCGCCGTCGGCATCGACGTGGTACGGCTCAATTTCTCGCACGGCACCGCCGCCGAGCATCGCGCCCGCCTCGATACGCTGCGCGAAGCGATGCGCAGCCACGGCCGCACGGTCGGCGTCATGGGCGACCTGCAGGGGCCGAAGATCCGCGTCGGCAAGTTCGCCGGCAGCAAGGTGCTGCTGAAAGCCGGCCAGGAATTCATCCTCGACGCCGAATGCCGCCTCGGCGACGCATTGCGCGTCGGCCTCGACTATCCGGAACTCGTCGACGACGTCGCCCCCGGCGACGTGCTGCTGCTCGACGATGGCCGCATCGTCATGGACGTCGCCCATATCGACGGCGGCGAGATTCACTGCGTGGTGCGCCACGGCGGCGAACTGTCCAACAACAAGGGCATCAACAAGCAGGGCGGCGGCCTCTCGGCGCCGGCGCTGACGCCCAAGGACATGGAGGACATCAGGACCGCTGCCGCGCTCAACGTCGATTACGTCGCCGTGTCCTTCCCGAAGTCCGGCGCCGACATGCGCCAGGCGCGGCGGCTGCTCGACGAAGCCGGTTCGAACGCCATGCTGATCGCCAAGATCGAGCGCGTCGAAGCCGTCGCCAATCTCGAAGACATCCTCGACGCCTGCGACGGCGCCATGGTCGCGCGCGGCGACCTCGCCGTCGAAGTCGGCGACGCCGCCGTGCCGGCGCTGCAAAAGCGCATCATCCGCACGGCACGCGAGCACAACAAGTTCGTCATCACGGCCACGCAGATGATGGAGTCGATGATCCACAGCCCGGTGCCGACGCGCGCCGAGGTCTCGGACGTCGCCAACGCCGTGCTCGACGGCACCGATGCCGTCATGCTCTCCGCCGAAACCGCGGCGGGCGAATACCCGGTCGAGACCGTCGAATCGATGGCGCGCATCTGCCTGGAAGCCGAGAAGTCGATGGAAGTGTCGCTCGACACCCATTTTCTCAACCGCGTATTCACGCGCATCGACCAGTCGATCGCCATGGCCGCGCTGTTTACCGCCTTCCACCTCAAGGTCAAGGCCATCGCCGCGCTGACCGAATCCGGCTCGACGGCCCTGTGGATGAGCCGCCTGACGTGCGGCGTGCCGATCTACGCGCTGACGCCCGCCACCAAGACGCGCTACAAATGCAGCATCTTCCGCGGCGTGACGCCGCTCCTGATCGGCTATGCGGGCCGCAATCGCGACGAGATGCTGCGCGAGGCCGAAGCTGAACTGATCCTTGCCGGCGCCGTCGCGCCCGGCGACCTCATCGTGCTCACCATCGGCGAACCCATCGGCGAGCCGGGCGGCACCAACACCCTGAAGCTCGTCAAGGTCGGCGAGCACCGGGTTGCCGATTAACCACCTAGGAGACCCCCATGCCTCTCGTTTCGATGCGTCAACTGCTCGACCACGCCGCCGAAAACGGCTATGGCCTGCCCGCCTTCAACGTCAATAACCTCGAACAGATCCAGGCCATCATGGAGGCCGCCGAAGAGACCAACAGCCCGGTGATCATGCAAGGCTCGGCCGGCGCCCGCAAGTACGCCGGCGAACCCTATCTGCGCCACCTGATCGAGGCGGCCATCGAGACGCATCCCGACATTCCCATCGTCATGCACCAGGACCACGGCGCCAGCCCCTCGATCTGCATCCAGTCGATGCGCTCGGGCTTCTCCAGCGTCATGATGGACGGCTCGCTGCTGGAGGACGCCAAGACGCCCTCGTCCTTCGAATACAACGCCAAGGTCAGCCGGCACGTCGTCGACATCGCCCACGCCATCGGCGTTTCCGTGGAAGGCGAACTGGGCTGCCTGGGTTCGCTCGAATCCGGCATGGGCGAGAAGGAAGACGGCCACGGCGCCGAAGGCAAGCTGTCGCAGGACCAGTTGCTGACCGACCCCAACGAGGCCGCCGAATTCGTCAAGGCCACCGGCGTCGATGCCCTGGCCATCGCCATCGGCACCAGCCACGGCGCCTACAAGTTCACCCGCCCGCCGACGGGCGCCGTGCTGCGCATCGACCGCATCAAGGAAATCCACGCCCGCATCCCCAACACCCACCTGGTGATGCACGGCTCGTCGTCCGTGCCGCAGGAGTGGCTCAAGATCATCAACCAATACGGCGGCGCCATGGGCGAGACCTACGGCGTGCCGGTCGAGGAAATCGTCGAGGGCATCAAGCACGGCGTGCGCAAGGTCAACATCGACACCGACTTGCGCATGTCCTCCACCGGCGCCATCCGCAAGTACCTGGCCGAGAACCCCAAGGACTTCGACCCGCGCAAGTACCTCGCCGCGGCCCGCAAGGCCATGAAGGATATCTGCAAGGCGCGCTATGAAGCCTTCGGCTGTGCCGGCCAGGCTTCCAAGATCAAGCCCATCAGCATGGAAAAGATGGCGGAGCGCTACAAGAAGGGCGAACTGAACGCGATCGTCAAGTAAGCAGGTCGCCGCAGGCATCGGGAAGGCCGTCCGGCGCAAGCCGGGCGGCCTTTTCGTTTTTCGGGTTACGCGCCGGCAGAGGAAGCCGATTCCCGCTTGCCGAGCCGAACGCGTCAGCGCCGCATCCTGGCCTCGTTCAAGAGCGCCAGTCGGCGCCGGATCTCCGGCAGCGCGGCCGTCGCCGCCTTCTCCCCTTCCAGCACCGCGAGATGGCGTCCCTGAAAATCCGTCGCCGCGATGTCGGCCAGTTGCGGCCGGATCACCACGTCGGCCTCGGCGAGTTCGAAGCGGCCGAGGGACTGGCCCATGATCGAGAAAGTCTGCAGCAGCACGCCCAGGGTGTTCTGGGTCTTGCCGTTCTGGGGCCGCGCCGAGATGTCGACGGCGATGACCAGGTCGGCGCCCAGCGACCGCGCCGCTCGCACGGGCACCGGGCTCACCAGGCCGCCGTCGACGTACTCGCGGCCGTTGATGCCGACCGGCTGGAAGATGCCGGGCACGCTGCTCGAGGCGCGCACCGCCATGCCCGTGTTGCCGGTGCGAAAGACCACCGGCTCGCCGCTTTGCAGGTCGGTGGCGACGACGGCGCACAGCCGGTCGAGCTTTTCCAGCGGCCGGTTGCCGACGACGCGGTTGATGAAGCTCTGCAGCGCCTCGCCCTTGAACACCCCGCGGTCGGGCAGCGACCAGTCGCCCACCTGGGCCTCATCCATCTGCAGCGCGATCTTCTGCAGTTCGAAGCCGCTGTAGCCGGCCGCATAGAGCGAACCCACGACGGAACCGGCGCTGGTGCCGACGACGATGTCCGGCACGATGCCCTGCGCTTCCAGGGCCTTGATGACGCCGATGTGGGCGAAGCCGCGGGCGGCCCCGCCGCCCAGCGCCAGCGCGATTCTCGGCGGCGCCGGCGCCGGTGCCGGCGGCGTGGCGCAGCCGGCCAGCATGGCGGCGGCCAGCAAGGCCAGGAGGGCGCGGCGGCGGCAGGGATTCATGAGGACGCGAATGCTATCACAGCGTCCCGACGGGCCTTGCGGCCGGGCCTGCAAGCCTGTGCCGGCGGCCGTTGCGCCGTCGCGATATCAACCGCCGGGCGCCCTCGATATCATCGTCGGTTCGAGTACCCACGCGGGCGAGAAGCCTGCGATAATCCGCGCTTCGTCAATCCGCGAGCCCGGCCATCCGCCGCCATGGACATCCGCTCCCACACCTTCGACCGCATTCGCCGCTTCTTCGGCACCGGCCTCGACATCGTCGAATACGTCGGCCTGCTGGTGATCGCTTTCGCCACGACGGCGGCGATGTACCACGAAGTGACCGCGATGTTCGACAGCAAATGGGTCGCGCTGGCCGACCTGCTGCTGATGTTCCTCTATCTCGAGGTGCTGGCCATGATCGGCCAGTACTTCAAGTCCGGCCACCTGCCGGTGCGCTATCCGCTCTACATCGCCATGGTGGCGCTGGCGCGCTATCTGGTGCTGGACCTCAAGGAACTGACCGAATGGCGCATGCTGGCCGTTGCCGCCGCCATCTTTCTCATTACCCTCGGCGTGCTGGTCATACGCTACGGCCACGTGCGCTATCCTTACGAGGAAGACGCCGCGCCCGAGAGCCAGAAACCCTACGTTCGCGAATAAGCGAGTCATCATGAACCCACCCCTGTTCGAATCCGTCATTGCCAGCCTGCCGCTGATCGCCCGCGGCAAGGTGCGCGACATCTACGCCGTCGGCGACGACAAGATGCTGATTGTCACCTCCGACCGCCTTTCCGCCTTCGACGTCATCCTGCCCGATCCCATTCCGGGCAAGGGCGAGGTGCTGACGGCCGTCGCCGATTTCTGGTTCGGCAAGCTGGCGCACGCCATCCCGAACCAACTGACGGGCATCGATCCCGAGTCCGTCGTCGCCGACGACGCCGAGCGCGCCCAGGTGCGCGGCCGCTCGCTGGTCGTCAAGCGCCTGAAGCCGCTGCCGATCGAGGCCGTGGTGCGCGGCTACCTGATCGGCTCGGGCTGGAAGGACTACCAGGCGACCGGCAAGGTATGCGGCATCGAATTGCCGGCCGGCCTCAAGCTGGCGCAGCAACTGCCCGAAGCCATCTTCACGCCGGCGACCAAGGCGGAAATGGGCGATCACGACGAGAACATCGACTACGCCACCGTCGAGAAACTGATCGGCGCCGATCTCGCGCGCCAGGTCAAGGAAGTTTCGCTGCGGCTCTACAAGGAAGCGGCGGGCTTTGCCCGCGTGCGCGGCATCATCATCGCCGACACCAAGTTCGAGTTCGGCCTCGACGCCCAGGGCCGCCTGCATCTGATCGACGAAGTGCTGACGCCCGATTCCTCGCGCTTCTGGCCCGCCGACCAATATCAGGTCGGCATCAGCCCGCCATCGTTCGACAAGCAGTTCGTGCGCGACTACCTGGAAACCCTGGTCTGGGACAAGCAGGCGCCGGGGCCGCAGCTGCCGCCGGAGATCATCGAGAAGACCGGCGCCAAGTATCGCGAAGCGCTCTTCCGCCTCACCGGCGACAAGCTCGCCTGATTGCCCTTCCTGTCCGCGCGGACAGAACCACTCGCCGCGGCGACGATCTCAATCGAAGAGGTTCGTCGTCGGAAAGGAGTGGTCCATGGACAATTCCCTCAAGCATCTGGAGCGCCACTTCGTCCTGCCGGACGTGGCGCAGGTGCCCCTGCTGCGGCCGATCGGCTGGATCGGCGCCGGCTGGCGCGATTTCCGCCGGTCGCCGGCGATCGGCCTCAGCTACGGCCTGGTGCTCGTGGGCTTCCTGGCGTTGATCCTCTCGTACGCGGCACAGCGGCCTTACCTCTTCACGGCGTCCGTATCGGGATTCCTTTTGATCGGTCCGCTGCTCTCGGTCGGCCTGTACGAAATTTCCCGGCGCGTCGCCGCCGGCGAGACGCCGACGCTGCGCGACCTGGCGGCGGGATGGCGGCGCAATTCGTCGTCGATCGGCTTGTTCGGCATCCTGCTGGTGATCGTCGCCCTGGGCTGGGAGCGGCTGTCGGCGATCATGTTCGCCATGCTCTACGGCGGGCAGGTTCCCGACCTGGGCCGCTTCATGAATGAAGTGTTCCTGTCGGGCGACTATGCGCAGCTGGTCGCTGTCTATTTCATGGCGGGCGGCGTGCTGGCGGTGCTGGTCTTCGCCGTCAGCGCGGTGTCGCTGCCGATGATGCTCGACCGCAACACCGACATGGCGACGGCCATGATGGCCAGCGTCAAGGCCTGCGCGGCGAACCCGGCGCCGATGGCGCTGTGGGCGGCGGCAATCGTGCTGCTGGTTGCCGTCGGCTTCGCCACTTTTCTGGTCGGCATGGTCTTCATCATGCCCGTGCTCGGCTTTGCAACATGGCATGCGTACAAGAACCTGATCAAGTAGCGCGAAGGACGACGGTCATGTTTTTCCGAGCTTTCGCGGGCAACCGATAGGGCACAATTGCGTTTTTCCGCTCCGACAGGCACCAATGAACCCATTGCTGGATTTTTCCGGACTGCCGCGTTTCGACGCGGTGACGCCCGAACACGTCGCCCCCGCCATCACCGAACTGCTGGCGGAGAACCGCGCCCTCATCGAGCGCCTCGCGGCGGCCGCGACGCCGGCGACCTGGGACGACTTCGTCCAGCCCATGATCGATACCGGCGAGCGCCTGTCGCGCGCCTGGGGCATCGTCGGCCATCTGCATTCGGTCAACGACGTGCCAGCGTGGCGCGACGCCTACAACGGCATGCTGCCCGAAGTCTCGCGTTTCTATGCCGAAGTGGGCCAGAACCTGGCGCTGTTCGGCAAGTACAAAGCCTTGCGCGCGAGCGCCGCCTACGCGACGCTGTCGCCGGCGCGGCTGCGCATCGTCGATAACGACATCCGCGACTTTCGCCTGTCCGGCGCCGAACTGCCCGACGAGAAGAAGCCGCGCTTCCAGGAAATCCAGGAGGAACTGGCTGCGCTTTCGGCGAAGTTCGCCGAGAACCTGCTCGACGCCACCAACGATCATGCCGAATGGATAACCGACGCGGCGGCGCTGGCCGGCCTGCCCGACGACGTGAAGAACGCTGCCCGCGCCGCCGCGGAGAAGGACGGCAAGGCGGGCTGGAAGTTCATCCTGCAGGCGCCATCCTATGTCCCCGTCATGCAGTATGCCGACAACCGCGAGCTGCGTGCGCGCATGTACCGCGCCTACGCGACGCGCGCTTCGGAATTCGGCAAGCCCGAATGGGACAACGGCCCGCTCATCGACCGCATGCTCAAGCTGCGCGCCGAGGAAGCCATGATGCTCGGCTATGCCAATTTTGCCGAAGTGTCGCTGGTGCCCAAGATGGCGCAGTCGCCCGCCGAGGTCGCCGCCTTCCTGCGCGAGCTGGCGGCCAAGGCGCGGCCTTTTGCCGAGAAGGATGTCGCCGAACTGCGCGCCTTCGCTCGTGACGAACTGGGCATGGATCAACTCGAAAGCTGGGATCTTTCCTGGGCGGCGGAAAAACTCAAGCTCGCACGCTACGCCTTCTCCGACGACGAAGTAAAGCAGTACTTCCCCGAACACAAGGTCGTCGCCGGGCTGTTCCGCGTCATTGAAACCCTCTTCGCCGTCAAGCTCGAAATCGACAGCACGTCCGTCTGGCATCCGGCAGTGCGCCTGTACCGCATCGTCCGCGACGGCCGTCTCGTCGGCCAGTTCTACGTCGACCTCTACGCCCGCGACACCAAGCGCGGCGGCGCCTGGATGGACGAGGCGATCACGCGGCGGCTCACCTCTTCCGGGGTGCAGACGCCGGTCGCCTACCTCAACTGCAACTTCCCGGCGCCGGTCGGAAACAAGCCCGCCACCTTCTCCCACGACGACGTGCTCACGCTGTTCCACGAAACCGGCCACGGTCTGCATCACCTGCTGACGCAGGTCGAGGAACTGCCGGTCTCCGGCATCCACGGCGTCGAATGGGACGCGGTCGAACTGCCGAGCCAGTTCATGGAGAACTTCTGCTGGGAGTGGGACGTGCTCCAGGGCATGACGGCCCACGCCGAAACCGGCGCGCCGTTGCCGCGCGCGCTCTACGACAAGATGATCGCGGCGAAGAATTTCCAGAGCGGCCTGCAGATGCTGCGGCAGATCGAGTTCAGCCTTTTCGACCTGCTGCTGCACAGCGAATTCGACCCCAATGGCGGCGAGCGCGGCGTCATGGATCTGCTGGCCCGCGTGCGCCGCGAAGTCGCAGTGATCGTCCCGCCGGAGTGGCAGCGCTTCCCGCAGAGCTTTTCGCACATCTTCGGCGGCGGCTACGGCGCCGGCTACTACAGCTACAAGTGGGCCGAGGTACTCTCCGCCGATGCCTACGAGGCTTTCGAGGAGGCCGGCAAGGCGCGCGGCAGCGCGCTCGACCGCGAAACGGGCGAGCGCTTCTGGCGCGAAATCCTCGCCGTCGGCGGCGCCCGCCCGGCGCTCGAATCCTTCATCGCCTTCCGCGGCCGCGCGCCGCGCCCGGACGCCTTGCTGCGCCACAACGGCATGACGCCGGCATGATGCGGAAGCGCCTGACGAAGACGCTGCCGGCGCTGCTGCTTGTCGTCGCCGCGGCGGCCGGCGCGCAGACCGCCTATCGCTGGGTCGGCAAGGACGGCAAGGTCAATTACTCGGACGCACCGCCGCCCGCCGAAGCGCAGCAGGTCGAGCCGAAGCGGCTCGACGCCAGCGTCGTCGGCACGGGCGGCAAGTACTCGTATGAAGCGCGCCAGGCGGCCAGCGATTTCCCGGTGACGCTCTACCTAGCGCCGGAATGCGGTGCCGCTTGCCGGGGCGCGCGCGCCTACCTCGCCACCCGCGGCATTCCCTACGCCGAGAAAGCCGTCGCCACCGCGGACGACGTCAACGCCTTCCGGCAGGCGACGAACTCCGACACGCTGCCGACGCTGCTCGTCGGCGCCAAGGCGGCAAAGGGCTTCGAAGCCACCGCCTGGGGCGACCTGCTCGACGCTGCGGGCTATCCGGCCGCCAGGTAGCGCAGGCAGCAAATCAACCCGACACCAGCGCCGACAGTTCGCGCTCCAGCAGCGTCGGGTCGCCGGCGTTCAACTCCACCAGACGGCGCAGATGGGTGATGCTGTCGAGGTCGATGCTCGCGCAGAGCAGACCGACCTTGCGGCCGGCAAGATGCGTAATGCGACCCCACATGACGATCTTCATGTCCTCATCGCCGCCGAGGCGCAACTTGAGGTGGCAGACGTCGCCGATCTTGCCCTGCCATCCCGGCGGCACTTCCAGCAACGCGCCTTTGAGCGAAATGTCGTCGAGCATCGCGTCGACGTCGGCAGCCTCGCTGACCAGCTTCACCGGCGCATTGAATGCCGCGCGCCAGAACTTGCGCCGCTCGTTATCCTGGGTCACCTGGGTCATGTTTCGCCTTCCTCCCTGCGCCTGGCTGCTGGAAATCGAAACCGCTGAAATAAGCCAGCAAAGGACATTCGATATCGCCGCAGACGTGCTCCGCCGCACACTCCCGCCGCGTCTGGTCCAGCAGGACCATTTCCTTGCACTTCGGGCAGTAGGCAAACGGCGAGTCGAACATAGCGACCTCCGAATTCATTATAGGTCTGCGCCGATGCGCCTGGGTTATCATCGATGCCGGATCATCCCCCACCGCCAATGAAGCTCGCCACCTGGAACGTCAACTCGCTTCGCGTCCGCCTGCCCCATGTGCTGGACTGGCTGGCGGCGCAGCGCCCGGACGTGCTGTGCCTGCAGGAAACCAAGCTCGAGGACATCGCCTTCCCTTTCGTCGAACTGGAAGCGGCTGGTTATCGAGCCGTGCATGCGGGCCAGAGAACCTACAACGGCGTCGCCATTCTCGCGCGCGATGAACTCGCGGACGTCACCCGCGGCATTGCCGATTTCGACGATCCGCAACAGCGCGTCATCGCCGCGACGGTCGGCGGCGTCTCGGGCGTGCGGGTGGTCTGCGCCTATTTCCCCAACGGCCAGAGCATCGACTCCGACAAGTACCAGTACAAGCTCAAGTGGCTGGCCGCGCTCAGCGCCTGGCTCAAGCAGGAACTCGCGCGCCATCCTGACCTGCTGCTGCTCGGCGACTTCAACGTCGCCCCCGAAGACCGCGACGTGCACGACCCGGCCGCCTGGAAGGGCCAGGTGCTGTGCTCCGAGCCCGAGCGCGAGGCTTTCCGGCGTTTGCTGACGCTCGGCATGGCCGACGCTTTCCGCCTGTTCGAGCAGCCGGAGAAGAGCTACACGTGGTGGGACTACCGCATGATGGCCTACCGCAGAAACAACGGCCTGCGCATCGACCACATCCTGCTGGCGAGCGGCCTCGTGCCGCGCTGCCGCGCCTGCAGCATCGACTGCGCGCCGCGCAAGCTCGAGCGCCCGTCCGACCACGCGCCGGTGCTGGTGGAGCTGGCATGAACGGCGCCGCGCTGATGGCGCTCTATCCGGTGCTCGACGCCCTGCCGGCGAGCCTGCGCGCCAAGGTCGTCGAGCAGGCCCAGCTCATGACGGTTCCCGCCGGCACCGTGCTCTTCGACGAGCGTCAACCCTGCCAGGGTTTTCCCTTCATTCTCGACGGCGGCATCCGCGTCCTGAAGCCCGCCGCCAACGGCCGCGAACTGCCGCTCTACCGCGTGCTGCCGGGCGAGTCCTGCATCATCACCTCGAGCTGCCTGCTCGGCCACGCCGACTACAACGCCCGCGGCGTCACCGAATCCGAGACGACGCTGGTGCTGCTGCCGCGCGCGCTGTTCGACAACCTGCTCGCCCAGCCGGCGTTCCGCGATTTCGTCTTCCATCTATTCTCCGAACGCATCGCCGACCTCATGCAGCTGATCGAGGAAGTCGCCTTCCAGAAACTCGACCAGCGCCTGGCCGGCCTGCTGCTCGGCAAGGGCAAGCTGCTGCACGCCACCCACCAGCAGCTCGCCGACGAGCTCGGCAGCGTGCGCGAGATGGTCAGCCGCCTTCTCAAAGGCTTCGCCGAGCAAGGCCTCGTCAGGCTCGGCCGCGAGCAGGTCGAGATTCTCGACCCCGCCGGTTTGCGCCGGATCGCCGGCTAAACCCGGCGGACGATTCCTGTCGGCGCCTGGCGCGCTTCGTTTGTTGAGACGGGACAAGATAATTAGGGGAGAAAGCCCGAGATAAGTCGGGATGAGCCGGGATGATACGGGACGGGGCGGTGGTGTGGAAAGTAAGCGGCTTGCAGCGGGGGAAAGTGCGCGGCGGGCCGGTCAAGCGAACAAGTCGGCCTGTTTGGACGGCTCCGCCGGCGTGGTGTCGGCAGTCTTGAGAATGGTCTCGATCTGGCGGTACGACAGCCGGTACTTGAGGGCGAGTTCGAACACCGAGGCGCCCACGCCGTAGTCAGCCACGATCTGGCGATCGCGGGCGCGGCGAACGGCCTGCTTGCAGCTCGGAACGTAGAGATCGTCGCCGCCGTAGTGCCGCACAAGGACGCGCGCCGGGGCGTCACCAATGGCCTCAACGAGCAGGGCAAAGCGTGCCGCGCCTTCCGGGTTATTGTCTTCGCCCTTCGGGACAGGAAACTTGATGCTCGGAAAGGCGTCGATCAACGCCAGAGTGGCGGCCAATCCGATCAGCTGGATCAAATCCACCGCGCTGCGCGGCAGGTCATCCAAATTGATCGTGACGACGCTCACGCCCGCCCCTTCAATGCGTCGCTAAGCGCCTGCCAGGCGTGGTTCATAGGATCGAACGTGCCGCGGCTGAATGCAGCCCGCAGCGCCTCGTTTAGCTGCATCGCCTGCATGTAGCCAAGGTTGGTCTTTTTCACCTCGGGCACCAGGGCGTTGATGGCGTCAGGGAGATACCGCAGAGCCCATTTCTTCAGCGTCTCGATGAGCGTCTCGGCCTGCTTCCCGTCGATCCATTGCAGGGCTTCGACGCCCGTGATGCGCTTGACGTAAGCGGCCAGCGCCGCTTCGGACGAATTCTTCACGGCGCCCAGGTCGTGCAGCAACAGCCACAGCGCGCGGATCTTCGTGCTCTCCGGATCGCCGGCGAGCGGACGCGACGATTTGGCCCGATCCGGTGCCTTGCCCCCATTCCTGCGCACCTTGAAGCCGCAGCTTTTCATGTGGGCCAGGGCGCGCTCCAGCTCGGTGACCGACAGATCCTTGGAGCTGTCGTGCGCTCCCTTGGAGACGGTCGAAATCACGTTGCGATAGCTCTCGTCGGCCATCTGCAGATCGCGCTTGGCGACATGCAGCAAGCGGATCAGGCGATGACGTTCGGCCTCGGCGTTGTAGGGGCGGCGAGCGGGTTGCATATCAGCGTACCGGGTACTCGTTCCACTCACGGCCGTCGAGCAGCCGGCCGGCGGCTTTCTTTCCGATACGCTGCAGGTAGACGCTGTCGCCTTCGCCGGAGTTTTTCAACTGGCTGCCGTCGTTGCCGAGCTTGGTGAGCCTGACAACAGGTCCGAGCAGCTTGCATTCGGGGTCGCGGTCGGCGCAGCTAGTACCGTCCTCGAACGTGTGATAGCAGGCGCTTCGCGGCACCCACTCACCCCACTGCTTGAATAGGAACGGCACGCTAGCCGTGGCGCATTGATCGCGCAGACCGCGGACCCAATCGGGATGCATCGGTCGCGCCTTGGGGCCGGATTCGCCTGCGGCGACGATCCAATCGATACGCGGCCCACGGTCGAAAACCTGCCCTGAAAGATCGCATATCGCCGCGCCAGTTAGGCCGTTCAGCCGTTGCATGCCGCAGCACTCGGATGCACACGCCTCTACCGGAAGCCAACGAAAGTCAATCGCGCCGAGGAGCGGTTCGACGCTGACCCACCGCACCGCTGCCGGAATCATCTGCAACAGCCCGACGCGTTCGTTCGCGGCGTCCTGGTTCTCGGTCGTAACGCCGAACTCGACGTTCGGCAGCGGCCACACCAGGGCATCGTCGCTGTGGAGCGCCAGGGCTTCTTCGACCTTCTCCAGGAAGTGCTTGGCGTTCATCAGATCGGCGGCGCGCTGCGGGCGCTTGGTGAGCACCTGGAAGGTGTGGCGCCGAGCTGCGGCCATGACGGCGAAGACGTCGGCGATGACGAGGTCGGGGACGGCCTCATGGAACAGGTCAGACATGGAACAGACGAAGATGCGGCGCGGCTTCATCCAGCGCAGCGGCTGGTCGAGCACGTCCAGGTGCCATTGCACATCGGTGAAGTCGCGGCCGTAGTAGCGCGTCTTCGGGTTCGCGGCCAGGCGCGCCCAGTCGCGTTCGGCGTAGCAGTACTTGCAGCCGGAACTGACCTTCTGGCAGCCGGTTACCGGGTTCCAGGTCGCGTCGGTCCAGAAAATTCCGGTTTTATCGCTCATCGTCGTTCTCCATCAAGTCATCTCCCGAAGCGGCCCCTGCAGGCCGCTTGAGGCGACGGCCTGCGCCTACTTCTTGGCCTTGGTTTTAGCCTTCTCCGGCGCCGCGTTGAGCGCGTCCTTGAGGGCCTTGGCGGCGCCGAACTTGGGCGCGCGCTTGGCGGCGATCTTGATGGCCTCGCCGGTGGATGGATTGCGACCTTCGCGGGCGGCGCGCGACGTGACGGACAGCTTGCCGACACCGGGGATCGTGACGTCGTCGCCGGCGACCAGCGCGGCCGTGATGACCTCGCCGAGCGCCTTGACGACATCCTCGGCGTTGCTCTTGAAGGTCTTGGCGGCTCCGGCGACTTTCGCGATCAGTTCTGCTTGCTTCATGGTGTTGCTCCCTTCGGGTGGTTGAGAAATCGTTGGTTGCCCGCTCGCGGCGACTTTTCAGAGGTGTCCTTTTCGTTTTCCTCACGGGCTGGCCCCGTTTGCCCACGGTGGCCTGGGGCATGCACGGCAGTTAATGGATGGACGGCGCCTGGTATTCCTTCGTGGAAATCGACCCGTCCGGATAGACAACGGCCACCGACGCCGGCAGCCCGGGAGCATGCATGACGGTAACGGCCATGCCCGTGGGCAGCAGCTGCCCGAGCGTGTTGATCGCCGCGGCGATCTTCTTCGTCTGCTCCTCGATCTCGGCCAGCGCCGAGCTGATGTCGGGCGCGCTCATGCCGAGGCCACATCCAGCGAGATCGGCTTGTACTCGTCGGTATCGCCGATGCGTTCATAGACGCGGAGGTAGCTCTTGCTGCCGGCGACCTGGACCGCGTCGCCGATCGCCTTCATGGCCAGTTGCCATTCGGCATCGGTGATGTCCAGGCGGCGCAGGCCGAGCACGCGGCCGGTGTTGATGTTGCCTTCCTTGTCGACCTCGAAGGCGCTGTTGATCAGCGTGCGGATCTCCGAGCGTGCGCCCTGGCTCCATTTGTGGATGCAGGCATCGATCAGCGCCTTGGCGGCCTGCAGGCGCTCGTCGAAGACGATGCGCTCCTGGATCGCGCGCTGCACCTTGTAGCGGCCGTCGAACGACAGCAGCGTGACGTTGCCCTTGGTGCCACCGACCTTCGCGCCGTACTGCTCGGCGGAGAGCTGCACGAAGGCCGAAATATCGGCGAAGGCCTCGGCACGGAAATCGGCGATATCGACCGACAGGCACTTCGCCTTGAAAACGATCTCCTGCACCAGCTCGTCGCGCGCCATGTCGATCGGCTTGATGGATTCGACCGGCACGAGCCGGCCCTGCCCGTCGCGCTTGTAGCCGGCCGGGGTTTGTTCTACGACTGCTGACATGGTTCTGCTCCTTGTTGAGATTCGACGTCGTCCAGAGTCATCTGGCCGGCGAGTTCGAGGATGGGCTTGCCGAGAATGCGAGACGCGCGCAGCAAGCCGAACTTCGCGCGGTGGATCAGGTGGTAGGCGATCTCCTTGGCCTCCTCGGGATTGGCCGCCATGAAGTAGCCGCGGCGCGGGTGGCCACCGACCGCGTGGCCTTCCATGTTGGCCTGCGCGATCAGCTCGCGCAGCATGCGCGGCGGGATGTCGAGGCGCGCGGCGAGACGGATCGCGGAAATGCCGCGATCATGCCCGCGGTGGCCGGCGGCAAGCGCATCGACGAGGTTCTGGACGGTGGCCATAGATGTCTCCCTAGCAGGCGAACGGGCTGACGTCGGCGCTGCTGCGGCGGCAGGCGTAGCACATGCGATTCATGGGGCCGGAGCTGTGGAATGGATTCCCGCAACTCAGGCAGGTCCGCGTCGCCGCGGTGGGCGAGAATCCGGCCGGCCTGATGCCTGCAGGCGCCTGTGCGTTCAGCCGGTAGCAGATGACGGAGCTCCCCGTCTCGGCGCGCCCGATGAGCACCAGGCCGGCATCGATGTGGCGCTCGAGGAGCGCATTGATGTTTCCCAGGCGCACGCCGAGCGCATCACGCAGCGCGCGGCGCGTGGCGGGGCCGTGAACGCGCAGGTGGTCGAGGATGCGTTCGGTCATGCCGTTGTGGTTCGAGGCCATGTCAGGCTCCCAGCTCGAGCATGTCGACGCGGCGCAGATAATCGACAACGATGCCGGCCTGCGCCTTGGAGAGAATGACGCCGCCGGCCTCGTCGATGATCATGTCACCGTCGAGACGCAGCGCGCCGTCGCTGTAGATGCCGCAGCGAAACGGCGGAATTGCAGTTTCGGGCTGCAATTTGGCCGGCGCAGGTACTGCGTTTTTCTGCACCTTGGCTACAGTTTTCTGTCCCTCGGCGGCCGGCTTGGCTTTGGCTTCAACCTGGCCGGCACCGGGCACGAAATAGGCGCGCACACGGCCGCCGACGCCCACGGAATCGAGCGCGCCTTTGCCTTCGGCCTTGCGGACCGCACGCGCCAGGGCGTGATGCGTCGCGTCGGGCATCAGGGCGTGCAATTCCGCGACGGTGGTCGGCGCCTGGCGATTTGCCAGAACGTCGACCACTTGCTTCTGGCGATCGCCGCGCGGCGAGCGGGTTGCCTTGGCCGCCGGCTTCGCCTTCGACGTCTCCGCACCGCGGCGCGCGGGTATCGCAGTGGTCACCTGCAGCTCCTTCTCCAGTTGCACTGCGCGCTCGGCGCGACCTTTTGTTTCGGGCTTGTATGCAGGCATATCGGGGAGCTGCGCTGCAGGCGCCGCCGGCGCCTTCGGAAAAATGGTCGGATTGAAGCTCGACGTCTTCACCGTTCCCGCCGCCCGGTATTCCTTCGCCGGTCCCGAGGGCGTCGTCACGTCGCAAGCCGTGAGGAGGCCATGTTCGACGGCCGGCGCCATCAACTCATCGACGTCAGACGGCGCGATGCCGACGGCGCAGCTGAGCGTCGGCGTGCGCGCTGAGCCGTGCTTGAAGACGAAGGCGATCGCCCTCTCCTCTTTGCTGCCTTCTTCCGGGATGTAACTCGTCGTCATGTCATTCCCCTTCGTTGCCGAGCGGATAGGAAAGCGCCGGCGCGTCCAGCTGGGCGACGATGCGCTTGGTGCGGCCGTAGCCGGTGTGCTCGTAGATCTCGCAATGCAGCCGGCCGTCGCGCCATTCCTGCACGGACCGCTGGCCAGGCTTGGGGCCGCACCACTGCGCGGCCATCACCAGCTCGCGCGCCTGGCGCGCGGCCTCCTCGCCGGTGCGGGCGTCGTCGAACTCCATGCGCCCGGCCGCGCCGTAGGCGAGCAGCAGCACCAGCAGGAGCACGGCCGTCTTGATCCAGTCTTTCGAGGTCGAGTCGTGCATCACAGCTCCCGCACCAGGTCGCCGCTGATCGTCGGAATGCCGAGATCAGCGGCGCGGTTCATGGCCTTGGTGACCAGGTTGTTGACCACCAGCGGATAGAGCTGCGAATACACCTCGCGCCGCCCAGGCTTGGTCTTCGTCAGCCGCGCGCGGATGCCGTCGAAAGCATCGTCGGCGAAGAGCATCGACAGTTCCAGGCCGACGCGCTTGAACTTGTGCGCCAGGTATTTTTCGAGGTCTGCATTGAGCGGCATCAGTTCGGCCAGCTCGCAGCGGCGGATCACCTCGCGCGCATCCGGGTAGCGCTGCTCGTCGAGCTTGTCGCGCAGTTCCGTCTGGCCGATCAGGACGATTGCCAGCAGCTTTTTGAAGCCGTCCTCCAGCTCGAAAAAGCGCTTGAGATACTTGAGCGTGCCGATGGAGAGATCGTGTGCCTCCTCGATCAGCAGCACGTGGCTGTTGTCGGCGCCCGACGACTGCATCAGCACGTCCTTGACCTGGCGCGCCTGCCCTTCGCGGCTGGACTTGAACTTGGAACCCGGCGCCAGGTCGTTGATGATCGCCTGGCAGATATGCTCGGTGGTCAGGCGCTGTTTGTCGATCGCCTGCGGGAATATCACGCGAATCGGCTGCCCCTTGATGCGGTCGAGCAGCAGCTTGCGCAGCGTGCTCTTGCCGCTGCCCGACTCGCCGGCGACGGCAAGGAATCCGCCGTGCTTGGCCGTCTGGAACATCGCCTCGCTGATGTAGCGCTGCTCGGTCGATAGGAACACGTCGTCGGGGCCGGACACGTCCTCCTGGAACGGGTCGCGGAACAGCTTGAAATGGCGCTTGGCGGCGGGGGAAAGCATGGTCGTCTCCACAGGTTCGATGGTTGATTCTTTGAGCAGCGCGAGCTTGGCGGCGCGCTTCTCGGCCGCGATGGTCGAGACGGCCAGGCGTGAACCGACCGGATGCACCAGGCGCATGTCGTCATTGCCTTCGGCCTCCCAGGCCGTCGCGATTTCGGCATCCGGCACGCCGCGGGCGCGCAGGAAGTCTTCCGCCTGGTGCCGGACGTCTTCCATCGGCGTCGACTTCGGGAACATGCCCCAATTGACGATGAACGACACCGAGGTCTTCGAGATCGGCACGCCGTTCTTCTGGCAAATGGCATTGGCGAGCACCGGCTGAGAGATGCCGTGCTTAACCAGTATCCCTTTGAGCTTGAGCGGCATGTATTCGCACCCCCTGAATTTACGGACGGCGGCTGGCATGGCGCGCCTCCTGTTTCGCTTCGGATTTCACGTACAATCTCCCTTCGCAATCTCCATTGCACCGGCCGGTGTTCCACCACCGACCACCCTCGGCCCGCTTCTGCGGGCCGAATTCATTCAGCCCACGGCCACCAGCCGGGGCGTCGACTTCAACCGTTCCACGACTGCCGGCAGGTCCGCTTCGAGCGCCCCGTCCGGATAGAGCTTTGTCATCAACGCGAACATGTCGGGGCCCCATCCATCAATCACGCGCGAGAGTGCGGAGGCCATCTGCACCTGGTTGAGCGGCTTCACTTCCAGCTGCAGGCGGTCGGGCACGTTGATCTCGGAACCGCGCCGCGGCAGCGCCGTCGGGATCGCGATATCCGCCAGGTGTGAATGCGCGTCCAGAGTGCCGCCGAAGGGCGCGGCCTGTTTCTGGCGCTGCTTTTCCGCGTCTTCGCCCGGATAGGCCAGCGCGTCCATGCGCTTGGCGGCCTGGTCGGCGGCAGTGTCGGGATTCGACTTGTAGCTCTCGTTCCACACGGCCGCGGTGCGCGGCAGGCCGAATTCATCGGGCAGCGCATCGGCCTCCAGGCGATAGACCAGGTCTTCGCCGTCGTAGCGCGGCACGCGCACGTGGATCGCGCAGTCGCCGTAGAGCAGCGGACGCACCGCGATCTCGTCGCCCTCGCAGATGCCGTCCAGGCCGGCCACGCGATAGCTGCGCGTGGCGTCGGCCGCGGGATGCTTGAAGGTGATGGCCAGCCCGCGCACCTTGCGCACGAGCTCCTTGCCCTCCAGGAGCGGCCGGCAGATTTCCACGTCCGGCAGGATGCGCAGCTCGGCCGCCTTGATGCGGCGCCAGAGGTCGTAGCGCGCCGTCGGCACCATGCCGCGGCGGCGCAGCGCGTTGCTCTCGCGCGGGATCATGTCGGCGTTGAAGGCGTTCTGCCAGGCCAGCGCCGCGGCGTTCAATTCGGCGACAGAGCTCACCGGTTGGAACTTCAGGCGGCTTTCGAATTTGCACTCGATGATGTTGTTGCCGCACTCGACGCCACCTTTGACGCGCGCCTTGCCGGCGGCGTGCTCGATCGGCATCACCTCCAGGCCTTCGAGCAGGCTCTTGATGACGGCGGCCTTGTTGGCGCTGCCCTTGTCCCACACCAGGATGCGCGGCACGCCGTGGAACTCGCGCCCCTCCTGGCGGCCCCAGCACCACATCAGGAACTCGAACAGCGTCGGCGTGTTCTCGCCGGCCGCCTCGAAGTAGCGCACCGCCAGAAGGCCGCTGGTGTGGTCGTAGAGCACGTAGCGCCACACCTTGAGCTTGATCTTGGCGTAGTTCTCCAGCTTGTTCTTGTAGAACTTGTCCGCGTCCATCATGGCCTGCTGGCCCTTCATGTAGTACAGGACGCAGAGCGACGGATCGACCTGATGGACATGGTTCGGGTGCAGGCTGCGCATGCGCACCGGCGCGTCGGCCTGGGCCTGCGTCGCCACGTCGAGCTTGCGGGCGCGCATCAGGCGATTGAGCTGGCCGTTGGAGACCGGCAGCGAGACGTCATTGACCGACAGCACCGAGGCGCTCGTCGGCGTGTGCATGATCTGCTTGCCGTTGGCGCGGATCGATTCCTTTTGCATCGTCGCCAGCATTTCCAGGCTGGCCACCGGAACGCAGGTCGATCCCTTGTCGGAGCGCGCCTTGCGCCCGGAAGACCAGCCGACGTCGGCCTTGAGGCGCGTGTAGAGCTTGGCGACGCTCCAGCCATAGAAGCCGCAGGCCTCTTCGACGATCGCCGCGCTTTCGCCGTGACGCGAAGCATCCAGGCGCCGCGCAATCTCGGCCAGGTGCTCGCGATGGTCAGGTGCCAGGGACATGGCGGGCTCCGGATCAGTCGGGCAGGATGTGCGTTTTGTCGAGATCGACGTAGCCGGACAGCCGCGTTTCGAACTCGGCGCGCAGCCCGGCCGCCAGGGTGCAGATGCGCTCGATCTGCTCGCCGAGGTGGTGGACGACCGTCTTGTATCCGGTCAGGGCGTCGGGATTCGTTTCGCCGTCGGCATATTTCCCGATTTCGATCTCGGTGGCGTCGACCAGCGTCAGGTGCTTGCCCAGGGCTTCGTCGAGGACCTTGCCCAGGCCGTGCAGATCGTCCTTGAGGCCGGCGACCTCGTCGGGCCAGGGATCGGCGGACTTGCGGCGCCCCTTCTTGGCCAACTCGTCGAGCTTCTTGTTTTTCTCCTCGAGCACACGCTCGGTGGCCTTTTGCTCTTCGCGGCCTTCGCGCAGGGCGGATCGAAGTTCCGTCACGGTCATGGTGGCGACGTCGTCCAGCTCGATTCCCCGTGCGCTGCCGCCGTCTTCCAGTTCGGCGATTTCGTCTTCATCCAGCACCAACAGCTCGAGCAGCTTGGTCTGGGTGCCGGCGGCGGTCAAAACGCTCGTTGACGAGCGTTTTGAGAATTTCAGGGTCGCCATCATAAATTTCCGCCCCATCTGTTGGCTGATTCCGAGCAGTTCGATGCGCTGCCCGAATTCGCCATGCGGGGTGATCTCCTTGAGCAGCATCAGCCGCTTGCCCAGCTCCAGGCTGGCTTCCACCGTGCGCCGCTGGTAGAAGCGAATCTCGTCCTCCAGCGACCCGACCGTCAGGGCGCCCTCGTAGCCGAGTTGCTCGGCCAGCGCCTGGGCATTGCCCGCGGCCTCGCGGATCGCCAGGTTCATGTGCTCCTCGGATGCCGCCATCGCCGGCGGGGTTTTACCCACGAACTCCGGCCCTTGCTGCACCGGCGGTGCAACGGTCTTCTTGCGTGCCATGTTTCTTCTCCCTACCGCGGTTCGCGGCTGTAGCGTTGTTCGAACTCATCGATCTTGGCCCGGTGGCGAGCGAACTCCTCGCCGGTGGCGCGGGCGACCTGGACGATCTTCGGCGTCAGGCGCCAGCTGTCTTCCTTCCCCGGGATGCGCTCGGCGACGCCCTCGTCGGCGAGGGTCATCATGTCCCGGTAGGCATTCGGCAGACTGGTCTGCAGCCCTTCGGCGATGGCCGTCAGGCGCAGGCCTTCCAGGGTGTGGCCCTGGAGAATCCAAATGGCGCGAATCGCGCGGCGGGCGGACTGGCGGTCTTTCTTCTCGATCATGCGTCCAGCTCCAGTTCCGGCTGCAGATGCTTTTCGACGTTGGCGCGATGCCACGCGAGGCCTTCCATTGCGTGCGTGGTGGCGGCGATCACTTCATCCGCGGTCGCGCCGCCGCTGGCGAAGGCAATCAGCGCGCCGACGGCGTCGTTGGTCATCGCCTGCAGCCGGTGCAGGTCTTCGGCCTCGACGGGGCGCCCGGTGGGGATGTCGATCAGCAGCCGGCGTCCGGAGTGGGCGTGGTATTGCGTCATGTAGTCGATGCCGCAGGCGTGCTCGAAGCCCAGGATGTGGCGGGACGGCATGTCGGCGTTCTCGACCCACTTGTAGAGGCGCCACTTGTTGGGCAATGCCATCAGGTCGGCGACCTGCTCGACCGAGCGGTTGTGCCGCTCCTTGGCATGCGCCAGGCACAGTTCCATTGCGTGCGGCAGACTTCGCGGCCGCAGCTTCTTCCAATCACGACGGCTCATTGGAAAGTTCCCTCCCAGGAAGATGACAAACAAAAACGCGGTTTGGTAATATGCAAGCGCGTTGCATGGGGATAAAGTGGCAGGCAGATGACGCGCAAGGAGGTAGCCATGCCGGGCAACGAAATTCACGTGACAGCGCTGGAGCACCGGCTCTCGGCAATGCGCCTGTTCCTGGGCATGCTTCTTGGACATTTGGAGGACAACGGCCTGATTGACCGTGGCACCCTGGAAGCGGAATTCTGGAACGTGATGGAGCGGGAACCGGGCCACCAGAGGGCGCGTGAGGATCTGCTGTACGTGTTTGAGATGGCAACAATTCTTTGCGACGGCTGGAACGCCCAAAGGCAAGCGCCGCGAGGCGATCAAGGAGGGCAGGATCGGTGAGAAGCGTCTTTGCGTTCATGCGGATGGCTTGTGCGCGATCCATTGCGTCACGCGGCCTTCCCGGCCAGGTCCGCATCGGCATTGCGACGCAGGGCGACAGCGTGCGCGAGACAGGCAATCAGCGCTTCGGCCTCGTCGACCGTCATCTCCGTCATGGAGCGCTGCCCCGCGGCCTGGACGTGGAGATCGATGGGCCGCTCGCAGGCGCCGGCCTCGGCATCGACCCCGATGCAGCGGCGCTGGGATTCGGTGATGGGCTCGAAGAAGTGCGCCCCGCCGAGCCGGAGCGCGGAGGCGGGTTTGACGTGGATGATCGGAATGGCGGGCATGGCAGTTCCTTTCAGGCGGCGAGCTTGAGAGTGGCGGGATCCGGCTTGAGGCCCAGGGCGACGGCGGCCTGGTGCGCCTTGCCGCGGCGGCCCTTGGACTTGCCGATGAGGAGTTCGCGAGCGGCCTGGTAGCCGATACCGCGCTCAGCGCAGAACTCACGCAGGTTGATGCCCTTCGCGGCCAGTTCGGCGCGTCTCTGGCGGACGTTTTCGGCGGGAATGGTGAGCTCCTCGTAAGGAGGCGTGGAGGAGACGAATGAAGGACGGCGCACTTGAAGATCGAGGAGACGCAGATTGAGAGCCGCGTCGCGGATGGCGGATTGAAGTCGAGTAGGTAGCTGCTGTCCCATGATCAGGCGGCCATCTGGTCGGAGCCGGCGCCGGCCTTCATGCCGAGCTTCACGGCGATTTCATGCGCCCGGCCGTAGTGGCATTTGTACTGGCCGTTGAGCACGCGGTAGACGTCGGCGCGCGGGTAGCCGTGGTCCTTGGCCCACTGCGTCAGCGTGATGCCCTGACGGCGTAAGCGGGTCTTGATTTGTTCGGAGGTCATGAGGGGCTCCTTCATGGCGGGTTCAGGAGGGGGTTGTTGAGGGACGCGGGAAGGGGTTCATGAATAAGCGTGTCGGCGGTGTTGATACGTCTATGAACGTTGTTTGATGGGTTAATGTATTCCACCAATTGGTGGATGTCAACCGTTTGGTGGCACCAATGTCTATCGAAAGAGCAGATATCGCAATTCGCCTCACAGAGGAGCGCATGCGGCTTGGATTCCGTGCTCAGCGCGACTTCGCGACTAAGTTGGGGATCGCAGGTGAAACGTTGCGGCGATACGAGTCCGGCCAGCGGGAAATGGGCGCAGAGTTCCTCGCTAGGGCAGTCTCTGCCGGCGTGGATGTCCAGTACGTGTTGACCGGCGTCAGGTCGACGAATAGAGATGAGGCCGTGCATGCGGCTCGGCCAGAGGTTGACGTCTCCGGTGCCACAGGCAACGTTATCGGATTGAATCATGGTCACGTCACCATGATCTCTACTCAAAAGCATGTCACCAACACCAAGGCCGAAGTGAAGCCTGGCGACGAACATATCAGCGAAGATCAGGCTGCGACCCTTACCGGATTGGTTAATGATGTGGTCGACAGCGAGGCGAAGTTAAGACAAAAACCCAAGGGCCATCGAGCTGTGTGGAGCGCGTTGAATTCGCATTGCGGCGTTACTCGTTATCGCCTGATAGCGCATGGAGATTTCACCAAGGCGGAAAAATATCTTCGCCAATGGATAGGCCGTTTAAACTCGATGGCGAGCGCTCCTGTCAAGGTCGGAGACGCATGGCGCAAGCGTCATTACGCCTACATCAAGATCAACTGCAAGGATGATCCGACGTGGGTTGAGCGCTATCTGGAAAAGAACTTTGGCGCGTCTAGTCTTACTGAGTTGTCAAACGACCAGCTGGAACAGACCTATCGAGCGGTGGCATCGCGGAAGCGAACTGCCAACGCACGTTCCATCCCCCGCAAGGGGGCGTAGGGGGCGCGATGCGACGCCTACATCGGCCAGGGCGAAGCCCTGTAAGGTGTAGGAGCGCAGCGCCTACGGTGGTGACGAAAGGGGATACGACCGTGAAAGCTACATATTCCGGAATGCTGATGGCGCTCCTGCTGGCGGGAAATGCTTTTGCTCAGAATGTCAAAGTTCAGGATTGCAAGAAGATAATTAGTCCGACCAAGCGACTCGCGTGTTTCGATAACCAGCAGAAGTCTGCCGAAGAGGAAAAAATCCGCAAGGCCGCCGAAGAAGATCAAAAGCGAAAAGCTGACGAGGAACAGAAGAAAAAAGCCGAGTTCGTTTCTGCTGCTCGCGCGTGTTTAAGCGCAATCAGAAAGCTTGAAGCCAGGGTGAGCGTTGGCATCTCGTATCGAGACTACTATGCGCCACTGGCAGACACCAAGTTTGAGGTCGAGTCGTTCGTCCGGGGGGGCAGCGGCGCCTACAACAAGGAGTTCACTGAGCATGTGTCTAAGGCTTTGTCTCATTATCAGATGGCCGGCTCCGTGTGGGGTTTGAAATTTGCGGGCCGGAGCATAAATAGCGACATGGCTATTACGCCAGAGGTTCTCTCTATGTATCCGCAGGCGGCGTCATACACGCGAATGATCGGCCGCTTTCAGGTCATCGAATACGACAAAATCCTATCCGTCATTTGGACTGAGGCGGGAAAAGAAAATAGCGAAGCGGAAAAGGCGCTAGCGATTAGCGCCAACTAGTCGTCATTGACCGGGCACTCCGTAGCCCCTCCCACCGAAGCCCTTCGTCCTGCGCATTCCCCTCGCGCGCGCATAGCCTGTGGGCATGTGCGCTGCATGCCGACGATTTCTCTTTGACCCGACCGCCAAGCTGACCGAACACGGATTCGGCAACTGTGCGGATCTGCCGTCGTGGCAGTACCGCTCTCCCGGCGCGCCTTGTGCGTTCAAACCATCGCGCTTCGAGGTGGGCAAGTGAAGCCCCAAGACTTCATCGCCCTGATTTCGCCTGCGGCGCAGACCTCGGCCAAGACGAGCGGCATTCCTGCCAGCTTCACCGTCGCCGAGGCCGCGCTCGAATCGGACTGGGGCGCATCCCAGCTGGCCCGCAACGCCATGAACCTCTTCGGCGTGAAAGCCGATGCCTCGTGGCATGGCGACGTGCTCACCCTCAACACCCGCGAGTATCTGCATGGCACCTGGGTGATCGTTCCCGCGCGTTGGCGCAAGTACAGCGACTGGCAGGGCTGCATGGATGACCACGCCGCCTTCCTGCGGCATAACCGCCGCTACGCCTCGTGCTTTCTCGCCGCTACGGGCGAGGCGTTCGCCCGCGCCGTCGCAGCGGCGGGCTATGCCACCGATCCGCTGTATGCCGACAAGCTGATCTCGGTGATGCGGGCGCATCAGCTATCCCGACTCGATCTCGTCAATGCCGCAGGAGCGACGCCATGAACCCGACTCTCCCGATCAAGCTGTACGCGCTCGCCTATAGCGCGCTTTTCCTCACCTGGACGCTGGTGGTGTTCTGCCACGTCGATGGCGCCGACGACATGGTCGCTTACATCAAGGACGCCCTGGCGATGCTGTCCGGCCACGTCCTGACCATGATCAACGCCGGGCCTGCCGTCCCAAAAGCCTAGCGGCGCCGGCCTGCGCGCCCCCGCCGACAAGCCCTTCCGACTTTCAACCCAAGGAGACAACCATGTCATTCGATATCGCCGCTTTTGAAGCAAAGCTCAAGGCCGTCGCCGCTGCGCTGCCGGCAATGGGTAACCTCATCCAGGCCGCGCACGTCATCGCTCCCGGCGCCGCCGGCCTGACCAAGGCCTCGCTGGTCATCAACACGGCCGTCGCCGCCGAACCGGCACTCGCCGGCACCGAGCAGATCCTCGCCGCCGCCGTGACCGGCGTGGTCGAGGCCTACCGCTCCGCGGGAACGCTGCCGCCTTCCGGCGCCGCCGCTTCGGGCCAGTAATGCCGGCAAGCACCGCTGAGACCACGGAATCATGATCCCCGCCTCCATCCTCGCGCAGAACTGCGCCGCCATCTACGACGACGCGAATCGACAGTCCTGGGCAAAGTACTGGGAGCTCGACGGCGTGCACATCGCTTTGGCACACTACGCCGAAGCCGACGTGCTCGTCTTCCGCGGCTCCGCCGATGCCCAAGACTTCATGCGCGACGCCGATGCCGTTCCCGAATGGCATCCGAACCTCGGCTTTCTGCACGCCGGCTTCGCGGCGGGGCTCGACGATGTCATGGCGGAAGTGCACAGTGCCGTGGGCGAGCGCGTCGCCATCACCGGGCACAGCCTCGGTGGCGCCCGTGCCCGCATCCTCGCCGCCATGCGCGTGATCGAGGGCTGGCCGGTCCATCAGCTGTGCGTCTTCGGGAGCCCCAAGCCCGGATTCGCCAATGTCTCGCGCATCATCCAGAAGTCGGGAATGGCGCACAGCAGCTATCGGAACCGCAACGATCCCATGCCGCTGATGCCGGGGTTGCTGCCGCTTTGGGAGCATCCGGAAGACTGGATCGCGCTCGACGAGCATCCGGACGTCAACGACTTCGATCCCCTGCGCGACCACAGCATGGCCCTGTACGCGCGCGGGGTCGCGGAGCGCGCGGCATGACGGATGTTTTCGACCGCGCCAGCGAGCGCGAGCAGGAGCTGCGCGACGACGCCTTGCAGGACCAGCGCCGTCGCGCCGGCCTGGCGGGGAAGACGTACACGGACAGCGCCCGCGAATGCCACGTCTGCGACGAACCCATTCCGGATGCACGGCGCCGCGCGATACCTGGCGTGCAGACCTGCGTCGATTGCCAGGCCGAAGTCGAAAGGGCGCTGCCATGACGACGGTGCAAGTCGAACTCTGGCAGCTGATCGTCGGCCTGGTCGGACTTTTCATCGCGTTCATGACGTGCGTCTTCGCGTTCGCCCGCGTCCTGGTCGGCCAGATCAAAAGCGGCCTTGATGAGAAGTTCGACGCGCAGAAGGAGGCGCGCAAGGAAGCCGACCGCACGCTCAACGAAACGCTGCAGCGGCATCTCGACGAAGAACGGAAGACGTCGGCCAAGCTCGTCGACCTGGAGCGCGACTTCCTGACGTGGAAGGCCGAGCTCCCTGAAAAATACGTGCGCCGCGACGACTACATTCGCGGCCAGACGGTGATCGAGGCCAAGCTCGACGCCCTCTACAACAAGCTTGAAGTGGCGCAGCTGAAAGGAGCCCATTGATGTCCATCGATCACGCCAAGATACGGCGCGAGTCCATGCGCTGGCAGCTCATTGCCTATCTCAACAAGGCGCGGCCGATGACCACGCACGAAAGCCGCCTGCTCGACACGATGCAGGTGATCTTCGGCGCCGACGCGACACCGATGGAGATCCGGCGCGAGCTCGACTACCTTGCCGACCGCAAGCTGGTGCAGCTGGTGAAGGAGCCGTCGGGCACCTGGTATGCCGATCTGACGCGCTGGGGCATCGACCTGGCGGAATACACGGTTGACTGCGATCCGGGCATCGCCCGCCCGGTCAAGTACTGGGCCGAGTGATGGCGCGCCGCAGCCGCATCGAGACGATGCCGGAGGATGTCCGGCGCTGGCTGGAGCGGGCGCTGATGGAGTCCAATTTTTCCGGCTACGCTGAACTGGCGGAGTTGGCCAAGGACAAGGGCTTCGTGTTGTCGAAGTCGGCGATCCATCGCTACGGCCAGAAGATCGAGCGCCGCTTCGCGGCCATCAAGGCCAGCACCGAGGCGGCGCGCATGCTCACCGAAGGCGCGGCCGACGATCAGGACGCGCGCTCGGAAGCCGTCATCGCCCTGGTGCAGACCGAACTGTTCGAGTCCATCATCAACCTGCAGGAAGCCGGCGAGGAAGGCATGTCCGACGGCGATCGCATCGGCCTGCTGTCGAAGGCGGCCAAGAACATCGCCACCCTGGCCAGGGCATCGATCTCGCTGAAGAAGTTCCAGCAGGAGGTGCGCGCCAAGGCCGCCAAAGCCGCCGAGACCATCGCCGCCACCGTGAAGAAGGCCGGACTCACCGCCGACGCCGTCGACAGTATTCGCCGCGAGATTCTCGGCATTGCGGGGTAGCCGTGGCCGCTCCGCACGTCCTCCTTCCTTACCAGCAGGCCTGGATCGCCGACAAGTCGGAGGTCAAGGTCTGCGAGAAGTCGCGCCGCGTCGGCCTGTCCTGGGCCGAGGCGAGCGACGATGCGCTCACGGCCGCATCGGCAGCGGACGCCGGCGGCGATGACGTCTGGTACATCGGCTACAACAAGGACATGGCGATCGAGTTCATCCGCGATGTCGCCTGGTGGGCCAAGCATTACCAGCTCGCCGCCGGAGAGATGGAAGAGGAAGTCATCAAGGACGAAGACCGGGACATCCTGACTTTCGTCATCAAGTTCGGATCAGGCTTCCGCGTCACGGCGCTGTCTTCGCGTCCCTCCAACCTGCGCGGCAAGCAGGGCATCGTCGTCATCGACGAGGCGGCGTTCCATGACGATCTGGAAGGCTTGATCAAGGCGGCGATGGCGCTGCTCATGTGGGGCGGCAAGGTCCGCATCATCAGCACGCACAACGGCGACGCCGATCCGTTCAACGAGCTGGTGCAGGATTGCCGGGCGAAGAAGGTGCCGTACAGCCTGCACCGCATCGAGTTCAAGGCCGCCATCGCGCAGGGCCTCTATCAGCGCATTTGCCTGTCCACCGGCAAGGAGTGGTCGCCCGAGGCCGAGGCCGCCTGGGTCGCGAAGATGTATGCGTTCTACGGTGACAACGCGGCGGAGGAATTGGACGTCATCCCCAGCTCCGGCGCCGGCGCCTACCTCACGCGCTCCCAGATCGAGGCCTGCATGGCGCCCGGCATCCCGGTGCTACGCCTGGCGCTGCCCGACGGCTTCTCGACGCTGGCGGGGCATCTGCGCGAGGCCGAGGTGCGCGATTGGTGCGAGGCGCACATGGCGCCGCTCCTGGCCAAGCTCGATTCCAACCTCGATCACTACTTCGGCGAGGACTTCGCGCGCAGCGGCGACCTGACCGCCATCTGGCCGCTGGCGCAGACCAAGACGCTGCAGCTCATCACGCCCTTCGTGCTCGAGCTGCGCAACGTGCCGTTCGAGCAGCAGAAGCAGATCCTGTTCTATCTCGTCGATCGCCTGCCGCGTTTCCGCGCCGGCGCGATGGACGCCCGTGGCAATGGGCAGTACCTGGCCGAAGTGGCGATGCAGCGCTACAGCACCACGCGCATCGCCCAGGTGATGCTGTCCGTCGAGTGGTACCGCGAAAACATGCCGCCCTTCAAGGCGGCGATCGAGGACAAGACGGCCGTCATCCCCAAGGACGCCGACGTGCTCGCCGATCTGCGCGCGATCCGCATGGAGAAAGGCATTGCCAAGGTGCCCGACACCGCCCGCGTCCGCGGCAGCGACGGCCGCGATCGCCACGGCGACACGGCGATCGCGCTGGCGCTGGCCACCTATGCGGTTTTCCAGATGGAGCCGGTGCCGATGGAATTTCAGGCCCTGGGGCACGTGCGCCAGGCCGTTCGAATAACCGACTACATGGAGTCCGCCGATGGCTGACACCGAGCAAACCACGCTGCCCGACGACGTCAAGCAGGAGATCGCAACGGTCGCCAAGGACATCACCTACCTGGCGTTCCAAGGCATCCTGCGCACTCATGACGACACGCTGCTGACCCGCGGCGGCGGCAAGACCTATCGCATCTACGACGAGCTGGAGCGCGACTGTCATGCCTACGGCGTGCTCAACAAGCGCAAGCTGGCCGTCATCGCGCGGCCCTGGCAGGTGGATCCGTTTTCGGATGCGCCGCTCGACAAGCGCGCGGCCGACGTGGTGCGCGCGCAACTCTCCAACATGGGCGTGCCGACGGTCGACAATCCCGGCGACCAGGTCGTCATGGCCACCAACTTCGACGTCGCCTGCTACAACCTGCTCGACGCCCTGAACAAGGGGTTTGCCGTGGGTGAAATCATGTGGGACGTCGACGGCGGCGAGATCGTCGCCCGCGAGATCCGCCCGCGCGATCAGCGGCGCTTCAACTTCGACACGGACTACAAGATACGGCTCAAGACCTGGTCGCAGCTGGTCCCAGGCGAGCCGGTGCCGCCCCGCAAGTTCATCGTGCATAGCTTCGGCGCAAAGGATGGCAGCCCCTACGGCGTCGGCCTGGGCTCGAAGATCTTCTGGTCGGTGTTCTTCAAGCGCACCGGCATCACGTTCTGGCTGACGCTGCTCGACAAGTTCGGCACGCCGACGGCGGTGGGCACCTATCCGTCCGGCTCCGGCCCGGAGGAGCAGAAGACGCTGCTGGCGGCGCTCGGCGCGATCGCCCAGGATGCCGGCGTCGTGATCCCGCAGGGAATGGAAATCACGCTCCTCGAGGCGACGCGCGGCGGCCAGGCCGGCTACGAGAACTTCTGCCGCTACCTCGACGAGGAGATGACGTTCGCCGTGCTGGGCGAAGCGCCGCAGACGCGCGGCTCCGGCGGCGCCCAGGCATCGGCAGCGCTGTCGCGCGAGGTGCTGCGCATGGAGATCGTCCAGGCCGACGCGGATCTGCTTTCGGCCACGCTCAATGCGACCCTCTCGCCGTGGATCACGTTCTACAACGTTCCCGGCGCGCGGGCGCCGAAGATCTGGCGCCAGGTCAAGGAGGATGAAGACCTGCTGCAGCGCTCGACCCGCGACAAGAATCTTTTCTCGCTCGGCTACCGCCCGACGCTGGCGCAAATCCAGGAAACCTACGGCGGCGAATGGGAGATCGTTCCTCTGGTCGTGCCGGGCGTCGGCGGCGGTCCAGGCGCCGCCGGCGCGGGGCAGATGGATGGCGACGTGCCGGCCGACTTCGCGGAAAGCCTGCGCACTGCCTTCATCGACCAGATCACGCTCGACCAGGGCGCGGACAAGCTGCCGCCGGCGCAGCTGCAGGCCCAGATGGAAACGGCGCTCAAGCCCGTGCTCGATCTGATCGCCAAGAGCGCCGACTACGCCGAGATCAGCCAGAAGCTCGCCGAGACGTTCCCGCACATGGACACCGGCGAACTGGAGCAGAAGCTGGCGCGCGCCATGTTCGTGGCCGATGTCTGGGGCCGGCTGCATGGCAACGACGCCTCCTGATCTCGCGTTCGCCTTCGGCCTGCCGCCAGAGCGGGCCATCGAGTACTTCCGCTCGAAAGGCTACGAGATCACCTGGAACTGGCACGACCAGTGGCAGGACGCGCAGGCCAAGGGCTTCACCGTGGCCAAGGCGATGCGCCTGGACATCCTCACCGAGATCCGCGCCGAGGTCGATCGCGCGCTCACCGACGGCACCACGTTCGCCGACTTCCAGAAGAACCTGACGCCGCGCCTGCAGGCGCTCGGCTGGTGGGGCAAGCAGATCATCGTCGACAGCGCCGGCAACGCGCGCGAGGCGCAGATGGGCAGCCCGCGGCGCCTGGCCACGATCTACCGCACGAACCTGCAGACGGCGATGATGGCCGGCCGCTACCGCGCGATGATGGAGAACGTCGACCAGCGCCCCTGGTGGGAATACGTCGCGGTGATGGACAGCCGCACGCGGCCGACGCATGCGGCGCTGAATGGCGTCGTCGCCCGCTATGACGATCCGTTCTGGCAATTCTTCTATCCGCCCAACGGCTTCAACTGCCGCTGCCGCGTGCGTGCCTATTCCGATGGCGACGTGAAGGCGCGCGGCCTGACGCCAATCGACGGCAAGCGCTACCTGGGCGAAACCTGGAAGGTCGAACCGTCGACCGGCTTCACCGAGCGGGTTGCCACCCTCAAGCTGCCGGGCTGGAGCCGCGCCGCGTCGCCGGATCTCGGCTGGAGCTACAACCCGGGCGCGGCCGTGTTCGGCAACGACGTGGCGCTGATGCGCAAGATTAGCGCCGTCAAGGATCGCGATCTGCGCGTGCAGGCGATCCAGACGATCAACGATTCCGCCTCGCGCCAGGCGGCGTTCGCCGATTGGGTGACTGCCGTGCTGGCCGCCAGGCGGCCGACGGGCGATGCGCAAACCGTCGGCATCATGACCGAAGCCGTGGCCGACTACGTGCGCTCCAAGGGCCTGGAACCGGCCCAGGTGATCACGCTCACCGACCGCAGCCTGCTGCATGCGGATCGGTCGCTGCACCAGCAGAACGGCACCGCGCTGAGCCCGCAGGAATACCAGGCGCTGCCGCAGCTGCTCGCCGAGCCGCAGGCCGTGCTGTGGGACGTCCGGCATCGGAACCTGCTCTACGTCGGCCCCAGCGCCACCGACGATCGGGCAAGCAAGGTCGCCGTCGCCTTGAGCTACAAGCTGAAGAAAAAAGGAGTGGTCGACGAAATCGTCAACGCCTACAAAGTCGACGCCGACGCGCTGCGCAATCCGGGGAGCTATCAGGTCATCGAGGGGAGGCTATAGACGTGGGTGGGATTCGAACCGCACATAAAGCCCTGTCTTGCGACAGTGCTACCTTACCTGTAGGAAACTCGCGTCTAGAGCCTGAAATCCAGTATAGCAAGGCGCCGCGATGACTACCCACATCGAACTCGACGACGAGGCCGTCAATGCCGTGCTCGGGCGCCTGGTGGAGCTGGGCGCCGATACGAGCATGGCGACACGGCCGATCTCCGAAGACCTGATGGCGGCGGTCGAAGACAAGTTCGCCCGCGAGCTGGGGCCCGAGGGTCCGTGGCAGGATCTGGCGGACTCGACGAAAAAGGCCCGCGAGAAGCGCGGGACCTGGCCGGGAAAGAAGCTGCAGGAAACCACGCGCCTGCTCTCCAGCATCCAGCCGTTCTACGACGCCAGCGAGGCCGTCGTCGGCACCAACGTCATTTATGCGATGATCCAGAACTGGGGTGGCCAGGCCGGGCGCAATCACGCGACGACGATTCCGGCGCGCGAATATTTCTGGCTCTCCGACGAGGACTGGCAGCGGATTTTCGAGAGCGCCGAATCGGTCCTCGATCGCGTGATCGCCGGCGCGGCATAGAAGCCGCGGGATGCAACGGGCTTGCATCGGGCAAAAACGGCCCAGGACGAATTTGAAGGGCGTGGGTGGCATCAGCATAGCCGCCATGAGCCGATCGGCGCATACGGGCCTTCATAAACCGGTTTAACGCCCCATCGGGGCGTAGGGGAATCGCACCGAAGCGCTTCGTCTCCCGGCCGACGCGCGCGCGCCGGCAAGATGGCGCCCATGAACTCGCCCAAGCCGATTCAGATTTTCAAGCCGGGACGGCATACCGCCATGAGCGGTGCCGTGCTGGATTTCACCGAAGCCGACGTGGTCGCATCTGCGGCCGCCTACGATCCGGCCAAGTTCGAGGCGCCGCTCGTCGTCGGGCATCCGAAGACGGACGCGCCCGCCTACGGCTGGGTCAAGAGCGTGGGCGTAGACGGCGGCGTGCTGTTCGCGCAGCCCGACCAGGTCGATCCCGCCTTCGCCGAGATCGTCGCCGCCGGCCGCTACAAGAAAATCTCCGCCAGCTTCTACGCGCCCAACGCGCCCGGAAATCCGGTGCCGGGCGTCTACTACCTCAAGCATGTCGGCTTCCTCGGCGCCGCGGCGCCGGCCGTCAAGGGCCTGCGCAACGCTGAATTCGCCGCCGCCGAAGAGGGCGTCGTCGAGTTCGCCGACTGGGGCGACGTGCAGAACGCCAGCCTGTGGCGGCGCCTGCGCGACTGGATGATCGGCGAGAAAGGTCTCGCGATCGCCGACAGCATCATTCCCGATTACGCCGTGTCGAGCCTCGAAGACGAGGCGCGCAAGGAAACGCCCGGCGATTCCGCGAGCGCGACCCCGGCCCCCGCTTTCGTTGAGCCCAACCACCAGGAGAACAACACCGTGAAACCCGAAGAAGCGGCCGCGCTGACGGCCGAGAACGCGCAGCTCAAACAGCAAGCTGCGGAATTCGCCGCCCGCGAGAAAGCCGCCAAGCTCGCCGCCGTTCATGCCGGCAATGCTTCGTTCGCCGAAGCCCTGGTGAAGGCCGGCAAGTTGCTGCCTGCGCAGTCCGGCGTGTGCGTCGCCACGCTCGACTTCTTCGCCGGCCAGGAAGCGGTGGTCGAGTTCGGCGAGGGCGATGCCAAGAAGCCGATCGGCGATGCCTTCAAGGCCTTCCTCCAAACGCTGCCCAAGCAGGTCGAGTTCGGCGAGTTCGCCGGCGGCGGCAAGATTGCCGACGGCGACGATGCCGGCGCCATTTCCCGCGCCGCAGTCGAGTTCCAGGAATCCGAGGCCCAAGCCGGTCGCATCATCAACATCGCCCAGGCCGTCGAGCACGTCACCCGCAAGGCCGGCTGAGTCGCCCGGCTCGCGTCAACCACACCCCTTTTGACCGGAGAGCGTCATGTCCAATCAAGGCATCGTCAAGAACTACAACGCGGAAGCCGCGATCAGCGCCTACCGCATCGTCAAGCACGGCACGGCGGATAGCGGTGTCGTGGCCGCGGCCGCCGCCACCGACGCGCTCATCGGCGTCACCCAGGAACTCGGCCCCGCCAGCGGCGAGCGCTGCGACGTCCAGATGACCGGCATCGCTTACGTCGAGGCGGGGGCAGCGATCACGCACGGCGTCTTCGTGACGTCCGACAGCGTCGGGCGCGGCGTTGCCGCGGCGCCGGCGGCCGGCGTCAACAACTCGGTGATCGGCCGCGCGCTGGAGGCCGCTTCCGCCGCCGGCGACGTCATTCGCGTGTTGCTCGCCAACGGCACGCTGCAGGGCTAAGCGCCCGCGCAACGCACTTCCCCTTTTCACTCAGGAGTCACCATGAAACTGAATTTCTCGATCACCCGTACCCAGTGGGCCGCGCTCGCCATCGTCGCGCTCGCCATCGTCGCGATGCATTACGGCCTGATCCATCCCGCGCTCGGCTCGCTCGGCTTCGTGGCCTTCGGCCTGAACACGAATGCCTTCCCGGTCAACCCGCAGCTGACCGCGATCGCCATCGGCTACCGCAACCCGGACGTCAACCTCATCGCCGACGCCGTGCTGCCGCGCGTGCCGACGGCAAAGAAGTTCAACTGGACCAAGTACGGCGCCGCCCAAGGCTACACGGTGCCGGACACGAAAGTGGGCCGAAAGTCCGAACCGACGATGGTCGACTTCGGCGGCACGCTGATGCCGGATGAGACGCAGGACTTCGGTCTCGACGACCTGGTGCCCAACGACGAAATCCAGGCCTATGAGGCCATGCCCAAGCCGGCCAGTGGCGGCCCGATCGATCCCCAGGCGCTGTCGACCATGATGCTCACGAGCCTGCTCGAGCTGGACCGGGAAGTGCGCGTGGCCGGCGAGGTGTTCAACACCGCGAACTACGTCGCCGCCAACCAGACCACGCTTTCCGGGACGTCACAGTGGAGCGACTACACCAACTCGAACCCGCTCTCGGCGATGATGGCCGCGCTCGATTCGACGCTGTTTCGTCCGAACAAGATGGTCATCGGGCGTGCCGCCTGGACCGTGCTGCGCCAGCATCCGAAAATCGTCCAGGCCGTGTTCAAGACGGTCCAGGGCGCGGGCGTGGTCACCAAGCAGGCGCTTTGCGATCTGCTCGAAATCGATGAAATCCTCGTCGGCGAAGCCTGGGTCAACACGGCGCGCAAAGGCCAGACGCCGACCTATGCTCGCACCTGGGGCAAGCATTGCTCCCTGGTCTTCTCCAGCGTGCAGGCGGCGCAGACCATGCAGCCGACGTTCGGCTTTACCGCGCAGTGGGGCACCCGCATCGCCGGCGCGCTGCCGGAGCCGAAGAGCGGCCTGCGCGGCGGCGTGCGCGTGCGCAGCGGCGAGAGCGTCAAGGAAATCATCAGCGCGCCCGACGCCGGCTACTTCTTCCAGAACTGCGTCGGCTGATTCAAACACATACCACCCGCGAAGCAGCACTGCACCCCGCCGGCCATGAGCGCCGGCGGGGTGCCAACCGGAACAGGAGCCTCAAATGGCCAAGAACGACAAGACCACCACCGTCACCGCCAAGGTGCCCATCCATCACGACGGCTTTCCGAAGGCCGCCGGCGACGAGTTCGACGTGAACGACAAGCAGCTCGAGCAGCTGCTGGCCGTCGGCGCCGTCGAGGTCGTTGCCGCAGATCCGGCCCCCGCGCCGGCGACGAAAAAGTAAGCCGGCCGATCCATGAGCTACATCGCCGCCCAGGACATGATCGATCGTTTCGGCGAGACCGAACTGATCCAGCTCACCGACCACGCCAATGCCGGCGTGATCGACAGCACGGTCCTGCAGCGCGCGATCGACGACGCCAGCTCCGAGATCGACGGCTACCTGGCTTCGGTCTATACGCTGCCGTTGCCGACGGTGCCCCCATCGGTCATCCGCATGACGGTGGACATGGCGCGCTATTACCTGTTCGGCGACCGCGTGACGCAAGCCGTCGCCGACCGCTACAAGGGTGCGATTACCTTCCTGCGTGGTGTGGCCGACGGCAAGGTGTCGCTCGGCATCGATTCGGCCGGACAGCCCGAGCCCGTCACCGGCGGCGCGCAGATCCAGGCCAGCAGTCGCGTGTTCACGCGCGACTCGCTGGCGGACTATTGACATGGATCTGCACCCGATCGCGCAGCGCATCAAGACCGAGGTCCCCGCATTGACGGCGATCGGCCTGGCGGGCGACTTCCAGAGCGCGCTGGCCAACCTGCGCATCCAGACGCCGGCGGCCTTCGTGCTGCCCGGGCCCGAGCGCGCAGGCGCCAACGAAGTCGTCGGCGAAATCTGTCAGCGCGTCGCGCTGCGCTTTGTGGTTGCGCTGGCGGTCCAGAACCTCCGCGACATGCAGGGCGATGCGGCGCAGACCGATCTCGACGGCATCCGCAAGGCCTTGGCCGCTGCGCTCATCGGCTGGATACCGCCCGGCGCGGTATACCCGGTCACCTATTCCAGCGGCCGCATGGGCAAGTGGGCCGACGGCGTCCTGTGGTGGCTGGACGAGTTCGACACGATCTATTACCTGCGCGCATAGGAGCGAGCCATGTCCGAAACATCCATGAAACCCGAACCGCTGCCGCAAACCGGCGGCAGCTTTACCCGCGATCCCGAGACCGGCGAGCTGATGCCGATCGCCCCGTCGGAACCGGATCCGGTCCCGGCTCCCGCCACAACCATCCAGGAGTAACGCGCCATGCCCCGTTATTTACGCAACTCGGCTGTACTGGCCAAGATCGAAACGGTCTACGGCACCGACGCAGTTCCCGCGGGCGCCACCGACGCGCTCCTGATATCGAACGTCACCATCAATCCGCTGAACGCGAAGATGATCGAGCGCAACCTGACGCGCAGCTTCCTCGGCACGTCGGACAAGCTCATCGGCCCCGTCTCCGTCGAGCTTTCGTTCGACGTCGAAGTGGCCGGCAGCGGCACCGCCGGCACCGCTCCTTCGTGGGGCAAGCTGCTGCGCGGCTGCGCGATGGCGGAGACGGTCACCGCCGGGCAGCGGGTGGAGTACAACCCGATCTCGTCGGCCTTCGAGTCGCTCACGCTGTACTACTACGACGACGGCCTCGTGCACAAGTTGTTGGGCGCGCGCGGAACCTTTGCGGTCAAGTTCCCGATCGGCGATCGCCCGGTCTTCAACTTCAAGTTCACCGGCATTGACGGCGGCCCAACGGCCGTCGCAAACCCGTCGCTGACGCTCACGTCGTGGAAGCCGCCGGTGGCCGTCACCTTCGGCAATACCTCGTCGCTCCTGCTCGGCTGCACCTACGCCACCGGCGCGTTTACCGGGGGCATCAGCTATCCGTCGCAAGGCCTCGAATTTGATCTCTCGGGCACGGTCAACTACACCGAGTTGGTCGGCAGCCAGGTGGTCGACTTTTCCGATCGCAACCCGAACGCCAAGATCGTTCTCGATCTGACGGCGGCGCAGGAAGTCACGCTTCTGGGCACCGTGAAGAGCCTGACCCAACAGGGCATGGGCCTCATCCAGGGCTCGACCGCAGGCAACAAGGTGCTCTTCTTCGCGCCCGCGGCGCAGCTCTTCAACCCGAGCAAGCAGGAAATCAACGGACGCCGCCTCATCGGCTTCGACGTCGATTGCGCGCCGTCTGCCGGCAACGACGAAATCCGTATCGCCTCGTTCTGATCCATCGCTCTCAATTCATAGGGAATACCCCATGTTCAAGCTTGTTTCCACCCGCCGCATCTCCTGGCCCGTCTTCGTCAAGGTGCCGGCCGACGGCGGCACCGTCGAGAAAGTCGAGATCACCGCCGCGTTCGAGATCATCGAAACGACGAAATGCGATGCCCTGCTCAAGGAGGCGGACGGCAGCAAGGCGCTGCTGCGCGTGGTGCTGAAAGGCTGGGACGGCATTTCGGACGAATCCGGCAATGCCATCGCGTTCGGCGCCGACACGCTGGAGCAGGTGCTCGACGTGCCCTTCGTGCGCGTGGCCGTGCTCAACGCCTACTTCGAGGCCGCTTCCGGTACCGCCGCAGAAAAAAACTGATCGAGGCCGCGCGCTACTGGGTGCGCGGCGCCGAGGACGAAAAGGGAACGGCCGTTGCACTGGCGGCCTTCGGGTTGCGAGTCGAGACGGGCGAGAGGCGCAATCGCTGCGAAGTCTGGCCGGAAAACTGGGCCACCGTGAAAGCTTTCCTGGCGCTCGAAACGCAATGGCGCGTCGTCGCCGGCCGTGCGATCGGCCTCGACTACGCGGCGATCCCGGCGACGCTGGGACTGTTGGACATCAAGAAGCGCGATCGCAAGAGCGTGTTTAACGGGCTGAGAATCATGGAGCGCAGCGTGCTGGACACCTGGTACCCGCGGGAGACGACAATATGAGCGGAGACGTCCAGTTCGGCCTGCGGCTGCGGGTCGATGCTTCCGAGAGCCAGAAGTTTTCCGGAGTCGCGGCCGACGTCGCCAAGGTCACCCAGGCCGCCCGGGATTCGAGCGCCGCCCTGGGCGACACGTCCACCGAGGCCCAGAAGCTGATCGACAAGTACGATCCGCTCGGCGCGAAGCTGCGTTCGCTGCAGGCCGACTTCAATTCGCTTTCCGCCGCGGCGCGCACCGGTGCCGTCGGCATGCCCGACGATACCCGCTACGACGTCGCCATGCAGAAGATCGTCACGGATCTGCAGGCGGCGAAAGCGGAGGCTGCCGGCTTCGGCGCCGCCAGCGCGACGGCGCACGGCGCGGCCGCGGCCGCGGCGGAAAAGGGCGCGTTAGCCACCGCCGGCGCGCGGCGCGAACTGATCGTGCTCGGCCACGAGGCGATCGCCGGCAACATCTCCCGCATGCCGGGCAGCTTCCTGGTGCTGGCCGAGCGCATCAATCTGTCCGGAACCGCTTTGCTCGGCCTCGGCGCGATCGCGGTGGCCACGCTCGGCTCGGCGATCGGCCTGGTCAAGGCGTATTCCGACGGCGTCGCCGAAATGGAGGCGATGAACACGGCGCTGGCCGCGACCAACGATTTCGCCGGACAGACGCGCGGGACCATGCGGGCGCTCGCCGAGCAGATCTCGGCCACCGGCACGCTGACCATCGGCGAGGGCAAGGACATCGTCACGGCGCTCGTCGCGTCGGGCCGCGTCGGCGCGCAGGCCATCGGCGACGTCGCGGCGATCGCCGGCGAGTTCGCGAAAGCGACGGAGCAGGATGTCGCCAAGGTTACGCCCGAGCTGGTCAAGCTCTTCGCCGATCCGGCCAAGGGCGCCGACCAACTGAACCAGTCGATGCACTTCCTGACGGCGACCGATCGCGAGCACATCGACATGCTCGAGCAGCAGGGTCTCGCCGGCGAGGCGCAGCTGCTGCTGGCGCAGAAGCTGAAGGAGCATCTCGACGACGTCAGCGGTGCCGTCAGCCACCAGATGACGTACCTCGAATCCGCCAAGGATCTCTGGTCGAAATTCTGGGATGCAGCCGAAAACAGCAGGGGCGCGGCCGAAGGAAATGGCCGGACGAAGACTCCAGAAGAGCGCATGGCATCGGCCATGACGACGATTCAGGGGCTGCGCGACAAACTCACCTCGCCGCTCTATGCGGCTTATAAATCGACGCTCCAGGAGCAACTCGCTGCCGCGACAAATGAATATTTGCGGGCGGTGGAGGATGCTGCCGCGAAAGGGCGCGCGGCGATCGCCAAGTCCGATGCAGCCCAGGCGCGTGATCGTCAGAACGCGGGCCTCGATGTGATCAGGAAGTATTCGCTTTCGTATAAGGTTCAACAAGCCAAGGCGGAGCGCGTGAAGTTGGCCGGCGACGGCACGGAAAAGAATCCCGAGTTCATACCGAAAGGCGCCAACGACGACGAGACCTTGGCACTGGAGCGCGGGAAGGCTGAAGCCATCGCCGCGATCGACAAGCAGATTCTCGACGCCCGCAAGGCCGCCGGGCGCGAGGCCTACGACACCGAAAAGACGCTGCTCGACGAGAAACTCAAGCTCGTCGACGACAGCACAAAAGCGCAACTGGAGGCCGAGAAGCGCAACGTCAAATTGGGCCTGGACAACGAGCAGGATGCGGCGACAAAGAGTTACGACATCGAGTTCAATCGCTTTCAGCAACGGTATGCCTTGTTGGTGCAGGAATACCAGGCTGCCCAGAAGGCTGGAGACAAACCTGGTGCGGCGCGCGCTGAAGGGGAGATGCAGAAAGCCGCGCAGGACCTTGGGCAGGCAAAAACCAAGGAGATCGACGATACCAAGCTAGCTCTCGACGAGGTGGCTCTGTCGGCAGCGCACGCGGATCAAATCGTCGGGAACTTGCAAGCGACTTTCGCTAAGCAAAATGACGCGACGTTACGCGGCATGGAGATCATGCCCGAAAGCCAGCGCAAGCTCGGAGACGCGCTGGCCAAGGTCGATGAGGAAGGCCGCAAGGCCTCTGCCCAACTCGACAACATGTATCGCGGGAAGCGCGAACTCGCAGACCAATATCAAGCCGAATTGCAAAAAGTTGCCGTTGCGACCGACGCGCAGCGTGAAGCGGCCATCGCGCTCGCCGCCGTACAAGATCAACTCAACGCCTCCTGGGAATACGGGGCCGACGTATCACTCCAGAAGTATCTCGACCAGGTCAACGACGTCGCCGCGAAGTCGGAACAGGTGATGACGAAAGCGCTGCGCGGCATCGACGATCAGCTGGTGAATCTGGAGATGACGGGCAAGATGAGCTTTTCGAGCCTCGCCAACTCGATCATCGCCGATATGCTTCGCATCGAGAACCAAGCCAATATCACTGGCCCCCTCGCTGCGGCAATGAAGTCTGCCGGCGGTATCAGCGGCATATTAAGCAGTTTTTTTGGCGGTTCCTCCGACGTCGGCAGCGTCACTGCGATGGCCTCAGACACCGCCGATACAACCCTGTCCGATGCCGCGATGGCCTGGGCCGGCTTTGCGAAGGGCGACGTCTTCAATTCGCCCTCGTTGCATTCCTTCGTCAACGGCGTTTACGACACGCCAAAGGTGTTTGCCTTCGCCCAGGGCGGCGTATTCGCCGAAGCCGGCCCCGAGGCCGTCATGCCGCTGCAGCGCGGCGCCGACGGCAAGCTCGGCGTCAAGGCCTATGGCGCCGATCCGGGTGCCGGCGCCGGCGCCGGCAGCATCGCCGATGCCACGCTCAAGGCGCTGACGGATGCGCTCACGCGCCAGGTCGTCACGGGGGCCATGCCGGCGCCGGCGGATCCCGTTCCGGGCGACTGGCGCGGAACGGGCGGCGCGCCCTCGCCGTACGCCAGCGCCATCTCGTCTTCGCCGACCCTGTCCCGCTTCGCCCAGGCGGGCGCCTTCGGCAGCGCTGGCGGAGCCGGCCCCGTCAGCATGCCGATGCCGTTGCGCGATCCCGACGGCAAGCTCGGCGTCCAGGCCTATGGCGCCGATCCGGGCGCCGGGGCCGGTGCAAGGAGCATCGCTGACGCCACGCTCCAGGCGCTGACGGATGCGCTCAGGCGCCAGGTCGTCACGGGCGCCATGCCGGCGCCGGCGGATCCCGTTCCGGGCGACTGGCGCGGCACGGGCAGCGCGCCTTCGCCGTACGCCAACGCCATCTCGTCATCGCCGACCGTGTCCCGCTTCGCCCAGGAGGGCTCCTTCATCAGCGCCGGCGCAGCCGGTCCCGATGGCACGCCGGCGCCGTCGCGCGATGCCGACAGCAAGTTCGGCGTCAAGGCCTATGGCGCCGAACCAGGTGCCGGTGCCGGCGCCAACAGCATCGCCGATGCCACGCTCAAGGCGCTGACGGATGCGCTCACGCGCCAGGTCGTCACGGGGGCCGTGCCGGCGCCGGCGGATCCCGTTCCGGGCGACTGGCGCGGCACGGCGGCCGCGCCTTCGCCGTACGCCAACGCCATCTCGTCTTCGCCGACCCTTTCCGGATTCGCCCAGGCGGGCGCGTTCGGCAGCGCCAGCGGATCCGGTTCCGATGGCACGCCGGCGCCGTCGCGTGATGCCGACGGCAAGTTCGGCGTCAAGGCCTACGGCGCCGAACCGGGTACCGGCGCCGGTGCCGGCAGCATCGCTGACGCCACGCTCAAGGCGCTGACGGATGCGCTCACGCGCCAGGTCGTCACGGGGGCCGTGCCGGCGCCGGCGGATCCCGTTTCGGGCGACTGGCGCGGCACGGCGGGCGCGCCTTCGCCGTACGCCAACGCCATCTCGTCTTCGCCTACGCTGTCCCGCTTCGCCCAGGCGGGCGCCTTCGGCAGCGCCGGCGGATCCGGTTCCGATGGCACGCCGGCGCCGTCGCGTGATGCCGACAGCAAGTTCGGCGTCAAGGCCTACGGCGCCGATGCGGGAGCCGGTGCCGGCGCCGGCAGCATCGCCGACGCCACGCTTAAGACGCTGACGGATGCGCTCACGCGCCAGGTGGTCACGGGCGGCACGCCTTCGCCGTACGCCAACGCCATCTCGTCTTCGCCGACCCTTTCCGGATTCGCCCAGGCGGGCGCGATCGGCCGCGCCGGCGAAGACCGCCCCGATGACACCATGTCGCCGTTGCGCGGCGGCGACAACAAGCCGGCCGTTCAGGCCTATGGCGCCGGGCCTGGCGCCGGCGCTGCACCGGTCGTCAACGTCAACGTCATTGGCGCCCCTTCGACGCCGACCGTACAGACCACGCAAACGGCGAACGGCCTCGATGTGCATATCCTTTTCGAGCAGGCCGAGGCCTTCATGGGCAACCGTGTGGCGCGCGGCCTTGGCCTGGCCCAGGTCATGGAACCTCGTTACGCCCTCAACCCGGCCGCTGGCGCCGGACGATAGTCAGGAGACCTCATGGAAACCACCGTCACTCTTCCGCAGTCCGTCGCCGGCACCCAGCTGGCCGTGCAAACGCGCACCGTCGGCGGCGCCACTGCCGTCATCCAGGAAGTTGCTCCCGTCAACGCGCTGTCGCAAGTCAGCGGCAACATCACGGGGTCCGGACAAACGGTGCAGATCAACGCGACCGATGCCGCGTACATGGCCTTCCAGATCTCCGGCACCTATGCGGGCGTAAACCTCGCCTTCGAAGTGTCGATGGACGGCGGCGTCCTCTGGTTTCCGATCCTCTCGCTGCGCTCGGACAAGACGGCGCTGGAGTCGACCACCGGCGCACTGACGAATACGGCGCGCGCCTGGGTGTGCGATGTCAACGGCTTCACCGCTTTCCGCGTGCGCGCCACGGCCTATACGAGCGGCACGTGTGCCGTGCTCCTCGCCCCCTGCACCGGTGCGATGGAGCCCGATCCCTACGTGACGCTGCAGGCGGGATCGGCCACCATCGGCGCCGTCACGATCGCCACCAAAACGACTGGCGGCGCGCTGGTGGCCAAGCTGATTTCGGCAGCGACCACCAATGCGACATTGATTAAGAATGCGGCCGGCACGCTGTATTCGATTTATGTCGCCAACACGACTGCCTCCTGGCGCTTCCTCAAGCTCTACAACAAGTCGTCGGCGCCGACGGTCGGCACCGATATTCCGGTGATGACGATTCCGATTGCGCCCAATAGTTCGGGATCTGTCGGAATTCCGTCGGACACCGGCATCGCATTTTCGGCGGGCATCGCGCTGGCCGTCACGGGCGCGATGCCCGATGCGGATACGACGGCCGTCGCGCTCTATGACGTGGCGGCCAATATCGTCTACGCCTGACCATGCTGCTGCCTCTGCTCGTCGTCACGCTGCCCGACATCGGCCTGCTGCCGCCGCCGATCGTTACCGGCTACGGCTTCGTGCCCGACGACGGCACCGTACGCACGGACATGGATACGGGATCGGCACGGGTGCGTGGCCGCTTCACCTCGATTCCCGATACTTACTCGGTGACCTGGCGCCTCAAGGCATCCGAGCTCGCGGACTTTCGCACCTGGTTTCGCGATACGGCCGCCGCCGGCGCCGCGTGGTTCCCGCTGACGCTGGCCGACGGCAGCTACGGCATCTTCGGGTCGCATCAATGCCGCTTCGTCGGGACGTACAAGCCGACGCTGGTCAGCAACCTGGTCTGGGAAGTAAAGGCCAGCCTCGAGGTGCGCAATGCCTGATCCTTCGTTGCAGCAGGCGCTAAAGGAGGCGTACGCCTCCGCACCGAGCAATGTCGTCATCCTGCATACGCTGGAGTTTCGCCACCCGACCTTCACCACGCCGATCCGCGTGGTGCGCGACAAGAAGGATCTGACGGCGACGCTCGAGGCGACGGCGCCCGTCGATCCCGGCGCCCAGGTGACGTTCGTCGCGTTCGCCTTCGATTTCGCGCTGCCGGATCTGGACAAGACGGCGTTGCCGGAGATCGAGATCACGATCGATAACGTCGGCGGCGACATCCTGCCCTACATCGACCAGGCGGCGCAGACCTCCGACTATATCGAGGTCACCTATCGGCCCTACTTGTCGACGGATCTGTCCGGGCCGCAGATGGTGCCGCCGCTGACCCTGATCATCAGCGACATCACGGCCGACGTCTTTCGCATCACGGCCAAGGCTGGGTTTGGCAATCTGGCCGCGAAGAAATTCCCCTTCGAGACCTACACCTCCGACCGCTTCCCGGGACTAGCGGCATGAGCCGCTGGGTTTTCGACTACCTCGGCAAGCCCTGGGAAAACGGCGCCCAGGGGCCAAACGCTTACGACTGCTGGGGCCTGGTGCGCGCCGTCTATCGCGAGCAGCTGGGCATCGCTCTACCGGTGGTCGATGTCGACGCCCACAAGCCGCTCGCCGTGTGCCGAGCCTTTGCCGATGCGCGCATGCATTCCGGATGGACGCCGGTCGATCGGCAGGCGCTTCAGGAGTTCGACGCCATCGAATTGTCGCTGGGCGAGAAGCCGCATCACGTCGGCATCTGGTGCGCAGCAGATGGCGGCGGCGTGCTGTCGGCTGTCGAGGGGGCGGGGGTCGTCTTCCAGCGCCGCGCGAGCCTCGCGCTGCACGGCTGGAAGATCATCGCGGCCTATCGGAGAGCGGCGTGAAAGCGCTCGTCACGGTCTGCCGGGATCCCTTCCATCCGATGCTGCATCGGACATCGACGACGCTGCGCCGCCGCCGACGCCTGCGCGCACTGGCGCCGCGCACGCAAGCGCCGTTCATTTGCCTCATCAACGGCCTGCCGGCGCTTCGCCAGACCTGGAACCGTCGCGTGGCCGATGGCGACAGCGTCGTGTTCGTGGTGCTGCCGCAGGGCGGCGGCGGAGGCGGCTCCAACCCGATGTCGATCGTGCTCTCCATTGCCCTGATGGCCGTGATGGGGCCGGCAGCCGGATTCTTGAATGACAGTCTTGGTCTCGGCCTGGGCGAAATGGGCATGGCCGTGCTCAAGGGCGCGATCGGGATTATTGGCCAGATGCTCATCTCGGCCATGCTCCCAGCGCCGCGTGCGCCCACGCCGCAACAGGCGACGACGCTTGCGGCACCATCGCCGACCTATTCGCTGGGCGCACAAGGCAACCAGGCGCGGCTCGGCGCGGCGATCCCCGAGATGTTCGGGCGCCATCAGATATTTCCTGACTTTGCGGCCCAACCCTACGTCGAATACGAGGCAAACGAGCAGTACCTCTACCAGCTGCTGATGATCGGCCAGGGCGACTATTCGATCGAGAGCATCAACATCGCCGACACGTCGATCACGTCGTTCGACGACATCACCACGGAAGTCATCCCGCCGTACGGTACCGTCACGCTGTTTCCGACGTCGGTGACGACGAGCGGCGATGTCTCCGGACAGGAAGCCCTGACGGCGACGCCGGGCGCGACCTACAGCCAGTCTGGCACGGTGCTGACGGTGTCGGCCACGGCGCATGGGCTGCTGACCGGGAGCCGCGTCTTCTTGACCTTCACCAGCGGCGGCGCGACGACGGGGGACTTTGTCGTGGCCAGCGTACCGACGGGCGACACGTTCACCGTCACGGTGCCGACCGGAACGACGAGCGGGAGCGTCAATATCTGGCGCCTGCTCGGGCCGTTCACGGCCAATGCGGCGACGACTCAAGCCAACGCGATCGCGATCGACGTGGTGTTCTCGCGCGGCCTCTACTACGCCAATACCAGCGGTGGTCTGGATGCGCGCAGCGTGTCCTGGACCGTGTGGGCTCAGTTGATCGACGATACGGGCGCGGCACTCGGTTCCTGGACGATTCTCGGCAACGAATCGTTTTCGGCGGCGACCACGACGCCGCAGCGGCGCAGCTACCGTTACACGGTTGCCGCAGGCCGCTACCAGGTGCGCCTGGCGCGCACCGACGTCAAGGACACCGCATCGCAAGCCGGCCACGAGCTCGACTGGGCCGGCATGCGTGCCTACCTGCCGGGAACGCAGCAGTACGGAAACGTGACGCTCGTGGCGATGCGCATGCGCGCGAGCAACAACCTTTCCTATCAGGCAAGCCGCCTGGTCAATCTCGTGGCCACGCGCAAGATTCCGAGCTGGTCGCCGATCACGGGCTGGAGTTCTCCGGCTCCGACGCGCTCGCTCGCGTGGACATTCGCCTACGTCGCGATGACATCAAATGGCGGGAGCTTGCCACCGGAACGCATCGACCTGGACGCGCTCTACACGCTTGATCAAACCTGGGCGACGCGCGGCGACCACTTCGACGGCGTCTTCGATTCGACGATGACGGTTTGGGAAGCGCTGACGCAGATCGCCAGAGCCGGCCGTGCGATGCCCTTCATGCAATCCGGCGTGCTCCATTGCGTGCGCGACCAGGCCGCCACCGTGCCCGTGACGCTCTTCACGTCGCGCAACATGGTGCGCGGCAGCTTTTCGATGCAGTACCTGATGCCGACGGCCGACACGCCGGATTGCGTCGACATGACGTATTTCGACAGCACGACCTGGACGTTTCGCGTCGTGCGCGCAGCGCTCGCGGGAAGCGCGCAGGCGGTGCCGGCGCCGATCACGATCTTCGGCGTCACCGATCGCAACCAGGCGTGGCGCGAAGGCATGTACATGTGCGCCTGCAACCTCTATCGCCGGCGACTCGCCGGCTGGAAAAGCGAGATGGAAGGCTTCATTCCGAGCCTCGGCGATCTTCTCGGCGTGCAGCACGACATGCCGAAATGGGGCCAGGGCGGCGAGATCGTCGCCTGGGACGCGGCGACGGGAATCGCGACGGTCTCCGAGCCGTTGGACTGGTCCGCCGGCGGCAGTTTCATGATCGCGTTTTCGAAACGCGACGGCAGCGTGGCCGGCCCCTGGACGGCGATCGCCGGAGCGGATCTGCATCGGGTTCAACTCACCGGCTGGAACCCGGCGACCGACCCGACGCCGGATGTCGGCCTGGGCCGGGAGCGCGCACGATATGCCTTCGGGCCATCGAACAGCGAGTTCATCCGCGTTCGGCTGCTCACGGTCAAGCCGCGCAGCGCCGAGACGGCCGACCTGTCGGTCGTGATCGAGTCCGATGCGGTGCACACGGCCGACACCGGCGCGGCCCCGGGCGACACGGCTTGGCAACTTCCCGCCGTGCCGACGGTCCCGGTCGTGACGGGCCTTCTCGCCGCCTCTATGCCCGACGACGTGAGCCGGATGGTGATCTCCTGGCAGGCGGCCGCCGGCGCCGATGAATACTTCGTCGAGCAGAGTGCCGACGGCCTTTCGTGGACGCGCATCGGCAATACGACGGCGACGACCATGAACTCGACCGCCTTGTACGGCCCATCGACCATGATCCGCGTGTGCGGCGTCGGCGTTGTCCGTGGCCCCTGGACGCAAGTCGGCTATTCCATCTACGCACCCTATTTCTGGTCCGGAACCGATTCGAATCTCTTCTGGACCGCCGACACCAATCTGATGTGGAGATCATAGATGACGACGCCGCTTGTCAATGTAACGGTTTTGACCGGCACGACAGAAACCGAGGGCCAGGCCAAATCGTGGTTCGTATCCCTCTATAACTTCCTCGTCGGGCTGCTCGGCGCAGACGGGACCGCAGCCACCGCCCTCAAGACGCTGATGGCGCCCTTCTCCAGCACGATGTCAAAGACCGCCGCGTACACGGTCGTGGCGGCCGACCAGGGCAAGGTCATCAAGTGCAGCGGCACGTGGACGCTGAGCTTCAGCGCAGCGGCCACGCTCGGCGACGGCTTCAATGTGACGGTCATCAACACGGGCGCCGGCACGATCACGCTGGATCCGAACTTGGCCGAACTCATCGACGGCGCGGCGACGATCACGCTGGCCGCGGGGCTGTCAGCGACGATTTCCTGCGACGGAGCGGAGTTTCGTTCGCTTGGAAAAGGCGGCGTTTCGTCGGTCAATGGCGCCAACGGCGCCATCACGGCCGCGCAGATCGCGGCGGCAGCCGCGGCTGGGTATGGCTACACGCCGGCGAATGGGGCGAATTATGTTGGCAAGGATAACGGCGGCGGTACGATCGGAGCTTATGCGTCCGCGATTTTCGGCGCCCAATCGGCAGTTGGCCTGACTTATCCAAATCCTTTTGGGGTGGGAGCTGGAACGTGGCGGTGCACTGCGTGCAGTTCAGCAATTTACCTTACGGATAGCGGGGGCTATGGAGTTGCCGTCTATACAAGCTCTTTTCAAAGGATCGCGTAAATGAACTTCGTCATTACATCCGTTTCGGCTCCGACCTGGGCGAACGCCGAACACACGCTGATTCACTGCATGATCGAGACTGACGTCTATGGAGTAATTCCGTTTGCCGCCAGCCCAGACGATCCGGAGTCGCACGGCCGCACGATCTTCCAAGCGGCCGTGAATGGCGAGTTCGGCGCGATTGCGGAATATGTGCCGCCGCCGATCACCGAGGCGGACTACACCCGCGCCGTGCAGGCGAAGCTCGACGCCGAGGCGGCAGCCCACGGCTACGACAGCATTCTCTCGGCGTGCTCTTATGCCGCAGTTGCCAACCCGTTCCAGGCTGACGGCGTCGCCTTCCTGAACTGGCGATCGGCGGTGTGGGCGACGTGCTACCAGGTGCTCACCGCGGTGCAGGCTGGCCAGCGATCGCAGCCTACCGTCGCTGACCTTATCGGCGAGTTGCCGCCGCTGGTGATGGAGTAAGAAAGGACGGCGCGACTCGGCGCGGTGTTCGAGCACCTCGCCAAGCCGCCCTCGGCAGAATGAGCCTGCGTCAGGCCAAGGCGCCGCCACCGTGCACACGGCGGGCCGAAGCCTAGCACGAACAAATATGCCCGTGAAAGGCTCATGATGGATGCGTTGCCGATTATTCCGTGGCTTGGCGGAAAGCGCCGCCTCGCCGACAAGCTGATTCCGCTGTTCCCCGCACACGAGTGCTATGTCGAGGTGTTCTGCGGCGGTGCCGCGCTCTACTTCCTTCGCCCATACCCTGCGCAGGTCGAAGTGCTGAACGACATCAATGGCGAGCTCGTGAATCTGTACCGCGTGGTGCAGCACCACATGGAGGAATTCGTGCGGCAGTTCAAGTGGGCGATCAGCAGCCGCCAGGTCTTCAAGTGGCAACAGATGGCCGCGCCTGAGACGATGACGGACATCCAGCGCGCCGCCCGGTTCTATTACCTGCAGCATCATGCCTTCGGCGGCCGCGTCGATGGCCAGACCTACGGCACCGCGACGACGACGCCGGCGATCAACTTGTGCCGCATCGAGGAGAGCCTTTCAGCGGCCCATCTGCGCCTGGCCGGGACGCAGGTAGAGAACCTGCCCTGGCAGGACTGCTTCAAGCGCTACGATCGGAGCCACACCTTCTTTTACCTGGACCCGCCCTACTGGCAGACCGAGGGCTATGGCGTGCCCTTCGGGATCGAGCAGTACGAGGCGATGGCGGGGCTAATCAGGGGCTGCAAGGGCAAGGCGATGGTTTCGATCAACGACCATCAGGACATCCGGCGAATCTTCCAAGGGTTCCCGACGCTTGAGCTGGAGATTCCCTACAGCGTCGGGAACAATCACGGTCGGCCGGAGAAAAGTCGCGAGTTGGTCGTCACGAACTGGCGCCCAGGTGACGGATCACTCTTTTAACCGGCGCAATTACATTTCTCCAGTGGTAAATTCGCTAGCTTCTATTTATCTCAGGAATTTGCGAAAGTTTTCGCGCCGCGCTTCAGTTTGTAACCTTGGTTACAGACAAGCCCTGGCGGCGGTGCTTAAATGCGCGCACTTTCCCACTCCTTAGGAGACTTGCCATGAAATTCAATGTCGGAGGTATCGACCGCGTCCTGCGCATCGTCGTCGGCCTGGCCCTCGTCGCATGGGCGCTGATGGGCGGCCCGGTGTGGGCCTGGATCGGCATCATCCCGCTGGCCACGGGCGCGGTCGGCTTCTGCCCGTTCTATCCGCTGCTGGGCCTCAACACCTGCCCGATGAAGAAGTAATAGCGACCAGCCTACCGCCGCACCCAAAGACGAGAACGGCAGGCCAAGGCCTGCCGTTTCTTATTGCACCTGCGCGTTGGCGAGGGCGACGTAGGCAGCCACGGGCAATTCCTCGGCGCGGGCGGTGGGCTTGATGCCGAGGGCGGTCAGCGCCTCTTCGGAGAAGTAGTCGCGCAAGGTATTGCGCAGCATCTTGCGCCGCTGCGAGAAGGCGGCCTGGACGATGCGGGCGAACATCGCGTCATCGCGCGCCAGCAGGTCGGCCGTCGGCAGCGGCTGCAGCCGCACGATGGCGGAGTCGACCTTCGGCGCCGGGTTGAAGGCGCCGGGCGGGACGATGAAGAGGCGCTCCATGTCGAAGCGGTACTGCAGCATCACCGAGAGCCGGCCATAGTCGGCGCCGCCAGGCGCGGCGACCATGCGGTCGACGACTTCCTTTTGCAGCATGAAGTGCATGTCGCGGACCTGCGCGGCGTAGCCGGCGAGGTGAAACAGCAGCGGCGTGGAAATGTTGTAGGGCAGGTTGCCGACGATGCGCAGATCGCTGCCGAGGCTGCCGAAATCGAATTCGAGCGCGTCGCCTTCGTGAATGACCAGCTTGTCCGGCGAGTAGTTGTCGTGCAACCGGGCGATGAGGTCGCGGTCGATCTCGACGACGTGCAGGCGATCAACGCGTGCGCTCAGCGGCGTGGTCAGCGCCCCGAGGCCGGGGCCGATCTCGACGACGATGTCATGCGGCCGCGGCGCGATGGCGTCGACGATATTGCGGATGATGCCCGGCGAGACGAGGAAGTTCTGGCCAAACCTTTTCCTCGCCCGGTGCGGCTCCAGCGGCCCGTTCATCGCCGCGCGACGATCTCGGCGGCCGCTTGCACCGCGGCGAACAGGCTGGCGGGATCGGCGCGGCCGGAAGCGGCGAGATCGAGCGCGGTGCCGTGATCGACGGAGGTGCGCAGGATCGGCAAGCCGAGCGTGATGTTGATGCCGTCCTCGAAAGCCGCGTACTTCAGCACCGCCAGCCCCTGGTCGTGATACATGGCAAGCTGCGCATGCGAGCCGGCCAGCACGCGGCGCGTGAACAGCGTGTCGGCCGGCAGCGGGCCGACGAGGTCCATGCCTTCGCTGCGCAGCTTGTCGAGCACGGGAATGATGACCTCGATTTCTTCCATGCCCATGTGGCCGCCTTCGCCGGCATGCGGATTGAGGCCGGCGACGAGAATGCGCGGCTGGGCGAAGCCGAACTTGGCGCGCAAGTCCGCATGCAGGATGCGCAGCGTGGTTTCGAGTTCCGGCTGCGTGATGGCGGCGGGCACATCCTTGAGCGGCAGGTGGGTGGTCGCCAGCGCCACGCGCAGGCCGGCGTTCGCGCCCGTGCCGGCCAGCATCATGACGACGCGCCGGGTGCCGGTCTTCTCGGCGAGGTATTCGGTGTGGCCGGTGAACGGCATGCCGGCATCGTTGATGACGCCCTTGTGCACCGGTGCCGTCACCATGGCCGCGAACTCGCCGCGCCTGCAGCCGTCGAGCGCGCGATCCAGCAGTTCGATGACGTACGCGGCGTTGGCGGGATCGAGGCGGCCGGGCACGCATGGCGCGCGCAGCGGAACGTGTTCGATGTCGAGCGCGCCGGCATCGATGCCGAGCAGCTTCGCCCGTTCGCGGATCAGCCCGCGGTCGCCAAGCACGCGGATGCGCGCGGGCAGTTCGGCGCCGGCCAGCGCCAAACAGATGTCGGGGCCGATGCCCGCCGGTTCGCCGCTGGTTACGGCAATCAGCGGACGGCTATCGGTCTTCGAGGCGATACTCGACATAGGCACGGTCGCGCAGTTGGCGCAGCCAGTCTTCGTAGGCCTCGTCGGCCTTGCGCTCGCGCAAGGCCTGGCGCGCGAGCAGCCGCTGGCGCTCCGGCGAAGCTTCGTCAGTGCGGCGCTCATGCACCACGATCAGGTGCCAGCCGAAGGGCGAGCGCACCGGCTGGCTGATTTCGCCGATCTTCAGCGCATCCATGGCGCGCTCGAATTCCGGCACGGTGTCGCCCTGGTAGAGCCAGCCCAGGTCGCCGCCCTTGGCGGCGGAAAGGTCGTTGGAATACAGCCGCGCGAGCTCGGCGAAACTGGCGCCGTGCTCCAGGCGCTCGCGGATGGCGATGAGCTTGCGCTCGCCCTCCGACTCCGAGACGAGCTCGTTGATCTTGATGAGGATGTGGCTGGCGTGGGTCTGCTTGATGGCATGCGGAATCGCCGCGCCGCCGCGCTTTTCGATCACCTTGATGATATGGAATCCGGCCGGGCTGCGCAGGATTTCGCTGACCTCGCCAGCGCTCATCTTTTGCGCCGTATCGGCGTAGAGCGTCGGCAAGCGATCCAGCGGCCGCAGGCCCATGGCGCCGCCCGACAAGCCGTCCGGCGCATCGGAGAAAGTCGCCGCCACCTTGCCGAAATCCTCGCCGTGCTTGATCTGGTCGAGTGCCTGACGGGCACGGGCGGCGAGGCGCATCAACTGGCCGGGGTCGGCCTGTTCGGGAACGCGAATGACGATGTGCGCGAGATTGACGGCCACGTCGCCGCTGTCGGCGTTTTTCGGATTGGCGAGGAAATTGTCGACTTCGCCTTCGGAAATCGACATGCGGCTATCCACTTCGCGCTCGCGCAAGCGGGAGATCACCATCTCGCCGCGGATTTCCTCGCGAAACTTGGGCCAGGCGATCTTGTCGCGTTCGAGCGCCGCCTTGAAGTCGGGCAGGCTCAGCCGGTTGCTGTCGGCGATGCGGCGCAGCGCCGCGTCGAGTTCGCCGTCGGCGACCTGAAGTCCCGTCTCCTTGGCGTATTGCAGTTGAACGCGATCGGTGATCATGCGCTCCAGCAGCTGGTGCTTCATGGTGTCGGGCGACGGCATCGGCGTGCCCTGCGTGCGCAGTTGCCGCTCGACCGTCGCCAGGCGCGCTTCCAGTTCGTGCAGCGTGATCGCCTCATCGTTGACGATGGCGACGATGCGGTCCACTTCGACCGGTGCGCGAGCGCGCGACTGCGCCAGCACGGCGCCGGCGGCAAGGCAAAGAACGATGCAGGTGGCGACGAGGCGGAAGCTTCTCATGGATGTCGGGTCAGTAGGATGAATTGGTGGGGCTAACGGACGGCTGATTGACGACACTGTAACCCGGCACGGTCCGCTTCAGGATGTCGAGCGGATTGGAGCCGATCCGCGAGAAACCGTTCAACTCGAGTTGCAGGAACAGCGAGGTCGTCGCCTGCTGGGTCTGCGTGGCGATGCTTTGCACGACGACGCGCGCGATCCAGCAGCCGGCGTCATATTCGAGGCCGGCGACGGTCTCGATCAACTGCCGGTCCTTGGTCGAATAGTTGTAGCGGCCGACCGCATGCCAGCCGCCGCCGAGCGGCCACTGCGCCGAGACGTCGATCTGCCCAAGCAGGTCGCGGGTGTAGCGGTAGCCGGCATTGAGCACCTTGCCGGTTTCGGGCTGGTAGCGAACGCCCAGGTTCAAGCGCTCGGTGGCCTTGTCGTGCGGATTGAATTCCCAGCCCGTATCGACATAGGTCTTGGGCATCACCAGCCCCGACAGCGCCGCCAGCAGGTCGGACGTCCGGCCGGTGCGCGCCGTCTCGGCGGGAGTCGTGATCGATCCGTCCGGCCCGATCACCGCCGGCAAGGTCACGTGCTGGTCGGAAAAATAGAAGCGCTGGCCGAAGACGCCGCGGATCAGTTCGGCGCCCGTCGCCGGATCGATGAGGCGCGACGTCACCGCCGCCGTGAGCTGGTTGGCATCGCCGATGCGGTCGCCGCCGGCATAGCGGTTCTCGGCGAAGATCTGGGCGAAGTTGAAGTCGGCCAGGCCGGTATCGAACACCGGGATCTGGCTCTGGTCGCGGTTGGGCACGTAGAGATAATAGAGCCGCGGCTCGAGCGTCTGCGTCAGGCTGCGGCCCAGCAGTTCGGCATCGCGCTCGAACGTCACGGAGCTGTCGAGGCTGACGATCGGCACCGCGCGCGTCAGGCTGTTGGGCACCGACGGATCCTGCCGCTCCAGCGCGTAGTGCGTGACGCTCACGCCGATCTTGGGCGTCACCTGCAGAAACGAGTTCTGCATCGGCAGCGAGAGCTGCGGATAAACGGTGTTTCGCCAGCCGGTGACCTTGGTCGGATGGCCGAAATCGACCGCCTCGCCGGTGAAATTGAAGACGGCGCCGAGCGGCAGGTCGTAACGGTTGGCGGTCAGGTTGAGCTGCGGCAAGCGGCGATAAAGTTCCGTGACCGGCGGCAGCGCGGGATCCTGCAGCACCTGGTAACGCTGGGCGAGCACCGAGGCACTCCACCAACTGGCGCCATAGGTGAGCGACCCCTGGCGCAGCAGGTAGGTGCTCGCCGCTATCGCTCCCGGCTTCGACAGGTCGCGGAAGTAGGTGTCGTCGGAGACGCCGGTCAGGTTCAGGTTGCCGGTGAAGCCGCCGCCCAGGTTCTGCTGATGAATCACCGAGTAGCTGTAGCGGCTCTTGTGCTCCAGGAGATCGTCCGGCAGGTACTCCAGCCGCGCCTGGTTTTCGTAGCGCACGGCGGGGTTGCCCGAATCATAGAGGTAGCGATATTCGGCATCCCACTGGACGCCGCGCTTTTGCATGACGCGCGGCGTGATGGTCGCGTCCTTGTCGGGTGCGATGTTCCAGTACCAGGGCAGGCTGAATTCGCCGCCGCCGGTGTTGGTCGAGCCGATCGTCGGCGACAGGAAGCCGCTCTTGCGCTGGTTGTCGAGGGAGAAGCTCAGCCAGGGCGAATAAAGGATGGGCACGCCCTTGAACACCACCTTGCCGTCGTGGCCTTCGGCCGCCTCGCGGTTGTAGTCGAGATCGAGGTCGGCCACCTTTGCCACCCAGTCCTGGTTCCCCGCCGCGCACGTGCTGTACGTCGCCTTGCTCAGGTGATAGAGGTTCTCGCCCTGGAAATCGATGCGCTCGGCCTCGCCGCGCGCGGTAATCGGCACGCTGATCGGCTGTACCAAGGGCTCGCCGATCGTCGTCCCCGGCGTGATGCGCTTCGTGCGCGGCATCGTGTAAGTCGGGTGATCGAAGAAGCCGGTATCTTCCTCGACCTTCATGCGCAGCTTCGGGCCGGTGAAGACGTCCTGGTCGCGCTGCAGGCGGACGTTGCCCAGCGCCTCGACTTCGTCCTCGAGGCTCCAGTAGGTCAGCCGGTCGGCATCGAGCACGGTGCCGGCCTTGCGCAGCTCGACCGCGCCCTCGGCGACCATCTCGTCATCGGTGCGGCCGAAGATGTGGTCGGCGCTGATGAAGGTCGGGCGCGACTCCTTGGTGTCGCGCGGCAGCGGCGTCAGAACCGTGGACGGCTTCAGTTTCGGCGCCGGCAGTTCGCCGGCGGCAACGTAGGCGGAAAAGAGCGGCGGCAGCAGCGGACGCTCGGCCACCAGCGGCGGTTTGACGCTCTGCGCGGCCGCGGCATCGGCCACCGGCGCGCTCGCCGCGTCGGCGACGACGGCGGACGCGCCCTGCGTCGAAGCCTCGACCTGCGTCGCCGCGGCGACGCTCAGCGGCGCCGCCAATGCCGGCGGCTTGGCGGCCGGTTCCGGCGGTGGCGCCGATGGCGCGTGTGCCGCCGCCACGGCTTGCGGTTTCGCCGTCGTCGGTCCGCCCAGCAGCGCCGGATCGACCTGCAATGGCGGCAAGCTTTCGGCGACGGCGGTTCTGGCCATGCCGAAAAACATTACCCAGCAAAGGAATTCGCGCAACGGCATCGTGACGATTCTGCGCCGCACGCCGCCCGGACGCGCGATGGCCCAATGTTAGAATCCTTAATTCTAACATTCTCAAAGGCTTAACCACGTGGAAAGGAAGGGCAAAATCGAAGCTTGGCTGAGCAGCCTGCATCCCGGAAGACGGTTCGCGTTGACCCCGGCCTCCGCCGACGCAAGTTTCCGCCGCTATTTCCGCGCCAGCTTCGACGACGGCGCGACGCGGGTGGTCATGGACGCCCCGCCCGAGCGCGAAGACTGCGGCCCCTGGCTGCATGTGCAAAAGCTCTTCCATGCCGCCGGCGCGCACGTGCCCGAGGTGCTCGCCAGCGACCTCGCCCAAGGCTTCCTGTTGATCGAAGACCTGGGCTCCACCACCTATCTCGCCGCCTTCGACGCCGACAACACCGTGGCGCTCTACCACGACGCCATCGAGGCGCTGATCCGCATCCAGTGCGCCAGCCAGCCGCACGAGCTGCCGCCCTACGACCGCGCCCTGCTGCAGCGCGAGCTCGACCTCTTTCCCGACTGGTACGTCGCCAAGCACTTGAAGATCGAGCTGACCGACGCGCAGCGCAAGGTGCTCGCCGCCGCTTTCGAAAAGATCCTCGCCGCGAATCTCGCCGAGCCGCAGGTCTATGTCCATCGCGACTATCACTCGCGCAACCTGATGGTGACGCGTCCCAATCCCGGCATCGTCGATTTCCAGGACGCCGTCTACGGCCCCATCAGCTACGACCTCGTCTCGCTGTTCAAGGACGCCTATGTCGAATGGCCCGAGGAGCTCGTCCTCGACTGGCTCGTGCGCTACTGGGAGAAGGCGCGCAAGGCCGGCCTGCCGGTGCGCGCCGACTTCGCCGATTTCTACCGCGACTACGAATGGATGGGCGTGCAGCGCCACATCAAGGTGCTCGGCATCTTCGCTCGCCTCTGCCATCGCGACGGCAAGGACGGCTACCTCAAGGACATGCCGCTCGTCGCCAAGTACCTGCGCGCCGCCTGCGCGCGCTACCGCGATCTCGGGCCGTTGCTGAAGCTGCTCGACGAACTCGAGAATCGCCAGGCACAAGTGGGCTACACATTTTGAAAGCGATGATTCTCGCCGCCGGCCGCGGCGAGCGCATGCGCCCGCTGACCGACCGCACGCCCAAGCCGCTGCTGCCGGTCGCCGGCAAGCCGCTCATCGTCTGGCACCTCGAACGCCTCGCCCGCGCCGGCATTCATGACATAGTCATCAATCACGCCCACCTCGGCGACCAGATCGAAGCGCTGCTCGACGACGGCCGCGCCTGGGGCGTTGCCATCCGCTACTCGGTCGAACCGCCCGGCGCGCTGGAAACCGCCGGCGGCATCGCCAACGCCCTGCCGCTGCTCGGCGACGAGCCTTTCCTCGTCGTCAATGGCGACATCTATTGCGAGTGGGATTTCACGCGCGCCGACGTTGCGCTGGCGCCGCGCGACCTTGCGCATCTGGTGCTGGTGGCGAACCCGGCGCACCACGCTGCCGGCGACTTTGCCCTGCGCGGCAGCCGCGTCGCCGACGACGGCGAGCCGCACCTCACCTTCTCCGGCATCGGCCTCTATCGCCCGCAGTTGTTCGCCGGCGTAACGCGCGGCCAGCCGGCCAAGCTCGCGCCCCTGCTGCGCGCCGCCATGGCGCGCGACGCGGTGAGCGGCGAGCTGCACGCGGGGCGCTGGGTCGACGTCGGCACGCCGCAGCGTCTGGCGGAACTCGATGCCGAGCTGCGCTCTCTATAATGCCGACATGAACATCGCCCCCTTCGCCGAACGCCGCCGCCGCCTCATCGCCCTCATGGGCGAGGGCGTCGCCATCATTCCCACCGCGCCCGAGAAGCTGCGCAACCGCGATACCTCCTACCTGTACCGCGCCGACAGCTATTTCCATTACCTGACCGGCTTTCCGGAACCCGAGGCGGTGCTGGTGCTGGTCGCCGGCGAAGATGCCCGGAGCATCCTGTTCTGCCGCGAGCGCGACGCCGACAAGGAAATCTGGGATGACTACCGCCAGGGCCCGGAAGGCGCGCGGGAGAATTTCGGCTTCGACGAAACGCATTCGATCAAGCAGTTCGACGAACTGCTGCCGCAACTCGTCGCCCACCGTCCGGCGCTGTGGTTCTCGCTTGGCCACGACACCGGCTGGGACGTGC
>JAQTNK010000022.1 GCA_028713915.1 Rhodocyclaceae bacterium | reverse complement strand
CTGGGAAAAACAGACCGCGCATCGCTTAGACAAGGTCATGCTGAAGACGAAGACAGTGGCGGTCGACGCCAGGGACGACGGCCTCTGGGTCAAGTTCGAAGGCGACAATGCACCCGCCGAGCCGCAACGCTACGACATGATCCTGCAGTCCGCCGGGCGCAGCCCGAACGGCCGCAAGCTCGACGCCGACAAGGCCGGCATCGCGGTCGACGCGCGCGGCTTCATCGGCGTCGACAGCCAGATGCGCACCAGCGTCGCCCACATCCACGCCATCGGCGACATCGTCGGCCAGCCGATGCTGGCGCACAAGGCCGTGCACGAAGCCCACGTCGCGGCGGAAGCCGCCGCCGGGCAGAAGAGCCACTTCGACGCCAGCGTGATTCCGGGCGTCGCCTACACCAATCCCGAAGTCGCCTGGGTGGGACTCGGCGAAGACGAAGCGAAGACGCAGGAGCGCAAGATCAGCGTCGCCAAGTTCCCCTGGGCGGCCTCCGGCCGCGCCATCGCCAACGGCGCCGAATACGGCTTCACCAAGCTGATCTTCGACGAGGAGACCCATCGCTGCGTCGGCGGCAGCATCGTCGGCCCCAATGCCGGCGACATGATCGGCGAAATCGCGCTGGCGATCGAGATGGGTTGCGACGCGGTCGACATCGGCAAGACCATCCATCCGCACCCGACGCTCGGCGAAAGCATCGGCCTCACGGCCGAGGTGGCGGAAGGGGTGTGCACCGACCTGCCGCCGCCGCGGAGGAAGTAGCTATACTTGCGCGCCATGCGACAAGGCCCGGCACGACCGGGCTTTTTTCCGGAGGATTTGACATGAGCATGACCCAGGACGAACTCAAGCAAGCCGTCGCCCGCGCCGCGCGCGACTACGTCGCCGCCCACCTGCCGGCGGGCGGCATCCTCGGCGTCGGCACCGGCTCGACGGCGAACTTCTTCATCGACGAGCTCGCCGCGATCAAGGATCGCATCGGCGGCGCCGTGGCCAGTTCCGAGGCGACGAAGCAGCGGCTCGAAGGCCACGGCATCCGCGTCCTCGACCTCAACGACGTCGCCGCCATGGCGATCTATGTCGACGGCGCCGACGAGATCGACGCCGGCTTCGCCATGATCAAGGGCGGCGGCGGCGCGCTGACGCGCGAGAAGATCGTCGCCGCGGTGGCGCAGACTTTCGTCTGCATCTGCGACGCCAGCAAGCGGGTCGCCACCCTGGGCAAGTTTCCGCTGCCCATCGAAGTGATCCCGATGGCGCGCGCCTACGTGGCGCGCGAGATCGAGAAGCTCGGCGGCCGGCCGGCGCTGCGCGCGGGCTTCGTCACCGACAACGGCAACCTCATCATCGACGTGCATGGCCTCGCGATCACCGAGCCGCAGGGCCTGGAGAGCCGGCTCAACCAGATCGTCGGCGTCGTCACCAACGGCCTGTTCGCGCGCCGCGGCGCCGACGTGCTGCTGCTGGGCACCCCTAACGGGGTGAAGACGACCCAGCGCTGAGTCGACCGCCGCAAACGCCAAGGGCCGCCCCCAGCCAAGCGGGGGCGGCCCTTGCTGTTTGTGGCGACCCGATTGTCAGGCGCGCGGCGGCACGAAGCCCTGCACCTGCTCGGCGCCTTCGCCGAAGAAATGCTTCTCGACCTGCTCGGCCAGATACTTGCGGTGTTGCGGATCGGCGAGGTTCAGGCGGTTCTCGTTGATGATCATCGTCTGCAGCCGGATCCACTGCTGCCAGGCTTCCTTGGAAACGTTGTCGTAGAGCCGCTTGCCCATTGCGCCGGGCATGGGCGGGAAATCGAGACCTTCGGCCTCGCGGCCGAGCTTGATGCAATTAACCGTGCGCGCCATGGCGTATCCCTTCGTGTGTCGATGCGAGGGATTTTAGCGGAAACCCGGCGGCCCCCGGCGGATTTTCCGGCAGCCATCGCACGCCGATGCGTGCGCGTTCGGCGGCTTGCGAACGCGCGGCCGATGCCTTCGCCGGGAGGCGGGATCGGGCCGCCCGGCGCATCGTGCGTGCGCACGACAACATGACAATAAAGTAATAGTGCTTAAGTAACGGTTAATAATCATGGTGTTGCGTTATTGCATGCGACATGCTATTTTCATTCAAGGCAAGAGGCGAACGCTCGGAGAATCGGTCCATCCATGGCAAGACATCACCCGTTGGCAGGCTTTCTCACAGCGACGCTCGCCGCCTGCGCGAATGCGCCGCTGACGCCTCCGGGCAGCGGCCATCTCAGCGCCGCAGACGTCGCGCCGGCGGCGGGCAGCATCCCGGCACCCGTGCAGAACACGCTGGTCCTGCCGCCGCCCAAGGCGGCTCCCGCCATCGAAACCTACAGCGTCGTCGTCAACAACGTGCGCGCCCAGGAACTGCTGTTTGCGCTGGCGCGCGATGCCAAGCTCAACATCGATGTTCATCCCGGCATCAACGGCGTCGTCACCCTGAACGCCATCGACCAGACGCTGCCGCAAATCCTGACGCGCATCGCCCGGCAGACCGACATGCGCTGGGAACTGGACGGCCCCAACCTGGCGGTGATGCCCGATACGCCTTTCCTGCGCACCTATCAAGTCGATTACGTGAACATGGCGCGCGACACCAGCGGCGCCGTCACGGTGACGACGCAAATCGCCGCCACCGGTGCCGCCGGCACCGACGGGTCGGCGGCCGGCAGCGGCGCAGGCGGCGGCAACAACTCGCTGACGAAGATCGAGAACAAGGCCCAGCACCGTTTCTGGGAAACCCTCGACAGGAACCTCAAGGACTTGCTGCGCGAGACCGACAAGATCCTGCCGGCGGGCTCGAGCGAGACGGTGGTCGAGCACGAGGACCAGGAGGCCACGACCGCCACCGGCGCGGCGCCGCAGTTGCCGATCCGCACCAGCCGCGGCGCCGCTGCCCCGCGCAACAACATCGCCTACAGCCCGACGTCGGCCAGCGTGCAACAGTCGGGCACCACGGTCGTCCGCCGCACCACGTTTCGCGAAGCCGCCGCCGTCATCGTCAATCCCGAAGCGGGCATCGTCAGCGTGCGCGCGACGTCGCATCAGCACGAAAAAGTCCAGGAGTTCATCGACCAGGTGTCCGCCAGCGCACACCGCCAGGTGCTGATCGAGGCGACGATCGCCGAAGTGACCCTGAGCGAGCGCTACCAGCAGGGCGTCAACTGGCAAAGCCTGCGCAGCCTGCGTCCCGGCGCCAGGAGCGCCGGCGTCTCGGTGGCACAAAATCCGACCGGGCTCGACGCCAGCGGCCAGGTACCCAACCCGTTCGCGTCGGCCGGCACCGCCTTCCTGCTCAATTACGCGGCGCCGGGACTGGGCATTTCCGCGACGCTGTCGCTCTTGGAAACCTTCGGCAAGGTCAAAGTGATTTCGAGTCCGAAGCTGTCGGTCATCAACAACCAGACGGCCGTGCTGAAAGTCGTCGACAACCTCGTCTATTTCACCGTCCGGGCCGACACCACGTCCAACCAGACGACGACCACCACGACCTACACCACCAACCTCTATTCGGTACCAGTCGGACTGGTGATGAACGTCACGCCGCAGATCGGCGGCAACGACAGCGTGCTGCTCAACCTGCGCCCGAGCATCTCGCGCCAGTACGACAGCATCGAGGATCCCAATCCGGACTTGCAGCGGCTCAGCATCCACAACAAGATTCCGGTCATCCGCACGCGCGAAATGGAATCCATGATCCGCGTCGACAGCGGCAACATCGTCGTCATGGGCGGGCTGATGGAGGATGGCGCCAACAACGCCGTCAATGCCATGCCGGGACTCGCCGCCCTGCCCTTGCTGGGCAACCTCTTCAGCAACCGCGACGAAACCCGCAACAAGACCGAGCTGGTGATCTTCCTACGCCCGCTGGTCATCAAGGAGGCCAGCCTCGGCGGCGATTACGGCCGCTACCGCAGCCAGCTGCCGGGTCCGGACTTCTTCGACACCGCGCCGCTGGCCGCCGACGACAGCGCAGGCCCGGCGCCATGAGCGTCGTCGCCGAACTCATGAGACGCGCCGCGCGCTCGAAATGCTCGTGCGCCGGCGCCCTGCTGCTGGTTGCCGGCGGCACCACCGGTTGCTGGCTGCCCTTGCTCCTCGGCCCCTGGGCGTCGAACGCGGCAGCGCAAACCCCCGCCGCCGACCAGCCGGCGCTGCGCATCAGCAAAGCGCAGCCCAAGCTCGATCCCGTGCTGACGCGCGCCTTCGCGGCGCTCAGCGTCGGCGACCTGGAAGCGGCCGACGGCGCCTACGCCGCAGCCTTGAAGTCTGAAGCGAGCAATCCCGACGCCCTGCACGGCGCGGCCGTCGTCGCGCTGCGCAAGAACCAGCGCGAGCGCGCCGAAGAATTCTATCGGCGCGCCGTTGCCGCCGACCCCACCGATGCCATCGCGCAAGCCGGGCTTTCCGGCCTGGGCGGCAACGCCGACCCCGTCGCCGCAGAGAGCCGCCTGAAAACCCTGATCGCCGCCCAGCCCGACCAGCATTGCCTCCAGTTCGCCCTCGGCAACGCCTATGCGGCGGCCGGTCGCTGGCACGACGCGCAGCAGGCGTTCTTTCGCGCCTACAGCGCCGCTCCGGACCAGCCGGACTACCTTTTCAACCTCGCCGTCAGCCTCGACCATCTGCGCCAGGCCGCGCTGGCCCGCCGCTACTACGCCCAGGCGCTGGCGGCGGCCGAGCAGAAGCCGGCGAGCTTCGATCCCGCGCAGGCCGCCGCCCGGCTGCGCGAACTGCGGCCTTGACATGGCGGACGTGCTGCCTGCCGCACACCCGCCCCAGCGTCGCCTGATCGGCGAAGTCCTGCGGGCGCAAGGCGTCGTCAGCGAAGACCAGTTGCGCATCGCCCTGCTCGAACAATCGCGCTCGAGCCAACTGCTGGGCCGCCTGCTGGTCGCCCTCGGCTTCATCTCCGAAAGCCTGTTGCGCGACGCGCTGGGCGAATCCCTCGGCCAACGAGCGGTCGACCTCGGCCAGGCCATCGTCGATCCGGCCGCCCTGCAGCTGATACCGCGCGAGGCGGCGCTGCGGCATCACCTGATGCCGCTCGACTATCGCGCCGCGGCGCAGAAGTTCACCGTCGCGCTCGCCGATCCCCACGACATCGTCGCGCTGGACAAGCTGCGCGCCATGCTGCCGCCGCAAACGCAGATCGAAACGCTGCTGGCCGGCGAAGCCGAAATCGCCCGCAGCGTCGACCAGCACTACGGCCATAAACTTTCCATCGACGGCATCCTGCGGGAGATCGAAACCGGAGAAATCGATCGCCACACGCTCGCCGGCGCCAGCGATGCCTACAGCCAACCGGTGGTGCGGCTGGTCGACGCCCTGCTCACCGACGCCGTCAAGCGCGACGCCTCCGACATCCACTTCGAGCCCGAGGCGAACTTCCTGCGCATCCGCTACCGCATCGACGGCATGCTGCGGCAGATCCGCGCCCTGCACAAATCCTACTGGTCCGCCATGGCGGTGCGCCTCAAGGTCATGAGCGGCATGAACATCGCCGAAACCCGCGCGCCGCAGGACGGCCGCATCTCGCTCACCATCAGCGGCCGCGCCGTCGACTTCCGCGTCGCCGCGCAGCCGACCCTGCACGGCGAAAACCTCGTGCTGCGCATCCTCGACCGCCACAAGGGCATCGTGCCGCTGGAGATGCTGGGCCTCGAGCCGCAGCAGACCGAACTGCTCCAGCGCATGATCGCGCGGCCCGAAGGCATCCTGCTCGTCACCGGGCCCACCGGCAGCGGCAAGACCACCACGCTCTACTCGGTGCTCAATCATCTCAACGCCGAGAGCATCAACATCATGACCCTCGAAGATCCGGTCGAGTACCCGATGGCGATGATTCGCCAGACCGCGGTGGCCGAGGCGGCGAAGCTCGATTTTGCCAACGGCATACGCGCGATGATGCGCCAGGACCCCGACGTCATCCTCGTCGGCGAGATCCGCGACGCCGACACGGCGGCGATGGCCTTCCGCGCCGCCATGACCGGGCACCAGGTGTTCTCGACGCTGCATACCAACTCGGCCGTCGGCGCCATTCCGCGGCTGCTCGACATCGGCGTGCTGCCCGACATCATGGCCGGCAACATCGTCGGCGTCATCGCCCAGCGCCTGGTGCGCCGCCTCTGCCCGCATTGCCGCATCGCGTACGTCGCCGAGCCCCACGAACTGCGCCTGATGGGCCGCGACGGCCAGCGGCCGGCGCCCACGCTCCACCGCGCCGCCGGCTGCGAGCTCTGCGCGTTCCAGGGCTACCGCGGCCGGCTTGCCATCATGGAATTGCTGCGCTTCGACGACGACATCGACGAGTTGATCGCGCGGCGCGCCACCGCCCGCGAAATCCGCCGGCTGGCCATGGCCCGCGGCTTCAGCCCGCTCGCCGCCGAGGGCGTGCGGCGGGTGCTCGACGGCATCACCTCGCTGGCCGAAATCGCCCGCGTCGTCGACCTGACGGAACGCCGCTAAGTGACCCTGTTCCGCTACCAGGCCATGAACCCGACGGGCGCCATCGTCGCCGGGCGCATCGACGCCGCCAACCTCGCCGACCTCGAGACGCGCCTCGCCCGCGTCGGCCTCGACCTCATCGACGGCGCCCCGCTGCGCCAGCGCCCGCGCTTCGGCGGCGGCATGCCGCGGCGCACGCTGATCAATTTCTGCTTCCACCTCGAACAACTGACGAGCGCCGGCGTGCCCATCATCGAAAGCCTGGTCGACTTGCGCGACAGCATCGTCGAGCCGCCATTCAGCATGGTGCTGGCCGGCATGGTCGAAAGCGTCGAGGGCGGCAAGACCTTGTCGCAGGCGATGGCCGAGCATCCGCAAGCGTTCGACGAGGTCGCCGTCAGCCTGATCCGCGCCGGCGAAGACAGCGGCAAGCTGCCCGAGGTGCTCACCGGTCTCGTCGCCGCGCTCAAATGGCAGGACGAACTGGCGGCGCAGACGCGCAAGCTGGCGCTGTACCCGGCCTTCCTGGCGGCGGCCATGCTCGGCCTGATTTTCTTCATGATGATCTACCTGGTGCCGAAAATGGTCGGCTTCATGAGGAGCATGGGCCATGAATTGCCTTTGCACACGCAAGTCCTCATCGCCGTGTCCGGCTTCATCGTCGACTATTGGTACCTGCTGCTCGGCCTTCCCGTCGCCGTCGCGGCCGCGCTGCGCTTCGCCGTGCGCCGCAACGCCCGCGCGCGCTTCGCCTGGGACAGGGTCAAGCTGCGCCTGCCCGTCCTCGGCGACATCGCGCGCAAGATCGTCCTGGCGCGCTTCGCCGGCACTTTCGCCATGATGTACGGCGCCGGCATTTCCGTCCTCGACGCCATGCGCGCCAACGAGAAAGTCGTCGGCAATGCCGTCATCGCGCGCGGCCTGCGGCGTGCCGGCCGCCGCATCGCCGCGGGCGAAACCATCGCCGCCGCTTTCCAGCACGTCGGCCTCTTTCCGCCGCTGGTGATCCGCATGCTGCGCGTCGGCGAGAGCACCGGCGCGCTCGACCGGGCGCTCGTGAACGTCGGCTATTTCTTCAACCGCGACGTGCGCGAAGCGGTCGAACGCGCGCAGGCGCTGATCGAGCCGGCCGTCACCCTCGCCATCGGCGTCGTCATGGGCTGGATCATGCTGTCGGTGCTCGGCCCGATCTACGACGTCATCGCCAAGCTCGACGCCTGAACCATGGCGACACGACACGTCCTCCTGCTCGACGCCGACGGCCTCACGGCCTACCGCTGCCGTGACGGCGCCGCGGCTTGCGCCGGCCGCTTCGCCGCCGCCGATGCCGCCGCTTTCCGCGCCTACCTGAAACAATGTCCGGACGACGTCTACCACCTGCTCGCCGATGTCGCCGACGAAAGCTTCCAGCTCGAACACATTCCCCATGTCACGGGCCGCAGCCGCCGTGCGCTGATCGCGCGCAAGCTCGACCAGCATTGCCAGGGCACGCCGCTGGCCGTGGCGCTGCCGCAGGGAAGGCTGGCCGACGGACGCCGCGACGAGCGCATGCTGTTCGCCGCGCTCACCCGCCCGCAAGACGTCGAGCCGTGGCTGCCCCTGCTGGAGCAGCTGGAAATCGCGCTCGCCGGCATCTATTCGATGCCGCAAGTCCTGGCCGCACTGCCGCCGGCTCGCGCCGCCGCGCCTTTGCTGCTGCTGACACTGGCCCGCGGCGGCTTGCGCCAGACCTTGCTCGAGGACGGCCGCCTGCGCTTCTCGCGCCTGACCCCGCTCGCCGACGACGACATCGACAAGGCTGCCGCCGCCTGCGCCGGCGAAGCGGCGAAGATTCATCGTTACCTGTGCGGGCAGAAGCTGGTCGACCGCGACGCGCCGCTGACGGCTCTCGTCCTCGCCCATCCGGCGCAGCTTGAGGCTTTTCGCCGTCATTGCCGCGATGGCGACGAATTGCGCTTCGACTATCTCGACCTCGCCGCCGAGGCCCGCCGCCGCGGTCTGACGACGCCCCTGCCCGACTCGCACGGCGACGCCTTCTTCGCCCATCTGCTCATCGCCGACCGGCCGCGCCGGCAGTTCGCGCCGGCGGCGGCGCGACGCTTCTACCGGCTGCGGCAGGTTCGCCGCGCGCTCGACCGCAGCGGCTTGGCCGCCTTCGCGGCGGCCTTGCTGTTCGCCGCGCTGCAACTGCCCGACGCCGTGCGCATGCGCCAGCACGCCGCGCAACTGCAGGCGCAAAACGAAGTCGCCGAGCGCGGCTATCGCGATGCGCAGCAGGCGCTGCCGCCAAGTGCGCTGCCCGCCGAACGGCTGCGCGAAGTCGTCGGCCGCTACGAACAACTCCTGCGCGCTGCGCCCGGCCCGGCCCCGCTCTTTGGCCGCCTCGGCGCCGCCTTGGACGATTTCCCGCAAATCGAGCTGCAGCGCCTGGAGTGGCGCCTGGCCCAGGAAGTCGGGCAGGCCGCGGCGCCTGCCGCCAGCGTCGACGTCCATGGCGCGCTGCTGCCCGGGATCGATCGCCACCGCCAGCTGGCCGTCGTCGACGGCTTTGCCGACCGGCTGCGCAGCGATCCCGCGTTGCAGGTGCGCATCCTGAAGCTCCCTTTCGCGATCGAATCGAGCAAGCCGCTCAAGAGCACGGACGGGGCCGATGCCGCTCAAGAGCCCGCGCTTTTCGTCCTGCGCGTGACGCAGAAATCATGACGGACACGAATTCCGCCGGCGCGACCGCCAGCCGCTTTCGCGGCATCCAGCCGGCCAGCCCAGCGTTTCTCAAGCTGCGCTGGCAGTTACTTCGCTGCGCCGTGCTGTTGCTCGCCGGCGCCGGCGTGGCGCTCGTCGCGCGACAGCTGACGGCACAGGCGGCAGGCGCCGAGAAACAGGAGACCGGCCGCCGCGCTGCCTTGCAGGCGCGCATCTCCCGCGTCGCCGCGGACGCGGCGGACGTGCCGCGCTGGAACGCGCGCTACCGCGACATGCTGGCGCACGGCTACATCGGTGCGGAGCGCCGCCTGGACTGGATCGAGCGCATCGCACAAGTCAAGGAAGCGCGCCGGCTCATCGATGTCCAGTACGAACTGGCGCCGCAAACTTCAGCCGCGGCCGACGTCTTGCCGGCGGCCTCCGCGGGCGGCTACGAGTTCATGACGAGCACCATGCAATTGCAGATGTCGCTGCTGCACGAGGAAGACTTGCTCGGCTTTTTCGACGACCTTGCCGGCTCGGTGCCGGCCATCCTCCGCGTGCGCGCCTGCAATGTCGAACGCCTGGCGTCGGCCGCGGACGACGGCACCGCCGCGCGGCTCAAGGCCGACTGCCGCATCGACTGGATCACGCTGCGGGAGAAGCCATGAAGCCGAGCGCCTGCCTGTTGACCTTGCTCGCGGCCGGCAGCGCGTTTGCCGCCGGCGCCGAGCCGCTGGGCCGGCTGTTCTTCACGCCCGCGCAGCGCGCGCTGCTCGACCGCCAGCGGCAAGGCGGCAGCGTCGAGCAAGCGCCAGAGGCGGTCGCCAGGCTCGACGGCATCGTCGCCCGTGCCGACGGCAAAACCACGGTCTGGATCAACGGCCGCCCGCAGCGCGACGCCGGCCTCGACGCGGCCGCGACTTTGCGCGTCGGCGAATCCATCAACCGCGTCACGCACGAGAAGATCGATGTCGTCGCTCCCGGCGCCATCCGCAGCGGCCGCTCGGGCGCGCGCTAGCCGGCATGGCGCACCCGCCGCGTCGGCGCGGCAGCGCGGCTATGCCGTGCTCGTGGTGCTGATCTTCGTCGTCATGGCCAGCCTTGTCGGCCTCGTGGACCGGCTCGATGCGTCCCGGGCCAAACTGCGGCGCGCGCAAAATGCGGCGGCGGCACTGCAGCTGGCGAAGCTGGCGCTGCTCGGCTATGCGGTCGCCTATCGCGACAATCACGACGCCGAGAATTTCGGCTACCTGCCGTGCCCCGACACGGCGGGCTCGGGCGTCGAACAGACGCCGTGCGGCAAAGCCGGCAAGATCGCCGTCGGCCTGCTGCCCTACAAGACGCTCGCCCTGCCCGACCTGCGCGATGCCGACGGCAACTGCCTCTGGTACGCGGTGTCGGGCACGTTCAAGAACAATCCCAAGAGCGCGCCTTTCAACTGGGACACGCAAGGCCAGCTCACCGTCCGCACCGCGGCGGGAACGATGCTCGCCGCCCCCGACGACCGCCTGGGCGGCGCTGCCGCCGTCATCATTGCGCCCGGCGCAGCCCTGGCGGCACGGCGCGCAAGCGTCGCCACGACTTGCGGCGCCGACCCCGACCGCGCCGGCGCCTACCTCGAGAACGCCGCCGGCGTCTTCACCCAGGGCAGCGTCACGGACGGCAGCGGCAACGTCGTCGGCAACGATCGGCTGGCCTGGATTGCGCCCAAGGAAATTTTCGACGGCATCGTCAAGCGCCGCGACTTCGCCGCCTACCTGAACACGGGCATCGCCGCCATCCGCGCCAAGCTCGGCAAGCAGCCGGCCGAGGCTGCAAACGCCCTGCCGGTCACCAATCCCTTCGACAAGGACACGCAGGCCAGCGACCACAACCTCTACGATGCCTGGAAGGACCAGTTCAAGTACCTGCACTGCGCCGGCTGCTACGCCGATGGCGCCGGCGGACGCTACGACGGCATGCTGTTGTTCGGCGGCCGCGACGCCAGCGGCAACCCGCGGCCGTCGACGGCGCGGGCGCCGGCCGACTATTTCGAAACCGCGCTCGATCTGGCGCAGGGCCAGGCCTTCGCGCCATGCAGCCCGGGCCCGGCGAGCTTCGACAACGCCTCCGGCAGCGGACGCGCCGCGGACATCGCCCTGTGCCTTGCTCCACCCGCCGCAAGCACCGGCCCATGAGAGGCGCCGTGTCCGCCACCCGCCAACGCGGCTTCAGCCTGCTGGAGCTTGCCGTCGCCATGACCATCCTGGCGCTGCTGCTGGGCGGCACGCTGCTGCCGCTGGCGGCGCAGAATGACGTGCGCGCCCGCCAGCGCACCGACCAGGCCTTGGCCGAGATCCGCGATGCGTTGATCGGCTTCGCCATCGTGAACGGCCGCCTGCCGTGTCCCGCCGTCGCGACCACCGCCACGGGCACGACCGACGCCGGCAGCGAAGCCTACAAGGGTCATGAATGCACCTGCGCCAGCGCCACGAGCGACGTCGCCAGCGCCGGCGGCGTCCCCTGCGCCACCGACGGCAGCGTCACCGGCGTCCTGCCCTGGGCCACGCTGAGCCTGCCCGAGACCGATGCCTGGGGCCATCGCTACACCTATCGCCTCAACACCAACTTCGGCCGCGATCCCGGACAAGCCACCTTCGGCGGCGGCTGCACGCCCAATCCGCCGCCCCTGCTGGCGGGCTTCGCGCTGTGTTCGCCGGCCACCATCGCCATCGTCGCGGCCGCCGGCGGCGCCACCGTCGTCAGCAACGGCGTGCCCGCCATCGTCGTCTCGCACGGCAAGAACGGCTTGGGTGCGTTCACGCCGCAAGGCAGCCGCATCGCCATGCCGGCCAACGCCGACGAGACCGAAAACGCCGACGGCGACTTGACGTTCGCCAGCAATGCCGCCATCGACGACCAGTTGATGTGGCTGCCCGTGCACGTCCTCATGAACCGCATGCTGGCCGCAGGCTTGCTGCCGTGAATGACAATGACATGACGAAGAACCTTGGAGTATATTTTCTTAACGGAGGATGACATGGCAAACAGGCAAACCGGCTTCACGCTCGTCGAAATCGCTATCGTATTGATCATCATCGGCCTCATGCTCGGCGGCGTCATGAAAGGCCAGGAGCTGGTCGACAACGCGAAAGTGAAGAACCTCACCAGCGACTTTCGCAACATTCCGATTTTCGTCTTCGCCTACCAGGACAAGTTCAAGGCGATTCCCGGCGACGACGCGGCTGTAGACGCGCACCTGGGCGCCACGCTTTGCCCGGCCGCGGCGAGTTGCAAGGCGACCAACGGGACCCAGGGCAACGGCGCCATCGAAGGCGACTGGAGCAGCGCAGCGGCAGGCGACGAGTCGTACCGCTTCTGGCAGCATGTGCGACTGGCCGGGCTGGCGGCCGGCCCGACGAACACCGCCGACAGCAACTACCTGCCGCACAACGCCGTGGGCGGCCTGATCGGCGTCACCGGCGGCAGCAATTCGCCCATCACCACGCTGAAAGGCAGCTACGTCGTCTGCTCGCAGGGCATCCTCGGCAAGTTCGCCAAGCAGATCGACATCGCGCTCGACGACGGCAACACGGCGGCGGGCGCCATTCAGGCGATGCCGAATGCGACGCCGACGACGGCCGTCGCGGCCGTGCCGACCAGCGGCACCGGCGGCATCGACGACGCCACTCCCTACACGGTCTGCATGGGCTTCTGACCGCCGCGCAGCAGGCGCTCCTCGCACTTCGTCAACACCTCGCGCATGCCCAGCAGGACGACCACGTCGTCGCTCTCCAGGGTCAGCGCGGGCGTCACGGCGAGGCCGCGCTGGCTGCGGCGGCGCACGGCGGAAACGCGCGCGCCCAGGCCTTCGAGCTGCAGTTCACCGAGACTGCGGCCGACGGCATAGGCGCCCGGCCCGAGCGAGACGGCCTTGAGCCGCGGCTGCTGCGCATCGTGCAGGTGGTCGCCGGCATCCGTGGCGCCGTGGAAGAAGCCGCGCAGCAATTCGTAGTGCTTCTCGCGCAGTTCGCGCAGGCGCTTGATGACGCGATGCATCGGCACGCCGAGCAGGGCCAGCGCATGGGTGGCGAGCATGACGCTCGATTCGAGCGCCTCGGGCACCACTTCGGCGGCGCCGGCGGCGAAGAGGCGTTCGGCATCGTCCTGTTCGCGCGAGCGCACCACCACCGGCACGTCGCTGCGCATCTGGCGGATGCGGTGCAGCGCGCGCAGCGCCGCCTCGATGTCGGCGAAGGTGATGATGACGACGCTGGCGCGCGACAGGCCCGCGGCGAGAAGGATTTCGCTGCGCGTGCAATCGCCGAACACCACCGGCTCGCCGGCGCCCGCCGCTTCGTGCACGCGCTCGGGATCGTGATCGAGGGCGACGTAGGAAATGCGCTCGCTGTCGAGGAAGCGCGCCAGGTGCTGGCCGGTGCGGCCGTAGCCGCAGAGGATGGCGTGCTTCTCGGCAGCCACCGTGCGCGCGGCGACCTGAGTCAGCTGCATCGAGCGCAGCAGCCATTCCGAGGCGACGAAGCGCATGACGATGCGGTCCGAGAAATGCACGATCAGCGGCGCCAGCACCAGCGAGAGCACCAGCGCCGCCAGCACCGGCTGCACCAGGCGATTGCCGAGGACGCCGGCGTCCGCCGCTTCCGCCAGCAGCACGAAGCCGAATTCGCCGCCGGCACACAGCCACAGCCCCGTGCGCAAGGCCGTGCCGGGCGATGCGCCGAACAGGCGCGACAGCGCGGCGGCCACGGCAAGCTTGCCGAGCAGCAGCAGCGAAAGTATGCCCAGCACCTGCGGCCAGCCGCGCGCGATGGCGCCGAAGTCGAGCATCATGCCGATGGAAATGAAGAAGAGGCCGAGCAGCACGTCGCGAAACGGCTTGATGTCCTCCTCGACCTGGTAGCGGAATTCGGTCTCCGAGATCAGCATGCCGGCGATGAAGGCGCCCAGCGCCAGCGACAGGCCGGCGAGCTCCGTGAGCCAGGCCAGTGCCAGCGTGACCAGCAGCACGTTGAGCATGAACAGCTCGCCCGACTTGCGCCGCGCGACGAGATAGAACCAGCCGCTCATCAGGCGCTGGCCGAGGAACAGCACGAGGCCCAGCACCACTGTCGCCTTGATGCCGGCGACGGCGAGTTCCTTCGCCAGTTCCTTCACCGATTCGGACAGCGCCGGAATGACGATCAGCAGCGGCACCACGGCGAGATCCTGGAACAGCAGCACGCCCATCACTTCCCGGCCGTGGGGCGAATCGAGCTCGATGCGCTCGGCCAGCAGCTTGGAGAGGATCGCCGTCGAGGACATCGCCAGCACGCCGCCGAGCGCGATGCCGGCGAACCACGACAGGCCGAAGGCGGCGGCCAGCCCCATCGTCACGGCCATGGTGGCGACGATCTGCGCCAGCCCGACGCCGAACACGATGCGCTTCATGGCGAACAGGCGCGGCAGCGAGAACTCCAGCCCGATGGTGAACATCAGGAAGACGACGCCGAATTCGGCGAGCTCGCGCGCACCTTCGTCGGCGGGCAGCAGGTTGAAAGCATGCGGCCCGACGACGGCGCCGACCAGCAGATAGCCGAGGATCGGCGGCAAGCCGAGGGCGCGGAAAAGCGCCACCACGACGACGGAAGCGCCAAGCAGCAACAGGACAAGTTGCAGGGTGTTCATGGGGAGCAGAGGCTATAATTTGACCCAATCATAAACGATAGCTCCCATGACCCAAGACTCTTCCCGCGCCATCGCCATGGCGAAGCGCGTCCTGTCGATCGAGGCGGAAGCGGTCACCGCATTGGCCGAGCGACTCGACTCGGAATTCCGTCGCGCCGTCGACCTGATTCTCGCCAGCCATGGCCGCGTCATCGTCAGCGGCATCGGCAAGTCCGGCCACATCGCGCGCAAGATCGCCGCCACCATGGCCAGCACCGGCACCCCGGCCTACTTCGTGCACGCCGCCGAAGCCGTGCACGGCGACATGGGCATGATCACCCATGAAGACGTCGTCATCGCGATTTCCAACTCCGGCGAGAACGACGAGCTGCTGACCATCGTGCCGCTGATCAAGCGCCAGGGCGGACGGCTCATCGCCATCACCGGCAACGCGCAATCGTCGCTGGCGCAGGAAGCGGATGTGCATCTCGACGCCCGCGTGCGCGAAGAAGCCTGCCCGCTCAACCTGGCGCCGACGGCGAGCACGACGGCGGCGCTGGCGCTCGGCGACGCGCTCGCGGTGGTCCTGCTCGACGCCCGCGGCTTCGGCAGCGAAGACTTCGCGCGCTCGCATCCGGGCGGTGCGCTCGGCCGCAAGCTGCTCACTCACGTCGCCGACGTCATGCGCGGCAGCGACCAGGTGCCCTGCGTCGCGGAGCAGACGCCGGTGATCGACGCCCTGCTCACCGTCAGCCACGGCGGCCTCGGCATGACCGCGGTGCGCAATGCCGCGGGCGAACTCACCGGCATCTTCACCGACGGCGACCTGCGCCGCGCCATGGAAAAGCGCGGCGACTTGCGCAGCGTTTCCGTCGCCGAGGTCATGACGCCCGGCCCACGCACCATCGAGCCCCAGCGTTTGGCCGTCGAAGCCGTCGAGATGATGGAACGCCATCGCATCACCCAGCTCCTCGTCGTCGACAGCGCGGGCGGCCTCGTCGGCGCACTGAACATGCACGACCTCTTCCGCGCCAAGGTGGTCTGATGACGGCGCTCGCCAAAGCCGCGCAAGTGCGCCTGATGGGCTTCGACATCGACGGCGTGATGACCGACGGCCGCCTCTACTTCAGCCCGCGCGGCGACGAGATGAAGGCCTTCTTCACGCGCGACGGCCTCGGCCTGAAGATGCTGCAGCGCGCCGGCATCCAGCTCGCCATCATCACCGGGCGCAGTTCCGATATCGTCGCCCAGCGCGCCGCCAATCTCGGCATCGACCTCGTCTTCCAGGGCGTCGAGAACAAGCGCACGACCATGGCCGAACTGCTGGCGCGGCAGGGCATGGATTTCGCCCACGCGGCCTACATGGGCGACGACGTGGTCGATGTCGCCGTCATGCAGGCGTGCGGCTTCGCCGCCAGCGTTCCCGACGGCCACGCGCTGGCCCGGCGCTGCGCCGATTATGTCGCGCAGGCCCCGGCCGGCGCCGGCGCCGTGCGCGAGGTCTGCGAGCTCATTCTGCGCGCGCAAGGCAAGCTCGACGCGGCCTTTGCCTACCACCTGGCATGAAGCACTCCGGCGCCCCGCTGTTTCCCATCGCCGTCATGGCCCTGCTGGCCGCGGGCGCCTTCTGGCTCGACCGCGCGACGCAGGTGGCAGACGGCGGCCGCGACGGCAGGCATCGCCACGATCCCGACTACATCGTCGACAATTTCAACGTGCGCCGCTTCGACGAGAGCGGCAAGCTCCAGCATCTGCTCGTCGCGCAAAAGATGCTACATTACCCCGACGATGACAGCACCGAAGTCATTGCCCCGCGGCTGACCTACTACCATACGCCGCCCGTGCATATCTTTTCGAACACGGCGTGGCTGGACAAGGACGGCAAGCACGTGAGGCTGGACGGCGACGTCCGCGTCGTCCGGGATGGCCGCGACGGCAATCCGCCGACCGAGATCGCCACCAGCGTCCTGTATGCGGTCCCCGACGACGATTTCGCCCACACCGATGCGCCGGTCGTCATCACGCAGGGACAGACCGTGATGCGAGGCAGCGGCATGGAGTCGAACAACAAGTCCCAGATTTCGATTCTGTACGGTCGGGCCTCGGGAACCATCTACCAAAAGCAAGCGAACCAGGCGGATGCCGCACATGAAAAAAAATAGACCGAATGCAGCGTTGCGCGGACTCGTCCTGCTGGCGTGCCTATTCGTCATGCCGGTGGCATTTGCCGAAAAGGCCGACAAGGACAAGCCCGTCAACCTCGAGGCCGACCGCATCACGGTCGACGACGCGCGCAAGGTGCAGGTGCTCGACGGCAACGTGCAGCTGGTGCGCGGCACGCTGGTGATCCGCACCGACAAGCTGGTCGTCACCCAGGATGCCGACGGCTTCCAGCGCGGCGTGGCCTACGGCGGCGCCGACGGCCTCGCGCACTTCCGCCAGAAGCGCGAGGGCAAGGACGAGTACGTCGAAGGCGAAGCCGAGCGCCTCGAGCACAACGCCAAGACCGACGTCACCGAGCTGTTCGGCCGCGCCTACGTCAAGAGCGGCCTCGACGAAGTGCGCGGCCAGTACATCCAGTACAACGGCACCACCGAAAACTACCTCGTCACCAGCGGTCCCAACGGCACCAGCGCGGCCGCCAAGGGCAAGCCCGACCGGGTCCACGCCGTCATCCAGCCCAGGAACGGCGGGAAGGCGGCCGCCCCGGCGGCACAATCGGCGGCGCCGCCGCTCAAGGCGGCGACCGACATCGCTTCCCCCAGCCAGGAGTAGCCACATGGCTTACGAAAACATCCGCGCCGAAGCCCGCGGCAAAGTCGGCCTCATCACCCTCGATCGCCCCAAGGCGCTCAACGCCCTCAACGATGCGCTGGTCGACGAGATCGGCGCCGCCCTTGGCGCCTTCGAAGCCGACGACGACATCGGCTGCATCGTCATCACCGGTTCCGAGAAAGCCTTCGCCGCCGGCGCCGACATCGGCGCCATGAAGGACTTTTCCCACATGGACGCCTACCGCGGCAATTTCATCACGCGCAACTGGGAAAGCGTCGCGCACTGCCGCAAGCCCGTGATCGCCGCCGTCGCCGGCTTCGCCCTGGGCGGCGGCTGCGAACTGGCGATGATGTGCGACATGATCTACGCCGCCGATACCGCCAAGTTCGGCCAGCCCGAAATCAAGCTCGGCACCCTGCCCGGCGCCGGCGGCACCCAGCGCCTGCCGCGCGCGGTCGGCAAGGCCAAGGCGATGGACCTGTGCCTGACGGCGCGCTTCATGGACGCCCAGGAAGCCGAGCGCTGCGGCCTCGTCGCCCGCATCATTCCCGCCGACAAGCTGCTGGAGGAAACCCTGGCCGCGGCGCAGACCATCGCCGGCTTTTCGCTGCCCGTGGTCATGATGATCAAGGAATCGGTCAACCGCGCCTACGAGTCCTCGCTCGCCGAAGGCCTGCTGTTCGAGCGGCGCAGCTTCCACGCCAGCTTCGGCCTCGCCGACCAGAAGGAAGGCATGGCGGCCTTCGTCGACAAGCGCAAGCCCGACTTCAAGAACCGCTGACCCGCCCGCAGCGCACAATAAGGCCGACCCGCGGGTCGGCCTTATCATTTCATGGTTACAGTTATCCTACTGATTGAACGCAGTTTTTGCCGACCGCGGCGACGTATGGTGCGGCGCACCAAAATCTTGTTGACATCGAAAATCCGGGCCCTATAATTGGTCCATGTTGCAGTGCAATATCGCGCTTTAAACCGGTCCCAGGACGGGTCTGAAGGCGCCGCTCCAGGTAATACAAATTTACGCATTCAACCCATTTCAGGAGAACACCATGACCTACTCGCCCGAGCAATTCGCCGCCACCAACAAGGCCAACGTCGAAACCGCCCTGACGCTCGCCAATACCGCTTTCGCCAGCGCCGAGCGTATCGCCGCCCTCAACCTGAACACTGCCCGCACGCTGCTGGAAGAGTCGGTCTCCACCACCAAGACGCTGCTGGCCGCCAAGGATCCGCAAGAACTCATGAGCCTGCAAACGACGCTGGCCCAGCCGGTGCTGGACAAGGTCATCGCCTACTCGCGCAGCATCTATGAGATCGCCACCCAGACCCAGGAAGAATTCGGCAAGATCTTCGAAGCGCAGTTCGCCGAAGTGAACAAGAACGTCGCCAGCGCCCTCGACAAGGCCGCCAAGAACGCCCCGGCCGGCTCCGACGTCGCCGTCGCCGCCGTCAAGTCCGCGATCGCTGCCGCCAACTCCGCCTACGACACCATCACCAAGGCCGCCAAGCAGGTTGCCGAGATCACCGAAGCCAACGTCGCCGCCGCCACCAGCGCGACCGTCAAGGCTGTCGGCGCGACCTCCGCCACGCCGAAGGCCAAGAAGGCCGCCTAATCGGCTAGTACCGTCTCCTCCTCCAGCCCCAACAGGCTGGATTCAGCCCCGACCTCGTGTCGGGGTTTTTTTTGCCTAAAGCCTTTCGAAGTCGTAGCCGAGGCGGGCAACCTCGGCTTCGATGACGGCCATCGCGGCAGCGACCTGCGCCGGCGCACCGCGGGCGCCGAGCTCGACATGCCGGCGCATCGTCTCGCTGCCGAAGGACGGCAGGCTGAAGACTACGATCCCCGGATGGGCCGCCTCGACGCTGCGCATCAGGTCGAGCAGGCGGCCTTCCATGCCGTCCCAGACGCGGATGGCGCGCTCGCTCTCGGCGATGGCGTGAAAGCGGTCGCGATAGTAGGTCTCGAGCACCCACTCGGCCATCGGCCAGGACATTTGCGGAAAGCCCGGCAGGAAGTGGTGGTCGCCCAGGGAGAAGCCCGGAATGCGGTTGAAGGGATTCGGAATGATGCGGCTGCCGGCGGGAAAGCTGCCCAGTTCCAGGCGCGCCGCCGTGATCTCCTGGTTCGTCTCCGCCATGCGGGCGCGAATCTCGCGCTCCGCCTCCGGGTGCAAGGCCAGCGCCACGCCCGCCGCCGCCGCCGCGGCCTGGCGCGTATGGTCGTCCGGCGTGACGCCGATGCCGCCGAAGCTGAACACGACATCGCCGCCCGCGAGCGTGCGCCGAAAGGTGTCGGTGAGCCGGCCGCGGTCGTCGCCGAGGTAGTGCACCCAATCGAGATGCAGCCCGCGCGCCGCCAGCAGCTCGACGAGCCTGGCGAAATGTCCGTCGCGGCGCTTGCCGCGCACGATTTCGTCGCCGATGATGACGGCGCCCCAGCCGCCCGCTTTCGCCTTCATGCCTTGCCTTTCCTCCGCTCCTAGCGCACGCCCCGATCCGGCAGCAAGATCCACGACAAGAGCCAGGAGACGATGCTGTAGATGATCGCGCCGAAAAACCCGGCGCCGAAGTTGGCGACGACAAAGCCGCTGATGAACGAACCGACGAACCAGAACAACAGCCCGTTGATGACGAAGATGAATAGCCCCAGCGTCAGCAGCGTCACCGGCAGCGTCAGCAAGACCAGCACCGGGCGGATCAGCGTGTTGACGAGTCCCAGCACCAGCGCCGCTGCCAGCGCCGTGGTGAAGTTGGCCACCGAAATCGACGGCATCAGGTGGGCTACCGCCAGCAGCGACACCGCATTGATGATCCAGACCAGAAGCAATCTCACATGACCTCCGTCAAAAGCCCATGAACCCTGCGGAAACCGGCGCGCCCGCTTGACACCCGCATCTTGGCATTGCCGGCGCGCCAGTTCAAGGCTCCGGTCGGCCGTCTAGTCGACCGGCTGCCACGCGGCGAACGTCGCCGCCTGACCGATGATCAAGCCGTCCGCGTCGCTCACGTTCCACACCGTGGCGTTGCTCACCTGGAAGCGCTTGCCACTTCGCGAGATGCGCACGCCTTCGTAATCGTCGATATAGCCGTGGTCGGCGACGCGCTCCAGTAGCCGCTGGCGCTCGGCGCGCGCCAGCGGCTCGGCCGAGTGGCGCGAAGGCATGCCGACGATGTCGCGCCAGGGCATCTCGAACGCGCGTTGCGCCGCCAGGTTGGCGTAGGTGAACAGCGGGTCGGCGGCGGCATCGTGAGACAGCACGACGAACGGCGCATGGTAGAGCTCGCGCGCGGCGACGGCGGGAGCCCATGACGACGGCAGCAGATCACGACCGGTCAGGCGCCGGTAATTCCGCAGCAGGCACAAAGCGTGATCGGCCTGATGGCGGTTGTCGTCATGCGGTTCCGGGACGTCGCAGCTCAAAGCGTCACTCCGCTTTCCTGGCGCAGGCGCCGCAGGCCGCTCAACGCCAGATGCACGAAGACCAACGCCGTGTAAGCAGGGGCCAGCAGATTGACGAGCGGAATGTGTGCCGCCAGCGCCGTGCCGAAGCCGCCGAGATAGAAGCGCGCGCGCAGGCCGCGCGTCAGCGTGCGCAGTTCGCTACGCGTCGCATGCTCGGCCAGCGCATCGAAGCGGAACGTGCGCTGGTTGAGCCAGGCCGTCCACGCCAGCGGCAGCACCAGGATCGCGCCGGGCACCAGCAGCAGCGGCAGCGTCGCCAGCCAGCCGACGATGTAGATGCCGCTCGCCGCCAGCGTGTTGCCAAGGCTGCTCCAGAAGACGTTTTCGCCGTGCGGCAGCACGTCCGGATAGTCGCGCGCCGCCACCAGCGCCAGCATGCGCGGCAGCGAGAAAGTGGCGACCAGCAGCAGCGCGGTGGCATAGACCAGCGAAGCGAAGGCCGCCAGCAGCAGGAACACCGCCGCCCAATGGGCCATCCAGGTCCAGCCCGTCCACTCGAAGGTCGGCAGCGCGCCGGAAATCAGCGCGATGGCGTGCGCCCATACCGCCGTGGCGACGAAGCCCCAGGCGACCAGCGCCACCAGCGGCGGCCACAGCGCCTGCCAGAGAATGTCGCCACGCACGAGATCGCGTGCCGCCTTGGTGAACGCAGCGAACACTTCAAGCACGAGGCCTCCCTTCCCACATTTTCTGCAAGCGCTTCACCGACACCGGCGACGGCGTGCGCAACTCCTGCGCGAACAGCGCGACGCGCAGTTCTTCGAGCAGCCAGCGGAATTCTTCCAGAAACGGATCGATGACGCCCGACTTTCGCATCGCCAGGTGCTCGCGCTCGAAGGGCTTGGCCAGGCTTTGCCAGTCGGCCATCTGGCGGGCGTCGCGAGCCGCATCGGCGCGCACCTTGTCGAGCCGCAGGCCGGCGGCCTTGAGATAGCGCGGCAGGTGGGCCAGGCGCTCGAACGGCGTCGCGCCGACGAAGCCCTTGGGCAGCAGCGCCGCCAGCTGCGCCGCGATGTCGGCGCAGGCCTGCGGGAAAGCCTTGTTGGCGGCGACGAGTTTCTTCTGCAAGGCCGCGTGCTCGGTGAGGATCGTCGTCAGCAGGCGCGCGATCTCCTGCGCCACCAGCGTCACCTTGCCCTTGGCGGCCGCGGCGCGCGCCTCGAATGCGGCGGGCGTCGCCGGCAAGGGCGCCGTCATGCAGGTGCGGTCGAGCGTGGCGGCGACCACCTGCTCCTTCAGTTCGGCCTCGCTGCCCAGCGGCATGTAAAGCATGCCCAGTTCGCGCGGCAGGCTCTTCTCGACGAACTTGACCTGCTGGTTCAAAGCCAGCGCGAACAGCCGGCGCAAGCCCAGATAGTGGCGGGCGGCCGCCTTGTCCTCGGTGTCGAAGGCGCGCAAGGACACGCTGTCGCCGTCGTCGACGAGGGCCGGGAAGCCGACCACCGAGCGGCCGCCGACCTGCACTTCGAGCAAGTCGGGCAGGTCGCCGAAGGACCAGGCGGTGAGCCCCGTCAGCTCGCCTGCGGCGGCTTCGCTCTTGACCTCGGCTTGCGCGAAAGTCTCCTCGACGCGGCTGCCGTAATGCGACCGCAATTCGGCGAGCGAGCGGCTCATCGCCAGCGTGCCGCCGTGCTCGTCGCAGAGGCGGAAATTCATCAGCAGATGCGGGCGCAATTCGCCGGGTCGGAAGGCATCGAGCGGCAGCTTCAGCGCGATGCGCTCCTCGACGTAGCGCGTCAGCGCCCGCACCAGCGGCTCGTCGGCGTCGTGCTCGGCGTCGCAGAAATCGTCGGCCGACGAGTCGACCGGCTGCAGCCGGTGGCGGTATTTCTGCGGCAAGGTCTTGAACAGCGCGACGACTTTCTCGCGCAGCAGCCCCGGCACCAGCCAGTCGCAGCGATGGGCCGGCACCTGGTTCAGCGCCGGCAGCGGCAATGACAATGTAATACCGTCGTCGGCCGCGCCGGGGTCGTGCTTGTAGGCGAGCTTGTAGCGCTGGCCGCGATGTTCGAGCGCATGCGGAAAGGCATCGGTGGTGATGCCGGCCGCCTCGTGGCGCATCAACTGCTCGCGTTCGAGATGCAGCAGCTTCGGCGCCGCTTGCTCGGCAGCGCGCCGCCAGTGGTCGAAGGCCGCGAGCGAAGTGATGTCGGCGGGGACGATGGCGTCGTAGAAGGCGTGGATCAGTTCGTCGTCGACCAGCACGTCGGGGCGGCGCGACTTGTGTTCGAGGTTCTCGATCTCGCGCAGCAGCTTCTGGTTGTGCTGGAAGAAGCGCCACTTCTTCGACCAGTCCTCGCCGACCTCGCCCTCGACCAGCGCCGAGCGAATCAGGATTTCGCGCGCCAGCTTGACGTCCGCGGCCGACGCCCCGGCCTTGCCGAAGACGACGCGGCGCTTCGCCTGCAGCAGCAGGCCGTGCAGGGTAATGCGCTCCCAGGCGACGACCTGGCCGGTGCCCTTCTCCCAGTGCGGCTCGAAGACGTGGCGGCGGATCAGGTGGGCGCCGACGCTTTCCAGCCACTCGGGTTCTATCCGCGCGACGCAGCGCGCGAACAGCCGCGAAGTCTCGACGATCTCGGCGGCGACGATCCAGCGCCCGGCCTTCTTCACCAGCGTCGAGCCGGGATGGATGTAGAACTTGATTTCGCGCGCGCCGCGGTAGAAGACGTCCTCTTCGCTCTTCAGGCCGATATGCCCGAGCAGGCCCGACAGCAGCGCCTTGTGGATGGCGTCGTAGCTGGCGGCCAGCTGGTTTTCCTTCCAGCCGTGCTCGTGGGAGAGCGTCATCAGCTGGCCGTGAATGTTGCGCCATTCGCGCACGCGCAGCCACGACAGGAAGTTGCGCTTGCACCACTGGCGCTGCTTGTTGGTCGACTCGTGCTTCCATATTTCATCGGCGGCGGTCCACAGCTTGAGCCAGGAAAGGAATTCCGATTTCTCGTCCTTCCACTGGGCGCGCGCCTGGTCGGCCGCACCGGCCTGCTCCTGCGGACGCTCGCGCGGATCCTGCACGGTCAGCGCCGCGGCGATCACCAGCATTTCCTTGACGCAGCCGAACTCGCGCGCCGCCAGGAGCATGCGGCCGATCTTCGGGTCCAGCGGCAGCTTCGCCAGTTCGCGGCCGACCGCCGTCAAGTCCTTCGCCTCGTCGACCGCGCCGAGCTCGGCGAGCAGTTGATAGCCGTCGGCGATCATGCGCGACGCCGGCGCTTCGAGGAAAGGAAAATCCTCGACGTCGCCCAGATGCAGCGACTTCATGCGCAGGATGACGCCGGCCAGCGAGGAGCGCAGGATTTCAGGCTCGGTGTACGGCGGGCGCTGCTTGAAGTCCGCCTCGTCGTAGAGGCGGAAGCACACGCCCGCCGCCACGCGCCCGCAGCGCCCGGAACGCTGCTGTGCCGCCGCCTGGGCGATGGACTCGACCTGCAGCTGCTCGATCTTGTTGCGATGGCTGTAGCGCTTGACGCGCGCCAGGCCCGAGTCGATGACGTAGCGGATGCCCGGCACGGTCAGCGAGGTCTCGGCGACGTTGGTCGCCAGCACGACGCGGCGGCCCTGGTGCGGCGCAAAGACGCGCGCCTGCTCGACGGCCGACTGGCGCGCGAACAGCGGCAGGATTTCGAGTCCCGGCGGATGATGCTTGCGCAAGGCTTCCGCCGCCTCGCGGATCTCGCGCTCGCCGGGCAGGAACACCAGTACGTCGCCGGGCCCTTCGCGATGCGCCTCGGTCACCGCATCGGCGATGGCTTCGCCGATGTCGCGGTCGTCTCCCCTCCCGCCGGGAGAGGAGCCGGGAGAGGAAGCCGTTGCCTCGGCGCCGAAAGGACGGTAGCGCACTTCGATCGGATAGAGCCGGCCCGAGACTTCGATCACCGGCGCGCCGCCGAAGTGCTTGGAAAAGCGCTCGGCGTCGAGCGTCGCCGAGGTGATGATGACCTTGAGGTCGGGGCGCTTCGGCAACAGCTGGCGCAGGTAGCCGAGCAGGAAGTCGATGTTGAGGCTGCGCTCGTGCGCCTCGTCGATGAGGATGGTGTCGTACTGGCGCAGCAGCGGATCGCCCTGGGTCTCGGCCAGCAGGATGCCGTCCGTCATCAGCTTGATGTAGGTCTCGTTCGAGACGCGGTCGGTGAAGCGGATCTTGAAGCCGACATAGCGGCCCAGCTCGGACTTGAGCTCCTGCGCGATGCGCGTCGCGGTGGCCCGCGCGGCGATGCGCCGCGGCTGGGTGTGGCCGATCAGGCCCTGGCAGCCGCGGCCGAGTTCGAGGCAGATTTTCGGCAACTGCGTCGTCTTGCCCGAGCCGGTCTCGCCGCAAATGACGACGACCTGATGCGCGGCAATCGCCCGCGCGATCTCGGCGCGGCGGGCGTTGACGGGCAAGGCCTCGTCATAGGCGATGGGCGGACGGGCGGCCAGGCGCAAGGCGGCGCGCTCGTCGGGGACAACGGCAGGACGGCTCAAAGGGGATCGGCTCGGGTTGGGGAAACGGCGCGTAGTTTACGCTACCGCGCCGCCAACCATCGCGGCACGGCGCCGGCGCTCAGCTGCCGCTGCCGCCGCTGTCGCCGGTGATGCCGAAGTCGACCGGCAGCTTGATGTAGAACAGCGACAAGGCTTCGGCGGCGATCATGTCGAACAGCAGCTGCGCTTCGTCGGCGGTGACGACGAAGCCGACCTCGACCGGCAGCGTGCCCTGCAGCTCGAAGAAATGATCCTCGTGCAGGCGGTGGTGGCGGCCGTATCCCGCCATGGCGCGGAAGGCCGAACCGCCGCGGATGCCGATCTCCTTGGCGCGTTCCAGCAGCCACTCGTAGACGCTGATGCCGTCGTGCTTGTGGTTTTCGGAAACGTAGAACTTGAGGTAGATGCCTTGCATGGTTGCCTCCTTCATGTTCAGCGGCGCATCACGTCCTGACGAAGATGGCATTGGCCGCCATCATGCCGACCGCCGTCATCAGCAGCGAACCGCACAGATGAACGCCCGTCGCCGCCAGCGCCCACAGGTATTCGGTGCGCCCCAGCAGGGTGACGACTTCGGCGGAGAACGTCGAGAAGGTCGTCAGTCCGCCGAGAAAGCCGGTGATGGCGAACAGGCGCGCTTCCGGCGGCAGGCTCGTGTTGTGGGAAAAAAAGCCGACGGCGACGCCGACCAGCAGGCCGCCGATCAGGTTCGACGCCAGGGTGCCGAGCGGGATCGTCGGAAACACCGGATTGAGCGCGAAGCTCAGCGCCCAGCGCAGCAGCGCGCCGATGCCGGCGCCGCAGAAAACCGCCACCGCAGAATAAAAACCCATGCCCACTCCCCTTACGCAAAAGGCGCGGCCGGTCCATGCCGTCGGGTAAAATGACGAGGCCAGTCCAGCGAGAGGATACTCCGTGTCAAGCCCCAGCAAGCCTAGCGACGGCGCGCCCGCCGCTGCGAATTTTATCCGCAACCTCATCGACGCCGACATGGCCGCCGGCAAGTATGCCGCCCGCCGCTGGTCCGGCGCGCCCGGCCCCGGCCCGCAGCAACTGGCGGGCGCCGCCGACCCGGCGCGGATTCGCACGCGCTTTCCGCCCGAGCCGAACGGCTACCTGCACTTCGGTCATGCCAAGAGCATTTGCCTGAATTTCGGCCTCGCCCGCGACTACGGCGGCCAGTGCCATTTGCGCTTCGACGACACCAACCCGGAAAAGGAAGAGCAGGAATACGTCGATTCGATCGTCGACGCCGTGAAGTGGCTGGGCTTCGACTGGGGCCCCAACCTCTACTACGCCTCGAACTATTTCGACTTCATGTACGAGGCCGCCGAATACCTGATCACGTCGGGCAACGCCTACGTCGATTCGCAAAGCGCCGAGGAAATGCGCGCCAACCGCGGCACGCTGACCGCAGGCGGCAAGGCCAGCCCTTACCGCAACCGCACGCCCGCCGAGAACCTCGACCTCTTCCGCCGCATGAAAGCCGGCGAATTCGCCGACGGCGCCCACGTGCTGCGCGCCAGGATCGACATGGCCGCGGGCAACATCAACTTGCGCGATCCGGCCATCTACCGCATTCGCCGCGCCACCCACCACAACACCGGCGACCGGTGGTGCATCTACCCGATGTACACCTTCGCCCATCCGATCGAGGACGCGCTCGAGAACATCACGCACTCGATCTGCACGCTCGAATTCGAAGACCAGCGGCCGTTCTACGACTGGCTGCTCGGCAAGCTCGCCGACGGCAACCTGCTCGCCCGCCCGCTGCCGCAGCAGATCGAATTCGCGCGCCTGAACCTCACCTACGTCGTGCTCTCCAAGAGGAAGCTGATCCAGCTCGTCGACGAAAAGCACGTCGACGGCTGGGACGACCCGCGCCTGCCGACGCTCGTCGGCGCGCGCCGCCGCGGCTTCACGCCGGAAGGCTTCCGCCGCTTCGCCGACATGATCGGCGTCACCAAGTCCGATTCCTTGATCGACATGAGCGTGTTCGAGGAATGCCAGCGCGAAGTTCTCAACGAAACCGCGCAACGCCGCATCGCCGTGCTCGATCCGCTGAAGCTCGTCATCGACAACTACCCGGACGGCCAGGAAGAGCTCTGCGAAGCGCCCAACCATCCGCAGCAGCCGGAACTCGGCAAGCGCCCGATCCCGTTCTCGAAGGAACTCTGGATCGAACGCGAAGACTTCATGGAAGTCCCGCCCAAGGGCTACTTCCGCCTCTTCCCCGGCAACAAGGTGCGGCTGCGCTACGGCTTCGTCATCGAATGCACGGGCGCCGACAAGGACGCGGACGGCAACGTCGTCGCCGTGCATTGCAACTACTACGCCGACTCGAAATCCGGCACGCCTGGCGCCGACAATTACAAGGTCAAGGGCAACATCCACTGGCTCAGCGCGCCGCACGCCTACGAGTGCGAAGTGCGGCTCTACGACCGCCTGTTCTCGGTGCCCAACCCCGGCGCCGGCGAGCGCGACTTCCTGCTCGACATCAACCCGGAAGCCAAGAAGGTCATCGCCGCGCAACTCGAGCCGGCGCTGCAGAACGCGCAGGCCGAAGAGCGCTTCCAGTTCGAGCGCCACGGCTACTTCGTCGCCGACCGCAGCGACTCGAAGCCGGGCGCGCCGGTGTTCAACCGCGCGGTGACGCTGAAGGATCCGTGGGCGAAAGGGAAGTAGGCTACAGCCGCGCCCGCACCAGTTCGCCCAGGCGCCGCAGCGCGGCGTCGAAGCGCGCGTCCCAGGGATTGCCGCAGTTGAGGCGCAGGCAGTTGCGGTAGCGGCCGGAGGCCGAGAACAACTGGCCCGGCGTGAAGGCGATGCCCGCGGCGACCGCCTCGCGGTGCAGCTCCAGCGCATCCACCTGGCGCGGCATTTCCACCCACAGCACGAAGCCGCCCTGCGGCCGCGACAACAGGCAATCGGCGGGGAAATGTTCGGCCACCGCGTCGCTCATGCGCGCCACCTGGCGGGCGTAGGCGCGGCGCGCGTGGCGCACCTGGCGATCGAAGCCGCCGCCCTCGATGAACTCCGCCAGCGCCGCCTGCGGCACGGCGCCGGTGACGCCGCTGGCCAGGGTCTTCAGCAGCGCCACTTCGGCATGGAAGCGGCCCGCGGCGATATAGCCGACGAGCAGCGCCGGGCTCACCGTCTTCGAGAACGACGAGCACAGCATGACGTTGCCGCTGGTATCGTAGGCCTTGATCGGCCACGGCCGCGCGCCCTCGAAGTGCAGGTCGCCATAGACGTCGTCCTCGATCAGCGGCACGTTGCGCTCGGCGAGCAGCCGCGCCACCGCGCGCTTGTTCTCTTCCGGCATGATGCAGCCGAGCGGGTTGTTGACGTTGGGGATCAGCAGGCAGGCCTTGACCGCGCCGCCGCGCGTCGCCAGTTCCAGCGCCTCGACCGACACGCCGCTACGCGGATGCGTCGGAATTTCCAGGGCCTTCATGCCGAGGCTTTCGATGATCTGCAGCAGCACGAAATACGTCGGCGATTCCAGCGCGATGGTGTCGCCGGGACCGGCCACCGCGCGCAGGCAGAGGTTGAGCGCCTCGGTGCAGGAGTTGGTGACGATGATCTCGTCGGCCGCCAGCGGCCCGCCGCAATCGACCGAGCGCCGCACGATCTGGCGCACCAGGCGCGCATCGTTGCCGCGCACGCAACTGCCGACGGCGAGCAGGTCCGCGCGGCCGCGCGCCACCTTGGCGAACATGCGCTGCATGCGCAGCGACGGCAGCAGCCCCGGTCCCGGATGGGCCGCGCCCAGCGGCAGCACGCCCGGCTGCTCGTTGGCGTGCAGCACCTGCATCAGCAGCTGGTTCACGCCGACGAACGTCGGCCGCGTCAGCTTGCCGCGCACCGCCGGCTCGGCCGGCGCGCGGCCGCGGCGGCGCACGTAGAAGCCCGCCTGCGGGCGCGCCTCCACCAGCCCGCGGTCTTCCAGCTGGCGCAGCGCCTGCAGCACGGTAGACACCGACAGCCGCTTTTGCATGGCGAGCCGGCGCACGGAAGGCAGCCGCTCGCCGGGCTGCAGCACGCGCGCGGCGATCAGGCCGGCGAACTCGTCGGCGAGGCGGTCGTAGAGGAAGTCGGACATCGCTGCATTCTCGGCCAGGCTCAGGATGCCGCACAGACACAGCGGCGCATGGCATCGAGCATAACAGTTGCAAAAAATGAAAACTGTAATGGACACAATTTCGCGCAGTTGACGCTATTGCCGCTTGGGGTCGTGACCTAAGCTGTCTGCTGTGGCGAGCGGGTCCGGCACCGGAAGTCCAGGCGGCGCGCGCGAACTTTATAGGGAGAATGCGATGAAGATCCTGATCCTGGGTGCCGGCGGCATCGGCGGCTACTTCGGCGCCCGGCTGCATGCAGCCGGCAGCGACGTGAGCTTCCTGGTGCGCCCCGCCCGCGCCGCGCAACTGCGCGCCGATGGCCTGCGCGTGACGAGCCCGTTTGGCGACATGCACGTCGAGCCCCGCATCGTCACCGCAGTCGGCGCGACCGACCGGTACGACGTCATCGTCCTGTCGTGCAAGGCCTACGATATGGGCTCGGCCGTGGCCGCCGTCGCCCCCGCCGTCGGCTCCGCCAGCGTGGTGCTGCCGCTGCTGAACGGCCTCGCCCATCTCGACGTCCTCGACGCCCATTTCGGGCGCGACCGGGTGCTCGGCGGCGTCGCCCACCTGGCCGTGACGCTGGCGCCGGGCGGCGAAGTCCGGCATCTCAACCGCACGCACCGCCTGATCTTCGGTTCCCGCGCCGCCGGCGAATCGCCTTGGCTGGCGCCGCTGGCGCAGTTGCTGGCCGCGGCGAAGATCGACGTCCTCTTGTCGCCGCGCATCGAGCAGGACATGTGGGACAAGTTCGTCTTTCTCGCCACGCTCGCCGCAGCGACATGCAGCATGCGCGCCGGCGTCGGCGACATCATGGCGGCCGAAGGCGGCGAAGCTTTCATCGTCGGCCTGCTCGACGAGTGCCGCAGCGTCGCCGTCGCCCTCGGCCACGCGCCGGATCCCGACCGCATCGCCGCCTATCGCGGCCAACTGACCGACCGCGGCTCGCCCCTGACGGCGTCGATGCTGCGGGACGTCGAACGCGGCGGCCCCACCGAGGCCGATCACGTGATCGGCGACATGGTCCGTCGCGGCGCCGCCAAGGGCCTGGCCCTTCCGCTGCTCAAGCTCGCCCACATGCACTTGCAAGCCTATGAGCAGCGCCGCCTGCGCAACGCCTGAGCGCTGTCGCCGCGCTTGCGGCACGCTCCGCGGATTTTGGACCGGCTTCGCGGCCGCCCTGGAAAATCTCTGGCGGCGCGGACGCGCGGCCATCGGCGCGGACCCGATAGAGCTCGTCCTGCGCCCTAACCGCCCGCTGCGCCTGTCCGCCGCCCGCGGCCGGCGCATCCTGTGCACCGGCGGCTGCGCCTGGATCACCGCTCCCGGCCTGCGCGACGACGTCTTCCTGCACGACGGCCAGGCCTGGGAAATCGCCGGCAACGGGCTGGTGCTGGTGGAAGCGGTCGGCAGCGCGACGGTGGCGCTTACCCGTTCTCGCGGGCTCGTCTCCGCCAACGCGTGCCGCGGCAAGTCCGATATATGCCGCCAGCCCGGCCTGGCGCATCGCCTACCATTGAAGCCCTGATTGCCGTCACGCCACGCCGCACACCACCAGCTCCCGCGTCGCCCGCGTCATCGCCACGTACAGCAGCTTCGCCTCCTGCGGCGGCAGTTCCTCGCCGGCGCGCAGGCGGTCGGCGCCGGGAATCACCACGAGCGGAAACTCGAGGCCCTTGCAGGAGTGCATGGTAATGACGGTGACCTTGTCCTCGTCGGCGGCGTAGGTGGCGTCCTCGAAATAGACGACCGGGATGCCGAACTTGGGCAGCATGGCGCGGATCAGCCGGGCGTCGCGATGGTAGTCGCGGTAGATCACCGCCATGTCGCGCCACGGCGTGCCGTCGCGGTGGGCTTCCTGGAGGCGCCTGGCGACGAAATCGGCTTCATCCCTGAGGCTGGGAAGATTGACGACCTGCGGCTCGGGGCCGGCGCGTCCCGCCGACTGCGGGCGGATCAGCGGCACGCCGTCCTCGTCGGCGTCCTGCGGCTTGAGGATGCCCTGCGCGACGTCGCGGGCGAAGCGCAGGATGGCGTCGGTGTTGCGGTAGTTGACCTTGAGGATGGTGGTGCGCCCCTGTGCCTGGATGCCCACGCTCTTGAAGCTGAACTTCTTCCTCTTCTCATCGTTGTAGATCGACTGCGCGTCGTCGTAGAGCACAAGCAGGCTATTGGTCTTCGGGTCGATCATCTGCACGACGAGCTTCAGCCACTCGGGCTTGAAGTCGTGGCCTTCATCGATGAGCACTGCGTCGTATTGCGCGGCCGGAATGATGCCGCGCTCGACGCCGCGGATGACGCGCTCGACCATGTCGGCGAAGAAGCCGTCGTTGTCGTCCTGATGCTCGCTGCGCTGCGGCAAGCCGGCGTGGTAGGCGACCAACTGGGCGCGGCACCACTGGTGGAAGTGATGCGTATGCACCGTGCCGTCGAGGCCGCGGTCCGCCATGACGCGGGCAATGCGCCGCGCCAGCGATTCGTTGTAGCAGAGCACCAAGATGGGCTTCACGGCCGCCTGCGCCAGTTGCGCGGCGCGGTAGCCGAGGATCAGCGTCTTGCCCGAGCCGGCGCAGCCGTGGATGACGCGGTGGCCTTCGCCCAGGCTGCGCGCCAGCTGTTCCTGCTGCAAGTCGAGCACGCGCATGAGGTCTGGCGGCGGGCCGTCGTCGCCGAAGAGTTCCGCCTGGCGCGGCGCAATGCGCACCTCGGGGAAGAGATGCCAGCGCACGCGGTCGATCTGCGGCAGCGAGAGCGCGCTGTGGAAGCGGACGCGGAACATCTGCCACAGGCGTTGCTGGAAGGCTTCGGCATCGCCGGTCTCCAGCATCTCGTCCTTGCAGATCACCCGGTCCGGGGCGATCACCTCGGCCAGTTCGCCCTCGTCGAAAGCCTTGCGCATGAGGTTGGGAAAGACCACGCCGTAGCCCCAGGGGAACAGCAGCTTGCCGGCTTCGCGCCCGCTGGCGAAAACGAGTTGCGGGTCGCGCTTCAACACGTCGGCGGCCGCTTCGGCGTAATGCCGCGCCTGTTCGAGCGGATTCTGCACGCTCACGGTGCCGCCGGCGCCGTGAATGACGAAGTGCTGACGGTCGGCGCCGACGATCCTGTCACGGCGCCAGTCCTTGACTTCCAGTATCAGCAGGCCGCGCCGCGGATGGAAGACGATGAAGTCCGGATGCCCGTTGGCCGGCCCGAGCGGGACGTCGTACCAGCAGAGATAATCGTCTTCGAGCTTCTGCTCAAGCCGCTCGGCGACGCGCCGCTCGCCGTCGCTCGCGAACGTGCAGCTGCCGATGCTCGGAATCAATGTCGCCACGGACCCTCCTCAAGGCGGTCATTGTACCGGCCCGGCATGCCGCAATCCCGTGCGGCATACGTCGCTGGCAATCAGCCGATGTCGCCGTCCACGTAATACCAGCGTCCCGCCTCGCGCACGAAGCGGCTGGTCTCGTGCAGCCGCTGGCCGCGCCCGCCGACCCTGAAGCGCGCGACGAACTCGACCAGCCCGCTGTCCGGCCCCGTCGCCTCGAAGCGCTTCACGTCCAGCCCCAGCCACTTCGGCCGCGGCCCCTCGTCGAGATCGAGCGCCGGCGGCCGCGTGGACGCATGCCAGGTGGCGAGCAGGTAGTCGGCAAGGCCGAGGACGTAGGCGCTATAGCGCGAACGCATCAGCGCCGCGGCATCTGGCGCCGGCGCGCCGCGATGCAAGCGCCCGCAGCAATCGGCATAAGCGGCGGGACGCCCGCAGGGGCAGGCGTCGGACATGGCATTGCGCATCGGATGTGGTTTCTACGGTAGCGGGTTCGAAGGCGAGCGGCCTGGCGCGGCATTATCGCGCAGCGTCGCCGGCGGCGCTTGGTCGGCCCACCAAGCGAACCCGACGGGTCACCGCCGCTTGCGCAGATAGACGTGCGCCGCGCGTTCGCCGGCGACGTACTTCGTGCATTCGTAGCCCAATGCGCGCATGTCGATGTCTTGCCAGAGATGCTCTCCGGAACCGAGCACGACCGGTCGGACGGCCAGATGCAGCTCGTCGATCAGGGCCGCGCGCAGATACTGGCGGATAGTGGCTGCGCCGCCGCCGAGGCGGACGTCGCGGCCGTTCGCTGCAGCAGTCGCCTGCTCCAGGGCGGCGTGAATGCCCGCGGTGACGAAGCGGAACTCCGTGCCTCCCGCCAGCCGCAGCGGCGCTCGCGGGTGATGCGTCAGCACGAACACGGGCGTGTGATAAGGCGGTTCGTCGCCCCACCAGCCCTTCCAGCTGTCGTCCGGCCACGGGCCGCGGACCGGACCGAACATGTTGCGCCCGAGAATCCAGGCGCCGATTCCGGCAAAGCCTTGTTCCGCGATGCCGTTGTCGACGCCCGTCTCGCCGTCGTCATGGCCTTGCATCCGGCGCCATACGCGGGTGGGGAAGAACCACTCCATCAACTCAGGGCCGCCGACGCCGAGCGGATTCTGGAGGTCCTGGTTCGGCCCGGCGCCGTAACCGTCGATGGAAATCGCGAAGCTTTGAACGCGGAGTTTCGACGCCATATTCCCGCTCCTCAGTCAGTGCGATAGATCGCTCAACTTCAAGTAGGCAACCTGGAAAAATACGGACATAGGGCGATCGCAATTGGTTCCACGCCGGCGGCGGATGGCGCCGGCACAGGCCTTCTGCGGCTTCTGCGGCGCCTGACGTTGGCATCTACCGGCGCCGGCGCGCGTCCCCCGCGCGTCGCCATCCGCCGCATGAGCTATCCGCTTTGGCGTCCGCCTCTAACCGGCGAGCGTCGTTTGCTCTAGACTGCCCCGATGCCTCGATACGCCACGGAGCCCGCCATGACCGCCCTCCCCGCCCTGCCGCGCTATACGCCGCGCGAGGAAATCGCCAACGCCGTCATCCACGGCCTCGGCATCGTGCTGGCGATCGTCGGGCTGACCGTGCTGACGACTTTCGCGGCGCTGCACGGCGATGCCATCGACGTCGCCGCCTGCGCCGTGTTCGGCGCGACGCTGGTGCTCTGCTACACGGCCTCGACGCTCTACCACGGCATCCCGATCGAGCGCGCCAGGCGGGTGCTGCGCGCGCTCGACCATTCGTCCATCTTCCTGCTGATCGCCGGCACCTACACGCCGTTCATGCTGGTCAACCTGCGCGGGCCGTGGGGCTGGTCGCTGCTCGCCGCGATCTGGACGCTGGCGCTGACCGGCATCGTCCTGCGGCTGCTGCTGCGCGGGCGGCTGCACGGCCTCGTCGTCTCGCTCTACATCGCCATGGGCTGGGCGGTCGTCGTGGCGGTCAAGCCGATGCTCGAGCACGTCGCCGCCGGCGGCCTGGCGCTGCTGGCGGCGGGCGGCCTCGCCTACACGGGCGGCGTGGTCTTCTACAAGTGGCGCCTGCTGCCCTACCACCATGCCATCTGGCACGGCTTCGTGCTGCTGGGCAGCGCGCTGCACTACTTCGCCGTGCTCTTCTACGTCATCCCCTGGCCCGCTGCCGCCTAGCAACGGCGCCGTCCGCGCGCCATGCCGGCGCCTGGCGACGCCGGCCGGCATTTCGTCGCAGCGCTCGCCGCGGCGTGGCCGCTTGCTTAGAATGCGGACATCCTATGCCGGAGCGCCGCAAATCATGAGCACCGCCGCCATCGCCCTCACCGGCATCGTCAAGCATTACCGCATGGGCGACGAGGACATCCCGGCCTTGCAGGGCATCACGCTCGAAGTGCCGGTGGGCGCCTTCGTCGCCGTGCGCGGCCCCTCGGGCAGCGGCAAGAGCACGCTGCTCAACATCTGCGGCCTCATCGACTCCTTCGACGCCGGGCAATACCTGCTGGCCGGCGAGGACGTCGGCGGCCTCGACGAGACGGCGCGCACGCTGATCCGGCGGCGGCGCATCGGCTTCGTCTTCCAGAGCTACAACCTGGTGCCGGTGATGAGCGTGCGCGACAACGTCGACTACCCGCTGCTGCTGGCCGAACTGCCGGCCGCCGAGCGGCGCGAGCGCGTCGACGAGATCCTCGCGCAAGTCGGCCTCACGGGTTTGGCCGAGCGCCGTCCCGACCAGCTTTCCGGCGGCCAGCGCCAGCGCGTCGCCATTGCCCGCGCGCTGGTCAAATCGCCGACGCTGGTGATCGCCGACGAGCCGACCGCCAATCTCGACACCGCCACCGCGAGCCAGGTGGTCGACCTGATGAAGGCGCTGGGCGCGCGCCACGGTGCCACCTTCCTCATCGCCACCCACGACGATCGCATGACCGCGCATTGCGATCAGGTGCGCGCGCTGACCGACGGAGTACTGCAATGAACGCCTGGTTGCTTGCCTGGCGCAACGTGCTGCGCAACCGGCGCCGTTCGCTGGTCACCATCCTCATCGCCACGGTCGGCTGCGCCGCGGTGCTGGTGGCGAGCGGCTTTGCGCTCTACACCTACGACGCGCTGCGCGAAGGCGCGGCCAAGGAATTCGGCCATATCACCATCGGCGCCAAGGACTATTTCACGCGCGACGAGGAAACGCCGATGCAGTACGGCCTGTCCGATTACCGCGCGCTGACGGCGACGCTGGCGAAGACCGCACACGTCGAGCGCGTGCTGCCGCGCGTGGCGTTGTCGGGCCTGATTTCCAATGGCGACAAGTCGGTGATCTTCCTCGGCATCGGTGCCGACATCGCCGCCGAAGCCGCCGTGCGCGGCCCTTTCCTCAAGCTCGAAGCCGGCAGCCTGGGCGCGCCGGCGAACGCCTTGCCGCCGGTGCTGCTGGGCACCGACCTCGCCAAGAGCCTCAACGCCCAGCCCGGCAGCGGCCTCACGCTGCTGGCGACGACGACCGCGGGCGGCATCAACGCCATCGACGTGCAGGTCGCCGGCATCGTCTCCACGGGCTGGCGCGAAGTCGACAAGCGGCTCGTCTACACCGACGTGCCGACGGCGCAGCACCTGCTGATGACCGAGCGCATCAGCACGCTGTCCGTCTACCTCGACAGCACCGACAGCACGCCGGCCGTCGTCGGCCAACTCGCGGCCGCCGACCCCGCCCACGTCTACAAGCCCTGGTGGGAGCAGGCCTTCTACTACTATTCGGTGCGCGCCATCTACAACCGCATCTTCGGCCTGCTCGGCCTCATCATCGCCACGCTGGTGTTCTTCTCCGTCGCCAACACGCTGGCGATGGCGGTGGTCGAGCGCACGCGCGAGATCGGCACGCTGCGCGCGCTCGGTGCGCTGCCGCAGGAGATCGTCGCCCAGTTTCTGCGCGAAGGCGCGCTGATCGGCCTGTTGGGCGCGGCGGCCGGCACGCTGCTGGCCGGCATCGTCGTGCTGGTGCTGCCGCACCTCGGGATGGAGATGCCGCCGCCGCCGGGACGTTCGGTCGGCTATCCGCTGCTGGTTATTTTTTCGCTGCCGCTCTACTTGAGCGTCGATGCCATCATTGTCGTGCTGTGCGCCGCCGCAGCCTGGTTCGCAAGCCGCAAGGCGGCGCAGAAATCCATCGTCGAGGCGCTCGGCCATGTCTAAGCCCAGCATCGCCGCCATCATGCTGATGACATCCTTCGCAGCCGGCGCCGCCGACGACGTCGCGGCGCTGCTGAAGCGGGCCGACGCCTTCCGCCTGCCGGCCGAATCGGTGCGCGTCGAAACCCACGTCGAGCTTTACCGCAACGACGCGCTGGACAAGGAGCGGCTCTACACCGTTTACGTGAAGCCCGGCCGGCGCTCGCTGGTGCTGATGAAGTCGCCATCCGAGATCGGCCAGAAAGTGCTGATGCTGGCCGACCAGTTCTGGCTGCTGATGCCGGAAAGCCAGCGCCCGCTGCGCATCACCGCGACGCAGAAACTGCTCGGCGAAGCGTCGACCGGCGACATCGCCAGCATGACCTGGAGCGAGGACTACGACGGCACTGTCCGCGACGAAGTCGACTGCCCGGCGCCGCCGGCGAATCTGCCGGAAGTCGGCGTGCCGGCCAAGCCGCGCCGCTGCCTGCATCTCGACCTCGCCCAGGCGAGAAGCGGCGTCACTTATGCGCGCGTCGAGCTCTACCTCGACAAGACCAGCAAGCAGCCGATCAAGGCCGACCTCTACGTCGGCTCGGGCAAGCGCGCGAAAGAGGCGTGGTACGTCGCCAAGCCCGTCGACGGCCAGCCGCGCATCATGGCCATGCTGCTGCTCGACGACATCCAGCCGAACCGGCGCACCGTCATCCGCTACCGCAGCATCGTGCCGAAGGAAGCGCCCGACGAGTTCTTCAATCCGGCGGCGCTGGTGCGCAACTCGCTGTCCGGGTGGTGATGCGGCGCAGCTTTCTTTTCGTCGCCTTGGCCATCGTGCTCCCCGTGCGCGCGGCGGACATCAACGCCAGCCTGATCGCGGCGCCCGAGGTCGATACGCCCAACAGCGCCAGTCCTTACTACGTCGGCCCGCCGCTGGTGCCGAACCGGACTTCGCGCCAGGACCTCGAACTGCGCCTGCGCGAAGGCGGCTTCAACGCGCAGGAAACGCTGCGCTGGCAGACGACGCAGGACGCCAAGCCGGCGCAGCACGGCATCAGCAACCAGTTCTACTACGACGGCGAACTGGGCGATGGCCTCGGCTGGACCGCGGGCAAGAAGCTGATGTCCTGGGGCGTCGGCTTCGGCTTCAAGCCGCTCGACGTCGTACAGCGCGAGAACCGCCGCAGCATCAATCCGCCGGCGCTGGTCGGCACGCCGCTGCTGGCCGTCGAACGCTTCACCGCCAACGACGCATGGACGCTGGTCTGGACGCGCCCCGGCGAAGGCGGCGGCAGCGACGACAGCCACGATGCGTCGCTGGCGCTGCACTGGTATCGGCTCACCGGCAGCGGCGACGACCTGCATGCCGTGGCGCGCGTCTCGCACTTGCGCGGCTTCGAGGCGGGCGCCGGCGCCACGCGCATCGTCGGCGAGGCATGGTCCTTCCACGGCGCCGCGCTCTACGAGCGCCGCACTCGGCAACTGACGAATCCGCTGGCCGAAGACGGCGGGCTCTTCGCGTCCGCCGACCCGACGACGCAAAGCGCCGGCCGCAACGGCCTCAGGGCCGTCGCCGGCGCGCAGTGGACGGGCGAATCGGGCTGGAGCGCCTTGGCTGAAGCCTGGTACGACGCCGACGCCTACAGCCGCGCGCAATGGCAGCATCTCGACGCGCTCACCGCGCGCCAGCGCGCGCTGGCCGGCGTCGTGCCGGCGGCCGTCGTCGCCGCCAACGCCGGCTGGTCGAGCCAGGCCTACCTCGCCCCCAACCTGCTGCGCGAGAACCTGCTCGCCCGCGTCGCCTGGGACGACCGCGACGGCTTCACGCCCTACGCCGAGTGGCTGGCGACGCCGCGCGACGGCGGCCGCGTGCTGACCATCGGCGCCAGCATCGAAGGCAACCGCCTGCGCACCTCCTTCGGCCTGCGCCAGGCCGGCGGCGCCGCCGACTCGGCCTACGCGCAGGCGCCGGTCCGGCGCGCGGCCTGGGTCGAGTGGCGGCTCGCGCTGTTCTGATGCGCCGCGCGTAAGATGCCGACCTGTCCATGAAACCCGCCTGGTCCCTCCTTGCCCGCGAAGCGCTGATGGTCGCCGTCTACAACACGGCCATCGCGCTGTTCCTGGCCGCGCTGACGAGCTACGACCTCGCCACCGATTTCATCTATGCACAATGCATCGGCTGCGCCATCTACGCCTTCGTGCGCGGCTCCGGCCTGCTATGGGGGCAGCCGCAGCCAGGCGCCATCAACGGCTTGATCGGCATCCCGCTCGGCTTCGCCGTCGGCTTCACCCTCGCCACCTGGATCAGCGGCCTCTCGCTGACCGAGATGACGGCGCTGCATCCGCAAGCCTTCGTCATCGCCGGCGCCGCCTCGCTGCTGTTCGGCGTGCTCGGCACCTGGCATTTCCATGACGAGGCGAAGCTCTTCGCCGCCCAGGCCGAAGCCCGCGCCGAGCGCCTGCTGCGGGCGGAGCAGGAGTCGCTGGCAACCCATGCCGAGCTGGCGCGCCTGCAAGCGCAGATCGAGCCGCACTTCCTGTTCAACACGCTCTCCAACGTCGTCGGCCTCATCGACACCGATCCGGCCGCGGCGCGCACCATGCTTATCGACCTCACCGCCTTGCTGCGCACCGTGCTGGCGCGCACGCGGCGCCGCGAAGTCTCGCTCGGCGAGGAGCTCGACTTGCTGCGCGCCTACCTCGGCATCATGGCCGTGCGCATGGGCGAGCGCCTGTCCTGGCGCATCGACGCAACCGCCGACATCCTCGCCGCGCGCCTGCCGCCGCTGCTGGTGCAGCCGCTGGTGGAAAACGCCATCCGCCACGGCCTCGAGCCGCAACCCGCAGGCGGCAGCCTCGCCGTAAATTGCCGGCGCGAAGATGCATGCCTGGTCATCGAAGTCGCCGACAGCGGCGGCGGTTTCGCGGCGACGGACGGCAACGGCGTCGGGCTGGCCAATGTGCGCGAACGGCTGCGCGCCTGCTACGGCGAGCGCGCCAGCCTCGCGCTCGAAAGCAGCGCCGGCGGCGGCATCAGCGCACGGCTGAGCCTTCCTTTCGCATGCGCCTGCTGATCGCCGACGACGAAGCGCCGCTGCGCGCCTGGCTGCGCCGCCTGATCGGCGAGGCGGCGGATGCCGAGATCGTCGCCGAGGCCGCCGACGGCGACACCGCGCTGGCACTCATCGAGGAACTCAAGCCCGACGCGGCGCTTCTCGACATCCGCATGCCGGGCCTTTCCGGCCTCGACGTCGCGGCGCGCATCAGCGTGCCCTGCCGCGTCATCTTCGTCACCGCCTACGACGAGTTCGCCGTGCAGGCCTTCGAGCAGGCCGCCGTCGATTACCTGCTCAAGCCCGTCACGGCCGCGCGCCTGGCGAAGGCGCTGGCGCGGCTGCCGACGGCGCCGCCGGCGAGCGACGCCCTGCTGCGCGAACTGATCGCACGCTTCGACGGCGGCGCTCCGGCCACGGCGCCGCTGCGCTGGCTGCGCGTCGGCGACGGCGACGGCGTGCGCCTCGTCGACGTCGCCGAAGTCGACCGCTTCGAGGCGGCCGACAAGTACACGGCCCTCCATGTCGGCGGCCAGGAATGGCTGCTGCGCATGCCGCTGAAGGAACTCGAACGCCAGCTCGATGCGCACGTCTTCTGGCGCATCCATCGCGGCACGCTGGTGCGCGTGGCCGCCATCCGCACCGTGCGCCGCGACCTCATGGGCCGCCTCTGGGTGGAACTGCGCGGCGGCGGCGCGCCGCTGCCGGTGAGCCGCTCCTACGCCCACCTGTTCCGGCAGATGTAAAGCGCCATCCGGCCGCGGTATCATCGGGCCATCCTTGGAGGAACGCACATGGCCGGCGGCTGGGGTTGCCCTCACGAAATCAACGACGTCTGCACCAAGATCAACAACCTGCCCTGCGATCCGGGCATGAAGGGCTGCGTGCTGGCGGGGCGCTACGTCTTCGCCGACGAAGCGAAGAACGCGCGGCTGCGCGAGAAGCAGGCGCGCGAAGCGGCGCCTGCCGCGGACGACCACAACTCCGCCGATCATCCCTGAGGCTTTCGCCATGGAGATGAAGAAGATCAACTCCGGCAAGCTGCGCGCCATCGGCTACGATGCGCGCGCCCGCACGCTGCGCGTGCAGTTCGACGACAGCAGCACGCTCGAGTATAGCGGCGTCGGCGCCGAGGTCTGGCAGCGCCTGTCGACGTCCGCCTCGGCCTGGAGCTACTTCCGCGACAACATCGAAGAGGAATTCACGGCGCGGCGCGTCGGCGCCGGCGACGACGCCGCGAAAAAGAAGAATCCGCTGGACGACTTGTGGAGCAAGCCATGACCTCGCGAAAGCCCACTCCGCCCGCAGCTGCGGCGAGCGCCCCCCAGACTGCGGCGCCGCGCCGCACCGGCCGCGCGCGCCCCGCCGCCGCCGGCGACATCGGCCCCACCGCCTCCGCTGCCGGCATCGAATCCCATGCCGTCGGCGAGGCCGTCGACGCCGCGCAACAGGCACGCATCGCGGCCATGCGCGACCTCATCGCCGGCGCGCCCAACGGCGAAGCGCTCGGCCTGCTGAAAGCCCTGCTCAAGGAGCAGCGCATGGCCAGCGACCAGGCCACGGTGCACCCCGACGAGGAACTCGCGCCGGGCTGGCGCGACGGCGGCTACCCGTACCGCAACCTGATGTCGCGCAACACCTACGAGCGCCAGAAATACCGCCTGCAGGTCGAACTGCTCAAGCTGCAGGCCTGGGTCAAGGAAAGCGGCCAGAAGGTGGTGATCCTGTTCGAAGGCCGCGACGCCGCCGGCAAGGGCGGCACCATCAAGCGCTTCATGGAACACCTGAACCCGCGCGGCGCGCGTGTCGTGGCGCTGGAAAAGCCTTCGGAGATCGAGCGCGGCCAGTGGTATTTCCAGCGCTACGTCCAGCACCTGCCGACCTCCGGCGAGATCGCGCTGTTCGACCGCTCCTGGTACAACCGCGCCGGCGTCGAGCGCGTCATGGGCTTTTGCAGCGACCCGGAATACCAGGAGTTCATGCGCCAGGCGCCGGAATTCGAACGCATGATGGTGAGGAACGGCATCCACCTGATCAAGTTCTGGTTCTCCGTGAGCCGCGACGAGCAGCGCCGCCGCTTCAAGGAGCGCAAGGTGCATCCGCTCAAGCAGTGGAAGCTCTCGCCCATCGACCTCGCCTCGCTGGACAAGTGGGACGACTACACCAAGGCCAAGGAGGCGATGTTCTTCTACACCGATACCGCCGATGCGCCCTGGACCGTGATCAAGTCCGACTGCAAGAAGCGCGCGCGGCTCAACGCCCTGCGCTACATCCTGCACCGTCTGCCCTATGACAACAAGGACACCGCGCGCATCGGCGCGCTCGACGCGCTGATCGTCGGCCGCGCCAACGTGGTCTACGAGCGCGGCGAAAAGCAGGGCACGGCGATACTCTGAAGTCATGCCGCCGATGCGAGGCGGCGCGGCGCTGCGGGCCGGTCGTGTCCGATGCGCTCGCACGATCCGATGCTATGTTTAGCTTAGGTGCGTGCGGCGCTGGCGTGGTGGACGATGAATGAATATCGCCGCGCGCTCCTGAGGGTTCTCCGACGGTCGCCCGCATCCCGGTTGGAGCGTTGCCGATCACTGATCGCGAAGACAGGAGCAACTGACATGACAGACAAGAAGAAACTGGTATTGATGGTCACGCACGGACCCGAGAATGCCGAGCTGTCGACGATTCCCTTTGTCATGGCGACGACGGCGCTGGCGTCGGACGTCGAAGTGCTGATGGGCTTCCAGGGCAACGGCGTGATGCTGACGATCAAGGGCATGGCCGACCACGTCGCGGCGTCCGGTTTTCCCCCGCTCAAGGACCTGCTGAAAGCCTATCTGGAAGGCGGCGGCAAGATGTACGTGTGCGGTCCATGCGTCGGTTCGCGCATGATCGCCCCGCACGATCTGGTCGAGGGCGCGACCATCGTCGGTGCCGCGACTTTCGTCGCCGAATGCGTGGCTGCGACCAACGTGCTGGTCTATTGATTCGGACGAGCGCGCGATTGGGCCGACGGGGCGCCCTGCTCCGCTCCATGTCCTCCGTCGGCGATCTTCGATCGCCTCCTCCTCCTTTACTTACGCGGAGGAGGGCACCCCGCCGGCCCAATCGGAGCGGGTCTTGGTTTTGGCTGGACCCAAAAGCGGCAGCCTATTCCGCCCGGGATGGCGGGTGGCCGACTCCGGGAGGTAAAGGAGGAGGGTCGGGTGCAGCCCGGATCGGGGGACACGGACGGAGTCGGCCACCCGCCGTTCCGGGCGCGCGCCAGGCGCTCGTGTGCAGCCGGTCTTGTGCGCCGCGCGACGCGCGCAGCAACGTGGCCGAAGCGGCATGGCGATGCCCTGCCGGCAGCCGGCCATTGTGGCCGAGCCGCGCTCGGGAGAGAATACGCGCCTCATGACAAATTCCGACGCCATGCCCGCCGCCCGCGTGCAGCAAGCTGCCTGGTTCATCGCCGCACTCCTGCTGCTCCTGGTCCTCAGGCTGCACCTCCTGCCCTCGCTGCTGTCCGGCCTGCTCGTCTTCGAACTGGTGCATGTGCTGGCATCGCTGCTGGCCGGCCGTCTGTCCAACCGGCGCGCCAAGATCGCCGCGGTGCTGGTGCTCGCGGTGCTGGTGATCGGCGGCATGGCGCTGGGCACGGTGCTCGCCGTCGGCTTCTTCAACCACCACGGCGGCGGCCTCGCGGCGCTGGCGCAGAAGATGGCCGACACCATCGACAACGCGCGCCTGTGGCTGCCCGACTGGATGCTGGCCATGCTGCCCGAAGGCGTCGACAGCCTCAAGAGCGCCGCCGCGGCGTGGCTGCGCGAGCATGCCGGCGAGGTCGGCGGCGTCGGCAAGGAGGCCGGCATCGCCTTTGTCCACGTGCTGGTCGGCATGGTCATCGGCGCCATGGTGGCGCTGCACGAGGCGGCCTCGATACCAACCATGCGGCCGCTGGCGGCGGCGCTCTCGGAGCGGGCGCGCAGGCTCGCGCAGGCCTTCCGCCGCATCGTCTTCGCCCAGGTGCGCATCGCCGCGCTCAATACCTGCTTCACGGCGCTCTACCTCGCGGTGGCGCTGCCGCTCGCCGACGTGCACCTGCCGCTGACGAAGACCATGATCGCGCTGACTTTCGTCGTCGGCCTGCTGCCGGTGGCCGGCAACCTCATTTCCAACACGGTGATCGTCGTCGTCAGCCTCGCCCTTTCACCGCAAGTGGCGCTGGCCTCGCTGGCGTTCCTGATCGTCATCCACAAGCTCGAATACTTCCTCAACGCACGCATCGTCGGCTCGCAGATTGCGGCGGAAGCCTGGGAACTGCTGCTGGCGATGCTGGCGATGGAAGCGGCATTCGGCGTCTCGGGCCTGGTGGCGGCGCCCATCTACTACGCCTATGTCAAGAGCGAGCTGGCAGCGGCGGGGCTGGTGTAGCGACGCCGCTTGCCAGCCGCCCGCGCAGCGCGTAAGTTCGAAACCTTCACAGGGGAGAAAGTATGGCCGACATCAGCGCCTTGTTGCATCCGAGCGTCCAGGACCGCGACGGGCTCGCCGAGTTCATCGAGGATCTCGCCGACATCGTTCCCAACATCGAGCGCGATATCGCCCGCCTGAAGCGCAGCCCCGACGACAACGCGCTCATCGCCGGCCTGTTCCGCGCGCTGCACAACATCAAGGGCGATGCCGCCATCTGCAAGGTCGATGTCGGCGTGCTGGTGGCGCATCCGATCGAGAACTTGCTCGCCCGCTTGCGCGGCGGCGAGCTGGTCTTCTCCGAGCTGCTGGCCGAAGTCATCCTGCTGGCGATGGACCGCCTCGAACTGGCGGTCGAGGCGCTTTCCGCCGGCAAGTCCTTCGCCCACCTCAAGATCATCGAGCTGGTCGGCGGCCTCGAAGGCCTGGCGCAGACGACCGGCGTCGAACTCGACGAGCGCTCGGTGCGCCTGATCGAGGCCGTCACCGGCTTTCGCCCGGTGCGCGCCGGCGCCCAGGTGCGGGCTGCCGCCACCCACGCCACGCGCGGCGCCGAGAGCATCGCCGCCGATCTCAAGTTCTTTCGCACCCTGGCCCACCAGTTCGAAATCCATTCGCCCCTGTTCAAGGGCCGCAGCGGCCGCCTGCTGCGCCTCGCCCTCGACACCAACAACGTCGCCGGCAAGCCGGTGGACCCGGTGCAGCTCGAGGCGGCCGTCTACATGCATGACATCGGCATGATGTTCCTGCCCGAGTCGATCTGGCTCAAGCTCGGCCAGCTCTCCGACGAGGACAAGCGCGCGCTGCGCGACCACCCGGCGTACGCCGCCGGCCTGCTCGAGCGCATGGGCGGCTGGACGGCAGCGGCCGAGATGGTGGCCCAGCATCACGAGATGCCCGACGGCGGCGGCTATCCGGCCGGGCTCAAGGCGGACCGCATCGTTCCCGGCGCCAAGATTCTCGCCATTGTCGACGCCTTCGAAGCCGTCACCCTCAAGCACAGCCATCGCGGCCAGAGCCGCTCGCTGCTGCGCGCCATTGCCGAGATCAACGCCTGCGACAACCAGTTCGCGCCCGACTGGATAGCCCATTTCAATACCGTGGTGCGCCGCATGGTGGAAGCCTGAGCGCCGCCAAGCGGCTGCCGCTTCATGACGTGGTCATGAGGCGGCTATGCCATCGTGGAGCGGCCGCGGGCGGATCGGTATAATCCGCGCTTCTTCGTTCATCAGCGGAACCCATCATGCCTCCCGTCACCCTCGCGCGCTTCCTCATCGAGGCCGAGCGCAACAACCATGTCATCAGCGCCGACCTGCGCTTCCTGGTCGAAGTCGTTTCGCGCGCCTGCAAGGCCATTTCCATCGCCATCGGCAAGGGCGGACTGGCCGACGTGCTCGGCAGCGCCGGCAGCGACAACGTCCAGGGCGAGGCGCAGAAGAAGCTCGACGTCATTTCCAACGACATCCTGCTCGAAGCCAACGAATGGGGCGGCCACCTCGCCGCCATGGCCTCGGAGGAAATGGAAGCGCCGCACCTGATCCCGCACCGCTACCCGAAGGGCGAGTTCCTGCTGGTGTTCGACCCGCTCGACGGCTCGTCGAACATCGACGTCAATATCTCCGTCGGCACCATCTTCTCGGTGCTGCGCTGCCCGGAAGGCGTCGAAGCCGTCGACGAAAAAGTCTTCCTCCAGCCCGGCACGCAGCAGGTCTGCGCCGGCTTCGCCGTGTATGGCCCGACCACGCTGCTGGTGCTGACCTTCGGCGACGGCGTCAAGTGCTTCACGCTCGACCGCGAGTTCGGCCACTTCGTGCTCACCCAGGACAACATGCGCATTCCCGAGGAGACCAAGGAATTCGCCATCAACATGTCCAACGCGCGCTTCTGGGAGCCGCCGGTGCAGCGCTACGTCGACGAACTGCTCGCCGGCAAGACGGGGCCGCGCGGCCAGGACTTCAACATGCGCTGGGTGGCCTCGATGGTCGCCGACGTCTTCCGCATCCTCACGCGCGGCGGCATCTTCATGTATCCGCTAGACAGCAAGATGAAGGACCAGGGCGGCAAGCTGCGCCTCATGTACGAAGCCAACCCGATGGCGATGATCGTCGAGCAGGCCGGCGGCCTCGCCACCACGGGCCGCGAGCGCATCCTCGACATCCAGCCGACAAAGCTGCATCAGCGCGTGCCGGTGATCCTCGGCTCGAAGCACGAAGTGGAGCGCGTGACGGCCTACCACCGCGACTGAACGCCCGGCGGGCGGCTCAGAGGTAGGAAGCGATTTCCTCGAAGCTGGCGTCGACCAGCTTGCCGTCCGCGCCGAACACCAGCTGCAAAATGACATCGGTATGAGCGCCGAACCAGCCCCGCGCGACGGGAATCTTGCCGAAGACGCAGGGCCCGCCGCGCGGCGAGATCTGCGTCGGCACGCGCGCCTCCTTGACCAGCGCTTCGCACTCCGCGGCCGAGCGCAGCGACGACGCGGCGCCGCGCGTTTTAAGGAGGTCCTGCGCCTGCCCGACCGTCAGGCCCGGCTGGAAATCCTTGTTCAGCTGCGCCAGCAGCGGCGTCGCCTCGCCGCCGCCGCAAGCGGCAAGGACAAGGGCGGCGAACAGAACTGCGGTGCCTGGTCGTAGCGTCATGACGTTCAGAATCCGATCGACAGCGCGGCTATTTTTCCGCCGGCGCCTGCCACTCGAAGCTGCCGCCGCTGCCGGCGAACAGCCGCACGGCGGCGCCGCCGAGTTCGTGCAGGCGCTTGTGCAGCGCCTTGGGCGTCAGGCTCGCCAGCGGCGCCTCGCCGGCAGCCGGGCGCGCCACGTGGACGCGCGTGTCGCCCGCCACCTTGGCGATGCAGCAGGCGACGCCAAGCGCGGCATCTGTCCTGGCCTGGGCGAGCGCGGCGAGCTCGGCTTCGACGCTGTCGAGATATTGCCGCAGCACCTTGATCTCCTCGTTGAGATCGGCCACCTTGCGCAGGTTCGGCGCGACGCGGCGCAGCAGCACGTCCCATTGCGCCTGCTGCGCCGGATTCAGCACGACGGTCTTGGCCTTGATGCGGGGCTGCATCGACAGATAGCTCTTCATGTCGGGCTGGGCCGTCAGCGCCTGCAGCGCGGCACCGAGCTTGGCGGCTTGCGCGGCGGCCTCGTCGCGTCCCGCCTCGAGGCTCTTGCGCTGTTCGTCGAACGGCGTGAGGTCGGGCAGCAGCAAAGTGACCGAGGTGGCCTGGTCCTTGCGCGCGGCGCAGCTCTGCAGCACGACGTTCTTGGCCGCGATGGCGCAGCCTTCGGCCTGCTCGATCACGACTTCGTCGGCGACGATGTCGCAGCTCACGGCGCGGCCGATGCGCACGCGGCCGGCCATGATGACGCAGCTTTCGGCGCGGCTGACGACCACCTCGCCGTCGCGCGCTTCCAGCAGCGCCCGCGATGCCGACCCTTCGACGGCGATGGCGCCGTTGGCGTCGTGCACCGTGCCGCCGCTGATGTTGTGCTTGATGGTGACGCGGCCGCCATTCGACAGGATGTTGCCGAAGACGTCGGCGAGGAAAGTCATGTGGTGGCCTTCGACGACACGCTTTTCCTGGACGTCGCCGTGCTCCTCGAAATCGTCGCCGGCGAGCGACAGGTCGCCGGTGGTGCGCATGCTGATGCCTTCGCGGCTGACGATCTTGTCGATGACGGAAATCTGCCCCGACCGGGCATCGATGTCGAGGAAGCCGTTCATGGCGGCGACCACGTATTCGCCCGTCGCATCCCGCTGCAGCCGCGTGCCGGGTCCGGCCAGGGTCTCGATGTCGAAGTCCTTGACGGCCGGCGGCAGCAGTTCCCTGCCCTTCACGTCCCAGCCGGAGCGGCCGGCGACGCGCGGCACTTTCTTGAACAGCCGCGTACCGGCGGCGACCTGGGGAAAGCGATTGCGGTAATGGCGCAGATCCATGCGGCCGTTGGGCAGCAGGCGCGGCGCGTCGTCGCGGTGCAGCAGGTCGGTCTGCTCGTCGATGCCGGCGTCCTTGCCGGCGACCAGCGCGGTCGCCGCGGCGATGGTCAGGCGCTCGGCCTGGTCGCGGGCGATGGCGTCCCGCACGGCCTTGGCGTCGATGCCATAGCGCAGGCCCTTGTCCCAGAGCGCGGCGACGAACTCGTCGAAGTCGGCGTGAAGCCGCTCCATGAACTTGCGCTTGCCGCTGCCGTCGGCGGCCTCCGCATCGTCCGCTTCGCGCTCGATGCTGATCTGCTCGAACAGGTACTCGGCCGACTTGCCGCCGGCATCGATTTTCACGCCGCGGTAGATGTCGCGCCGCTCCGGCGGGAAGGGCACGAGGTCGCGCGCGATGCGCAATTGCGGCGGCTTGCCTTTGCGCTGCAGCGCGGCGAGGCAGCGGTCGATGTCGGCCGGCTCCCAGAGGAAAGTCAGGTTGAGGAACAGCTCGTAGTCGAGGCCGACGAAGCGCGCGCCGGCGCCGAAGACGCGCTCGGCGAACTGGGCGAAAATGCCGCGCGCATCGATGGCGGGCAGGTCGATGTAGAGGCCGTCGGCGCGGCGCAGCACGAAGGCCGGCAGCAGGATCTGGCCGTCCGCGAGCTCGGCAACGTTGCCGATGGCCGACGCTTCGCTCATAGCGCGCGCAAGCGCTCGCCGGCCGCGGCCAGCGTCGCCTCGTTCTTGGCGAAGCAGAAGCGCACGACGCGGTGGTCGTCGCCGCCGGGATAGAACACCGACACGGGGATCGTCGCGACGCCGTGCTCGCGCGTCAGGCGCTGCGCGAAGGCGGTGTCGGGCTCGGCCGAGATCGCGGCGTAGCGCGCCAGCTGGAAATAGGTGCCGGCGCAGGGCAGCAGTTCGAAGCGCGAGCCGGCGAGCTGCGCGCGCAGAAAGTCGCGCTTGCCGCGATAGAAGTCCGCGAGCGCCGCCGCGAAGCCGGGGTCTTCGCGCATGAAGTCGGCCAAGGCCAGCTGCGCCGGATGATTGACGGCAAAGACGATGAACTGGTGGGCCTTGCGGAACTCGGCCATGAGTTCGCGCGGCGCCAGGCAGTAGGCGATCTTCCAGCCGGTGATGTGGTAGGTCTTGCCGAAGCTCGAGACGACGAAGCTGCGCTCGGCCAGGGCCGGATAGCGCGCGACGCTCTCGTGGCGGGCGCCGTCGAAGACCATGTGCTCATGGACTTCGTCGGCCAGCACGACGATGCCGCTGTCGCGCACCAAGGCTTCGAGCGCGGCCAGGTCGGCGGCCGACCACACCGCGCCGCTCGGGTTGTGCGGCGTGTTGATGACGATCAGGCGCGTGCGCGGATTGATGAGCGCGCGCACCTCGTCCCAGTCGGGAAGGTAGTCGGGAAAGCGCAGCGTGGCGAAGACAGCCTTGCCGCCGTTCAATTCGATGGCCGGGACGTAGGAATCGTAGACCGGCGCGAAGACGATCACCTCGTCGCCGGGCCGCACGCAGGCGGCGATCGCCGTAAAGATGCCCTGCGTCGCGCCGGCCGTGACGGTGATCTCGGCCTCGACGTCGTAGCGGGCGCCGTAGAGCGCGGCGACCTTTTCGGCGATGGCTTCGCGCAGCGGCAAGGCGCCCGCCATCGGCGCGTACTGGTTGCCGCCCGCCGCCATGTGATGCGCGACGCGCTCGGCCAGCCGCGGCGGCGGCGAGAAATCGGGAAAACCCTGCGACAGGTTGATTGCACCGTGCGCGGCCGCCAGCCGCGACATGACGGTGAAGATCGTGGTGCCGACCTGCGGCAGCCGCGACGGGAATCCCGCAAACGCCATCAAGCGATGGCCAGCAGCTCGACTTCGAACACCAGGGTGGCGTTGGGCGGAATCACGCCGCCGGCACCGCGCGCGCCGTAGCCGAGCGCGGGCGGAATGGTGAGCTTGCGCACGCCGCCGACCTTCATGCCCTGCACGCCCTCGTCCCAGCCGGCGATGACCTGGCGGGCGCCGAGCGCAAACTCGAAGGGATCGTCGCGGTCCTTGCTCGAATCGAACTTGGTGCCGTCGGTGAGCCAGCCGGTGTAATGGACGGTGACGTGCTGTCCGGCGGCGGCGACGGCGCCTTCGCCTTCAGTGGTGTCCTCGATGACGAGGCCGCTGGCGCTGGTGATGGGGGTGCTCATGAGGTAATGCCCTCGCAGTGGTGGTTGGCAGGCGATTATGCCCTTAGTAGGCCAACACTGCAGGGCCGCCGCGACGCGGCGGCACGTTTGCCGCGGCGACGATCCATGCCGCTGGCGGCGGAGCGGCAACGCGCGGTGCGTTGCCGCCCGTCCCGTCGGCCCGGAATCAGTGAGCGTGGGGCACGTGGTTGGCGCTGTCGCGCTGCGACTCCTCCGCCGCATGCCGCATGGCATAACGGAAGATGTATACCGCCATGACCACCATGAAGAGGATGGTGAACAGGCTGAGCAAGCCGATATCCGAGGTAAGCAGAAGATTCCATGCCATGATTTTTTTCTCCGTTCAGCGCTGCGATGGACGACGGGAGGTGCCCCATCGCCTAGGCCAACGCAAGACATATGCCGAGGCGAACGCGCGCGCGCGCCGCCGCATCAATGCCTTGTTTCCATGCGGCATTTGCGCCCGCATGCAGCCCGGACACGGCAGGGCGCCGGCGCCGGTATGCCAGCATTGTCATACTCGGCCAGCTTTGCAAGCGCTGCCGGGAACGCCATCGAGGCCCAAACCACCGTCAATGCTGGTGTCTTGCATGACGGTGACGCCGCTGTCATCATGGCAGCATCGTCAGTCGCGCCAACGAGAGCCCGTTCCATGACATCGCACCGCCTGCCCGAACTGGTTTCGTTCATCGACTCGCAGCCGGAGCCCCATATTCTCTGCGACCGCCAATACCGCGTGCTGGCCGCCAACGCCGCCTACCGGCGCAGCGTCGGCGGCAGCCGGGCCTTCGCCGGGCGCACCTGCTTCGATGTGTCGCACCACTTCGACGCTCCCTGCGACGAGGCCGGCGAAACCTGCCCGCTCAAGCAAAGCCTGCGCTCCGGGCAGCGCGAGCGCGTGCTGCACCTCCACCAGACGCCGAAAGGCGAGGCCTACGTCAGCATCGAACTCTCGCCGATACGCGACAGCGCGGGCACCATCGTCTACTTCATCGAGAAAATGGAACCCGTCGCCGTGGCCCGCGGGCTTTCGCATGCGCAAGGCCTGGTCGGGCGCGCGCCGGCGTTCCAGCGCATGCTGGAAATGGTCGCGCGCGTCGCGCCGGCGGAGGCCACCGTGCTGCTCCTGGGCGCATCCGGCACCGGCAAGGAACTCGTGGCGAAAGCCATCCACGACGCCAGCCGCCGGGCCGAAAAGCCGTTTGTCGCCGTGGACTGCTCGGGGCTTACCGAGACGCTGTTCGAGAGCGAACTCTTCGGCCACGAACGGGGCGCGTTCACCGGCGCCGTGTCGCGCTCGGTCGGGCTGGTGGAAGCGGCCAGCGGCGGCACCCTATTCCTCGACGAAGTCGGCGACATTCCTCTCGCCATCCAGGTCAAGCTGCTGCGCCTGCTGGAAACCGGCATGTACCGGCGCGTCGGCTCCACCGAGCCGCGCAAGGCCGATATCCGGCTGGTTTCCGCCACCCACCGCGATCTTCGCGCCATGGTGGAAAGCGGCCGCTTCCGCCAGGATCTGTACTTCCGGCTCAACACGTTTCCTGTCGACTTGCCGGCCCTGCGCGACCGCGCCGCCGACATCCCGCTGCTGGCCGAATCCCTCCTGGCGCGCGTCGCGGCAGGCCGCAACCTGAAGCTGGCCGCCGCCTCGATCGACCTGCTGCGCCGCTACGACTATCCGGGCAACGTGCGCGAGCTGCGCAATATCCTCGAGCGGGCCAGCCTGCTGTGCGACGGCGAGATCATCCAGCCCGCCCATCTGCCCGAAGAAGTCCGCGGCCGCCGGGCCGGGCGCGCCGCCGCCGCCAGACCGCCCAGCCTGAAGGAGTTGGAGCGCCAGACCCTGGAAACGCGGCTCGCCCATCATCGCGGCAGCCGCAAGACGCTGGCGGCGGAACTGGGCATCAGCGAACGGACGCTCTACCGGCGCCTGAGGAAGCTCGCCCCATGAACCCCGACTGCTGCCACCTTGGCATGAGTTCTGCCAGGATGACATGATTTTCCGGCTGCCATGGCCGCGCCGATACGCCGCCACGCCGCCAAGGTGCCGCCTGATCGCCTGGCGCGGCCAGCAGGCAGCTTGGTTTCGCCCGTTGGCGGCGCGGCTGGCGCGGCAATTGCGTTGCCTAGCGACGGAAGCGGCGGCGTCGCGGCTGCCTGGAGCGGAGAAGGTCCCCCCTTTCGCCGGCATCCTGTACCAGCGGTTTCGACGTGCGTCTCTTCCGCCCCCCATTCGGAGAACTCCATGCGTATTGCAGTCACCAGCCAGAATTTCCGCACTGTCACCGGCCATGCCGGACGCGCGCGACGCTTCATCGTTTTCGAGGTCGCCGGCGGCGAGGCGCCGCGGCAGGTCGGCCAGCTCGATCTCGATGCCGACATGGCCATCCACGGCTTCGATCATCGCGCGCGCCATCCGCTCGACGACATGGACGTGCTCATCACCGGCGGCGCCGGCGAAGGCTTCGTGCGTCATCTTGCCGCGCGCGGCGTGCAGGTGGTGGCGACCGCGGAGAGCGACCCGCAATTGGCAGTGGCGGCCTTCCTGGCCGGCCGCATCATGTCGGCCAGCGGCAGCTGCAACCACGACCACGGCGACCTCGACGCCGAGGGCCACGATCACGATCACGGCGTCGGCTCGGCGCACGCCTGCAACTGTCACGGTTAGCGCGAAGCCATCCGCATCGAAGCCTGGGACGACGGCGGACTTGCGATGGTCGCGCAAAGCCCTTTCGCAACGTAGATAACCGGAGGTAATGTCATGACGATCTCACGCAAAACCACGCGCTCGTCGACGCTGCTCGTTGCCGTCGCGGGCATCCTGGTGCCGCTCGCCGCGCTGTCGGCGCCGCCTCAAGCGCGCGGCATGGGCCCGGGAAACGGGCCGCAAGGCGCCATGCCGACCTTCGCCGACTTCGATGTCAACGGCGACGGAAGAATTACGGAAAACGAATTCAACGAGGTCCGCGGCGCAAGAATCAGCAAGCGCGCCCAGGAGGGCTACCCGATGCGGGGACTGGCGAATGCCTCCTCATTCGCGGATATCGACACGAACCACGACGGCGAAATATCCGCGGACGAGTTTTCCGCCCATCAGGCCAGCCATCGACAGCCAAGGCGGCAATGACCGGTCGGCGTCGGCGCGGCGGATGATCCGGCAAGGTCCTTAGCCGAGCAGCCTGCCGATCGCTTCCACCACCTTTTCGGGATGGAAAGGCTTGAGGATGTAGCCGCGGGCGCCCGACTTGCCGGCCTGCAGGATGGCGTCGCGGTTGGCGTTGCCGGTGATCATCAAGATCTTGACCGCCGGATCATCGGCGTGGATCGACTGCAAGGCCTCGAAACCGTTCATCACCGGCATGTCGAGGTCGAGGCAGACGAGGTCGGGCCGGTGCCGGAGCGCCAGATCGACGGCCTGCTTGCCGTCGCAGGCCTCGCCGACCACGGCGACGGCGGCGCGCTCGAGGATCGCCTTCAGCAGCAGGCGCATGGTCGCGCTGTCGTCGGCGATGACGGCTCGGGCCCGCGGCGTTTTCAGCGCGATCGCGGCAGCTTGCGCCTGCTGCTGCGTCGCCGCCAGCAGGCGCCGCGTGTAGGCGACCTGGTGCAGCTCCTTGAGGATCTTGTCGGGCGAGAACGGCTTGCGGATGAAGCCCGCGGCACCGGCCTCGGCGGCGGCGCCTTCGAGCTCGGGATCGGCGCTGCCGGTGATCATCACCACGGCCGTCATGGGATGCGCGTCATGAACCTGCTTGAGCAGTTCGAGGCCGTCGGCATCGGGCAGGTTGTAGTCGAGGCAGACGATGTCGGGCGCATGCCGCTCGACCGCCGCCAGCAGGCCGCCGCCGCTGGCGAGGTCGGCGACGACGCTGTAGCCTTCGTCCGCCAGCAGGGCGCGCAGCATGCCGCGCACGGCCGCGGCATCGTCGACGATGATGATCTTGGCGGCAATGGTCGGCGGCATGATCGCGGCTTCCTGGCGATGGATCGGCGGCTAGCGTAGCACTTGCGGCTGGAACAGGCTGTCGGCCTGCTGCGGCGGCAGCGGGCGCGAGAAGTAGTAGCCTTGGAATTTGCCGCAACCGAGCCCGGTCAGAACCGCCAGCTGGGCGTCGCTCTCGACGCCTTCGGCCAGCACGTCGATGGCGAGGCTGCGCGCCAGGCCGACGATGGCGGCGACGATGGCGGCATCGTCCTTGTCCGTGGTGAGGTCGCGCACGAAGCTCTGGTCGATCTTGAGTTTGTCCACCGGAAAGCGCTTGAGGTAGGCGAGGCTCGAATAGCCGGTGCCGAAGTCGTCGATCGCCAGGCGCACGCCCATCCTCGATAGCGCCTCGAGCTTGGCGAGCGTCTCGTCCATGTCGTGCATCAGCGTCGATTCGGTGATTTCGAGTTCGAGCAGGGCCGCCGGCTGCCCGGTGTCGGCGAGGATGGCGCGCACGGTGTCGACGAGGTCGGCCTGGCGGAACTGGCGCGGCGAAAGATTCACCGACACCGGCAGCAGCGGGCGTCCCGCCTCCTGCCAGCGGCGGTTCTGCTGCAGCGCCTCGGCCAGCACCCAGGCGCCGAGCGGCAAGATCAACCCGGTCTCCTCGGCGATGGGGATGAACTCGCCCGGCGCGATCATGCCCTGCTCCGGGTCCTGCCAGCGCACCAGCGCTTCCATGCCGCACACGACCTTGCCATGCAGGTCGACGAGCGGCTGGTAATGCAGGCGCAGCTGGCCGCCGTCGATGGCGCCGCGCAGGCGGTGTTCGAGCTTGAAGAAGCGCTCGGCCTCGGTGTTCATGCGCGGCGTGAAGAACTGGAAGTTGTTGCGCCCCTGGTCCTTGGCGTGATACATCGCCGTGTCCGCGTTCTTCATCAGCGCATAGACGTCGGCGCCGTCCTCGGGATAGATGCTGATGCCGATCGACGGCGTCGCGCGCAGCTCGTGGCCGTCGATGCACAGCGCGCAGGCCAGCGCATTGAGGATCTTTTCCGCCACCAGGGTGGCGTCGTCGGGGCCGGCGATCTCCTGCAGGACGATGACGAACTCGTCGCCGCCGAGGCGCGAGACGGTGTCGACGGCGCGCACCACGGCGCGCAGGCGGTCGGCGACGTGCTTGAGCAGCTCGTCGCCGATGTGGTGGCCGAGCGTGTCGTTCACGCTCTTGAAGCGGTCGAGGTCGAGGAACAGCACGGCGACGCGGCTGTCGTAGCGCGCCGCCTGCATCAGCCCCTGGCCGAGGCGATCAAGCAGCAGCGCGCGGTTGGGCAGCCCCGTCAGCGCGTCGTGGTGGGCGACATGCCAGATGCGCTGCTCGGCCTGCATGCGCTCGAAGATTTCGCCCTGCAGCTGGGCGTTGGCGGTGGCGAGTTCGGCGGTGCGCTCGACCACGCGCACCTCGAGTTCGTCGCGCGTGCGCATCAGGTCTTCCTGCGCCTGGCGCCGCTCGGTGATGTCCTCGAAAATCCAGATGACGTCGAAGTTGTGGCTGTCGCCACCGACGCGGCGGCCGGTCAGGCGCACCCAGAACGGCGTGCCGTCCTTCTTCACCACGCGCTGCTCGCCGATGAAGACGAGGCCGCGCAGGATGACGTCGTAGGCTTGCGTGCCGAGCACCAGGTAGTCGTTCTCGCCGACGAAGAAGACGCGCGTGGAACGGCCGACGAGTTCGCCCGCGCGCCAGCCGAAGATCTCCTCCAGGCGCCGGTTGCAGCGCTGCACGTGGCGGTTGCGCACGAACAGGATGCCGACGGCGGCATTGTCGAAAATCATCTCCTGCTCGGCCAGCGCGTGGCGGATCTTCGCCTCGGCTTCGCGTTCGTCGGTGATGTCTTCGACCAGCCAGACCGAGCCGCCGTCGGGCCGCGCCGCGTCGAAGGCGCGGCCGCTGATGCGCGCCCAGAACGGCCGGCCGTCCTGGCGCACCAGCACCTGTTCGCGCCGATGCGGGCTGCCGTCGCGCAGTTCATGGTAGACGGCGGCCGTGGTGGCGAATTCTTCTTCGCTGCGGAAAGTGACGCGGATCGACTGGCCCGCCATGGCGCCGGGGCCGTAGCCGAACAATTCCTCGAAGCGCGGGTTGCAGCGGACGATGCGGCGCTCGCGCAGCACGGTGATGCCGATCAGGGCGGCATCGAAGATGGCGCCGAGCTCGGCGGTCGACTGTTCGAGGGCGTCGCGCATCAGGCGATCCCAGGTGACGTCCTCCATGATCCAGATGGTGCCGGTGTAGCTGTTGCGCGGGTCGACGGACTTCGCCGAGAAGCGGCACCAGAACAACGAACCGTCCTTGCGCCGCATCTGGATCTCGGCCTGATAGGCCTTGCCGGCGGCCAGCACGGGACCGGCTTCGCGGCCGATCGCCGCGTAGTCGTCCGCCGACGGATAGAGATCCTGCCCGGCCAGCCCGATGAACTCGTCGTGGCGATAGCCGAACATCTCGGCGCAGAGCGGATTGGCCTGCACCAGCTTGCGGTTGCGCGAGAACAGGATGCCGACGGTGGCGTTCTCGAGGATGGCCCGGAGTTCGACCAGCGCCTGCGTCGCCGTCTTCCCCGCCGCCGCCGTCATGGCATCTCCAGCAAGCGCAGCAGGCCGGCCGTGTCCTCGCCGCCCAGCCCGCGCGCCATCAGCGCGTTGAGCTGCTGCCAGACCGGAGCCGAGAGCGGCAGCGGGCAGCCGGCGCGCGCCGCCGCGTCCATGGCAATGGCATAATCCTTGTGGTGCAGGCGCGCTTCGACGCCGGCGCGGAAATCGCGCCGCGCCATCTTGTCGCCGAAGACGTCGAGCACGCGCGAGGCGGCCGAACCCGCCAGCAGCGCCGCGCGCACGCGGCCGAAGTCGATGCCGTGCGCCGCCGCCAGCCGCGCCGCCTCGGCGCAGGCCTGGATCGCCGCCACCATGGTCAGCTGGTTGCAGGCCTTGGCGACCTGGCCGGCGCCGCTGGCGCCGACATGGACGATGGTCGTGCCGAGCACATCGAGCAGCGGGCGCACCCGGTCGAGCGCCCCGGCTGCGCCGCCGACCATGATGGCGAGCGTGGCGCCGCGCGCGCCGGCGCCGCCGCCGGAGACCGGCGCATCGAGAAAATCGACGCCGCGCGCAGCGAAACGCGCGGCCAGCGCGCGCGCCGTCGCCGGCGCGACGGTGCTGTGGTCGACGATCACGCAGCCCGGCCGGGCGCCGTGGATCAAGCCGTCGGCGCCGAGCGCCACCTGCTCGACATCGGCGCCGGCAGTGACGGCGATGAACATGACATCGACATGTTCGGCGAGCGCGGCCGGCGTCGGGAAGGATTGTGCGCCGGCGTCGACCAGCGCTTGCGCCGCTGCGGGCCGCCGCGCCCAGACGCCGAGCTCATGACCGGCGCGCAGCAAGTGCTGCGCCATCGGGCCGCCCATGACGCCCAGGCCGATGAAGCCCAGCTTCATGAGTTCACCGCCACGGACGCGGCGGACGCAAAGGAAAACCGAAGGAAAGCTTGCATTGCCTCCCTTAGCGTCCCTGGCGTCCCTGGCGGTTAATCGTCCCGCCCACTCATGCGTTCCAGCAGCTTCAGCATCGCCACCGAGTCCTCTTCGCCGAGGCCGGAGCCGACCATGGCGTTGAACATCTGCGCCGTGGCGGCCGCCGACGGCAGCATCAGGCCGAGGCGATGGGCTTCCTCCATGACGATGCGCAAGTCCTTCTGGTGCATCCAGGACTTGAAGCCGGGCTTGAAGTTGCGATCGAGCATGCGCTGGCCGTGGTTCTCCAGGGTGCGGCTGTAGGCGAAGCCGCCGAGCAGCGCCTCGCGCACGCGGGCGGCATCGACGCCGCTCCGGGTTGCGAAGTTCAGCGCCTCGGCCACCGCGGCGACGCCGACGCCGGTGAGGATCTGGTTGCAGGCCTTGGCGACCTGGCCGGCGCCGATGCCGCCGATCAGCGTCACCGACTTGCCCATCTTGTCGAACAGCGGCTTGACGCGCGCGAAGACTTCGGGCTTGCCGCCGACCATGATGGTGAGCGCGGCATTGATGGCGCCGACTTCGCCGCCGGACACCGGCGCGTCGAGGAATTCGATGCCGCGCTGCGCCAGCCGCGCGCCGATGCGCTGGGCCGCCGCCGGCGCGATCGTCGACATGTCGACGACGATCAGGCCTGCGTGCGCGCCGGTGTCGAGGCCGTCGACGCCGAGCGCGACGGCCTCGACGTCGGGCGCGTCGGCGACCATCGTGAACACGACCTCGGCATGGGCGGCGACCGCCGCGGGACTGGCGTGGCAGGTCGCGGCGACGTCATGGAAGGGTTCCAGCGACGCCGGGCGGCGCGCCCACAGGTGCAGCGCATGTCCGGCCTGCGCCAGGTGCCGCGCCAGCGGGCGCCCCATGAGGCCGAGACCGATGAAGCCGATTTCCATGATGACCTCCGCGAACTGACTGCCGCCGCTCAGGCGCCCTGCACCGCCTTGAGAATCAGCGGCACCAGCGCTTCGGGCAGCTTGATCTTGCCCGAGACGGCAAAGGCGTGGCCGGCTTCCGACATCTTCTTCCAGGTCTTGCGGATGATGTCGAGCCACTTCTCTTCCGAATAGTCGGGCTTCTGGCCGGCGAAGCCGAGCATGTAGTGCTCGATGAAGACGAGGTCGACGACGTCTTCCATAAGCTGCGTTTCGGGATTGACCTTGAGGCCGCGCTTGCCGATCACCTTCTTGACGCGCTCGATCATCTCGTCGTCGTAGCCGGCCTGCTGCATCAGGCTGCCGGCGGTGTCGGCGTGGAATTTATAGAGCCCGGTGCGCCAGGCCTGGTAGCCCTCGGGCGTCATCGGGTAGGCGCTGCGCGGCGTCTTCCAGCGCTGGATATGCTGCGCGCGGCACGCCAGGCGCACCGCTTCGGACGCGTCGGGGGCGAAGCGCTGCTGCATCTCGCTCATGCGCATGGCATAAAGCAGCTCCTTCGGCCACGTCTTGCCGTCCGCGCTTTCCTGGTTCGGGTCTTCGGCATTGGCCGCGTCGAACAGCGCGATGGCGCGGGCGAAGCGTTGCGGATCGGATATCGTCGTCATGATGGCAGGTCTCCTCGAAAGTTTCGATTATAGCCACGCCGTATGTCGCCGGTGCGACGGGCTAGGCGCCGACCAGCAGCAGCGAAACGTCGTCGTGGAGCTGGCCGAGGCCGGCGTGCGCATAGACGCTGGCGCGCACGGCGTCGAGCCGCTGCGCGGCCGGCGCCTTCGCCAGCACCTCCTGGAGCCGCGCCAGGCCGAACTGCTCGCCGGCGGCGTCGGCGGCCTCGATCAAGCCGTCGGAAAAGAGCACGAACTGGTCGTCGGGCTGCAATTCGATTTCCGTGATGGCCGCCATGTCTTCGTCGAATTCGACGATGCCGAGCGGCAGGTGCTGGGCGGCGAAATGCGTCTTCGTCCCGCCTTGCGCATCGAGCAGCAGGATGTCGGGCATGCCGCCCTGCCAGAGGCGGGCGCGCTGCGCGCCTTCGTCCACGCACAGCAGGCTGGCGGCGACGAAGCGTCCCGACGGCATGGTCGCGCACAGGTAGCGGTTCAGTTCCTTGACGATATAGCCGAGCGGATAGCCCTGCTCGACGTGGCCGTAGAACACCGTCAGCACCGGCAGCGTGCTGATGGCGGCGGCGAGGCCGTGGCCCGTGGCGTCGGCCAGCAGCACGCAGAGATGGCCTTCGGGAGTGCGCGCGGCGGCGATGACGTCGCCGCTGAAATTGGCGGCCGGCGCGATCCAGTGCCGGATGAGCGGATCGGACAGGCTGGGGCGGCTCATTTGCCGGTCCATGATGCGCTGGGCGAGCGCGTTTTCCTCTTCCTGCGTGTCGTGATATTGCTGCAGGCGCGTCGCGTTCTCGTGCAGCAGCCGCTCGGCGGCGCGCGCCTCGGTGACGTCGCGGACGATGCCGACGAACAGCCGGCGCCCTTCGAAGCGCAGTTCGGTGATGCCGACGTCGAGCGGGAAAGCGGTGCCGTTCTTGCGCAGGCCTTCGACGGCGCGCGCCCCCTTGCCGACCAGATGCGCCGTGCCGCCGGCCAGGTAGCGCGCCATCTGGCCGCTGTGGGCGCTGCGGTAGGCGCCGGGCATCAACATGCCTACGTCATGGCCGATCATCTCCTCGGCGGCATGGCCGAAGATGCGGGTGGTCGCGGCATTCACCGTCTGGATGATGCCGCGCTCGTCGATGGTGATGATGCCGTCGATGACGTTGTCCGAAATCGCCTGGGTGCGGCGGCGGTTCTCGTCGAGCGCGCGCTGCAGGCGGATGGCGCGCTTCAGCGAACGCAGCTTGGCGTCGAGAACGACGAAGTTCACCGGCTTGTGCAGGTAGTCGTCGCCGCCGGCATCGAGCCCCATGACGAGGCTTTCTTCCTTGTCGAGCGCCGAGAGGAAGACCACCGGCACCCAGCCGTCGCCGCACAGCGCCTTGATGCGCCGCGTCGCCTCGTAGCCGTCCATGACCGGCATCATGACGTCCATCAGCACGAGGTCGGGGTTGCCGTCGCTGAAGCGTTCGACGGCCTGGGCGCCGTCGACGGCGACATCCACCTGGAAGCCGAGCTTCCGGAGGAAGACCTGGAGGATCTGGCGGTTGGTGGCGGTGTCGTCGACCACCAGCACCTTGAGCGGCACTTCGGGGTCTTGCGCCGCCGGGACCGGCTGTCCCTGTTCCGTGGGTGATGCCATGGCGGCGATTATAGCCGCGGCCTAGGCCAGGGCCACTGCGGCGACGACCCGATTGCCGCAGCCGCAATACTCGACGCGGCAAAAGCTCATCCGCCGCGCCATGGCGATGCCGCGGCCGTTCGGATCGTAGGCGCGCTCGGGCTCGAAATCGAGATAGCGGCGCGCATCGAAGCCGGCGCCCTCGTCGCTGATGGTGAACACGATCTCGTCGGCGCTGCGCCGCATGGCGACGCGCGCCCGCTTGGCGCGGTGCTCGGCCAGCGCCTGGCGGCGACGGATCTCGGCTTCCCAGGTGTCCTCGCGCTTGAGCCGCGACTTCTCGGCATAGCTGATGCCGAGGTTGCCGTGCTCGATGGCGTTGACCATGAGTTCGGTCAGGCCCAGCGCCGCGGTGTCGGGCGCCGGACACAGCGACGCCAGCAGGCCGGCGATGCGGCTGGCGTCGTCGAGGGTGGCGAAAGTGAATTCGGCGGCATCCATCAGGCACAGCGTCTCGGCCTGCTCGGCGACGCGCTGCGCCGCCGCCTGGTCGGCGATGTCGGCCAACGCCGCGCGCACGATGGCGAGCAGCGCTGCCGGCTGGTAGGGCTTGGTCAGGTAGTAGTAGGCGCCGGCCTCGATGCCTTCGCGCACTTCCTCGGGCGCCGTCGCCGCCGTCTGGATGATCACGGGAATATGGCGGAAGCGCGCATCGGTCTTCATGCGCCGCAGCAGCTCGATGCCGTTCATGCCCGGCATCATGCGGTCCACGATGGCGAGGCTGTAGGGCGTCGGCGCGGCCTGCAGCCGCAGCCACGCCCGCTCGGCATTCGGCGCGAGGTCGAGGTCGATGCGCGGATCGTCGAGGTATTCGCGGATGATCTCGAGATTGAGCGGCTCGTCGTCGACGGCAAGCACATGCCAGCGGCTCGCGGGAAGCTCGTATGCCCTAGCGCTGCTGTTCATGGGTGACTTCCTCGGGGCAGGATGACGTCGAAGGCCGCGCCGCCCTCGGGGCGATTGCGCGCCGCGATTGTACCGCGGTGGGCCAGCACGATTTCCTTGCAGATGGCGAGCCCGAGCCCGGTGCCGCCGGCGCCGGTGCGCGTCTTGCTGCTCTGGAAGAACTTGTCGAAGACGGTTTCCAGTTCCGCTTCGGGAATGCCGATGCCGTCGTCGGCAATCGTCATGCGCAGCGCCGGCAGCATGCCGCTATCCTCGGCGCGGCGCCCGCCGGGCAGTTCCGCCGCGGCGAACTCGACCATGACGTGGCGGCCGGCCGGGGTGAACTTGAGCGCGTTGGAAAGAACGTTGCGCACCACCTGGGCCAGGCGCACGGCATCGCCGCCGACATGCGTATTGCAGTGCGGCGGGGCGAACAGCAGGCGCTGGTGACGGGCCTCGATCATGGCCTCGAGATCGTGGGCGACTTCGCGCGCCAGTTGCGCCAGATCGACGCTGCCGGCGTCGATCGGCATCTTGCCGGCTTCGAGCTTGGACAGGTCGAGCAGATCGTTGACCAGTTGCAGCAGGCGCTCGCCGCTCGCGTAGATGCGGCTGAAGTATTCGGCCAGCTTGGCCGGCGCCGCCGTCAGCGCCCTGTCGCGGCCGAGGCCGGCGAACGACAGGATGGCGTGCATCGGCGTGCGTAATTCGTGCGACATGTTGGCGAGGAATTCCGACTTGCTGAAGCTCGCCTGCTCGGCGGCTTCCTTGGCCTTGACGAGGTCGGCCGTCTGGGCTTCGACGAGGGCTTTCAGGTTGTCGCGGTGGCCGCGCAGTTCCTCTTCCAGGCGCTTGTGCGCCGAGATGTCGGTGCTGGTGCCGCGATAGCCGAGGAAGCGCCCGCCGTCGTCGTAGAGCGGCTTGCCGGTGACGCTGAACCAGTGCCAGTCGCCGGCACCGGCATCGACGCGGTATTCGAAGTCGCGAAACGGCTGGTGCGATTCGACCAGCGCCCGGTGCGCCGCCATGACGGCGGGATCGCCGTCGATCGGCAGCTCCCAGCGCCGCTTGCCGATCAGCGCCGCGGTTTCGATGCCGGTATGCCGGTCCAGGCTCTCCGAAAAGCTGGTGTAGCGGTAGTCTGCATCCTGCTCCCAGAACCAGTCGGTGGCCATTTGCGAAAGGTCGCGAAAGCGCTCCAGCGCCTGCTGCAGATCGGAGACGTCGGCAATGGACCCGATCAGGCGCACGGCGCGGCCGGCGTCGTCGCGGATGGCGCGGCCGCGCAGCCGCACCCAGAGGTAATGGCCGTCGGCATGGCGCATGCGCAGGACGACGACGTACGGCGTGTCGCTGGCGAGATGGGCGATGGTCGTCTGGCGCAGGCGCAGCCGATCGTCGGGGTGCACGAGTTCGACGGGATCGCGGTTCTGCCGCGCGAAGCTGCCGCCGGCGTGACCGAGCAGGGCTTCGAAGCGCGGCGAGACGCGCGAGACGCCGCTGGCCTGGTCGCGCTCCCAAAGGCCGTCGGTGGTGGTCTCCATCGCCTCGGCGTAGCGCGCCTCGCTGGCATGGAGCGCCGCCGCCATCTGTTGCGCCCGCGCCTCCGCCAAGGCGCCGCGCACCGCCAACAGCCGGACCACCAGCGCCAACAGCAAGGTCGCCAGCACGCCGAGCGCCAGCACCAGGCGCGAACGGTCGCGGTCGATGTCATCGGCATAGGTGCTGATCCTGGCGGCTTCCAGCAGCCACGACTCGCCGCCCACCGGCTCGATCTGCCGGTGCGCGTCGCTGGCGGCGGTGCGCGGCACGTTCGGCAGCGAATGGTAGAGCACGCGCTCGGCGCCGCGCCGGGACGCGCCGGCGAGCCCGCGGACGGCGACGCCGGCTGGCAGCGGCTCGACCAGGTC
>JAQTNK010000021.1 GCA_028713915.1 Rhodocyclaceae bacterium | reverse complement strand
GCCAGGGCGGGACCGCGCCCTTGCAACTGGCGCGCCAGCTCGGCGACAAAGGCGCTGCCCAGCGGCGGATTCGAGCGCGCCATGTCCGCGATCACCAGGATCAGGCTCTTGGGGTCCTGGTCGGCGGTCTCGGTCATCTGGCTCGCCCAGGCGTCCGCCAGGTTTCTCTCGGCCCAGTCCTTGGCGATGAGCTTGGCGACGCGGCGGAGGTTCTCGATCGCCGCCAGCCGCAGCATGATGGGGATCGCCCAAAGTTCGCCGAGCGTGAGAGCGTTGACCGTCTGGTACGCGGCCACGAAACGGCTCAGGCTTTCCGTGTCGATGCGGCCGTCGCCGTGCGCGATGGTTTCCAGCGCGATGTCGTAGACACGTGGACGCCCGGCGGACGGGCCGCGCGCCAGGCGCGGGAGCTCGCGGCTGTAGCCTTTGGGCAGGTGGCGCTCCGCGGTGCGGATGTGTTCTTCGATGAGGTAGAAATTGTCGAGCAGCCACTCGCCGGCCGGCGTGATGCGGCGCTTTGCCGTGGCCTCCGCCGTGAGCAATTCGCAGACGCCGACCAGGGCCGCTTCGTTTGCGGCGAGGCGGGCCAGCAGGAGATCCGGCGCGCGTCCCGCAGAAAGGTGATGGGAGGCCGCCAGCGCATAGCCGTGCTGAGCCATCTGGTCGGCGCTGAACAGCTCCGATCGCAGTGGCGGTTCCTCGTGGCGCGAGGCCGTTGGCCAGGGGCGGCGGCGCCATGCCGTCGTCCATCGCTCCAGGGCCGCCCCGAACGTCATGCGCGCGTCCAAGTCAGCGGCAACTCCACTGACCGAAAACGCGGACTGGCTCCGCTGCCCAGACGATGGGAATTAGCGGACAACCAGTGGAACGATATCGCCGGCGTGTTTCTTGACCTGCTTTGCAGCCTTCTTTTCCTTGGGACTAAGAAGGGATTGCTTCTTTGCTTCCTTGTTGCTCTTCTGCGCTTTGCTCATGGCAGTACTCCTGGTAGGCGGCGTCAGCGGATGCTGGAACCCCTTTGGTAGCGGTCTGACCTAACCGGTAACCCAACTAGAATGCGCCGTCCCTAAGGAATAGCCAGCGAATTATTTAAACCATGTCGCTTGAAATTTGGAGTTCCACTGCCGGCGCGCCATGTCGTGTCATATCCGACTGCGTTGTCTTTCGGGCTCGCCGATGATCAGCCGATTGCGGGTCCCCAAGGCATGAGAAGGCGACCGGCGTGCGCTCGACTCGTGCACCGCCGTTTCCCATCAGGCTAGACATCCGCGGGAGGGGCTCGTTTTTCGCCGTCGCCTATACGCGCGATGATTTGCTTGAGGCCCAGGTAGGGACGCTCGACGACCGTGGTCGCGACAGCAGCGGCAAGACGCCCTTCCAGGGCGGCGATGGTTTCCCGCTGCGCGCCGCAGGTTTTTTCCAGTGCCGCGATGCGCGCGGTCTGTCGGGCCAGCGCCCATTGCCGCCGCAGGGTCGAAGGCGTTGACACCAGGGCCACGATGAAGCCGCCGACCGCAAGGGCCAACAGCACCACCATGGCGAGCGAGCTGTCGAAGCGCCACAGAAGAAAGGTCAGGGCAACGGGAACGTTGTTCTGTAGCGCAAAGGTCACGCCCCCCGCTGCGACCAGCATCGCGAAAATGGTGATTAGCTGCATATCGTCCTCCAGGCTACGAATCTTGCCAGTACATAGAAGCGACGCGTATCGAGTCCGCGGCGCTCACCCGAATCGACACCCTATCCGATGTGGTACGAGCGGTTCGGTGCGTTGCCGCACCATCGCCCACACCAAGTAGGTGTGCTGGCGAACAGATCGTTCCGCAAGTAGTGGAAATAATGGTTTCGCGACTACTTACCGGAGAGATCGATGAACGCAATTTTCAGAAGGACGCTGATGGTGGCCGGGCTTGCCGTTGCCACGCACGCGGCTGCCCAGGTCACCATCTACGAGGGTGAGGGCTTCGAAGGCCGGTCGTTTACGACGGAGACGCGGGTCAGCGACTTGGAGCGCCACGGCTTCAACGACCGGGCCTCGTCAGTCGTGGTGCGCGGCGAGCGTTGGGAGGTTTGCGAAAACGCACGCTTCAGCGGTCGCTGCGTCGTCTTGCGCGCCGGCCGCTATCCGTCGCTGGCCGCATTGGGGCTGAATGACCGCATCTCATCGGTGCGCGACGTGGGCCGCGACGAGCGCATCGAGGACCGTCGCTTTGCGCCGGCGCCAGATGGCGTCTACCGCGCAGGGCGGCGCCACGATGAGCCGCTGTTCGAAGCGAACATCACGTCGGTTCATGCCGTGATCGGGCCGCCGCAGCAACGATGCTGGATCGAGCACGAAGCGGTCGCCGGCGAGCGCGGCGGCGCCAATGTTCCCGGTGCGATTGCCGGCGCCGTCATTGGCGGCATACTCGGCCACCAGGTCGGCGGCGGGCGCGGCAACGACGTCGCCACCGTCGGCGGCGCTGTCGCCGGGGCAGCGGTGGGCGCCAACGTCGGCCGCGACGGCGGCGGGCGCACCCAGGACGTCCAGCGCTGCGCCGAAACGCCCAGCCAGGCTAGTCCTGACTACTGGGATGTCACCTACGACTTTCGCGGTCGCGAGCATCGCATGCAGATGACCGCTCCGCCGGGGCGCACCGTGATCGTCAATGAATGGGGCGAGCCGAAGGCTTGAACTCGACGGCAGAGACCAGCGGCCCTTCGGGGCCGTCCAGTTTTGCAGGAGAACGGCAATGATGGCTCGCTTCAACACTTTCTTATTCATTCTGATGGTGGCCGTCCTCGGCGGCTGCGCATCGCTGCCGCCGGGCTCCGGCTTTGCGAAGTCGAGTTCCCCGGCGCTGACTCATCCCGAGGAGTCCCGGCTGGGCCGGCAGTTTGGAAAAGCGGCGCGCGAGCATGACGGCAACTCGGGATTTCGCATCATTCCCGTCGGTGCCGACGGCTTCCTGACGCGAATGCAAATGATCAATGCCGCAGAGCGCACACTCGATCTGCAGTATTTCATTTTCCGTGGCGACGAAACCGGCCGGCTGCTGACCGAGGCGGTCCTGCATGCGGCCGATCGCGGCGTACGCGTGCGCATCCTGGTCGACGATGGCGAAACTGTGGGCGGCGACGAGCAGATCAGGACGCTCGAAGCCCATGCTTCAGTCGAGGTTCGGATCTTCAACCCGTTCGCGTACCGCGGCCATGCCGAATTTCTCCGCGCCGCTGAATTTGCGTTAAACGCATCGCGGCTCGACTACAGAATGCACAACAAGCTGCTGGTCGTGGACAATGCCGTGGCTCTTATCGGCGGCCGCAACATCGGCGACCAATATTTTCAGATCGATCCCGCCTCCCAACTCGCCGACGATGACGTCCTTGCCGCCGGTCCGATTGCCCGGAAGCTCTCGGCGACGTTCGACGAGTATTGGAACAGCGGCTTTTCGATTCCGGTCGAAGCGCTGTCCGGCGGGATGCCGTCGCGGGCCGCCTTGGCTGAAGACCGGGAAGAACTGCGCGATCACCGGCAGGAGCTGAAGGCGGACGGCGCCGGCTATGCTATTCGCGTAGCCAGCGGCGAGCCGTTCAACAGCATGCTGTCCGGCCGCCTGCCGCTGGTCTGGGCGCATGCGCAGGTGGTGTGCGACAGCCCGGACAAGAAAAGCGTGGAGAACGGCACCAGAGTCGGCAAGCTGATGCAGCGAGCAGTGGCCGACGCCACGCTTGCGGTGCAGTCGGAATTGCTCATGGTCACGCCTTACCTGATACCGGGCGCGGATGGCATGCAGCTAATCAAGAGCCTGCGCCAACGCAACGTACGCGTTCGCCTGCTGACCAGTTCGCTCGAATCCTCGACGGTCCTCCTGGCGCAGTCCGGCTACATGCGTTACCGGGTGCCGCTGCTCGAGAACGGCGTCGAGCTCTACGAGATCCGCTCGCTGCTGGGCAATGCCAGAGGCAGCGGTGAAACCAAGGCCATGTCGCGTTATGGAAATTATTCGCTGCATGCGAAGTTGTTCGTCTTCGATCGCCAAAGACTGTTCATCGGTTCCATGAATTTCGATCAGCGTTCGATGCATCTCAATACCGAGATCGGCCTCATCATCGATAGCCCAGAATTGGCGCAACAGGTCGCCGCGCGTTTCGACGCCATGGTGCAGCCAGTCAATTCATACCGGTTGACGCTGCGTTCAAAGGACGGGGAGCGCGCGCCAAGCCTGATCTGGAACACCCGGGAAGAAGGCGCTGCCGTCGAGTACACCGAGGAACCGGCTCGCAGCGAGTGGCAAAGAGTCAAGGTCAATATCCTCTCGCTGCTGCCGCTGGATAGCGAGTTGTGACGCGGCACCCGCTACGTCGCGCGGCACTGCTGCTCGGACTCATGTGGATGGCCGTTGCGCGCGCCGAGCCTCTCCCGGCAGCGCAACTCGAAATAAATTTCCTGCTCGGCTATGTCGAAGGGTCCGGATGCGCGTTCTATCGCAACGGCAGCGCGTACGACTCAAAAGCGGCGCAGGCGCACCTGCGCGAAAAGTACAAGTATCTGGTGACGCGGAACCAGATCGCTACCGCCGAAGACTTCATTGAAAAGGCCGCCACCGCAAGCAGTTTCAGCGGGCAGCCGTACGGCGTGAAATGTACTGGCGCTCCATCGATCGCGAGCGGCCTATGGCTGCGCGAAGAACTGGCGCGCCTTCGTACGTACTGAAGAAAAGGCCGACCCGGTTCTCTTGGAACCGAAGTCGGCCAGCGCAGGCGCAAACGGATTTGTCGCGGATCTGCCCTGCGGCAAACGCCTAGTTGTCCTTCTTGACTTGAATGCTGCTCTTGACCGACGTGACGCCTTCGGTGTCGCGCGCCAGGGCATAAGCCTTGTCGGCGGCTTCTCCGGTCTCGACCGTTCCGGTCAACACGACCGCACCCTTGCGGTTGGTATCGACCTTGACGTGCACGAGGCTGCTCATCTTTTCGTCGGCCAGCTTGGCCTTGATCTTGGTCGTGATTACCGAGTCCTTGACGAAGGTCAGCGGGTGGCTGCGGTCGGAGTCGGAATCGGCAGCATAAGCCGCAACAGGCGCCAGCAGGGTGCCGATGATGAGGCAGGTGGTAGCAAGCGTGGTCTTCATGATTTAGTCCATTCTTTTGGAGGTGAGGGAGCAGGCATCATCCGGCTTCCTCCGAACGGTCTCTGTTCGTTGCCACACATAGCGCCACAAAACGCGGCGCGGCCCGATCTGCGCGCCGCCATGACGGATGGGCACGCTGCGAGCGCCAGCGCACAGACGCCATCGTGCGCGGCGGGAAGACTAGCCGCAGTGCCTAACCATTCCAAAGATAGCGAAATGACAACGAGACGGCCTGATGAAACGGCATACCCCCTACTGCTGATCGGCTGCACTGCGATGCTGATGATCGCCACGACCAGCATTTACGCCTTCACGGCCAGGCAGCCGCCGGCCATCGACATGGCAAGCATCGTCGCCGTGCCCGACCGCGGCACCGGGCTGCAAATCCCCGGCAAGCGCAGTCGAGTCAAGTGTGCGGAATGCGGCGTCGTGGCGTCTACGCGGGAGATCGGGACATCGGCAGTCGCGCAGCCGATTCGCGAAGTCACCGTGCGCATGCGAGACGGATCGGAGCGCATATTCGTGGCGGCAAATTCGGTTCGCTGGCGACGCGGCGAGCGCATGGTACTCATCGAGGATGCAAGCCGAACCGCCGATTGACGCGCAATGTGCCTTGGCGAACAGAGCACATCTGCGATCCGGGAGAGGATGACTTCTTTGACTGTCGGTATCTCGCCGCTTTGCCGACAGTCGAATTACTGCAAAGGCGGAAATTGACCCAACCATGATCGGAAAAACAACATGACCACCGCATTGATCAAGAAGCAAATGACCCTGGCGATTTCGTGCGCCTTGGTAGTCGGCATGGCAGCGAGTGCGGCACGGGCCGAAAGCGACCCCAAGGAGAGGCAATACCTGACTGACCAGCGCGGCACGGTCGTGAAAAGCGGCTTCGGGCTCTGCTGGCACAGCGGTTTCGGACCTGCGCCGGCGCCCACCGCCGAATGCGATCCGGATTTCGTCCCGGCGCCGGTCGCAAAGGTCGAGCCCGCGCCGAAAATGGCTGCAGTTGCGGTGCCGCAACCAGCGCCCAAACCCGCAAGCCAACGCGTGACGCTGGACGCCGATACGCTGTTCGATTTCGACAAGGCTACGCTGCGTCCCGCGGGGCGGCAGGCGCTGGATGAGTTCATCGACAAGACAAAGGACATCAGCCCCGAAGTGATCCTGGCTGTCGGTCATGCCGACCGCTTCGGCTCGGAAGCATACAACCAGCGGCTGTCGCAGCAACGTGCGGCGGCGGTCAAGACCTATCTCCTGGGCAAAGGCATCGAGGCGAACCGCATTCAGACAGACGGCAAGGGCGAGATGCAGCCGGTGACGAAAGCCGGCGATTGCACCGGCGCGAAGAGCGCCAAGGTGATCGCCTGCCTGCAACCCGACCGCCGCGTCGACGTCGAGATCGTCGGCACCCAGACCGTTCGTTGAAGCCATACGCCTGATCGGCCGGCGCCGAAAATCGCTAGCCGATGCATCACGCCCAAACTCATCACAGGAAGGAACGATCATGAACAAGTTCAACATCAATGCCATGGCCCTTGCCATGGGCCTCGCCTTCAGCGCCGGCGCGATGGCGCAAGGCATGTCGAAGAGCGACTTCGAGAGCCAACAGGACAGGATTTCCGCCGAGTACAAGTCCGGCAAGGCGGCATGTGCCTCGTTGTCAGGCAATGCGAACGATGTTTGCGTTGCCGAGATCAAGGGCAAAGAGAAAGTCTCGGCGGCGGAACTCGATTCGCGGGCGCCCCAATAACGATGTGTTCCAGCTGCCCGGTCCTGCGGCGAAACCCTCCGCGCGACCGAGTTCTGCAATCTGTGCTGCCCGGAGCTGCGAATTGTGAATCGAAGGAAGACTCTCTGCTGCAGCAAGTCGTCTTTGCCTGACGTCGACGGCGCCGGATAAGCCATGGACATGCTTATCGCGTTCGGACAGATCATTGCGCTCGGGATCTGGTCGGCAAATTACGTTGCCCAGGACATCTTCAGGAGCTTCCTGCCCGAAGCCATGTACTTCCTGGCTGTTCTGAGCGTGCTGCTTGTCGCGTTCACCATCGCTTATGTCAGGTGGGACCGACGTGCCCATGTTCGCCAGCGCACCGAGGCGCCGCCTTAAAAGGACCACCATGTTCCCATGGCAAGCGGTCCGGTCCACGCGACGAGGTCGCTCGAAGCGGGCCGATCGGTAGCCGGGCTTGCCAGGACGAAAGGACAATTTCCATGCTGTATACGATCGCTGTTGTATTGATCATCTTGTGGCTGCTTGGCTTGGTCACTTCCTACACCATCGGCGGCTTTATCCACGTCTTGTTGGTGATTGCCATCGTCGTCGTGCTGCTCCGCGTCATTAGCGGACGGCGCCCGCTGTAACCCGTTCCATTCATTACTGGAGAATCGAACTGCGGAGTCATCCACCGCTACATTCGCCACTCCAGATACGAATAGATGTAGTTCGATCCGCCATTCACATTGCCGAGCATGCGCGAGGTGCCGAAGATGCCCGAGCGGTGCGACACGCCGAGGCCGACGTAAGCGTCGCGCATGGCCCTGACGCCGATCAGATCGCCGAGGCTGACGTCGATGCTGGGGTCGAGATAGTTGAGCAGTCTCGAACTGCTGCGTCCGCGCGCCAACTGGTCGCGCATTTCGACGAACGGCACGCGCTGCGCGTAGGAGACGCCAGCGCCGAAGCCCAGGCGCGTCCGCACGCGCTCGCTCCACGGAAAGCCATAGTAGTAGGCCTTCATGTAGGCGTCGACTTGCAAGGCGTCCTGCTGCAGGCCGCGCTCGTTGTGATTGAGGATGCCGACGTAGCCGACAAAATCAAGCGGCCAACCGTTCACGCGCTCGATGAACGGGCGCCCGAGTTCAATCGACGTGATGCGGGTCTGGTCCGCCGTGTCGGTCGAGAAGCACTTGAGCAGCATCACCTTGGCGACATCGCAATCGCTCGACTTGCCGTACAGCACCTTGACGATCAGCGGCCGGCCTTCGGGCCAGGCTTCGTGGCTGGGCGAGAAGTCGTAGGCGAGGCCGAGCTGGGCGGCAAGCTGGGTGCGATCCTCGACGATCGGACTGGCGCGCACGCCGGACGACCAGCGCGTGGCGGAGAGACCGCCGAGCAGCCGCCAGCGCTCCGAGAGCCGGTATACGGCGGACAGTCCGAGTTCGCCATTGATGCCGCTGCCCGGCTCGTACGCCGGGCGCGCCGCCGTCGCTTCGGCCGGGCGCACGCCATAGTAGTAATTGTTCAGCTTGGCGTCGCGTGCGGCGAGCGCGATCTGGGGCTGCAGCTGCAGCTTGCCGATTTTCCAGTCGTAGCGGTAGCCAACCCGAATTTCGCTGCCGCTCGATCCGGCAGCCGCATCATGCAGGACTTCGCCGAAAAGCGTGCCCCACGGCCGCTGCCGCTGATAGCCCAAGCCCAGATCCACGCCGGTGCCGCGATTGGTCATGCCGGCCAGGCTGGCCGGAACGCGGTCGTACGGGAAGCCCTCGAACCGATAGCTGACGAATGCATCGAAGCGCGACTCCGGCGTTTCATCGAGTTTCAGGCCGAGCCGATAGGCTTCGAGAAAAACGCGCTTGCCCTCGTACACGTAAATCGGTACCAGGTCGTTGCGCGTCCCGCCTCCCCGATAGAGCGAGTTCTCCATGCGCACGGCCGCGCCCAGGCCGGCGCCGCCGGTGGCCTCGGGTATCGTCGCCGCCAGGCCGGGCGCATCCAGACCCGCTGCCGCGGCAGCCGCCGTCAGTGACAAGGACAACGCCAGGACGGCGCTTGTCCGTATTGCATATCCGGAACCAGAAATCATTGATTCACTCCGTCACGGCATCGGCGGCCGAGCCAGCCGCCGATCTCATGATAAACGCAATGACCTAGCGACGAAGGTCGAGCGGAAGGAACAGGCTGATGCCGGGAGACTGCCTCGGCTCGTAGTACACGGGCGGCGGAACATAGACCGGTTGCGCGTATGCATACGGGCGCCGATATTCAGGCCGGTGCCCGCGACCATCGCGATCGCCATGCCACTCGTAGCGGCGATGATCGTTGTTCCTGTTGTTGCCGTCGTGTCCCTCGTCCCTGGCGAGCGCCGGCGACATCGCCATGCCGCTGATCGCCGAGGCGAAGGCCAGTGCCATGAGCGCCTTGCCGCCCGTTGCCATGAAGCGCCGGGCCGGTGATATTGACGATTCCATTGTGATTCCCTTTCCTGAAATGCGTGGTGCGATTGCGAACCTTGGCGCGCGCTCGTCGGCACCTGCCTCAAGCGCACTCATGGCTACTTGTTCGTCGGCGCGTTGCCGTGCTTATGGTTCTTGCGCGCGGAATCGCCGCGACGGAAGACGCTGTCCGCTTCGAGCTTCTGTGCATCCGACATGCCGGCGTAGAGGCTGGCGAACGCCGGGGTCAGCTTCCTGAGTCCGTCCGCATGGGCCTCGGCGATTTCGCCGTAGGACTTGAGATCGTCGACGGCAGTCATCTCCTTGGCATGATCGGCTCGCGCCTGGGTAAGTCCGTCCATGGTCTTCGCATTGTCGCGCATCGTTTCCGCGACCTTTGCCCACTGCTCCTCCTGGGTCGGCGTGATCTTGAGCATGGCATGCATGTGCTTGATGCGCAGTTCGGCGCGATCCTCGTGAGCATCCTTGTCGGCGGCGAATACCACCGCCGGCGCGAACGCGAGGGTGGTGGCCAGCGCTGCCGCCGCGATCAGGCGGAGGCTGGCGTTCGTGAATTGATGGTCGCTTAGTTTCATGTTCTTCTCCAGGTGGGCATTACTTCTCGCGCTCCGGCAAATCCGGGGACGAGCCATGCGGAGACCCATTGTTGCGATTGTTCCCGCAACGCTCCGTTCGCCAGGGCACATAAGGCCCTGAAAATCGATCGGCGCATTGTTCGCCAACGCACAGAGCGGCCGCTCGACCGAGTCGATACTGGGCGTCACATTCCATAGCGAGGCAATCCGAATGGGCAGGGCGAAGCGCAACCGAGCGGACTTCACTTGTACGGGCCATGGCGGGTTTAACGTGGCAGCCCCGAGACCGGTAAAGCCGGATACCATGGACCGACTTGCGTACGTCAGCACACCGAGGGCCTTTGGACAGGCCGTCATTGTCTCGGTCGCTTCGCCGACCGGTGATTCGCGCCGGCCTCCAGTTCCGGGTTCCGTCTCAGGTTTTCAGGGACACCGGCCATGAATGTTCATTGCAGGCACACGGCACCCTTCTCTTGACCTACCTCGTCTTCGCCGTCATCGGCATCACCCTTCTGCTGTCGCTGTCGTTTCGCGAAACCCGGCGACTCCGCAAGCTGGCTCTCGACAGCGGGCATCCGCGCGGGTTTCGGAGGGGGCAGGCCAACGCCATGGTTCAGGACAGCAAGGAAGCCCCGGACGCGACGCCGGCGGAAGAAGCGCTGCTCAAGGCCGGGGCCCTGCAGAATGCGATTTTCAACAGCGCAAACTTCTCGAGCATCGCCACCGACGCCAGGGGCGTGATCCAGATCTTCAACGTCGGCGCCGAGCGCATGCTCGGCTATGCGGCCGCCGAAGTGGTGAACAAGATCACGCCGGCCGAGATTTCCGATCCGCAGGAAGTGGTCGCGCGCGCCGAGGCATTGAGCGTCGAACTCTCGACGCCGATCGCGCCGGGCTTCGAGGCCCTGGTGTTCAAGGCCTCGCGCGGCATCGAGGACATCTACGAGCTGACCTATATCCGCAAGGACGGCAGCCGCTTCCCGGCCGTCGTGTCGGTCACCGCGTTGCGCGACGCCCAGAATGCCATCATCGGCTACCTGTTGATCGGCACCGACAATACCGCGCGCAAGCGGGTCGAAGCCGAGCGGGCGCTGCTCGATCAGGTGCTGCTCGACAAGAACGCCGAACTGGAGAGCGCCAAGTCCGTGGCGGAAACAGCCAACCTGGCGAAATCGGATTTTCTGTCCAGCATGAGCCATGAATTGCGCACGCCGCTCAACGCGATTCTCGGCTTCGCCCAGCTCATCGAATCGGGTTCGCCGCAGCCGACGCCCGCCCAGAAGCGCAACCTCGACCAGATCCTCAAGGCCGGCTGGTACCTGCTGGAACTGATCAACGAAATCCTCGATCTGGCGCTGATCGAATCCGGCAAGGCGACGCTGTCGCATGAGCCGGTCTCGCTGGTGGAGATCATGCTCGAGTGCCGCGCCATGATCGAGCCGCAGGCACAGAAGCGCGGCATCGTCATGACCTTCCCGCGCTTCGAAGTCCCCTACTTCGTCAGCGCCGACCGCACGCGGGTCAAGCAGGTGCTGATCAACCTGCTGTTCAACGCCATCAAGTACAACCGGCCGGAAGGCTCCGTCGTGGTGGAGTACCACCCCAGCAGCGCGGAGTCGATCCGCATCAGCGTCCGGGACACCGGCAAAGGCCTGGCGCCCGAGCAGCTGGCGCAGCTGTTCCAGCCGTTCAACCGCATCGGCAAGGAAGCCGGCGCGGAGGAAGGCACCGGCATCGGACTAGTGGTGACCAAGCGGCTGGTGGAGCTGATGGGGGGCAGCATCGGCGCGGACAGCAGCGTCGGCGTCGGCAGCGTGTTCTGGTTCGAACTGGGCCTGACGACGGTGCCGCTGCTGGCGATTGAGGAGGTCGAGCAGGCGGCGCTGGAGCGGCCGCAGCTGCCCGAAGGCACGCCGCTGCGCACCGTGCTCTATGTCGAAGACAATCCAGCCAACCTGGAACTGGTCGAGCAGCTCATCGCCCGCCGCCCTGACCTGCGCCTGCTGTCGGCGGCGGATGGCAATCTCGGCATCGAGTTTGCGCGCGTCTATCGGCCGGAGGTGATCCTGATGGACATCAACCTGCCCGGCATCAGCGGGCTCGATGCCATGAAGATCCTGCACGCCGATCCATCGACCGCCCATATCCCCATCATCGCGCTGAGCGCCAACGCCGTGCCCCACGATATCGAGAAAGCGCTCCAGGCCGGATTTTTCGACTATCTCACGAAGCCGATCAAGGTCGCCCAGTTCATGGATACGCTGGAGGTGGCCTTGAAGGCTTCGTCGGCGGCAGCGGGCCGCACCACCAAGAGGGCCCCAGCATGATGCTTGCCGAACGCGACATCCTCAATGCCCGCATCCTGATCGTCGATGATCAGGAATCGAATGTGATCCTGCTCGAACAACTGCTGCGCGATGCCGGCTACGTCAATGTCGCGTCGACCATGGATCCGCAAGAGGTCTGCGCCCTGCATCGCAAGAATTGCTACGACCTGATTCTGCTCGATCTGCAGATGCCCGGCATGGATGGATTCCAGGTGATGGAAGGCCTCAAGGCCAACCCCGCGGACGCCTATCTTCCGGTGCTGGTGATCACCGCGCAGCCCGGCCACAAATTGCGCGCGCTGCAAGCCGGTGCCAAGGACTTCATCAGCAAGCCGTTCGACCTCGTCGAGGTCAGGACGCGCATCCACAACATGCTGGAAGTGCGGCTGCTGTACAAGAGCCTCGACGATTACAACAAGCGGCTGGAGCAAACGGTGCAGGAGCGGACCGCGGAACTGCGCGAAAGCGAAGCGCGCTACCGCAGCCTGACCGAACTGGCCTCGGACTGGTACTGGGAGCAGGACGAAGACATGAACTTCACCAAGGTGTCCGGCCCGGTGCTCGAAATGCTCGGCATCACGGTCGACACCCTGGCAGTCGATGCCGGCGACGTTCGGACAGAAGGCTGGAACGAGGCGGAGCGGACGCTGTTGCAGGCCGCGATTGCGGCGCGGCAGCCGTTCCTGGATTTCGTCTTCACCCGCGCCAAGACCGATGGCTCGCGACAACAATTCCAGGTCAGCGGGGAGCCGATGTTCAACCAGTCCGGCCGCTTCATCGGCTACCGCGGCATCGGCGTCGAACTGACGGCGAAGAATTAGATGCCACAGCCCGATAGCCCGAGCCAGAATCATCTTCTCGCCGCCTTGCCGACGGCGGACTTCGCGTCCATCGCCGAGCATCTGGATCTGGTGCCGCTGCCGCTCGGCAAAATGCTCTACGAACCCGACACCCAGCTGCAGCACGCCTATTTCCCCACCACCGCCATCGTCTCGCTCCACTACGTCATGGAGTCGGGCGCATCGGCCGAATCCGCCGGCGTGGGCAACGAAGGCATGGTCGGCATTTCCTTGTTCATGGGCGGCGACACCACACCCAGTTCGGCCGTGGTGCAGACGGCGGGCCACGCCTATCGGTTGGAGCGCCGCCTGCTGAAGCAGGAATTCGATCGCGCCGGCATGATGCAGCGGCTATTGCTGCGCTACACCCAGGCGTTGCTAACGCAGATGGCGCAGACCGCGGCCTGCATGCGGCACCATTCCGTGGAGCAGCAGCTGTGCCGCTGGCTGTTGCTGACACTCGATCGCATGCCGTCGAACGACTTGGTCATGACCCAGGAGTTGGTCGCCAGCATGCTCGGCGTTCGCCGCGAAGGCATTACCGAGGCCGCCGGGAATCTGCAGCAGGCTGGCTTCATTCGCTACCGGCGCGGCCATATTTCGGTACTGGACCGGTCGGGACTCGAAACGCGCGCCTGCGAGTGCTACGCCGTAGTCCGGAAAGAGATGCTACGTCTGCTATCCGACGTGCAATATCGCCAAGGCGAATTCCCTATTGTGTAGGCGGTAGCGACCCCTCATGTCCGTTTGCGGAGGCCGCGGGGGAAGTCGTCTTGGCTGCCGGACCCAACACGAGCTTCACGGGTACATCGCGGCCCGTGGCTTCTACCTTCTCCGGTGCATCGAGCGCCATGCGGTCCGCGGGCGCACCGGCTTGTCGCAGAGCCGCCGCCGCATTCTCGCCGCGGGCTTTGGCCAGGGCCACGAGCTTGTCATCGGCCACCGCCTCGCGCTCGCGCAAGCGCTCGAAGAGGACGGCGTAGAAGTCGGCACCCTTCAGCTGCGTGACCTCGTTCGAACTCAGCGTTCTCTTCTCGCGGAACAGGCCCGTCAGCCGCGATATCATCTTGCCGGCAACCCCTTCCTTCAACTGGCCCGGGTTGGCTTGGCGGAAGCCCTCTTTGAGGGCCGCCAATTCGCCGCCGCCGAGCCGGTCGGCGAAAAGGCTTTCCAGGGCGGACTGAACCTTGGGATCCTGGGTCGACAGCGGACCGGGGTCTTCGCCTTCTTCAGGATGCTGGCCTGCCCGCTCGGCCACGGCGCGGCGTAGCTGCCGGTCCTGGAGGGCGACCCGGTCCGCGTCGGCATAGACGCCGTGCACCGTCAACGCCAAGCCGGGCCGCTTGTTCAGGACAGCCGCGAGATGCACCAGCTTCTCGCGTTCCGGCGGCGTCAGTCGGACGCTGCCGGCCTCGAAGGCGATGTTTTCGAACTTCTCGCTCCCGCCGAACAGCGAAGCGAGCGCCCGGAACGGCGCGGTGGCGATCTTGGTCAGCACGTTGACGATGGCCTTCCAGACAATCTGCCCGAAGCTGAACTGCGGATCGTCCAGGCTGCCGGAGACGGGCAGGCCGAGTTCGATGCGGCCGTCGGAATCCTGAAGAATCGCAATCGCCAGGTCCAGGGGCAGGTTCTTGGCCTCCGGGCTTTCAACCCGCTCGCCCAGCGTCAGCTGGTCCATGATGACCTGGTTCTGGCCCTGCATCTGGCGCTTGTCGAACTTGTACTCGAGGTCTAGGGACAGTTTGCCGGAATTGATCTTGCGTCCGGCGAAAGTGGCCGCGTAGGGCGTCAGCCGCGTCATCTCGACGTTGCGGAACACCACCTTGATATCGGTGAAATGGGTGGGGTCGAACAGGTCGATCTGCCCCACGGCCCGCGCCAGGCCATAGTCGTCCACCTGCCCTTCCAACTCCAGTTGGCCGGGCGCGCCGGGCCGCGACGAGAGCCCGTTGACGGTGCCGCGAAGGTGGTGGATGCGGGTGCCGAAGGGCAGCGTGAGGGACTGGTCGGCGAAGTCCAATTCGCCGTTGATCACCCGCAGGCGACCGACGTTCGCCTGGAAGGCCGGCGTCGATTTTCCTGCAGGGGAGACGGCGGGAGCGGGAGCCGTCGCCGCGGCGGCGGGTTCGCTCCGGCGCAGGATACGCGCGATGTTGACCGACTTGTCTTTGGCGATGAGCAAGCTCGTGTCGACGCCGACCAGGTCGAGCCTGCCCACTGCCACCTTCTGCGCGTTCGCCTCCAGGTCGTGGGTGGAGAGCGACTTCCAGAGCAGGAAACGCTTGCCCGTGTCGGTTTCGTCGAGGCGCAGGTCGCTCAAGGCGAAGCCGCCCTTGAAGCTTGGACCACCCTTGCCGTAGCCGGCCCGCCCCTGCATCGACAGCTTGCCGCCCGCCAGCGTCAGCCTGACCACCGAGGCCAGGTAGGGCTGGGCGGGTTTCAGGGCCAGATCGGTGAGCTTCAACTGCAGGTCCGCGGAGGGCTCGGCCGGCACGACTTGGCCGACCGCCTCGAAACTGCCGCCGGTTCTCGCGCGGAAAGCGGCACGGACCGGCAGGGACGCTTTCAAGTCGTCGCTGACATTGTCGACGGCGATGACAATGTCATCGATGGCGAGGTCGGCCGCCGGCGTCACGGCCTCGTCCCGGAGCGTGGCTGAAAACCCGGCCAGCTCCAGCTTGCCGGCTTTGAAATGCCAGGGCGGCCGGGTCGGCGACGCCGGCGTTGCGGCAGGCGAATTGACGGCCTGGCGAGGAAAGGCCTGCAAGGCGTCGACGAGGTCAATGTGCCCTTGGGCATTGCGCGTCGCCTTCAGTTGGCCGTCCTTCAAGGCGATGCGGCCGATGGTCGCGATGCGCGCGGCGAGGTCGGCCTGCAGGTCGTCGATGGTCAGCGCATCCATTTGCAGGGGCCTGGCCGCCCCGCCGGCGGGGCGAGGCAATTCGATTCCACTCTTGGTGAGGGAGAGGCTGCCGACGGCAAGGCTCTTGCGCCCGAGGTCGAAGCGGCCGTTCTTCGCTTCGATGTCGCCCACCGTCAGTGTCGGGCCGTGAGCGAACTGGAGCCGCAGGTCCTTCAGTCCTGCGGCAAGATCGTTCAGCGCCAGGTCCACCTTGCCGCCGGCATAGGTGAGCCGATATCCGGTACTGAGAGAGGCGACGCCCGTTGGCGGGGCCATCGGCAGCACCTCCTTGAGATAGGGAGCCAGGCCGGCCAAGTCCAGGTTATCGACGGTCACATTGCCTGCCAGGGACAAAGGATTGACCGCGCCTTCAGCCTGCCAAATCACGTTGGCGCCGAAAGCGGTTCGGGCGGCGATCTTGTAGCGTCCCTGGGCGTCGGGCAAGGTGGACACGTCGCTGAGCTCCACCTCCACCGGCGCGATGCGGGTGGCGAAGGCAGCCTGCTCGTCGGAGAAGTCGATCCGGCCGCCGGCCAAAACGAACTTGCGGATGTCCAATCGAGGCAGCGGCGATTCCGGCTTCTCCTCCTTGCCTTTCAGGGCGTCGATCAGGGGCGACCAGTTGAGGCGTCCATCCGGCCGCAGCACGACGGTGGCCTGCGGTTCCTGCAAGCGGATGCCGTCGAAGACGAAGGCGCGGCGGTAGAGGCTGGCAGCGGAAAGATCCACCTCCAATTCGCGAAAGGCCAGCAGCGGCTTGCCGTCCGGCTCCTCCAGATGCAGATTGGCCAGGCGCAGGCGCAGATCGAACGGGTTGAACTCGGGCTGATCGAGGGTAAGGCGGTGACCCGTCTTTTCGGCGATGTATTTCTCCGCCTCGTATTGGAGTATCCGCGGCAGGGCTAACCAGCCGAACAGCAGGTAGGCGACAACAAGCCCGGCAACCGATATCGCCAGGGTTTTGAGGGAAGGCAGGCGGGGCGACATGCTCGACCTCCAGTCAGAAATTTGGTTGTACTACCGCAGCTTGCACGCGGCATACGCCAAGCCGCCGGTGCGCCAATGATAATGCAATGCCTCTCCAGCATCAGTTCCTCGTGTCGCGCGACATTGCCCCTGCCTTTTTCGGATGCCGGTGAGTATCATCGCGGCCACGGTTTTGGAAAGTGAAGCAGCCAAAGTATGAGCATCGTTTACGCAGCCGCACGACACCGGGTGACCAAGGTGCCGTCGTTTCCGGGCAGGCCCCGATGGACGTCGGGCGCCGTGCTTCTTGCGCTGTTTCTCTTGACCATGAATGCGATGGCAGAGGGCGATGTCTTCTTTGGCGACGCGTTCGTTGGGCTCGACGGTGCACCGGCACCGCTGGCGCGATTGCGCGGCAAGCCGCTGGTCGTCAATTTCTGGGCGCGCTGGTGCGCACCTTGCCGCACCGAGATTCCTCAGTTGTCGGCGCATCAGCTGCGCTTCAAACCGCGCGGCGTCGACCTGGTCGGCATCGCCGTCGAAGACAATCCGCAAGTGGTGCAGGCCTTCGTCAAAGCCTACGAAATCGACTATCCGATTCTTGTCGCCAAGCAGCGCGGTCTGCCCTTGCTCCAGGCGCTCGGCGATACGGCGGCGGCGTTGCCTTACACTGTCGTCTTCGATCGACGGGGTACCGTGGTCTTCCGCAAGCTGGGCGCCTTGAGCGCCGAGGAGATGGATGTGGCCTTCCGCGCGGCGTTGGTTGAGCGATCCGGGGAAACGAAATGAAGAAGCTGTTGCTTGCCGCTCTGGCGGCGTGCCTGACGAGCGGGACTGTTGTGGCCGATGACAAGGGTCCGCTGGTCGAAATCTACATGCCCAGCCTTTGCCTCGCTTGCATCGACTGGGGCGAACACCTGATCAACAACGGCTTTCGCGTGAAGTACATCGAAACGACGGACATGGACGCCGTCAGGCGTCGCTTCAAGGTACCGAAGGAGGTCGAATCGAACGTCACGGCGCGCGTTGGTGATTATTTCGTCGAGGGCCACGTCCCGGCGCAGGACATCCGCGAGCTATTGGCGGAAAAGCCTATGGCGCGAGGACTCGCTGTTCCTGGCTTGCCGTTAGGTGCGCCGGGGCTCGAGGGCGACAGCACGAATTCGGTCAACTGCCAGACCGGCTGCACCATCCTCGATCCCAACGCCACGCACGAGGCCAGGCGCGAGTTGTACGAAACGCTGCTCGTCATGCCGGACGGGCAGACGAAGACCTACGCGCGGCACTAATCGGCAAGGAAGTCGGCGAACTGCGACTTCAGCCAGCGCACATCCTCGTCGCGCGGGTTGGGGTCGTGCTTCTGGTCGCTCGCTTGGGCGACCAGTCCATCGCCGCGCAGATGATAGCTGGTGTGGAAACGCGTTGTCTCGGGCGGATCGAAACTCGTGAATACGTGGCAGATGCTCTCTGGCAGCAGTTGGGGAGGTGGCTGGTCGTGCGCACGCGCGGCGATTTCCGCGGCGGCGATACGGCCAAGCGCTGCCGCCATGTGGCCGCTCTTCGGGTAGCTGCCGAATAGCGGCGACACGCTGCCGGCAAGATCGCCGACGAGAAAGATGCGCTCGTCAGCGCGCGCATGAAGATGCAGCGGATCGAGGTCGGCCCAGCCTTGGTCGTGCCCTGCGCGCGCCAGCAAGCCGGCTTGCCGAACCAGATCGCCTGCCTGCTGCGGCGGCATCAGGATTGCGTCGTCGAAGCGGACTTCGTCGAACTCGGTGACGATCTTGCGGTTGAATGGATCGACCGACTTGATCGCGCTCTGCGGCAAGTAGCCGAGTTGGTCGGGAAAGGCGTCGAAGGTGCGCTGAAAGGCGAGCGCCGCCGGGTTCGGGTCGATCACGGTCAGCTTGCCCTTGATGCCCCGCGACTTCAGCAGCCAGGCGATCAGGCAGGCACGTTCATAGGGTGATGGCGGGCAGCGGTAAGGCGCCGGCGGCAACGTCATGACGAGATCGCCTCCCGCAAACGAATCGAGCTTGTGTTTGATCGCGCGGAATTCATCGCCCGGCACGTACGCACATGGATAATGTTCCCGCGTGTAGGCGGCCGCGCGGTAGTCGTCGCCGTACCAGGCCTCATAGTTGTTCCGGATGCCGACGGCGAGAATCAGCCAGTCGTAGCCGAGAGTTCCCTTGTCGGTCAAGACGCGTCGGGCGTCACGGTCGATTTCGGTCGCCGCGGCTTGGACAAACGTGTAGCCGTAGGCCGCCGCGGCGCGTTTGTAGTCATGGACAAGCAGTGCCTCGTCGATGAATCCGGCGAGCCATTTGTTGCTGAGCGGGCAAGACCAGAATTCGGCATTGCGCTCGATCAGCACGATTTCGAGATCCGGCGCGAGGTCGCGCAGGCGGCGTGCGGCGGCCAGCCCGCCCCAGCCGCCGCCGACGATGACGACGCGCCGTTTCCGCGTGCGCGCCAGGAGTTCGCTCGGCGCCGCGACGACAAGCGGCGCGCTGACGGAAAGCGCTGCGGCGAACGCCGCAGTCGCGGTGAGGAATTTTCGGCGAGTGGGACTCAAAAAACTTCTCCAGATCAATTCGACGGCGGGGATGCGATGATACATTCCTGTGATGGACTGAAAAGGGGATTCAATGTTCGCGCGCTCGTATCGTCATCTCTTCCGTCATCTCGTCCTTGTGCTGCTTGTCTTCGTCGCTGCCGCATCGGTGCGCGCCGAAACGACGATTGGGCAGAACGAATTGCCGATCCACGACGCCGCGCGCATGGGTACGCGCCAGGATGTCGAGAATATTCTTCGGACGGAGCCATCGATGCGCGACGCGCGCACTCAGCTGGGTTCGACGCCGCTGCACTACGCGGCGCTCAACGTGGACAGTGGCCCGTTGAAGGCGCTGATCGCCGCGGGTGCCAAGATCAATGCCGTCGACAACGAAGGGCAGACGGCGCTGCATATCGCCGCTTTCGCTACGCGCAGCGACAACGTCCGCGCCTTGCTCGAAGCCGGCGCGGATCCTTATGCCAAGACGAAAGCCGGCCGCGATGTGCTCAGTACGGCACGACGCGTGCGTGCCGACGAAATCGCCGGCATGATTTCGATCTGGATTCTGAAAGGCTGCCAGGCGGGCAAGCCCTGTTGAAGCGCACTTCGGCGAAAATGTCCGCTTAACATCCAGACGGAACCGCGCCCGGCGGTTCCGCCCTGCGGGCACTATTGAACGCTCATTGCGTCGTCGGGTGACTCCACCAGCCGCCGATGTCCCTGTCCGTTCCCAGTGCCCAGATCGCGAGCACCGCCACCGCAATGCCGATGATTACCGCGTTCGCCATCGGCGTAGTCATCGTGCTGAAGCGCAGCACCCATGGCGAGATCAGCAGCCAGATGCCAAGCACGAAGTTCACCCACTCCTCCCACGCCGTCACCTGGAAGAGTTCGAGCGCAGCCAGGATGGCGATCACCACGCCGACGATCACCGCGTTCGATTGGGCCGCCGACTCGGCCTGGTATCCCAGTACCCACGGGGAAATGAGCATCCACAACCCCAACACGAGGTTGACCGGGTCTTGCCAGTGTTTCATTTTCGCAGCCATATCCGTCTCCTCAAATCAATGAACCATCAATGAACCGTAAGCTTGTGCGCCGCGCCGCTTCTTCGGCAGCGTCAGCATGAGCACGCGTGTGCAGCGGTGAGAACCGGGCGATATTTGCCATGGTTGTCCTCCTTATTGACGAACATCCATCGCGGCGGGTTCGGCGGTGTGATCGGCGACGCAGGTCCGGGGACTAACGCGCTGCCGGCCGCGTCCGCCTCGATGTCCTGATGCGCGATTAGAGGAGTAGCGCCTGTGCCGAGTTCCGGTCTTGGCGAGCCGCATCGACGCGCCAGCAGCGCTGGGCACGGGCTCGAAGCCGCGGTCGGCAAAGCGACATCCGGTTCCGTAGTTGGGAACCATTCTCAACCGGATCTTGTCTCTTGCAACACGGATGCGAGATGTCATTGGCTCGCATCAAGCGCGGCGCGCCAGCGTCGACAATGCGGATGCGTCCTTCTGGCGAAGCAGGGGACGCCCCCAGCAAAAATGGAGGCAGAACATGAACGTTCATTTTCTTGAGGCGTCGAGGCGCGCCTTGGTCGCGTGCCTGGCCGCTGCCGCCGCCGTGGCAGCGGTTTCCGCCGTGGGTCAAACGACCGCTGCGGCGGGCGAATATCCTTTCGGCCCCGACGTGCGCGGTTTCAGCCCCGACGGCGCCATGGAGCCCGGCACCATCCCGGCGGCGCGTCCGGGTTTGCCGCAGCAAGAATCGCGCGGCGCCAGGGGGCCGCTGCGCACAGACGAACTGCAGCAACCCCGCAGCGATCCGTCGATACGCGACACCGATCCGCTGACGATGAACGGGTTGTGGGAACAGCATATGGGCGACGTCGTGACGCATCCTGGCGGCATACCGATTAACCCGCAACAGCAGCAGTAATTGGCGCCCGGCCGTGATTATGTCGATGGCGTAAAGGAGAAAGCCGCATGAGTCGTCCTGGAGGTCGTACCTTCTCGATTCTCGAGCACTTTGGGGCCGCGTATGCCGCGATCGTCTTGTCGATCGTCGGCATCAACGTCGCCGACAAGCCGGTCGAGAAACCCAAGGCCGTTTCGAGCCGCGCCGCGATGGAGTCCGCTACGGAGTCTTCGAGCGCGTCTTTGTCGGCGCCGGCGACGGACGCCGGGTCGCCGCCTTCGCAAAACTGAAAGCTGCCGTCACCGGCAGACCGGCCACGCGGCCGGGCGGAATGTGTGGCGGCATGCGGACGGCTTGAAATTACGGCGCCGCAGAAGCACCTTAAAATGGCGGCGGCGCCAACGGGAGTGCGAAAATCCCAGTTTGCCGCTGCCATTGCCAATGCGCCTTGATTTCCGTTTCGGCGCAGCCCGTCACGCCCCTCGAAGGTCGATCATTCCATGCGAACCGCCATTCCCCATACCATCTATCTCAAAGACTATCTTCCGCCCGCCTGGCTGATCGATACCGTCGATCTGCACGTCGCCATCCACGACGGCTACACCGAGGTGCGCGGCACGCTCGCCTGCCGGCGCAATGCGGCCGGCCCCGGTGGCGATCTGGTGCTGGAAGGCGAAGAACTGGCGTTGCAGGGACTCCGGATCGACGGCACGGCGCTGGCGCCTTCCTGCTACGCGGAGGACGACGGCACGCTGACCATCGCCAGCGTCAACGGCGCGGCCCTGCCCGACACGCTCACGCTGGAGACGCGGGTGCGCATCGAGCCGGACCGCAACACCCAGCTCTCCGGGCTCTATCGTTCCAAGGACGGCTACTTCACCCAATGCGAAGCGCAGGGCTTCCGCCGCATCAGCTTCTTCCCCGATCGTCCCGACGTCATGGCGCGCTTCAGCTGCACCATCGAAGCCGAGCGCGCCCGCTTCCCGCAACTGCTGTCCAACGGCAACCTGGTCGGCCGCGGCGATCTCGCGGACGATCGCCACTGGGCGCGCTGGGAAGATCCGTTCGCCAAGCCGTGCTATCTGTTCGCCTTGGTCGCGGCCAGGCTCGACGTCCTCGAAGACCGCTTCGTCACGCGGTCCGGCCGCAGCGTGCGCCTGGCGGTGTACGTCGAACCCGGCAAGCTCGACCAGTGCGGCCACGCCATGGCGGCGCTGAAGAAAAGCATGGCCTGGGACGAGCAGCGCTTCGGGCTGGAGATGGATCTCGACCACTACATGATCGTCGCCGTCGGCGACTTCAACATGGGCGCGATGGAGAACAAGGGTCTCAACATCTTCAACACCAAGTACGTGCTGGCGCGCGCGGACACCGCCACCGACAGCGACTTCCAGAACATCGACCGCGTCGTCGCGCACGAGTATTTCCACAACTGGACCGGCAACCGCGTCACCTGCCGCGACTGGTTCCAGCTCTCGCTGAAGGAAGGGCTCACGGTCTTTCGCGACCAGGAGTTCGGCGCCGACACGCATTCGCGCGCCGTCACCCGCATCCAGTCGGTGCGCCAGCTGCGCATCGCCCAGTTCCCCGAAGACGCCGGCCCCATGGCGCATCCGATCCGCCCGGCGTCCTACGCCGAGATCAACAATTTCTACACCGCCACGGTCTATGAAAAAGGCGCCGAGGTGGTGCGCATGATCCACACGCTGATCGGCGGCGATGCGTTTCGTCGCGGCATGGATCTCTACTTCCGGCGTCATGACGGCCAGGCCGTGACCTGCGAGGATTTCGTCGCCGCCATGCAGGATGCCGCCGGCGTGGACCTGCGCCAGTTCCGCCGCTGGTATGCCCGCGCCGGCACGCCGCGCCTGAAGGCGGAGGGCCATTACGACGCCGCGGCGCAACGCTACACGCTGACCCTGACGCAAAGCCTCGCGCCCACCGCCTACGAAAAGCGCCTGCAGGAAGCCGGCCTCGCCATCGAAGAAGGGCCGCTGCACATTCCGGTCGCGGTCGGGCTGGTGCTGCCCGACGGCAGCGATGCGCTGGTCGAAAAAACGAAAGTGCTGTCGCTGACGGCGACGACGCAAAGCTTCGTCTTCGACGCCATTCCCGCCGCGCCGACCGCTTCGCTGCTGCGCGGCTTCTCGGCGCCGGTGCATCTGGATTTCGCCCAGAGCGACGCCGAACTGGCCCATCTGATGGCCTACGACAGCGATGCCTGCAACCGCTGGGAAGCCGGGCAGCGCCTGGCCACGCGCGTGCTCCTCGCCGGCATCGCCGCCGGCGGCGAGGGCACGGCATGGATTCCGCCGGCTTTCGTCGCCGCCGTCGGCCGCGTGCTCGATGACGGCATCGGGCGTGACGCGGCGCTTGCCGCCGAAGCCCTGATTCTTCCCGCCGAGCAAGTGCTGGCCGAGGACATGGCCGCTGCCGGGCAGGTCGTCGATCCCGAGGCCATCCACCTCGCCCGCCTCGCCCTGCGCCGCCACCTCGCGGCGCGGTTGCGCGAGCCGTTCGAAGCCGTGTGGCAGGCGCTGGCACCCAACGAGCCCTATGCCCCCGACGGCCGCCAGGTCGGCCGCCGTGCCTTGCGCAATCTGGCCTTGAGCTATCTTGCCGAAAGCGATGCGCCTTACCTCGCCGGCAGCGTGATGCCGCGGCTGCTGGCGCAGTGCAACGACGCCGGCAACATGACCGATGTCATCGCCGCGCTGGGCACGCTCGCCAACCTTGACGTCGCCGAGCGCGTGCCGGCGCTTGCCCGCTTCCATGCCCGCTGGCACGACGAAGCGCTGGTGGTCGACAAGTGGCTGCAAGTGCAGGCGACCTCGCGCCTGCCGGGCACCGTGCTGCGCGTGCGCGAACTGATGGCTGATCCGGCCTTCGACATGCGGAACCCGAACAAGGTGTATGCGCTGGTGCGCGCCTTCTGCGCCGCCAATCCACGCCATTTCCACGCCGCCGACGGCTCGGGCTACCGGCTGGCCGCCGACGTGATCCTCGAATTGCAGGCGGTGAATCCGCAGGTCGCCGCGCGCATCGCCCGCGCTTTCGATCGCTGGCGCCAGTACGACGGCGAACGCCAGAGCCATGCCCGCGCTGCCCTGGAACGCATCCGGGCGTGCTCCGGCCTGGCGCGGGACGTCGCCGAAGTGGTCGGCAATGCGCTCGGGAAATAGCCGTCGTTTCCGCTTCTGCCGGCGGCAGGCTCGCACCATCGGGCCGCGACTTTGGACGATGGGCCGGCCGCCGGCCGGCGATAAGCCCGCCAGCGGCGCCGGCGGAAATTTTTGATATAAGTACTTTACTGTTTGCTAATATTTCGCATACAATGCGGTCTGACTCCTCCAAGTCAACTCTTTAGCCCTCCTGGCCTTACTGCCTGGAGGGCTTTTTCTTTGCTGCCGCCGGCGGCGTTCGACGCGGCGTTCTTGCGTCGCCGTCAGCCGCCGCCGATGATCGGCACGAGCACGACCCGGTCGCCGTCGGCGAGCGCGCGGTCTTTCTCGCCGCACAAGGCCATTTCGTCGTTCACCGCGACATTCCAGGTCGGGTCGCCGAGCGCCTCGCGCGCTTCGGGCAGGCGCGCGCAAAGCGCGGCGCGCAGGGCGGCGATATTGGCGACCGGCTGGTCGAGCACCACGGCTTTTTCCGGCGCCCCGGGAAGGGCTTTCGGCAGCTCGACGCGGATGGCGAAGCCCGTGGCGACGCGCGCCAGCGCCTCGTGCCAGCCGAGGCGCGGGATGCCCTCGGCGTTTAGGCCGGTGAGCTCGTAGAAGCGCGCCTTCAGGGCGGCGAACTCGGCGCGATCGATCTTCTCGCCCTTGAAGGGGCCGACGTCTATCGGCTCTTCGAACCAGCGCCGCGGCAGCGTATCGTCGCCGGCGCGCAGGCCGAGGCGGAAATTCAGCAGGCGTTCGAGACCCGTGATGTTGCGCCCCGCCGCCAGCAGCCGCGCCTCGTCGCAGGCTTCGCCGGTCAGCGCGGCGAGCTGCACGGCGAAGTCGGCGCAGTCGGGCAGGGTCGGCGAATTGAACAGCTTGGTGTCGAAGCGGCACATGCCGATGGCATCGCCGGCGGCGAAGGTGTCCTCGCAGCGCCGCACCGCGTATTCCTTGCCGACGTAGCTGTTGGGCTCGGGCGCCACGGTGCCGCCGTACAGCCGGGCCTTGAATTCGGCGTCGTCGTTGATGCGGGCGTTGATCTCCAGCGTCACGCGATTGCGCAAGTGGTCCATGCCGCGCGTCGCCACGGCGAGGCCGAGGGCGAAGGCCTTGAGGATGCGCGAGTCGTGCGGGTCGGACTGGAACAGCCCCTTCACCGCCATGCGGTAGTCGAGCGCCGCTGGCGGATACTTGCCGGTGGCGACGGCGCGGCCGGAGTCGGCGATGGTGTCGCCGAAGCCTTCGCGCTTCGCGGTCATGAACAGCAGCTTCTCGACGCTCGCGTAATTGCCCCAGGAAAGGTCCAGGCCGCCGGTGTCCGCGGGGCCGATGATGCCACGCTGCCAGAGTTCCATGGCCCAGGCGATGGCGCCGCCGGTGGACGCGGAATCCATGCCCAGATCGTTGAGGATGTTGTTGAGCCGCAGCAGCTGCTCGGGCTCGCGGATGCCGATCTGCGGCCCGAACTTGCCGACGGTGACGTACTCGGGACCGTCGCCCTTGTCGTGCTTGTCGAAGCGGTCGTCGCCCTCGATGCCGCGGTAGCTGCGCTGCTTGCCGTGGTCGATGTCGGCCTGGGCCTTGTCGTAGCTGGCGTTGCCCTTGAGGCCCTTGAGCGCGGCCGAGCCCCAGCCGCCTTTTCCTTCCGGCGTCATGTCGTTCTGGTTGCGGCAATGCACGGGGCACTTGAAGCAGCCGTCCATGCCCGGCCGGTAGGGGTCGAAGTTGTCGGCGTCGAGGGTTTCAAACCACTGCGTCTTCTGGTTGTTCAGCGTGCCGATGGCGCCGAGCACGCGCGAAGGCTTGTAGAGGAACGGAGTGCCGACCTGCTTCAAGGCGTTCTTGATGACCGAGGTCGACGTGATCTTGCGGCCGATGACCTTGTTGTGCTCCTTGAGCGCGGCCTGCGCCGGCGCATCGCCGGGCTTGCCGTGCACCATGATCGCCTTCAGGCGCAGCGCGCCCATCTTGGCGCCGGCGCCGCCGCGCGCCCAGATCGCCTTGATGCCGCCCATGATGCCGCTGCACAGCGCGAGGTTCTCGCCGGCGCTGGTGATGCGCGCCAGGGCCATGTCCTTGCGCTCGGTGCAGCCAAAGTCGCGCGCGATGGCGGCGGCGGTGTCGAGGTTGTCGAGGCCGACGTAGGCGGTGGCGTCGAGGAATTCGACCTGCGCGTGGGCGATCTTCAGCAGCGTCCATTGCGCGGCGCGGCCGAAGAGCACGAGGTGGTCGTAGCCGTGGCGCTTGACGAAGGCCGGGAAATAATCGCCGGCGCTGGCGTCGAGAATGGCGTCGCTGTCGGGCGAGCGGCTGGTGAAGTTGCCGCGCGTCGCCGCCGGCATCTCGCCGGTCAGCGTACCGGCGCCGAAGATCAGCGGGATCTCGGGGTCGAGCGCCGGGCGGCCCTCGTCGAGCAGGTTGTAGAGCAGCATCATGTTGGCGCCGCGCCCGCCGAGGAAGTGACGCATGACGTCCGCGTCGAGATACTTGCGCTGCGTGGTGCGGCGCTCGAGGTCGACGAAGAGCGTTGCCCCTTGGGTCGGGAATTGCGGCGCGTCGTGCATGCGCGCGCACAGGCGCGCAACCCTGCTGCGGATGTCCATGGCATCTCCTCCTGGCGGCCGTGACGTGCGCCGCCCGAAATATTTTTTTAGGCTTGTGCGATCTTGGCCGCCTTGGCGGCGACCTTGGCGCGCAGCTTCTCGACGTCGACGACGAAGCGGCTGTGGCTGCCGCGGCTGATCTCCTCGACGTCGTCCTGCGCCAGCAGCTCGAAGGTCACCAGGCGGCCCTCGATCTTGCTCACCGTGACGGTGATGGTCACGTTCATGCCGCGCAGGGTGGCGCCGCCGTGCGTCACGCTGATGCCGGTGCCGACCGAGTCTTCGCCGGCGTCGGCGTGGCCGAGCAGGAAATCGCGGCAAGCCATCTCGAAGTCGCGCACCAGTTCGGGCGTTGCATAGACGCGCAGCGACTCGCCGAGAAAGTCGATGGTCCGCGGCGTGTCGATGGCGATGCGCCGCGTCGCCGACAAGCCAGTCGTCAAGGTGTTCTTCATCGTGTTCCCCTCCTGAGAGTAATAGAAAAGATACCGGATGACACGTGGCGCACTACGACGATGTATCACGCCGAATTTATGTCATCGACTAGGCAACCTAATCTTACAGGGGTGCTGCGGTGCAATACGACTCGATTTTGTTGAGCTAGGTCAACAAAGTGCGTTAAAGCGATACGCGGACGTTGACCCAATGTGAGTCGCTATGTATCGTTTTGACGACGGGGTATGACTAATTCCTAGAAAGGCGAAAAGCCGCATGGAGGAGACACTGGCCGAGCTGTCCGTGGCGCCGCACAGGAGTTGTGCTGTCGGGCTATGGGACGACGGAATATTTCAGCAGCGCGCCGACCGCGTTGCCGAAGAGGTTCCGGTCGCCCTCGTCTACAACGGCGTCTCGCATGCCGTGATGCTGGCGACGCCCCAGGACCTCGAGGATTTCGCCGTCGGCTTCAGCGTCAGCGAAGGCATCGTCGGCGCTCGCAGCGACATCTTCGACATCGATCTCCGCGAGCATGACAACGGCATCGAACTCGACTTGCGCGTCGCGGCGTCCTGCGCCGCGGCGCTGCGCGCGCGGCGCCGCACCCTGGCGGGGCGCACCGGCTGCGGCCTGTGCGGCGTCGAAAGCCTGGAGCAGGCGCAATGCCGGCCGCGGCGCGTGACGGCGACCGCCGCCGTGCTGACGCCCGCGGCATTGACGCGCGCCGCCGCGGCGCTGGCGCAGCGCCAGCGGCTGCATGGCCTTACCGGCGCCGTGCATGCGGCGGCCTGGTGCCGCTGGGACGGCGAAGTGCTCTGCGTGCGCGAGGACGTCGGCCGCCATAACGCGCTCGACAAGCTGATCGGCGCGCTGGCGGCGGCGCGCGAGTCGCTGGCCGAGGGCTTCGTGCTGATGACCAGCCGCGCCAGCTACGAGATCGTCTGCAAGGCGGCGGCCGTCGGCATCGCGCTGGTGGCGGCCATTTCGGCGCCCACGGGCATGGCGATCCGCGTCGCCGAAACGGCCGGCCTGACCTTGATCGGCTTCCTGCGCGAACAGCGCTTCAACGTCTATGCGCATCCGCAGCGCCTGCGTGCTTGAGGCGACGGGAATCATCATGAGTGCAGCGAAAACCGTCAGGCAAGTGCCGACCTTCTGCTACAACTGCGTCTCCGGGCCCGACTTCATGAAGGTCAAGGTCGAGGACGGCGTCGCCACCGAAGTGGCGCCGAACTTCGACGCCGCGGACGTCCATCCGGCGCGCGGCCGCGTCTGCGTCAAGGCCTACGGGCTGGTGCAGAAGACCTACAACCCGCATCGCGTCCTCAGCCCGATGAAGCGCACCAATCCGAAGAAAGGGCGCGACGAGGATCCGGGCTTCGTGCCGATCTCGTGGGACGAGGCGCTCGACATGCTCGCCGCGAAGCTCAACGCCATCCGCGCCAAGGGGCTCATCGACGAAGCCGGCCTGCCGCGCGTGGCGGCGAGCTTCGGCCACGGCGGCACGCCGGCCAACTACATGGGCACGTTTCCGGCGTTCCTCTCCGCCTGGGGCGCCATCGATTACAGCTTCGGCTCCGGCCAGGGCGTGAAATGCGTCCATTCCGAGCACCTCTACGGCGAGTTCTGGCATCGCGCCTTCACGGTCGCCTCGGACACGCCCAATGCGCGCTACGTCATCGCCGTCGGTTCAAACGTCGAAGTGACCGGCGGTCCCTGCGCCGTGATCCGCCACGCCGATGCGCGCGTGCGCGGCTACAAGCGCGTGCAGGTGGAGCCGCACATGACGGTCACCGGCGCCTGTTCGGCGGAGTGGGTGCCGATCCGGCCGAAGACCGACCCGGCTTTCCTGTTCGCGCTGATCCACGTGCTGGTGCGCGAACATGGCCTGGCGCAGCTCGACCTTCCCTTCCTGCGCGACCGCACCTCCTCGCCCTACCTGGTGGCGCCCGACGGCCTCTATTTGCGCGACGCCGACAGCGGCAAGCCGCTGGTCTGGGACGAGGCGTCAGGCCGGGCCGTGGCCTTCGATACGCCGGGCGCGCAGCCGGCCGTCGCCGGATGCCACCGCGTCGCCCGCGCCATGGTCGTCGACGCCGACAAGGCGCGGCGCGAATACGCCGACGTCGACGGCAAGACCGCTTACGAGATGCTCGCCGAGCACATCGCCAAATACACGCCGGAATGGGCGACGACGGTCTGCGACGTGCCGGCCGCCACCATCCGCCGCATCGCCGACGAATACCTGGCGAACGCCAGCATCGGCGCCACCGTCGTCATCGACGGCCAGACCCTGCCGCTGCGGCCGGTGTCGGTGACGCTCGGCAAGTCGGTGAACAACGGCTGGGGCGCCTACGAGTGCTGCTGGGCGCGCACCGTGCTCGCGGCGCTGGTCGGCGCGCTGGAGAATCCCGGCGGGCTGGTCGGCACGACGGTGCGCCTGAACCGTCCGCAGGACAACCGGCATCTCTCGGTCGCGCCGGGCGAAGACGGCTTCATGGTCCAGCACTTCAATCCCACCGACAAGGAAGAGTGGCAGTCTCAGCCGGCGACGCGCAACCTGCACCAGAGCCTGGTGCCCATCGTCGGCCACAATGCCGCCTGGAGCCAGGCGCTCGGCCCGACGCAGCTGGCCTGGATGTTCCAGGAGGAGCGGCCCGCCGACTGGAACATGCCGACGCCGACTTTCCCCGAGTTGTGGATCGTCTATCGCTCCAATCCGGCCATTTCCTTCTGGGACACGAAGAAGCTCGCCGCGACCGTCGCCCGCTTCCCTTACCTGGTTGCCTTCGCCTATACGGTGGACGAGACCAACACCATGGCCGACCTCTTGCTGCCCGAAGCCACGGATCTCGAATCGACGCAGATGATCCGCATGGGCGGCACCAAGTACATGGAGCAGTTCTGGGATTACCGCGGCGTCGTGCTGCGCCAGGGCGCGGTGGAACCGCAGGGCGAAGCGCGCGACTTCACCTGGATCAGCACCGAGCTGGCCAAGCGCACGGGACTGCTCAAGCCCTACGTCGAGGCGCTCAACCGCGGCGTGTCCGGCGTCTCGCCGCTGAAGGGCGCGGGCTACGACTTCCGCCTCGATCCGGCGCAGGAACCCGCGCCCGAGCAGATCTGGGACGCGGTCTGCCGCGCCGCGACGACGACGCTGTCGGCGGGCAAGGAGGAACACGACCTGGCCTGGTTCAAGGAGCACGGCTTCTACGCCGTGCCGATGTCGCGCCTCGAGTGGTATTTGACGCCGACCATGGAGCGCCTGGGCCTGCGCTACGAGCTGCCCTACCAGGAGCGTCTGCTGCGCGTCGGGCGCGAGCTCGGCAACCGCCTGCACGAGCACAAGATGAACTGGTGGGACGAGCAGCTTTCCGAATACGCGGCGCTGCCCGAGTGGCACGACGTGCCGGCGCGCTGGGTGCGCAACCTGGAAAAGGCCGGCGCCAAGGCGGCCGACTTTCCCTTCTGGCTGCTCGCCACCAAGAGCATGCAATACCACGCCGGCGGCAACGCCGGCATCGCCCTGATGAGCGAAATCGCGCAGAACGTCCGCGGCCATACCGGCGTCATCATGAACGCGAAGACCGCGGCCGACCTGGGCATCAACGAGGGCGACCGCATCGAGGTCCGTTCCCACATCGGCGCCACCTACGGCAAGGCGGCGCTGGTGCAGGGCATCCGTCCCGACACGCTGGTGATCATCGGCCAGTTCGACCACTGGGCGACGCCGTTCGCCAAGGATTTCGACTTGCCGAGCCTCAACACCATCGCGCCGATGACGCTGGACCTGACCGACGCCACCGGCTCGGGCTCGGACATCGTGCGCGTCGCGGTGCGTCGGGTGGAGGCAGCATGACACACTATGCCATGGTCATCGACCTGCGCCGCTGCGTCGGCTGCCAGACGTGCACGGCGGCGTGCAAGAGCGCGAACGCGACGCCGCCCGGCGTGCAATGGCGGCGCGTGCTCGATCTCGAAAGCGGCGAATTTCCCGACGTGCGGCGCAGCTTCGTGCCGGTGGCGTGCATGCATTGCGCCAACCCGCCGTGCGAGGAAGTCTGCCCGACGACGGCGACGAAGAAACGCGCCGACGGCCTGGTCACCATCGATTACGACATTTGCATAGGCTGCGCCAACTGCATCATGGCCTGTCCCTACGACGCCCGCTCCATCGTCCATGAGCCGCGCTACGCCTACGGCGACGCGCCGATCGCCTCCGAGGCGGCGCGCTTCGATCCGGCGCGGCTCGGCGTCGCCACCAAATGCAACTTCTGCCAGGACCGCATCGACCTGGCGGCGCGCACCGGCCAGGTGCCGGGGCGCAATCCCGAAGTGACGCCCGCCTGCGTCAATGCCTGCATTTCCGGCGCCATGCGTTTCGGCGACATCAATGATCCCGCCAGCAACGTCTCGCAATTGCTGGCGCAGACCGAACATTTCCGCATGCACGAGGAACTCGGCACCGAGCCTTCCGTGTATTACATCTGGGATCGAAAATGAGCACTGCCCTGCCGCACGGCCCCAACCGCATCGCCCCCCGCCAGCAGGCCAACTGGGACTGGCGCGCGGCGAGCAATTTCATCGCCGGCGGCAGCGGCGGCGGCCTGCTGCTGTGGACCGCCCTGGTGGCGCTGCATGGCGGCGATGCGCGCCTGCTGCAGGCCGGCGGACTGGCGCTGATCGCCGCCGGCCTCACCTGCGTCTGGTTCGAGATCGGCCGGCCCTGGCGCGCGCTCAACACCTTCCGCCATTTCGGCTCGTCGTGGATGACGCGCGAAGCGTCGCTGGCGCCGCTGCTGTTCGTCGCCGGCTTGCTCGCCGTGTCGAGCGGACAGGCCATCCTCGCTGCGATAACCGGCCTGCTCGGGCTGGCTTTCCTCTACGCCCAGGCGCGCATCCTCGCCGCCGACAAGGGCATCCCGGCCTGGCGCCATCCGCGCTGCCGGCCGCTGGTGGTGGCGACGGGGCTCACCGAAGGCGCGGGCCTGCTGCTCTGCGCCAGCGGGGCGGCGCCGCGACTGTGGCCGGTGGCCGTGCTGCTGGCTGCGCTCGTCGCGCTGCGCCAGTTCGCCTGGCGCCGCTATCTCGCGGCGCTGGCCAACGATGGCGCGCCGGCCGGCGCCATCCGCGCGCTGCGCCGCATCGATGCCCGCTTCACCTGGGGCGGCAACGCCGCTCCCGCCGTCCTGGCGCTGCTGGCAGCCGTCAGCGCGACGCCGCTGCTGGCCGTCGTCGCCGGCGTCTTGGCCGCGGCGGCCGGCTGGCACTGCAAATACACGCTCGTGTGCCGGGCCGCTTTCACGCAGGGCTTCGCCCTGCCGAAGCTGCCGGTGCGCGGCCGCGGCACGTCGGGCGCGGGCATCAAGCCGGGCTGGGAAAAGAGCGCCCGCAGGCTCGCAGTTTAGGAAGGCATCCACGGCCAGAGGCCGGAAACACAGATCGTCGGCCGCCAAGGCACGACGACGAGGAGACGAGGATGTACGAAATCCGTCTGCATGGACGGGGGGGGCAGGGCGCGGTGCTCGCATCGGGCATCCTCGCGGCCGGCGTGGTCGAGGCCGGCAAGCACGCCGTGGCGATTCCCTCCTTCGGCTTCGAGCGCCGCGGCGCGCCGGTGGTGGCGTTCCTGCGCATCGACGAGCGCGAGATCCGGCGCATGACCAACATCACGCACCCGGACTGCGTGATCTGCATCGATCCGACGATCGTGAACTCGGTGAACATTTTCGCCGGCCTGAAGCCCGGCGGCACCCTCGTCCAGGCCAGCGGCAAGCCGCTCGCCGAGCTGGCGCTGCCCGACAGCGTCGGCACCGTCGGCCTGTGCAATGCCGTGCGCATCGCCATGGAAATCTTCAAGCGGCCGATCACCAACACGCTGATGCTGGGCGCCTTCGCCCGCACCAGCGGCGTCGTCTCGCTCGACGCCTTGAAGCAGGCGCTGCTGGATTCCGATTTCCGCGACGCCGGCCTCGAGCAGAACCTGCGCGCGCTGCAGCGCGGCTACGACGAAACCGAAGTCCATCACCTCGAGCGGAGGGTCGCGGCATGAGTCGACATACTGCGTATCCGATGTTCGATCCGGCCAAGGCCGGCGTCCCCGACGATCTCTGCCCGATCGCCACCGACATCAACCCGATGCTGCCCGGCGACTGGCGCAGCCTGCGGCCCGTGGTGAATCGCGACAAGTGCGTCAAGTGCGCCGTCTGCTGGCTCTACTGCCCGGTGCAATGCATCGTCGAGCGGCCGGCCTGGTTCGACATCAATCTCGCCACGTGCAAGGGCTGCGGCATCTGCGCCAACGAATGCCCGCAGCGCGCCATCGTCATGATCGAGGAGGTCGGACCATGAGCGCCGTCCTGGAGAAACCCAAACAGAAATACATCGTCTGCGAAGGCAACGAAGCGGCGGCGCTGGCCGTCGCGCTGGCACGGCCGGACATGGTCTCGGTGTATCCGATCACGCCGCAGTCGAGCCTCGTCGAACACGTCGCCAAGCTGATCGCCGACGGCCGCATGGACGCCGAGATCGTCGACGCCGAAGGCGAGCATTCGGTGCTCTCGGTGCTGCACGGCGCGGCGCTGGCCGGCGGGCGCACCTACACCGCCACCTGCGGGCCGGGCCTGGCCTTCATGTTCGAGCCCTATTTCCGCACCTCCGGCATGCGCCTGCCGATCGTCATGTCCATCGTCACGCGCGACGGCATCACGCCGCAGTCGGTGTGGGGCGGCCACCAGGATGCGATGACGGTGCGCGAAGTCGGCTGGGTCCAGATCTACTGCGAGTCGGTGCAGGAAGTGCTCGACACCACGATCATGGCCTTCAAGATCGCCGAGCATCATGACGTCATGCTGCCGGTGAACATCTGCCTCGACGGCAACTATCTTTCCTACGGCGCCTCGCGCATCACCCTGCCCGAGCAGGACGAAGTCGACGCCTTCATGGGCGTCAAGGACGTGAACTGGCATGCCGCGCTCGACCCGCTGCGGCCGATGGCGGTGGACCCGCTCACCGGCGGCGCCACCGGCAAGGGGCCGGCGACGTTCGTGCGCTACCGCAAGGGCCAGTGCCGCGGCATGCAGAATGCATTGCGCGTGATCGCCGAAGTGCATGACGAATTCGCGCAGCGCTTCGGCCGCCATTACGCGCCGCTGCTCGAAGAGTACGCGATGGAAGACGCCGAGTTCGCGCTGATGACGCTGGGCAGCATGAGCGGTGCGGCCAAGGATGCCGTCGACGAGGCGCGCGCGGCCGGCAGGAAGGTCGGCATCATCAAGCTCAAGACCTTCAGTCCCTTCCCGGTGGCGGCGCTGGTGTCCGCGCTGGCGAACGTCAAGGCGCTCGGCGTGGTGGATCGCTCGGTGGGCTTTCGCTGGAACTGCGGGCCGATGTACCAGGAGACGCTGGGCGCGCTGTATCGGCTCGGCCGCCACGTGCCGTCGGCGAGCTTCATCGGTGGGCTGGCGGGGGCCGACATCACCGTCGAGCATTTCCATCGCGTCATCGAGCAGACCGAGGCGCTGCTGCACGGCCCGGCCCCTACCGAACCGATCTGGATCAATGAACATGACTGAGAGCAGAACGCTGCGTTCGCATATCGAGGTGGGTCGGCGCGCGGACCGGCGGGGTGCGCTGCTCCGCTCCATGTCCCCCGTCGCCGGCCTGCGGCCAGCTCCTCCTCCTTTACTTACGCGGAGCAGCGCACCCCACCGGTCCGAGCGATGCGCGCGGCGATGGCTTTTGGCAGACGCAGCGCCGGCGTATCCGGCCACGGATGGCGGGTATCCGATTCCCGTCGTCCGTGGCGTGCGCATGTCTCAATCCCTGGGAGCGAGTAAATGACTGACCAAACCCGCTATCTCGTCGTCGGCAGCAGTCATGCCGCCATCGAAGCCATCGCCGCCATCCGCATGCACGACCCGGAAGGCAGCCTGACCTTGGTGACGCGCGACAGCCATCTGCCTTACTCGCCGACCGTGCTGCCCTACGTCGTCTCGGGACGCTCGGCGCCCGAGCGCGTGTTCCTGCGCAGCGAGGAATTCTTCACCGCGCAGCACGTCGCCTACCGGCCGGGCAACGCGCTGGCGAAACTCGACACGCAAGGCAACAAGGCGCAGCTTGCCGACGGCAGCGAAGTGCATTACGAAAAGCTGCTGCTCGCCACCGGCGCATCGCCGGCGATTCCGCCGATTCCCGGCATCGACACGGTGCCCTACCATGTGCTGCGCACGCTCGACGACGCGCTCAAGCTCAAGGCCGCCATCGCCGGCTCGCGCCAGGCCGTGGTGCTCGGCGGCGGGCTGGTCGGCATGCACGCGGCAGAGAACCTCGTCGCCGCGGGCGCCCAGGTCACGGTCGTCGAGATGCAGGACCAGGTGCTGGGCGGCTACTTCGACGCCTGCGCGGCGGACTTCATCGCGCGCGCTTTCGTCGCCCACGGCGCGAACATCGTCACCGGCCGCCGCGTCGTCGGCCTGGCGCCTTCGGCCGCCGGCGCCACGATTCGCCTTGAAGGCGGCGACAGCATCGAAGCCGACCTGCTGCTGGTGGCGACCGGCGTCAAGCCCGAGCTCGCTTACCTGGCCGGGAGCGGCGTCGCCGTCGCCCAGGGCATCTGCGTCGACAACGCCATGCGCACCAACGTCGCCAACGTCTGGGCCGCCGGCGACTGCGCCCAGGCCAAGGATTTCTATCAGGACGCCATCACCCTGAACGCCATCCTGCCCGACGCCACCGAGCAGGGCCGCATCGCCGGCATGGCCATGGCCGGCGACCCCGGCCGCCGCGACTATGCCGGCGGCGTGCCGCTCAACACCTACCATTTCTTCGGCCAGCATGCGATCTCCGTCGGCAGCGGCGTCGTGCCGCCCGGCGGCGTCGAGCAGCTGCGCGTCGATGAGGCGAACGGGCGCTACCTGCGCGCGATTTTCCAGGACGGCCGCCTGCTGGGGATTTTCGGCATCGGCACCTTCTTCGACGGCGGCATCATGTGGCAGCTGATCCTGCGCCGCGTCGATCTTTCCGCGAGCATGGACCGCCTCGTCGCCGACCCGCTCGCGACCGGACGCGAGTTCATGTCGCGGCTGTGGAGATAAGCATGGGACGCGCTCAGAACACCCTCGCCTTCGACGCCGCCAAGTGCGACGGCTGCAACAAATGCCTGCAGGCCTGCGCCCAGGCCAAGACCGGCACGGACGACATCGCCCGCGCGCGCCTCCAGGTGCTGCCCGCCGCGGGAAGCTTCGAGCTCGCGCTGTGCCTCCAGGTGCTGCCCGCCGCGGGAAGCTTCGAGCTCGCGCTGTGCCGCCAGTGCGGCGATCCCAAGTGCGTCAGCGTCTGTCCGGCCGGGGCGCTGGGCAAGGACGCGGACAGCGGCGTGATCGCCTGGGACGGCTCGAAATGCGTCGACTGCCTGCTGTGCACCGTCGGCTGCGCCTATGCCGGCATCGCCTTGGACGGCGCCACCGGCCACGTCGCCAAGTGCGACCTGTGCGACGGCACGCCCGCATGCACGGCGGCCTGCCCGACCGGCGCCTTGAGCTATGTGACGACGGCGCGCATCTACAACGAAGTCGGCGACTGGGAAGACTTGTTCGCGCCGGGCCTGGCCGGCTGCCAGGGCTGCAACACGGAACTGCTGATGCGCCACACGCTGCGCCGCGTCGGCCCCGACACGGTGCTGGCGACGCCGCCGGGCTGCGTCCCGGGGATGGGCTCGGTCGGCTACAACGGTCTGGCCGGCACCAAGGTGCCGGTGTTCCATCCGCTGCTGACCAATACCGCGGCCATGCTCACCGGCATCAAGCGCCAGTACAAGCGCAAGGGCCGCGAGATCACGGCGCTGGCGATCGCCGGCGACGGCGGGGCGTCGGATGTCGGCTTCCAGTCGCTCTCGGGCGCGGCCGAGCGCGGCGAGCAGATCCTCTTCATGGTCGTCGACAACGAGGGCTACATGAACACCGGCATGCAGCGTTCGAGCTGCACGCCTTACGGCGCCTGGACGTCGACGACGCCGGTCGGGCGCGAGTCCAAGGGCAAGACCCAGGACGCCAAGAACATGCCGCTCCTGATGGTCAACCATCGCTGCGCCTACGTCGCCACCGCTTCGACCGCCTACATGGAAGACTTGTACGCCAAGCTCGACAAGGCGATCGAAGCGTCGCAGACCGGCTTCGCCTATCTCCACGTCTATTCGCCCTGCACCACGGGCTGGCGCTTTCCGACCGAGAAGAACATGGAAGTCGCGCGCAAGGCGGTGGAAACCAACTTCGTCATGCTGTGGGAATACACGCCGGCGCAGGGGCTGCAGCTCACGCGCCCGCTCGACGATCCGCAGCCCGTCACCGAATACCTGAAGGTCATGGGGCGTTTCCGCCACCTGACCCAGGAGCAAGTGCAGCACATCCAGGCCAAGGTCGAAGAGAACCGTGCCTTCGTGGAACAAATGGCTCAACAAAGGTAAGAGCGCAGCAACTAGGAGGAGACAAATGAAAATGGAGACACCCGGGCCGACCGGCCTCGAAGCGATCGAGACCGCCAGCCGCGACGAGTTGCAAGCCGTGCAGCTGCAACGCATGCAATGGTCATTGCAGCATGCCTACGACAACGTCCCGCACTACCGCGCCAAGTTCGACCGGGCGGGCGTGCATCCGCGCGACCTGAAGGAGCTTGCCGACCTGGCGAAGTTTCCCTACACGACCAAGGCGGACTTGCGCGAAACCTATCCCTACGGCCTCTTCGCCGTGCCGATGCGCGACGTCGTGCGCGTGCATGCCTCGTCCGGCACCACGGGCCGGCCGACGGTGGTGGGCTACACCAAGAACGATATCGCCATGTGGGCGGGAGTCATGGCGCGCTCGATGCGCGCGGCGGGCGTGACGCCCGACGACATCATCCTCAACTCCTACGGCTACGGCCTGTTCACCGGCGGCCTGGGCGCCCACAACGGCGGCGAGGCCCTCGGCGCGACGGTGATTCCGATGTCGGGCGGGCAGACCGAAAAGCAGGTGCAGGTGATCCGCGACTTCCGGCCGACGGTGCTGCTGTGCACGCCCTCGTATTCGCTGACCATCGCCGACGAACTGCTGCGCCAGGGCCTGCAGCGCGGCGATACGGCGCTGCGCGTCGGCATCTTCGGCGCCGAGCCGTGGACCAACGAAATGCGCCGCGAGATCGAGGCGCGCCTCGGCATCGACGCCGTGGACGTCTACGGCCTGTCGGAAGTGATCGGGCCGGGCGTGGCCTGCGAGTGCGTCGAGACCAAGGACGGCCCGCACATCTGGGAAGACCACTTCTATCCCGAGATCATCGATCCCGACAGCGGCAAGGTCCTGCCCGACGGCGCCGACGGCGAACTGGTGTTCACCTCGCTGACCAAGGAGGCGCTGCCGATGATCCGCTACCGCACGCGCGACCTGACGCGGCTCTTGCCCGGCACGGCGCGCAGCATGCGGCGCATGGGCAAGATCACCGGCCGCTCCGACGACATGCTGATCATCCGCGGCGTCAACGTCTTCCCGACGCAGATCGAGGAAGTGCTGCTGAAAAATCCAAACCTGTGCGCGCAGTACCAGCTGCAGGTCTCGCGCGACGGCCATCTCGACAAGCTTGACGTCTATGTCGAGGTGAAGCCGGAACTGTCGGCGCGCATCGCCTCGGCGCAGCGCGAGCAGATCGGCCGCGAGGTTGCCCACCACATCAAGTCGCTAATCGGCGTCACCGCCGAGCTGCACGTCGTGGAGACGGAGAAGATCGAACGCACCCTGGTCGGCAAGGCCAAGCGCGTCATCGACAGGCGGCCGAAGTGATTCCCATCAGGCCGCCCGCGGCTTCGAAGACTGCGCCCCGCCGTGCCGTGCGCACGGTCTGCGGCACGTCGTCGCGCCACCGGCGGCCTGAGGCGGCAGCGAAGGAGCGGTAATGTCGCAGTTCCTGCAGTTCCTGTTTTCCGGCGTCACCGTGGGGGCGACCTACGCCCTCGCGGCGCTGGGATTCACGCTGATCTACAACGCCAGCAACGTGATCAATTTCGCCCAGGGCGAATTCATCATGCTCGGCGGCATGCTCACGGTCTATTTCGTCAACGCCGGCCTGCCGCTGCCGCTGGCCGTGGCGCTGGCGATCGCGCTGCCCGCCGTCGTCGGCATGCTGGTGGAGAAGCTGGCCATCGAGCCGGCCAAGCGCAGCAGCCAGGGCGCCGAAGTCGTCAGCCTCATCATCATCACCATCGGCGCCTCGCTGGTCATCCGCGGCGTGGTCCAGGTCTGGCTCGGCAAGGGCACGCACGCCTTCCCCGCCTTCTCCGGCAGCGAGCCGATCGCCATCGGCGGCGCGACGCTGCTGCCGCAGAGTCTCTGGGTGCTGGGCGGCACCGCGCTCATCGTCGTGGCGCTGTGGCTGTTCTTCAGCCGCTCGCTGGCCGGCAAGGCGATCCTGGCGACCTCCTACAACCCGCTCGCCGCGCAGCTGGTCGGCATCGACACGCAATGGGTGCTGCTGGTGAGCTTCGCGCTCTCGGCGGCGCTGGGCGCCTTCGGCGGCATCCTGCTGACGCCGATCACCATGACTTCGTATGATGTAGGCATCATGCTGGGGTTGAAGGGCTTCGTCGCCGCCGTCGTCGGCGGGCTGGGCAGCGGCCTCGGCGCCGTCGCCGGCGGCCTGCTGGTCGGCATCGTCGAGGCCATGGCGGCGGGCTACATCTCGTCGGCCTACAAGGATGCGGTGCCGTTCCTGCTGATTTTCGTCATCCTCTTCTTCCTGCCGCGCGGCCTCTTCGGCGCCAAGATCACGGAGCGCGTATGAAACGACAGCGCGGCCTTTTCGTCCTTGCTGCCGTCCTGCTGCTGCTGCCGCTGGCGCTGCCGAACGCCTTTTATTACGACATCGTCATTCGCATGATGATCAACGCCGTCGTCGTCCTCGGCCTCAACCTGCTGATGGGCTTCGCCGGGCAGATCAGCCTCGGTCATGCCGGCTTCTTCGGCATCGGCGCCTACGCCGCGGCCATCCTGCCGACGCGCTACGGCTGGCATCCGCTTGCCGCCATGCTGGGCGGCGCGCTGCTGACGGCGGCGCTGGCGGCGCTGGTGGCGCGGCCGATCTTCCGCCTGCGCGGCCATTATCTGGCGATGGCGACGCTCGGGCTGGGCATCATCATCGCCATCGTCCTCAAGAACGAGGGTGCCTACACCGGCGGTCCCGACGGCATGGCGGTGCCGGCCCTGGGCCTCTTCGGCTTCGCCCTCGACGGCGAAAAGCAGTGGTACTGGGTGTTCGCGGCGAACCTGCTGTTCTCGGTCTGGGCCTGCCGCAACCTCGTCGACTCGCCGTTCGGGCGCGCGTTGCGGGCTCTGCATGGCTCGGAGATCGCGGCGCAGGTGGTCGGCGTGGATGTCGCCCGCTACAAGGCGGCGATCTTCGTCTTCTCCGCCTTCTTCGCCAGCATCATGGGCAGCCTGAGCGCCGACTACGTCGGCTTCGTCACGCCCAACGTCGCCGACTTCTTCCATTCGATCGAACTGGTGACGATGGTCGTCGTCGGCGGCATGGCCTCGATTTTCGGCTCGGTGGTCGGCGCCGTCCTGCTGACCGCCCTGCCGCAGGCGCTGGCGACTTTGGAAGGCTGGGAGACGGTGACCTTCGGCGCCATCCTGATGCTGTTCATGATTTTCCTGCCGCGCGGCCTGGTGCCGACGCTGGCGGCGCGCTGCTGGCGGAGCCGCTGATGGCGCTGCTCGAAGTCTCCGCGCTGAGCAAGGCTTTCGGCGGCGTCATGGCGGTGCAGGACGTCGCCTTCAGCGTCGACGCGGGTGTCGTCTATTCGGTGATCGGCCCCAACGGCGCCGGCAAGACCACGCTGTTCAACCTGATCACCGGCGTCTATACGCCGAGCGGCGGCGACATCCGCCTCGACGGCGAAGCCATCGCCGGCGTCGCGCCGCACCGGCTGGCGCAGAAGGGTGTGGCGCGGACCTTTCAGAACCTGCAGGTGTGCATGAACCTGACGGCGCTGGAAAACGTGATGCTCGGCGCGCACCTGGCGCTCGACCGCAATCTGCTCAAGGGCCTGTTCCGCGCGCCCGGCCTGACGCGCGCCGACGCCGCGCTGCGCGATCGGGCGGCCGAGCTGATGCGCTATGTCGGACTCGACGCCTATCGCGCCAGCGCCGCCAGCGCCATGCCCTACGGCGCGCTGAAGCGGCTCGAAATCGCGCGCGCCCTGGCGGTGCAGCCGCGCATCCTGTTCCTCGACGAGCCGGCGGCCGGCCTGAATCCGAAGGAGACGACCGAGATCGACGCGCTGGTGCGCAAGATCGCCGACAGCGGCATCACCGTGGTGCTCGTCGAACACGACATGAAAATGGTGATGAACATCTCGGACCGCATCCTCGTGCTCGACTACGGCAAGAAGCTCGCTGAAGGCAGCGCCCGCGAAGTGCGCCGCAATCCGGCAGTGATCGCGGCGTATCTGGGGAAGGCGGCATGAGGGCGGTGCGGCCCGAGCGGGAACCGTGGTCTTTGGCTGGACGCAAAAACGGATGTTCATGCGCCGCGGCGGGCGGCTGTCCGATTCCCGCAAGTAAAGGAGGAGGGCCGGCGCTTTTTCGGCCCGGGGGACATGGAGGGAGTCGGACAGCCGCCCGCCGCGGCGCGCTCCACCATCGGACGCACGCTGAATCGGTTCATGCCTTGCGGTTGGCGCGAACCGTCGTGGAGCAACTGAGATGAGATGCAAACCATGAGCACCGCCCTCGAAGCCATCAGCGAAGAACACCGCGGCATGTGGCGCCTGACCACGGCGCTGGAGGAGCTCGGCCGCAACCTCGGTACGCCGGGGGCGCAGCCCGACATCGAGCTGTTCGGCATGATCCTCGACTACATCGAGCGCTACATCGAGCAGGTGCATCAGCCGAAGGAGGAGGACTTTCTCTACCGCGCCGTGCGCCGGCGCAGCGACGAAGCGAACGAGCTGCTCGCCGAGTTCGAGCGCGAGCACGCCGCGAGTCCGGCGCTGCTGCGGGATCTGCGCGCGCTGCAGCAGTCCCTGGCGGCCTGCGACAGCGCCGGGACCGCAGCCTTCCGCGCCGCGCTCGACGCCTACGCCAGGATGATGCAGCGGCACATCATGCGCGAAGAGACGCAGCTCTTCCCCATCGCCCGCAGGATCCTCGGCGCGGGCGACTGGGACGAGATCGACGCCGCCTTCATGGACGGGCAAAGCCTGGCCGGCAGCGAACAGGTGCGCGCCGAGTTCCGCGCGCTGATGTCGCGCATCGTCAATTACGCGCCGGCGCCGATGGGGCTGGGGCTCGACCACGCGCCGGCGCCGGCACCGCAAGCCGCGGCGCCGCTGCTGGAGATTCGCCAGCTGTTCAGCCACTACGGGCGCATCGCCGCGCTGCAGGGCGCCAGCCTGACGGTGCGCACCGGGCAGCTGGTGGCGCTGGTCGGCGCCAACGGCGCCGGCAAGACGACGCTGCTGCGTACGATCTCCGGCGTGCAGAAGGCGACCGGCGGCAGCATCCAGTTCGAAGGCCGCGACATCACCCGCCTGCGTCCGGACAAGCGCGTGCGCCTGGGCATCTGCCAGGTGCCGGAAGGCCGCCAGGTGTTCGGGGCGCTCTCCGTCGCCGACAACCTGCAGCTCGGCGCCTTCACGCGCCGCGACAAGAAAGGCGTCGCCGCCGACCTGGAGCGCATGTACGCCATGTTCCCGATCCTCAAGCAGAAGGCGGCGCTGCCGGCGGGAACGCTGTCCGGCGGCCAGCAGCAGATGCTGGCGATGGCGCGCGCCCTGATGGGGCGGCCGCGCCTGCTGCTGCTCGACGAGCCGTCGATGGGGCTGGCGCCGCTGCTGGTCGAGGAAATCTTCAACGCCGTCGTCGAGCTGCGCCGGCAAGCGATGACCATCCTGCTCGTCGAGCAGAACGCGCACGCCGCGCTGGCCATCGCCGATCATGCATATGTCATCGAAACGGGCGAAGTCGTGCTGGCCGGCAGCGGCCGCGAACTCTTGAACAACGAGCGCGTGAGGGAAGCGTATCTGGGCATCTGAAGCGAAGCAGTCGATACCTACAACCATGGAGGAGCAAACATCATGAACAAGTTGCTGCAAACCCTGTGCGCCGCTGTGCTCGGCGCCGGCATCGCCACCGCGGCCGCCGCCGCCGAGCCGATCAAGGTCGGCGCGGTGCTTTCCGTCACCGGCCCGGCGGCGTTCCTCGGCGACCCCGAGCTGAAGACCCTGCAGCTCTACGTCGACAAGATCAACAAGGCCGGCGGCGTGCTCGGCCGCCCGCTGCAGCTGGTGCAATACGACGACGGTTCCGACGCCGGCAAGGCCAACAGCTTCGGCAAGCGCCTGATCGACGACGACAAGGTCGATGTCCTCGTCGGCGGCACGACGACGGGTTCGACGATGTCGATGGTGCCCCTGGCCGAGAAGGCGGGCGTGCCCTTCGTCTCGCTCGCCGGCGCCGTCGTCATCGTCGAGCCGGTGAAGAAGTGGGTGTTCAAGACGCCGCATACCGACCGCATGGCGGCGGAGAAGGTCTTCGAGGACATGAAGAAGCGCGGCTTCACCAAGGTGGCGCTGTTCTCGGAAACCAGCGGCTTCGGCCAGTCCGGCAAGAAGGAGACCGAGGCGATGGCGGCGAAGATGGGCATCACCCTGGTCGCCAACGAGACCTACGGCGCCAAGGACACCGACATGAGCCCGCAGCTGACCAACATCAAGAACACGGCCGGCGTCCAGGCGATGTTCGTGTTCGGGCTGGGCCAGGGCCCGGCGATCGTCAACAAGAATGCGCGCCAGATCGGCCTCGCGGTGCCCATCTATCACGCCCACGGCGTCGCCTCCGACGAGTTCATCAAGCTTTCCGGCGCCGCCGCCGAAGGCATCCGCCTGCCGGCCGCCGCCCTGCTGGTGGCCGACAAGCTGCCCGCCAACGATGTCCAGAAGCCGGTGGTGGTCGCCTATGCCAAGGCCTACCGCGAGCGCTACAAGGAAGACGTGTCGAGCTTCGGCGGCCACGCCTACGACGGCCTGATGCTGGCGGTCGACGCCATCAAGCGCGCCGGCGGCACCGACAAGGCCAAGGTGCGCGACGCCCTCGAAGCGACCAAGGGCTACGTCGGCACCGGCGGCAAGGTGAACATGTCGCCGACCGACCACATGGGCCTCGACCTGACGGCCTTCCGCATGCTCGAGATCAAGAACGGCGACTGGGTTCTGATCAACTGAGCCTGTGGTTTGCGGGGCGCCCATGCTGGCGGGCGTCCCGCGTTTTTTTCCGCGCGCCGCGACGGCGCATCCCGGACGCATGACGCGCGCCGTCCTGTATTAAACTGCGCCTTTCCGAGCATTTCTCCCCATTCCCATGAAGAGCCGCGTGCTGAGCCAGTGGATCGCCGAACTGCTGGCGGAACGGCCGCTGCGGGCCAACTCGCTGATCATCACGATCTACGGCGACATGATCGCGCCGCATGGCGGCACAGTCTGGCTCGGCAGCTTCATCAAGCTGGTCGAGCCGCTGGGGCTCAACCCGCGCATGGTCCGCACCAGCGTCTTCCGCCTGTCGAAGGAGAAATGGCTGGTCTCCGAGCAGATCGGCCGGCGCAGCTACTACAGCCTCACGGCGACCGGCCGCCGCCGCTTCGAGCATGCCTTCCGCCGCATCTACGACGATCCGCGCATTCCCTGGGAAGGCGACTGGCAACTGGTGCTGATGCCCGGCGACGGCCTCGCGCCCGGCTTGCGCGAAACCTTGCGCAAGGAACTGCTGTGGGAAGGCTATGCCGCCATCGCGCCCGGCGTCATGGCTCATCCGTCGACGCAGGGCGATTCGCTGCTCGACATCCTGCAAGGCACCGGCACGCACGACAAGGTCGTCGTGCTCCAGGCGCGCACGCTCGGCGCGCTCTCCAGCCGGCCGCTCAAGGAACTGGCGGAGGAGTGCTGGAATCTCGGCCAGGTGGCGGCCGAGTACCAGAGCTTCATCGACCGCTTCCGCACCGTGGCGCGCGCCCTGCGCAACGCGGCGGCGCTCGATCCCGAGCAATGCTTCGTCATCCGCACGCTGCTGATGCACGAGTTCCGCCGCGTGCAGTTGCGCGATCCGCAACTGCCACGCCAGCTGCTGGCGTCCGACTGGCCCGGCGACACCGCCCGCGCCATGTGCCGCGACATTTATCAGCTCTGCCAGCAGCACACCGAGGAGCACCTGATGACCGTGCTGGAGACGGCGGACGGCCCCTTGCCGCGGGCGGCGCAGAGCTTCTATTCGCGCTTCGGCGGCATCCGCCCCGGCGCCGAAGCCGACGCAGCGCTGCCGGCGTCGACCTGAACGCCGCTAGGCGCGTTCGAGCACCAGCCCCAGGCCCTGGCCGACGCCGATGCACAGGCTGATGACGGCGTAGCGGCCCTGGCGGCGCACCAGTTCGCGGCTGACGGTGAGCGCCAGGCGCGCCCCCGAGGCGCCGAGCGGATGGCCGATGGCGATGGCGCCGCCGTTGGGATTGACGCGCGCGTCGGCGGCGGCGATGTCGAGCTGCTTCAGGCAGCCCAGCACCTGGCTGGCGAAGGCTTCGTTGATCTCGATGATGTCCATGTCGGCCAGCGACAGGCCGGCGCGGGCCAGCGCCTTGCGGATCGCCGGCACCGGGCCGAGGCCCATCAAACGCGGCTCCACGCCGGCGGCGGCGGCGGCGACGATGCGCGTCAGCGGCGCCTTGCCGGCGCGCGCGCCGACGCCACGGCTGCCGACCAGCAAGGCAGCCGCGCCGTCGTTGATGCCCGAAGCATTGCCGGCGGTGACGACGCCGCCGTCGAACAGCGGCCGCAGGCGCGCGAGGCTTTCCGCGGTGGTGTCCAGGCGCGGATGCTCGTCGGCGTCGACACTGAGGGGCAACGACTTGCGCCCGGTCGGCACCGGGATCGGGTGGATTTCGCCCTGGTAGAAGCCGGCCGCGCGGGCCGCCGCGTACTTCTGCTGCGAGGCCAGCGCGTAGCCGTCGGCGTCCGCGCGGCTGATGCCGCACTCGCGGGCGACCTCGTCGGCGGTCTCGGGCATGGTGTGCGCGCCATGGACCGCCGTCATCCGGGCGTTGGGGAAGCGCGCGCCGATGGTCGAGTCGAACATCCTGACATCGCGGCTGTAGGCCGACTCCGCCTTGCCCATGACGAACGGCGCGCGGCTCATGCTCTCGACGCCGCCGGCGAGATACAGCTCGCCTTCGCCGCACGTGATGGCGCGGGCGGCATCGACGACGGCGGCCAGGCCGGAAGCGCACAGCCGATTGACCGTCTGCCCCGGCACCGTGACCGGGAAGCCGGCGGCGAGCGCGGCGTTGCGGGCGACGTTGCGGGAGTCCTCGCCGGCCTGGTTGGTGCAGCCGAGGATGACGTCCTCGATCTGCTCGGCGCCCCAGGGCGAGCGGGCGACCAGGGCGCGCATGACTTCCGCCACGAGGTCGTCGGCACGGACCGCGGCGAGCGCGCCGGCGTGGCGGCCGATGGGGGAGCGCAGACCGTCGTAGATGTAGGCGTCGAGCATTGAAGATGTCTCCGGAATGTGGCGTTCAGATGCGCAGGTGCAAGGCTAACTTAGGATCTGGCTGCGGCGCGCAGTTTGAAGCGCTGGATCTTGCCCGTCGCCGTCTTCGGCAATTCGTCGACGAATTCCAGCCAGCGCGGATACTTGAACGGCGCCAGGCGTGACTTGACGTAGCGCTTGAGTTCCTCCGCCAGCTCGGCGCTCGGCGCCTGGCCGGCTTTCAGCACGACGTAGGCGGCCGGCTTGATCAGCTTCTCGTCGTCCTCGCGGCCGATGACGGCGGCTTCCAGCACCGCCTCGTGGGTGATCAGGGCCGACTCGACTTCCACCGGCGAGACGTAGATGCCGCCGACCTTGAGCATGTCGTCGCTGCGGCCGGCATAGACGTAGTAGCCGTCCGCCGTTATCGAATACTTGTCGCCGCTGCGCGTCCAGGCGCCGTGGAAAGTGGCGCGGCTCTTCTCGAGATTGTTCCAGTACTGGAGCGCCGAAGACGGTCCCCGGATCTGCAGTTCGCCGACCTCGCCCGGCGCCACCGCATTGCCGTCGTCGCCCACCAGGCGCACCTCGTAGCCGGGCACCGGCTTGCCGGTGGTGCCGTAGCGCACTTCGCCGGGACGGTTGGAGAGGAAGATGTGCAGCATTTCGGTCGAGCCGATGCCGTCGAGGATGTCGACGCCGAAGTGCGCCGACCATTGCTTGCCGATCTCCTCGGGCAGCGCTTCGCCGGCCGAGGTGCAGCAGCGCAGGCGCAGCTCGTCGCGCTGCGGCCGGTTGGGATGGGCCAGCATCGAGGCGTAGAGCGTCGGCACGCAGTTGAAGATCGTCGGCCGGTGCTCGCGCAGGCGCTTGAACACGGCGTCGGGCGTCGGCCGTTCGGCCATCAGCACGGTGGTCGCGCCCACGGCCAGCGGGAATGTCAGGCCGTTGCCCAGGCCGTAGGCGAAGAAGAGCTTGGCCGCGGAGAACACGAGGTCGTCCTCGTCGATGCCGATGGTCGGCACGGCGTAGAGCTGCGCGGTCTGCATCAGGTTTGAATGCAGATGCACCGTGCCCTTGGGCTTGCCGGTGGACCCCGAGGAATACAGCCAGAAGCAGGGGTCGTCGCAGGTCGTCTCGGCGACCTGGAATTCATCGCCGGCCGCGGCCATCAGCGCCGCCAACGGCTCGGCGCCGGGGACTTCGCCGTCGGCGACGATGATGTGGCGCAGCGTCGGAATGTCCTTGACGATGTCCTGGAAGTTGGGCCACAGCAGCTTCGACACCACCAGCACGCGCGCACGGCTGTCGCGCAGCATGAACTGGTAGTCGGCCGGCGTCAGCAGGGTGTTGGTGGCGACCGGCACGACGCCGGCCTTGATGGCGCCGAGGAAGGCCGTGGGGAAGTCGATGGTGTCGAGCAGGCACAGCAGGATGCGCTCCTCCTGGCGCACGTCCAGCGCCGCCAGGACGTTGGCGAAGCGGTTCGCCCGCTGCGCCAGTTCGCCGTAGGTGTAGCGGCCCTTGTCGTCGATGTAGGCGAGCTTGCCGGCGCGCCCGGCGGCGAGATTGCGTTCGATCAGGTCGTGGGCCGCGTTGTAGTCGCGCGGTATGTGGACCTGCGGCGGGCTGCTGCTGTGATCGGCTCGACTCAACTGCGCCATGATCTCCTCCTATATTTTTTCTGTCGTCCCGGCGCCGGCGTGGCGCCGGCGTCTCCCATGCTGATCGTCAACTGTTTCGTCGCTTGAACTCCGACAGCGGCAAGGCGTCCGGCTCGGTGCAGCGGCGCCGGTTCGCTTCCGGGGCCGCCAGCGGCGTGCACGGCACCATGGAAATCCGCGAGCGCCGGCAGACGTCCTGATAGACGGCGGTGCCGTTGCGCTTCCACGCCAGCTCTTCCTCGGTCAGCGCGCGCAGCACCTTGGCCGGCACGCCGACGGCGAGATGCCGCGCCGGCACTTCCATCTCGGCCGGCACGAAGGCCTGGGCGGCGATGATGGCCGATTCGCCGATCAGCGCATGGTCCATGACGACGGCATTCATGCCGACGAGCACGTTGCGGCGCAGGGTGCAGGCGTGGATGATGGCGCCGTGGCCGATATGCCCGTCTTCCTCGATGACGGTGTCGGTGCCGGGAAAGCCGTGGAGCACGACGCAATCCTGGATGTTGGAGCCGGCGCCGACGACGATCCGCCCGAGGTCGCCGCGCAGCGAGGCGCAGGGCGCGACATAGACGCCTGGCCCGATGATGACGTCGCCGATCACCACCGCGCTCGGATGGACGAAGGCGGTCGGGTCGATCACCGGTATCACGCCGTCGAACGAATAGATGTTCATCTCAGTCTCTCCATCCGCGCTGCAAGGCCGACAAGCGCGTCGTCTTTTTGGGTCCGCGCGCCACGGACGGCGGGTGTCCGATTCCCTCCATGTCCCCCGGGCCGAAAAAGCGCCGGCCCTCCTCCTTTACTTGCGGGAATCGGACACCCGCCATCCGTGGCCGTAACCCTCGGTGCGTGTCTTTAGCTGCTTGACGACCGCACGGTGGTTCCGGATCGGGCCGGTGGGGTGCCCTGTTGCGCGTAAGTAAAGGAGGAGGAGGCGGCTTTGCCGCCGACGGGGGACATGGAGCGCGGCAGGGCACCCCGCCGGCCCGATCACGCTCCAACGCCGATACCAGAGCAGGTTTCATTTCAGTAGATCGTCATCCCGCCATCCGCCGCCAAAATCTGCCCGGTGACGTAGGCGGAAGCGTCGGAAGCGAAGAACACGAAGACCGGCGCGATCTCCTCCGGCTCCGCCCAGCGGCCGAGCGGGATGCGGTCGAGGTACTTGTCCTTGAAGCGCTCGTCGGTGCGGATGACTTCGGTCATCGGCGTCGCCGCGCCCGGCGCGATGGCGTTGGCGGTGATGTTGTAGCGCGCCAGTTCCTTGGCCGTGCTCTTGGTCATGCCCAGAATGCCGGCCTTGGCCGCGCTGTAGTTGATCTGGCCGATGGTGCCGAGCACGCCGGCCGCCGAGGTGACGTAGATGATGCGGCCGTACTGGCGCTCGATCATGCCGCCGGCGACCGCCTGCACGCAGTTGAAGGCGCCGGTGAGATGCACGGCGATGACGGCATCCCATTGCTCGCCGCTCATCTTGTGCAGCATCGCCGTGCGCGTGATGCCGGCGTTGTTGACCAGGATGTCGACGCGGCCCCAGGCGGCGGTGACTTGCGCCACCGCGGCGTCGACCTGCTCGCGCCGCGACACGTCGCAGGCAACGCCCAGCGCTGCGCCGCCGGCCGCCGCGATCTGTGCGGCGACGGCTTGCGCCGCCTCCAGGTTCATGTCCACCACGGCCACCTTGGCGCCTTCCCTGGCATAGGCGCGGGCGACCGCCGCGCCGATGCCCTGGCCGGCGCCCGTGACGAAGGCCACGCGATCCTTGAGCTGCATCGCCTCAGGCCTTCGGCTTGGCCAGCACTTGCGCGGCGAAGGCTTCGTCGAACACGGCGCCCTCGGCCACCAGCTGGCGATACTTGACGAAGTCGATGACGTCCTTGCCGGTGACTTTCTTGGCGTCGAAGGCGTTGAAGCCGAGCCAGGCTTCGTGGTTCATGTTGGCGGCGAGCCAGTGGCGGTTGGCGAGCTTCATCTGGTCCCAGAAGAATTTCTTCTTGGCGCGGATGCCGTCGATGGACTTCATCAAACAGCTCGGGAAAAGGTTGGTGAACTTCCATACCAGTTCATTGACCGCCGCATCGAGCCGGGCGAAGTCGGTCGTGCATTGCGCCATCAGCTCCTTCGCCGCCTTGACCTGGTCGGCGGGAATGGATTCGCCATAGACGATCTCGCCGTCGTCGACATAGGTGTCGGTGCGCACCAGGGGATTCCTCACCCACTGGCCGTCCTTCTTCAGCACCGGCACGACCTTGGTCAGCAGGTTCTTCGCCTTCATCTTGTAGGCGCTCCAGGTCTCGCAGGAGATGCAGTTGAACATCGCATCTTCCATGTTGAGAAACCAGGGCAGGAAGTCGGTCGAGCCGCCGTCGGGCGCCGAGCCGTGCTTGGGGCCGGCCTGGCCGTAGATGGCGAGGTCGGAGCTGACGGTGAGGTCGGTGGCCATGCCGATCTCCTGGCCGCCGGCGACGCGCATGCCGTTCACGCGCGAGATCACCGGCTTCTTGCAGTTGAGGATGCCGTCGACCATGGCGTTGAACAGATCCATGTACTCGCCGTACTCGTTGGGGCGACGCGAATAGTAGGCGGAATATTCCGCCGTGTTGCCGCCGGTGCAGAAGGCCTTGTCGCCGACGGCGGTGAACACCACCGCCACGACTTCGCGATCCGAGGACGCGCGCTGGAAGCCGGCGATCACGCCCTTCACCATCTCGGTGGTGTAGGAGTTGTACTGCGCCGGGTTGTTGAGCCAGATCCAGGCGGCGTAGAGGCCGGCCACCGGGTTGCCCTGCGGATCGGCCACCGGGCGCTTTTCATAGATGATCGAGGGGGCGTCGTTGCCGAAATGCTCGGTGCCCTGAAGAGCGTGGTCCTTGAGTTCGTCGTCGCGCCGCAGCCATTCCAATGCCATATCGTGTGCTCCTGTGAATTGTTCAGAAATCCGGGGTCAGCACCACGCGGCGCTTGAGTTCCCCATGGTGGGCTTGTTCGAAAACTTGCGCAATCGTGCTCATCGGCCGCGTCTCGACGAAAGGCCCGAGCTGGATGCGGCCGTCCAGGCACATGGCCAGGACTTCCGGATAGCGTTCCGGCGGGCAGCCCCAGGTGCCGATAAGCTGGGCGTCGAAGGCCATCAGCTTGGAGAGCATGTAGCTCGTCTCCTCGGTGCCGTAGCCGACCACCAGCAGCGTGCCGACGAAGGACAGCAGCGCCAGCGCGAGTTCCTGGCCGGGCTTGGAGCCCGTCACCTCGAACACTTTCCAGCCGTAGTTGGTCGGCAGGCCCTGGGACTTGCAATAGCCCTTGACCAGCTCCTTCACTTCCTTCGCGCTCTTGCCCCTGGGGTTGATGACGAAGTCGGCGCCGTAGCCCGTCATCATCTGCAGCTTCTCTTCGTTGATGTCGATGCCGATCACGGCCGCCGCGCCCATGCCCTTGGCGGTCTGGGTCATGAAGGAGCCGACGCCGCCGGCGGCGCCGATGACGATGGCGACGTCGCCGGCCTTGAGCTCGGCCCGCACGGCGGCCTGGTAGGGCGTGGTGACGGCGTCGGCGACGACGGACAGATGTTCGAGCGGCGTCGCGCCGCGCTCCGGCACTTGGCACAGGAAGCGGCCGCCGACGACGATGTGGCTGGAGAAGCCGCCGTAGATGCCCATCGAATTGCCGGGCATCTGCTGGGCGAGGCAGCGGTTGCTGCGGCCGCTGCGGCAGATCGGGCACTCGCCGCAGGGGATTACCGCCGGCACGACGACTTCCTTGCCGATCAGGTCGGCGCGGCCGCCGACGACGACGCCGGAGATTTCATGGCCGAGGGAAAGCGGCGGCTTCTGCACCGTCGGCACGCCCATGTAGAAATAGGACAAGTCGGTATGGCAGACGCCGCAGCCGGCGATCTTCACCACCACGTCGTCGGGCTTGAGTGCGGGCAGCGGAATGCGGGCACGGGCGAGCTTGCCCGGTTCCGGCATCTGCCAGGTATCGATGTGCGACGGAATCATATTTTTCTCCCTAGCCTAGCAATGTGTCCAGACCGGCTTGCGCTTGGCGAGGAAGGCGTCGAGGCCCTCCTTGGCGTCCGCGGTGGCCATGAGTTCTTTCAGATAGAGCGTTTCCACGCGCGCCAGGGCGTCGCCGAAAGACGGCGTCGCCAGGCGCACCGCCTTCTTGGTGCTCATCAGCGCGCTGCGGGAAAGCTCGAGGAAGGGCGCGGCGAAGGCGCGCGCCTCGGCGGCGAAGGTCTCGCGCGCGAAGACGCGATTCACCAGGCCGTATTGCAATGCTTCTTCCGCCAGCATGATGCCACCGCCATAGAGCATCTCGTTGGCGCGCGCCGGCGGCAAGAGGCGCGGCAGCAGCACGGCGGCCACCGGCGGAAAGACGGCGAGGCGGATTTCCGGCTGGCCGAGCTTGGCGCCGGCGGCGGCGACGATCATGTCGCAGGCCAGGGCGACTTCGAGGCCGCCGCCGAGCGCGGCGCCGTGCACGGCGGCCAGGGTCGGCACCGGGAAAGCTTCGATCTTGCGGATCACGGCGTGGAAGATCTCGATCATGCGATCGACTTTGTCGGGCGTATGGTCGGCGACTTCGACGCCGGCGGAGAAGGCCTTCTCGCCGGCGGCGGCGACCAGCAGCAGGCGCACCGTCGGCGCCGCCGCGAGGACGTCGAGCGCGGCGGCCATTTCCTCCATGGTGGCGATGTCGAGCACGTTGAGCGGCGCCCGGTCGATGGTCAGCGTCGCCAGGCCGTCGGCCACCGTCGCGGTGATGAACTTGTATGCGGACATGCATCCTCCCCTAGAACAAATCGTCGAGCTCGTCGGCGCCGCCGCCGGGCATTTTCCCGTGTTGCTGCAAGTAGGCCTGGATCAGCTGCGACTCGCGCGAGGTGTACATCGCCGCTTCCTCGAAGACGAAAGTCTTCGCGGTCTGCTGGCGCGCCAACTGTTCCTCGAGGCCGGCGCGCAGGTTTTCCACGCCCTTGATCATCAGCACGTTCTTGTCGGCATCGAGCAGCTGGAACACGCCCGCTGCCGCCGGCACTTGCGCCACGGCCGCCGCGCAGAATTCCAGCGACGATTCCGGCGGCAGCGTGGCGTCGGCGATCAGCGGCGCCAGGTTGCACTTGAAGCAGCGCGAAGCTTCGCGGCGCGCGTCGGCGTCGCCGTAGGCGTGCTCGACTTCGTCCCAGCCGCCGCGGGCGGCGGGCGCCAGCATCATCGGATGGACCTTGCGGCGGCGATTGAAGTCGGCGTCGCGGCCCAGATGCGGGCTGGTCTGCCAGCCGTCGGGCAACAGCTTCTCGGCGATGTCGCCGTCGCCGCCCAATTGCTTGTCCATGGCGGCGGCGGCGAGGCGGCCGTGGGCCACGGACTCGATCAGCGTCGCCGGCCCGAGCACGCAGTCGCCGCCGGCATAGACGGCCGGCCGGCTGGTGAGCAGGCTGTCTTCGCGCACGACGATGCGGCCCTTGGCGTCGGTCTGCACGCCGAAGCCGGCGAACTTCTGCGCATGCTGTCCGACCGCCGCGATGACGAGATCGACGTCCTCGTCGAATTCGCTGCCGGCGACCTCCATCGGCCGGCGGCGGCCCGAGGCGTCGGGCGCGCCGAGTTCCATGCGCGCGTAGGTGATTTTCATGCCGGCGCCGCCGTCGGCGCTGGCCGCGATCTTCTTCGGCGCCAGCAGGTAGCGGACATTCACGCCTTCGTCGATGCAGCCGTCGAATTCCTCCTGGCGCGCCGGCATCTCGGCCTTGCTGCGGCGATAGACCATGTCCACCGCGGCGCCGAAGCGGCGCGAGGACCGCGCGTTGTCGGTGGCGACGTTGCCGCCGCCGATGACGGCGACGCGCCCGCCGGTGGATACGCCGCTGCCGGGCGCATTGACGAGGCCGGTGGCGACCGCGTGCAGATACGTCGGGCTGTCGAGGACGCCGGGCAGGTCGTCGCCGGGGATGCCGAGACGGTCGCCGCCCTGGCAGCCGACGGCGATGAACGCCGCCTCGAAGCCGGCGGCGAACAGCGCATCGAGGTCGGCGACGGCGCTGCCGAAGCGGAACTCGACGCCGAGCTTCTCGACTTCGGCCACTTCGCGGTCGATGACGGCGTGCGGCACGCGATAGGACGGAATGCCGTAGCGCGCCATGCCGCCGGCCTGCGGCCGGGCGTCGAAGACGGTGACGGCGTGGCCCTGCTTGGCGAGGTAGTAGGCGGCGGTGAGGCCGGCGGGCCCGGCGCCGACGATGGCGGCGCGGCGGCCGGTCGCCGGCAGTCGCTTGGCATATTGGCGCCAGAGGCCGGTGTCGTTGTCGTCGGCGATGCGCTTCAGGCTGCGGATCGACAGCGGATCGTCGAGCTTGCCGCGGCGGCAGGCCGACTCGCACATGGCGAAGCAGGCGCGGCCGAGGATGCCGGGGAAGGGCAGCTTCTCGCGCACCACGGCGACCGCTTCGCCGTACTTGCCTTCGGCGGCGAGCTGCACGTAGCGCGGCACGTCGATGCCGGCGGGGCAGGCGGCCTGGCACGGCACCATGGATGCCTCGCGCCGCGCCGGGTCGAGCGTGCGGTCGGTGAGCGCGCCGGTCGGGCAGACGACGACGCAGGCCTGGCAGAACTTGCAGCCGGATTCGAGCAGCGTCGGGGCGATGGTGCCGACGTAAGTGCGCTTGCCCTGCGGCGTCTCGACTTCCTTGACTTCGAGGCAGCCGACGCCGCGGATGTCGTTGCAGGCGACGAGGCAGCGGCGGCAGTCGATGCAGAGGTTGTAGTCGCGGTCGAAGAACGGTTCGTCCTTGATGACCGGCAGGCCGCCGAACTTGTAGCCGGGCGTCGAGTTGGGAATGCCGATGTAGTCGGACACCTTGCGCAGCTCGCAACTGGAGAAGATTTCGCAGCAGCGCGTCTCGGGCGGATTGCCGTAGGAACACTGGCTGCGCGAGCAGCCTTCGCGCTGCGGGCAGGTGAGGCAGACGTGCGGATGCTTGCCCAGTATTTTGGCCAGCGCGCTCTGCCGCTCCTCGCGGATCGCCGGCGAGTCGGTGCGGATCGTCAGTCCCTCCGCGACCGTCAGCGAGCAGGCGTGATGCAGCCCGGCGCGGCCCTCGACTTCGACGACGCAGAGATTGCAGCCGCCGCCGTGGGCAGTCTGGCAGGGCGGCGGCAGGTCGGGATGGGTGCACAACGCCGGGATGTAGATGCCGCCATTGTGCGCGGCGTTCAGCACTGACGCGCCGTTCGGTGCCGTGACGGCCTGGCCGTCGACGCTCAGCGCGACCGTCACGCCGAAAGCCGTCATGTCCCTGCGCCGGCTCGCGCTCCACCATTTGACCTGCTGCACCGCGCTCATCGTTTGCTCCAGATTCAGGTCGGGCGATAGCCCGGGTAATAGGCGCCGCGGCAATCGCCGCGCTTCACCGCCGCGATGAAGTCCGCCATGTCGGCGATGTCCGCCGCGAACTCGGTGGCGCAGCGGCCGATGGCTTCCTCCTTGTGGCAATCGCTGCCGCCCAGCGCCGGCAGCTCCATGCAGGCGGCGGCTTGCAGCGCCAGTTCGTTGTCGCTGTGCACGTTGCCGCCGTTGTGCGTTTCGACGGCGGCGATGCCGGTGACGTCGAGCAGCCCTTCGAGCAGGCTGGCGACGCCGACTTCGCGGAACGGATGGGCCGGCACGCAGATGCCGCCGAGGCCGTTCACGCGTTCGATGGCTTCCGCCAGCGGGATGTAGTGGTTGCGCCCCCAGACGTTCCAGCCGTCGTCGGCCAGCCCGAAGGCGAGCAGGTGGCCGCGGTCGGTCGAGATTTCCACGCCTCTCAGCACCAGCAAGCCCTCCTCGCGGCCGATCTGCTCGACCGGCTCCGAAGCCTCGACCGAGTGGTGCTCGGTAACGACGATGCCGCCCAGGCCGAGGGCCTTGGCGCGCCGCACCAGCGCCTGCGGTTCGAGGTAGTTGTCATTCGAGTGCCGCGTATGGCAGTGGCAGTCGATCCACATGGGCATCCATTCCCGGCGCTCAGGGCATCTGAAATTCGAGGTTGATGCGCTTGGACGGCGCGAACTTGTGGCGCGCGAAGAATTTCTCCAGCGCGAAGTCGTCCCAGTTCACCAGCGTGTAGACCTTGTTCACGCCGGCCGCCTTCATGTTCATCATGAACTGGTCGAGCAGTTCGCTGGCGAGGCCCTTGTTCTGCAGCGCCGGATCGACGCCGAGCGAGTCGATGGTGGCCGAGGTTTCGGGAATGCCGAACTCGCCGAAATAGACGTCGCCCATGATGAAGCCGACCACCTTGCCGTTCACCTCGGCGACGATGGACGAGTTGATGCTGCGCGACGGATCGGTGATGGTGGAAATCTTGCGCTCGTAGTACTCGCGGCGGTTCTGCCTCGACACCGTGGCGTCGATGGCGACGATGGCTTCCAGGTCGTCCTTCTTCAGCACGCGCATCACGCGTTCATCGGCCATGCTTTTCTCCTCAAGTTTTGGCGCCGGCATCGCCGGCCTCAATCGAACAATTCTTCGTCCTGGCGCGTGCCGGCGCCGCGGCGGATGAACAAGGTGCCGAACACCTGGCCCATTTCGCTGCCGGCGTCGAAGCAGGTATTGCAGCTGCCTTCGGTGCGCTGGATGTCGCGCACCTCGACTTCGTAGCCGAGCGTCTTGTAGTTCTCGGCCATCTCCGACAGCCGCGGCTCGGAGAGCGTCGACAGCCGTTCCCAGCCGTCGGCACCCTTGCCGTACTCTTGCGTTTCCATCTGCTTGATCGGGATCACGGCTCGCATGGCGTCGTTACCAGGAATGCTTGATCGCCCCGGGCGTGCAGGCGGTGGTGCAGGGCAGCGACGCATGGCCGCCGGAGGGCTTGCAGTCGGCGCAGTCGTAGGCGAGGTTGCGGCGGAACTGCTGCTTCACCTGCACCACTTCGTCGTCGTAGTCGTCGGTCATGTTCTCGAACATGCCCTTGGGGCAGCCGGTGAGGCAGGCACGGCCCGCCGCGCAGGAGATGCAGCGGTCCGTGTCGATGCTGATGTAATACTCGCCGGAACCGTCCTTGTAGCCGTAGTTTGCGATCATGATGGCCGCTCAGAAAGCGATCGGCGCCAGCGCGCCCTGCTTCGTCACCAGGGTGTTGGCGAACAGCGCCGCGCCGAGCGCGCCGGCGATCTGGCTGTCGATCTTGGTGTTCATGGCCTGGATGCCGAGCAGCTTCTCGATGCGCTTGACGACGCCGGGATTCTTGGCGATGCCGCCGGTGATGAAGAAGCCTTCCTCGACGCCGATGCGTTCGAGCAGCGAGACGACGCGCTCGGCCATGGCCTGGCAGTAGGCGGCGATCACCTTGTTCTTGGTGTAGCCGGCCTTGAGCAGGCCGAGCGCCTCGGACTTGGCGAACACGACGCAGACCGACGAGACGGCTTCCGGCTCGACATCGACGTCGAAGGAACGCGGGCCGAGTTCGGCGATCGGGATCTGCATCAGGTCGGAGATGACTTCCATGCCGCGGCCGGTGCCGGCGGCGCACTTGTCGTTCATGAGGAAGTTGGTGACCTTGCCTTTTTCGTCGCAATGGATGGCCTTGCAGTCCTGGCCGCCCATGTCGAGGATGGTGCGCACGCCGTTGCCGCCCATGTAGTTGGCGCCGCGAGCGTGGCAGGCGATCTCGGTGATGGCCTTGTGCGAGAACGGCACATTGACGCGGCCGTAGCCGGTGCCGACGACCATGTGCACGTCGTTCAGCGTCAGGCCGGTTTTTTCGGTGACGCCCTTGAAGGCGTTCTTCGCCGAGTCGGGCGAGTTGTTGCCGGTGCGCATCGAGTTGTAGGCGTAGAGCTCGCCATCGGCGACGATGACGCACTGCGAGGACACGGAACCGACGTCGATGCCGACGGTGATGGCCTTGGCCGCGCGCCAGTCCCTGGACTCGTCGGCCCAGACGTTTTCCTGCCAGCGCCAGAATTCGGGCTTGTTCGCGCCGTTGCTTTGTTCGCTCATGTTGTCGCTCCTGTGTCGGTTATTGCCGGGCTTCGGCGGCCAGCAGCGCGCAGCCGAGCGCGCTCACGAATTCGGGAATCTCGGGCAGCTTGACCTCGTCGACGTCCATCGACGACTTCAGCGCCTGGACGAAGCCGGGGTTGTGCACCATGCCGCCGATCAGCACGACATCCTTGTCGATGCCGACGCGGCGCACCATGGCGCAGACGCGGCTGGCGACGGCGTCGAGCACGGCCTTGGCAATGTCTTCCTTCGGCGTCGCCGAGTGGATCAGCGAGACGACTTCGGATTCGGCGAACACCGTGCATTGCGCGTTCATCGGGATGCTCTTGTCGGAACGCAGGCTGGCTTCGCCGAATTCCGTCAGCGTCATCTGCAGCGCGCGGCTCATGGCTTCGGCGAAGGAGCCGGCGCCGGCGGCGCACTTCTCGTTGCCGGCGAAGTCGATGGCTTTGCCGTTGCCGTCGGTCTTGACGCCGCGGCCTTCCTCGGCGCCGACGTCGACGATGGTGCGGGCGCTCGGGAAGAAGTAGGAGACGCCCTTGGCGCCCGCCGACATCTCGGTGACGGAGTCGGTGGCGAAATTCACGGTCTTGCGGCCGGCGCCGGTGGCGAAGACGGCGCGGACCTCGTCGCGGCGCAGGCCGGCGGCGGCCAGCGCGTCGTCGTAGGCCTTGTCGGCGGCGGCATCGCCGTCGACGTCGCCGGGGAACATCAGGTGCGTCTTCTTCACGCTCGGCGCGCCGGCGGCGTCGTTGTCGATGATGACGACCTTGACGGTGCGCGAACCCATATCGATTCCAGCGGTATACATAGTCTTGTCTCCTCGCTTTACGCGGCCTTCTTGCGCAGGCCGAGCTGTTCCATGAATGCATCGACGCGGGCGGTGGTGCGCACTTCGTCGAACTCGCGCTCGTCGCCCATGTTGCCTTCGAAGGTCATGATCGGCACGCCGGCCTTGGCGATGCCGAGGCGGTTTTCCATGATGCCGAGGCTCAGGCCTTCGCAGCCGCGGTTCAGGTGCAGCATGACGCCATCGACGCCCCATTCCTTGATGATGCGCAGCATCATCTCGGTCTTCAGTTCCGGGTTGTAGAAGTGCTGCCATTGCGGCTTCGACAAGTTCCAGTCGGCATACAGGCGCAGGGCGGTGTCGCGGTCGTTCATCTCGATGCCCTTGTCCCACGGCAGCGTGCGGCCGCCCCAGGAGCCGTCGGGCTTGTCTTCCCAGATGCCTTCGAGGCCGAAGGTGTAGAGCGAGCCGATGGAGACGGCGCCGAAGCTTTCGAGGTAGCGGAAGATCTTGAGGAAAGCCCAGGGCGGCTGCGTGTCGGACATCAGGCGGGCGCGCTCGTTGGGCACGGCGGCGATGCCGCGGGCGACGCGGTCCTTCACCTCTTCGTAGAGCTCGTCGTAGAAGTCGGCGCACCATTGCGAGGACTTGTGCAAGGTGGCCAGCACGTAGAGCGAATACATCGTCTTTTCATCGAGCGGCGCCGGCTTGGCCTTGTTCAAGGCGCAGATGTCGGCCCAGCGCGAAGTCGAGCGCATTTCGTTCTTGATGGCGCGGATCAAGAGCTCGTCGTCGCACTTGCGGCCGGTGGCCTTCTCGATGAAGGCGATGCCGTCGTGCAGCTGGTTGGCGACGTACTCGACGCGGTCGGTGGTCAGTTCCTTGAAGGGGCCGACGCCGACGTCGAGGTAGAACTGCGGCACCTGTTCTTCCTTGGCGACGTGCTGGTACCACTTCGAATGCGAACAGCATATCTGCGTCTGGAAGATGAAGTCGGGCTTCGGAAACTTGCCGCCGAAGGCGTACTTGTCGAGATGCATGCCGCCCCAGTAGATGCGCATGTAGGAGCACAGGTCGCGGGCGAAGCCGTAGGATTCGGCGGCGTTCATGCACTCCTGGGCGAACTTGCGGTCGTGCGAGACGCTGGCGGCGTAGGGCTCGCCGGTCAGCGAGAAGACGTCGTCGCCGAAGGCGGTGGGAATGGCGTCGAGCGCCCAGGCCGAGCCTGACCAGCGCAGGCCGCCGTTGTCCTTGGCGCGGGCGTAGTTGATGTAGTACTGCTCGCGCAGCTCCTTGGCTTTTTTCCAGAGCTGGAGCGGTTCGGTCGGATACAGAGTGGACATGGTCGTGTTTTCCCTCTCAGAACAGGTCGTCTTCGCGCATGGTTTCGAGGAAGGCCTCGATGCGGATGCGGAAGGGCCCGATGGGGTTGGTGATGTCGAATTCGAGGAACAGCGTCGGGATGCCGGCGGCTTCAAGGTGGCGCTTCAGGTCCGGGTAGTCGCCTTCGTGCGGATCGCAGAACTTCTGCTGCAGGAACACCGCGGCCTGCGCCTTGTATTCCTTGGCCAGGTTGAGCACGTGGTCGAAGCGCGTGTGCGTCGGGTAGTCCTTGGTCGGGCAGGCCGGGCGGTCGCAGTAGCGCTCGGCGATTTCCTTGATCGGGTCGCCGCTGGGCTTGGATTCGTTCCAGAAGTAGCGCGTGCCCGAGCACTGGTCGTCGATGACGATGGTGGCGCCGACGGTCTCGACCATGGCCATGAAGGAGCAGTCGTCGTTCTCGGAGCCGATGGTCATCAGGCGGATGCCTTCCTCGCGCGCCATCTTGCGCGCCGGCAGGGCGGCCAACACTTTCTTCAGTTCGGCGTTGTGTTCCTTCTTGTCGATGAACTGGGCGGTCAGCGCGGCGTAGATGGCTTCCAGGCCCGTCACCTTGGGGTTCGCCTCCTTGCGGTATTCGTAGATTTCGCGCAGCAGGCGGCGGTTCTCGTTGACCGTGGCGATGGCGTCGTTGAGCTTCTCGTCGCTCAGCGGCTTGCCGGTGAGCTGCTCGAGAAACTCGCGGAAGCGCTGGATCTCTGCCGTATGCGCCTTGCGGGCGCGCTGGCTTTGCAGCTCGTTGGGCATCGGGCAGTAGTAGTCCCACTTCACCGTCGGCACGTGCAGGCGCCAGGAACCGAAGGTCTGGCGATACTGGATGCAGGATTGCGTCAGCGTCACGCCTTCGGCGTAGTCGAAGCGATTCAGCAGGCCCTGGGCCAGGGAATCGCGGCAGAACGGGCAGAACATGCCGAAGATGTGCGGCTCGGAAACGTTCTGCGGTTCGTGGGCGCCGAGGACGCGCACCGGCAGCATGTCGGCTGCGATCAGCAGTTCCTCCGGGCTGTAGGTGCACATGGTGGCGACGACCTGCCCCCCCGTGCGCGCTTTCCAGTCCCTGGCATAGTCGTGGCGCTTTTCGTACCACGTCTTGAATTGGTCAAACAGCTTGTCGCTCATTGGGAAATCGCCTCCTCCATCGGGTTTGATTCGCGCCCCCGCTGTTGGGGGCGCATGTGCAACATAAAGCACCTTATGCACTATGTTGCACATTCAACCGCAATCGAATCGGAAATCTGTTGACCTAGGTCAAACAATCCGCTCGCGGCGGCCAGGATTCGGCGTGGGGGTGCGAGCGCGGCGCCGGATCGGCGCCGGTACGACGGGAGCGCTCAGCGCGGCAGCACTTTCAGCAGCTCGGCGAAACTCTGCTCGATGGTGCGGCCCGAGGTGTCGATGCTGGCGTCGGCCTTGGCGTACATGGCTTCGCGCCCGGCGAGGATGCGCGTCAGGTCCTTCATGGCTTCGCGGTTGTCGTCCATGGGACGCCGGTCGCCCTGGGCCACCACCCGCGCCATGTGTTCCTCGGGCGACGCCTTGAGCCAGATCGTGTAGCAGGAAGTGAGCAGGACGTCGAACGTCGCCGGTTCGGAGACGATGCTGCCGCCGGGCGCGAGGATGAAGGCGTCGCGGGAATCGATGGCCAGCTGCAGCGTGCGCCGCTCGTAGCGGCGGTAGGCGGCCTGGCCGTAAAGCGAAAAGATTTCCGACAGGGTGATGCCGGCCTCGGTTTCCACCGCCTGCGCCAGTTCGATGAACGGCACCTTGCGGTGCTGGGCGAGCAGGGCGCCCAGGGTGCTCTTGCCGGCGCCGCGCAGGCCGATCAGGGCGATGCGGTCGCGCTTGCCCTTGGTCTCGAACTCGGTCTGCAGCAGTTCCCGCGCCCGCGCCAGCTTCATCGGCGACAGGCGCGACAGGTACTGGGCGAGCAGCGTCAGGTCCGGCGGCTGCTCGGGGCCGACGCGGATCAGGTCGTCCACCGGCAGTCCCATGGCCTGGGCCACCTGCCGCAGGCGGACGATGGAAATGTTGCCCTGCCCCGTTTCCAGTTGCGCCAGGAAGCGCTCCGAGACGCCGGAATCGGTGGCCAGGATGCGCCGCGTCATGCCGCGCCGCGCCCGCAGTTCGCGGATGCGCTCGCCGAGCAGGCGCAAGTACTCGCTGTCGTCGGCCGACAGGCCGTGGGGGTGTGGGGTTTCTTCCTGGGGGGTCTTCATGAGTGCACTATCCTGCGCGTAACCCTCGGCATCATAATGCACATACGGTCGGCGTCAATCGTCAATCGAGACCGGCCGCCGTCCGATAGCGGCTCGCCTCGCCGTCGAGCCAGGCGCGGAAGGCCTGCAAGGTCGCGGTTTCCGCCTTGTGGTCCGGGTAGATCAGGTAGTACGCCTTGTCGCTCATGGGGGCGTGGGCGCAGGGCACGACGAGCTTGCCGGCGGCCAATTCGTCTTCGATCAGCAGCGGCGGAATCAGCGCCACGCCCATGTCGCAGATCGCCGCCTGGGCGAGCATGGAAAACAGTTCGAAGCGCGGCCCGGTCATGTCGCGGGCGACGTCCATGTCGAGCGCGGCGAACCACTGGCGCCAGGCGTAGGGGCGGGTGCTCTGCTGCAGCAGCGGCAGCTTTGCGATGTCCGCCGGCTTGAGGCGCTTTCGCGGTGCGACGAGCCGCGGGCTGCATACCGGCACCGGGTTTTCGCGCATGAGGAATTGCGCTTGCGTGCCGGGCCAGCCGGCGTCGCCGAAATAAATGGCGGCGTCGAAGCCGGTCTCGTCGAACAGGAACGGCCGCGTGCGGGTATCGAGGCTGACGGTCACCTCGGGGTGGTCCTCGAGGAAGCCGCCGAGCCGCGGCAGCAGCCACTTGGTGGCGAAGCTCGGCACCACCGCGAGTTCCAGGGCGGCGCCCTGGCCCTGGCGCGCCATCACCGAGAGCGCATCGCGCTCGACTTCGTCGAGGCGCGCGCCGACTTGCCGGCTGTAGGAAAGCCCCGCTTCGGTCAGCTTGACGCCGCGGCGAAAGCGGCCGAACAGGCGCACGCCGAGGAAGTCCTCGAGGCCCGCGATCTGGCGGCAGACGGCGCCCTGGGTGAGCGACAATTCCTTCGCCGCTTCGGTAAAGCTCTCGTGGCGCGCCGCCGCTTCGAAGGCGATCAGGGCATTGGTGCTCGGTATCTTGCGGCGCATGCGGCCTCCTCGTGACTTGTGCAATTCTTGCACAACATGATGCAAACAACTCGATTGCCGGAACGCGCGGCGCGGCATAGCATCGCGGCTACTTGGTCGATAAGGAGACACCGATGGCAACGAGCTTCAACTGGGAAGACCCGCTGGCGCTGGATTCGCAGCTCCTGGAAGAAGAGCGCATGGTGCGCGACACGGCCAAGAGCTATGCCCAGGAACGCCTGGCGCCGCGCATCCAGGAAGCTTTCCGCCACGAGCGCACGGACCGCCAGATCTTCGACGAGATGGGCGCCCTGGGCCTGCTCGGCGCCACCATTCCCGAGCAGTATGGCGGCGCCGGCCTCAACTACGTCTGCTACGGCCTCATCGCCCGCGAAGTGGAACGCGTGGATTCGGGCTACCGCTCGATGATGAGCGTGCAGTCCTCGCTGGTGATGGTGCCGATCAACGAGTTCGGCAGCGAAGCGCAGAAGCAGAAGTACCTGCCCAAGCTCGCCACCGGCGCCTGGGTCGGCTGCTTCGGCCTCACGGAACCCAACCACGGCTCCGACCCGGGCTCCATGATCACGCGGGCGAAGAAGGTGGCCGGCGGCTATTCGCTGTCCGGCACCAAGATGTGGATCACCAATTCGCCGATCGCCGACGTCTTCGTCGTCTGGGCCAAGACCGAGGACGACGTCATACGCGGCTTCATCCTGGAAAAAGGCTGGAAGGGCCTCACGGCGCCGGCCATCCATGGCAAGGTGGGCCTGCGCGCCTCGATCACCGGCGAGATCGTCATGGACGAGGTGTTCGTGCCGGAAGAAAACCTGATGCCCGGCGTCTCCGGCCTCAAGGGGCCGTTCACCTGCCTCAACTCGGCCCGCTTCGGCATCGCCTGGGGCGCGCTCGGCGCCGCCGAGTTCTGTTACGAAACGGCACGCCAGTACACGCTCGACCGCCAGCAGTTCGGTCGTCCGCTGGCCGCCAACCAGCTGATCCAGAAGAAGCTCGCCGACATGCTCACCGAGATTTCCCTCGGCCTGCAAGGCTGCCTGCGCCTGGGGCGCTTGAAGGACGAAGGCCATCCGCCGGTGGAACTGACCTCCATCATGAAGCGCAATTCCTGCGGCAAGTCCCTCGACATCGCGCGCATGGCCCGCGACATGCTCGGCGGCAACGGCATCTCCGACGAGTTCGGCGTCATCCGCCACGTCGTGAACCTCGAAGTCGTGAACACCTACGAAGGCACCCACGACATCCACGCCCTGATCCTCGGGCGCGCCATCACCGGCATCCAGGCCTTCAACAACTGAGCCGGGCGGCCGTCGCCGCGCCGCGGGCTGCGGCTGCGGCTGCCGCTGCCGCTGCCGCTGCCGCTGCCGTGATTTGCGGCATCGGCCAGCCCCGGCGCGAGGCCGCCGGCGGCCTTGCCTGCCGGGTCGTGCCGCTGCCGTCGCGGCAACATCGCATCTGCGGGCCGGTTCCTGTATGCTCGCTGGCTATCAACCAGCGATCGCGAACGTCAGCCCCGCCATGGACCCCAAGTACAACCTCGGCATCCCCGAAATCGATGCGCAGCACCAAGAGATCGGCGAGCTCGTCAAGGCCTTGCAGGAGGCGATTGCGGACAGCCGCCAGCGCTATCTCGTGCATCCGACGCTGAAGCGGCTTCATCAACTGCTGGTGACCCATTTCGACTACGAGGAATCGTTCCTGAAGATGCTCAATGCCGACGAGCTGCGCCATCACAAGGCGATGCACAAGGGCATCCTGAAGCTGTTCGAGGATTATTTCGACCATCCGCCGGCCCCCGCCGACTACGAATATTTCGGCAAGGTCGTCGGCGACAAGGTGCTCGGACACGTCATGAATCATGATGACGGCATGGCGGCATCGATGCGAGCGTATTTCGGCAACTTCAAGGCGTCCGCCCAGAAGGTGCCGGGCAAGCCGTAGCGCGTCCCGCCGCCCCGGTCCGGGCCGCAGACGGCCGGCGACCCCGGCCGCCGTGCGTCTTGACTTCGCGGGCGTTTGCCCGTTTACTCGTTCCCTGTTTGGAAGCCTGTCGCGGGCGTCCGCAGCGCGGGCGGCGCGGCGCTGCCGCCTGCAGTCGATGACCCGCCGAACGAAAGCCCCGACATGATGGAATCGCCGCTCGAACCGCTCTTGCGCTATTGGTACGTCTGGGCCGTCGGCCTTCTGCTGGCGGGCATCGCCATCGGCTTTGCGGTCAGGTTCGTGGCGCCGGCGCTACGGCTGGGGGCGGAATTGTCGAACGCCATCGACGCCCTGGCGCGGATCACGGCGGCGCGGGCGGGCGGCGGCATCGTCGCGCTCGACGACATCGCCGCGACGGCGATGGCGAGTCCACGGCTGGCGAACCTGTGGCAGGAATACGCCCAGACGCTGCATCCGCAGTTCGACGCCGGCGGGAAGGCCGCGGGCGCCCGCTGGCGCGCGACGACGCTGGCGGAGTCGTTCTTCACCGAGCAGGCGCTGGTCGATTCGCCGCTCAAGACCGAGTTCTACAAGCACCTGCCGGGCATCCTGACGGGCCTGGGCATCATCGGCACGTTCACCGGCCTCATCATCGGCTTGATCCATTTCGACGTGTCGCTCGACCCCAACCAGGCGCAGGCGCAGTTGCGCAATCTGATCAATGCGGTCGGCCACGCCTTCTTCGTTTCGGCGGCGGCGATCAGCCTGGCGATGCTGTTCACCTGGATCGAAAAATCCCTGCTGACGCTGCGCTACCGCCAGGTCGAGAAATTGCGGGAATTGATCGACGGCATGTTCGACGTCGGCGTCGATTTCGAATACCTCGAACGCCTCGTCGTCGCCGCCGAGAGTTCGGCGACGCAGGCGGTGCACATCAAGGACGCGCTGGCCGAT
>JAQTNK010000020.1 GCA_028713915.1 Rhodocyclaceae bacterium | reverse complement strand
AGCACGGAGACGTTCAACGTCGTGGTGCAGGACACGACGGCGCCGGCACTCACGGCGGTGGCCGATCAGACGGTGGAAGCGACGAGCGCCAAGGGCGCGGCCGTGAGCTTCACGGCACAGGCCAGCGATGCGGTCGACGGTAGTGACGCCGTCGTCTTCAAGGAAGGCAATGTCGTCGTGCAGTCGGGCGACACTTTCGGCCTCGGGGCGCACACCCTCACGGCGAGCACGACGGATGCGGCCGGCAACGTCGGCACGGAAATCTTCCACGTCCTGGTGCAGGACACGACGGCGCCGACTGTCTCATCGGTGGCGGCGACCGGTACGGGGATCACGAGCGGCAGCGGCGACCTGAATGCGGGCCATGTGGTGACGCTGACGGTGAATCTGAGCGAGGCCGTGACGGTGGCCGGCGGCACGCCGACCCTGATCCTCAACGACGGCGGCATGGCGAGCTACACCGGCGGGTCGGGCAGCAACGCGCTGACTTTCAACTATACGGTCGGGGCCGGGCAGAACACGTCCGACCTGGCGGTGACTGCTTCCGTACTGAACGGCGCGACCATCATTGACGGTGCCGGGAACGTGGCCGATCTCGGCGCCGCGATGGCAAATCCGGCAGGCACCCTGCAGATCGACACGACGGCGCCGACGATTGCCATCAACGCCAATATCGCCGGCGACAACATCATCAACAAGAGCGAGGCGGCGGCCGGTGTCAGCATCGGCGGCACGACCAGCGGCGCCGAGAGCAGCCAGACCGTGACGGTGCAACTCGTCGACAGTTCAAGCGTCGTCAAAGACACCTACACCACGACGGCCGGCAGCGGCACCTGGTCGGTCAATGTCACGGCCGCCCAGGCGCAGGCGTTGGCGGACGGCAGCTACACCATCAAGGCCGATGTTGCCGATGCGGCCGGCAATCCGGCGACCGAGGCGATCCACGCGATGACCGTCAATGAGACGGCGCCGACTGTCTCGTCGGTAGCGACGAACGGCACGGGGATCACGAGCGGCAGCGGCGACCTCAATGCGGGCCACGTGGTGACGCTGACCGTGAATCTGAGCGAGGTTGTGACGGTGGCCGGCGGCACGCCGACCCTGACCCTGAACGACGGCGGCACGGCAACCTACACCGGCGGGTCGGGCAGCAACGCGCTGACGTTCAGCTATACGGTCGGGGCCGGGCAGAACACGTCCGACCTGGCGGTAACCGGTTCCGCGCTGAACGGGGCCACCATCGTTGATGTCGCCGGCAATACGGCCGATCTCAGCACCGCGGTAGCGAATCCGGCGGGCACATTGCAGATCGACACGACGGCGCCGACGATTGCCATCAACGCCAATATCGCCGGCGACAACATCATCAACAAGAGCGAGGCGGCAGCCGGTGTCAGCATCGGCGGCACGACCAGCGGCGCCGAGAGCAGCCAGACCGTGACGGTGCAACTCGTCGACAGTTCAAGCGTCGTCAAAGACACCTACACGACGACGGCCGGCAGCGGCACGTGGTCGGTCAATGTCACGGCCGCCCAGGCGCAGGCGCTGGCGGACGGCAGCTACACGATCAAGGCCGATGTTTCCGATGCGGCCGGCAATCCGGCGACCGAGGCGATCCACGCGATGACCGTCAATGAGACGGCGCCGACTGTCTCGTCGGTAGCGGCGACCGGCACGGGGATCACGAGCGGCAGCGGCGACCTGAATGCGGGCCATGTGGTGACGCTGACGGTGAATCTGAGCGAGGCCGTGACGGTGGCCGGCGGCACGCCGACCCTGACCCTGAACGACGGCGGCATGGCGAGCTACACCGGCGGTTCGGGCAGCAATGCGCTGACTTTCAACTATACGGTCGGGGCCGGGCAGAACACCTCCGACTTGGCGGTGACTGCTTCCGTACTGAACGGCGCGACCATCATTGACGGTGCCGGGAACGTGGCCGATCTCGGCGCCGCGATGGCAAATCCGGCAGGCACCCTGCAGATCGACACGACGGCGCCGACGGTGAGCAGCGTGGGGCTCACCAGTGCAGTGGGCATCCAGAACAACATCCTCAACGCCGGTGACGTGGTCAGTGTCACGGTCGCCGCAAGCGAAGCGGTTACCGTGACAGGTACGCCGCAACTCGGACTGAACATTGGCGGCACGACGGTGCAGGCCAACTATGCCTCGGGCAGCGGCACGTCGGCCCTGGTATTCACATACACCATCCAGGCGGGCCAGACCGACGCCAACGGCATCAGCATCGCAGCCAATAGCCTGAGCCTCAATGGTGGCACCATCAAAGATACGGCGGGCAACGTCGCTACACTGACACATGCTGCAGTGACGGACAACGGCAACTTCCTCGTAGACACTACGGCGCCCGCGGCGCCGACGATCCCGGATATGACCGCGGCAACTGACAGCGGCTCGTCGAGCACCGACAACATCACCAAGATCACAACCCCGACTTTCACCGGTACGGCGGAAACCGGTAGCACGGTTACCATTTTTGATGGTACGACGCAAGTTGGAAGCGGCACGGCGAGCGGCGGAACATACACCATCACGACTTCGGCGCTGTCCAACGGCGTTCATAGCATTACGGCGACGGCGACGGATGCAGCGGGGAACAGCGGTGCCGCTTCCGGAGCGTTGTCGGTCACCATCGACACCACAGCACCAACCGTATCCGCCCCCTTTACGCTGGGTGGGGGCACCCACAATTGGACCCTTTCGAGCACATATGCGGATACGGGTTCTGGCGTCGCCCAAATTAGCGTCACCGATACGACCAATCCAAGTACCTTCACAGCGTTCACCGACCCCAATGCCGCTGGCACGGCTGGAGCCCTCAGTGGCAGTTGGACCGCCAACGGGACAACTTCGGGTGGCACCCGCCTTGCATCGACCGATACCGTCACCTATACGGTCACGGACTACGCCGGTAACCAGGCGACGGGAACGACGACTGCCCCGGCGGGCATTGCCGGCGAGGCGATCAACCTGGGCCTGCCGGATCTGTCGGCCGGCCACATCGGCGCCGTCACGCTCAAAATCGCCGGAATTCAGGCGGGCTGGAGTTTGAGCGAGGGCAGCAATAATGGCGACGGCAGCTGGACAGTGCAGACTGACAACGTCGGCGCGCTCTCGATCACCGCGCCCGACGCTTACGCCGGCGCACGGGTGCTCGATGTAGCGGAAACTTGGACCAACGCCGACGGCAGCACAGGCAACGGCTTCGTCGGCGACAACGTGGAGGTGTACGCGAAAGGCTCTCCGATCTTCGCCGTCGCGGGCGACGACAACCTGACCGGCTCCAGCGGCCACGACCTTTTCGTAATGGCGCAGCCCATCGGCCACGACACCATCTACAGCTTCGACACCGCAGCGGACAAGATCGACCTCATCGGTTATGCCGGCATGACGCAGTTCGGCGACATCGCCGCCCATCTCGCCGACGACGGCGCCGGCAACGCGGTGGTGACGCTGGGCGACGGGCAGACGATCACGTTCGTCGGCGTGGCTGCGGGCCAGCTGTCCAGCGACAATTTCGTCTTCGACCAGGCGCCGGTGATGAGCAATGCCGGCATCATGAAGGTGAGCGACGGCGCCATGCTGCCCTTGAGCGGCGTCGTCGACAACACCGGCACCATCGCGCTGGCGTCGGGCGGCAGCGCAACGACTCTCCAGCTCACGGGGCATGGCGTTACGCTGCAGGGCGGCGGCCAGGTCGCGCTGTCGGACAACGGCGCGAACGTGATTTCCGGCACGGGGCCGGCGGTGACGCTGACCAACGTCGACAACCTCATCTGCGGCGCCGGGCAGATCGGCGCCGGCCAGATGACGCTGATCAACGACGGCACCATCCGCGCCACCGGCAACGATGCCATCGTCATCGATACGGGGGCGAACGTGGTCCACAATGCCGGCACGCTCGAGGCCGCGGGCGGCGGCGGGCTGTTCATCTCCGGCGCGGTCGCCAACGCCGGGCTGCTCTGGGCGGACGGCAGCACGCTGACCGTCGCCGGCGCGGTGAATGGAGACGGCCACGCGCTCATCAGCGGCAATGGCACGCTGGAGTTCGGCGCCGCGGAGTCGGAGAACGTGAGCTTCGCAGCGGATGCGGCCGGCACGCTCAGGGTGGACGACGCGCTCGATTTCACCGGCAGCGTTGCCGGCTTCAACAGTCACGACAACCTGGACCTGCGCGACGTCCAGTTCGGCAGCGCCGTGTCGGTGGGTTATGCGGCGAATGCCGACGCGACGGGCGGCAAGCTGACCGTCAGTGACGGCAGCCATACGGCCAGCATCGTGCTTTTGGGGCAATATGACGCGAGCAGCTTCCACGCGGCGGCGGACGGCGGTCATGGCACGCTGATCACCTACCACGCTTGAGCCGCCGGGACGGCCGTCCAGGACTAGCGCACCGCGATGCCGGCGAGGCGGTCCATGTCCTGGATGGCGGCGTCGTTGATGGAGCCCACGGCGGCCAGCAGTTGCAGGCGATTCATCAGGTAGCCGTAGCGTTCGCGCTGCAAGTCGCGGCGCGCGGAGAACAGTTGCTGCTGCGCGTTGAGCACGTCGGTGTTGGTGCGCAAGCCGGATCGCTGGCCGGCTTCCATGCCTTTGAGCGTGATTTCCGCCGACTTGACGGCTTGTTCGAGCGCATGCACCTGGGCGATGCCGTTCACGATCTCGAGGTAGGCCTGGCTGGCCTTGATTTCGGCATCGCGCACGGCCGATTCCAGGTCGTAGCGCGTCTTCTCCCGCTGGGCGGCCGCCTGGCGGGCAAGACTGGTCGTGCGGCCGCCTTCGATCAGGTTCATGGACAGCTCCACGCCGATCTGGTTGGATGTCTGCCGTTCGGTGAGATAGTCGGGCTGGCTGCCGCGTTGATGCGAGGCGACGAGCGCGATGCTGGGCGACAGCCCGGCGCGCGCGCGGTCGACCTGGAAGTCGGCGACGGCGAGTTGTCCGCGCAAGGCCAGCACTTTGAGGTTGCGATCCCTCGCCGCCTCGACCCAGGCCTTGAGGTCGTCCGGCTCGGGCGTCGCGAGCAGGGGCATGCCGATGCTCGCCGCGGCCGCCGGGCTCGGCGCTTCGCCGATGGCTTTGCCCAGTTCCTTGCGCCGCAACTCCAGCGCGTTCACGGCGGCCAGTTCCTGCGCCTGGGCAAGCTGCTCGCGCGCCTTGCTTTCTTCGACATCGGTGAGCGTCGCGATGCCGGACTTGAACAAATGCTCGGCCTGGATGCGCTGCGCGATCAGGGCTTCGCGCTGGGCGCGCGCCAGATCGAGGTTGTCGGCGGCGAGCAAGAGATTGAAATAGGCGAGGGCGACGCGCAAGGCGAGATCCTGGCGGGCATCGGCCAGCACGACCTCGGCCTGCGCGGCGCGCGCGTCGCCTTCCTTGTAGGCGGCCCAGCGCTCGAGGTCGAACAGCGGCTGGGACAGGCGCAGCGAGGCGGTGCGCGAGTTGAAGCGAAAATCGTTGGCCTGCGTCGCGCCCATGTCCAGCCGGTTCAGGCGGTTGCTGTCGCTGGCGAGCGCGACGTTCACGCTGGGCAGCAGGCCGGCGCGGCCGATGGCGCGGTATTCGGCATCGGCTTCATAGGCCGCCTTGGCGGCAGCGTAGTCCGGATCGTGCTGCAGGGCCTTGCCGAAATAGGCCGTCAGGCCGTCGGCGGCTTGGGCGGCGGACCACGCCAGCAGCGCCGCGGCGACGCAGCAGGAAGCCAGGCGCGACATGGCTAGCGTTCCGTGAATGCGAACTGCATGCGCGTCAGGAACGGCTTGAGCAGATAGCCGAGCAGCGTGCGTTCGTTCGTCTTGATGACGACGTCCGCGGGCATGCCGGGCTGCAGCCGGTGCTTGCCGAGGGCGGCCACGCCAGCCGCGGTGACGCTGACGCGGCCGATGAAATAAGGCTGGTCGGTCTTCGGGTCGTTGAGGCGGTCGGCGGAGAAATAGTCGAGCTTGCCCGGCACCGTCGGGACGATGGTCTGGTCGAGGGCGAGGAAGTGGATGTCGGCCGGCTGGCCGACGCGGATGCTGTCAATCAGGTGCGGCGGAATCTGCACTTCGACGGTCAGGTCGTCGCCGGCGGGCACCACGTCCATCAGCTTCTGTCCGGCCGCGACGACGCCGCCGACGGTGTGCACGCCGAGATCGACGATGGTGCCGGCCACGGGCGCGCGCAGGACGATGCGGTCCAGGTCGTCCTGCGTGGCGATGCGCTTTTCCTTGAGGTCGGCCACCTGGCGCTGGACTTCGGTGAGCTGCGTTTCCACTTCCTTGTGATAGACCGCGCGCGCCTGGATGACCTTCAATCGCATCTCGCCGATCTGGCTGCGGGCGCGGCCGATGTTGGCGAGATCCTCGCTGCGCTGGCCGGTCAGGTAGGCGACGGAGCGCTCCAGCTCGAACATGTGGTTGCGCGGGACGAAGCCTTGCTCGTACATCGGCTTGAGCGACGCCAGTTCCTCCTGGAACAGCTTCAACTGCTCGGCCTTCGACTGCTCCTGCGCCTGCAGGCCGCGAATCTGCTCCTCGAGCCCGGCGATGTTTTCCTCGGCGATGGCGATTTCGCCCCTCAGCGCCGCGCGCCGGGCCTGGAACAGCTGGTTTTGTACCTGCATCGCTTCCTGCGCCTGCGGCAGGTCTTTTCGTTCCATGAGGAAAGCCGGGAAGATGACGGTGGCATTTTCGTTGCGCTCGGCATTCATGCGCGCCTCGACCGCGAGCTGGCTGACCAGCTGGCTGTCGACGCTGCCCAGCAGCGCCTGGGCCTGCGTCTCGTTGAGGCGAACCAGCGGCTGGTTGGCCTGCACGCTGTCGCCCTCGCGCACCAGGATGTCCTCGACGATGCCGCCGCGCGGATGCTGAATGGTCTTGCGGCTGCCTTCGACCTTGACGAAGCCGTGCGCCGGCACGCCTTGCCCCAGCGGCGCGACGGCCGCCCAGACGAGCAGGGCCGCGGCGCCGATCCAGAGGGCGCGAAAGCCCCAGCGCGCGGGCTCGTCGCCATCCGGCGCGGACAGGGCCGCGGCGGTGTCCGCCGGAAAGGTCGCATCAATGCGATGCTCGACGCGCTCGCGGGCTTTGCGCAGCCAGTCGTTGAAGCTCATGGCGCGTGGCCTCCGGCGGCTGAAAGCAATTGCGGTCCCTTGCTCGAGAGATGGGCGAGCACCTGGTCGCGCGGACCGTAGGCGAGCAGGGTGCCATGCTGCAGCACCAGCAGCTTCTGCGCCGCCGCCAGCAGGTTGGGGCCGTGGGAAATGAAGACGACGGTGCAGCCGCGCGCGCTCAGGGCGTCGAGCGCCGCGAGCACCGCCGTCTCGCCGGCTTCGTCGAGATTGGAGTTCGGCTCGTCGAGCACCACCAGGCAGGGTTCGCCGTAGAGCGCGCGGGCCAGGGCGATGCGCTGGCGCTGGCCGCCCGAGAGGGCGTCGCCATCGGCGCCGACCTGCGTCTCATAGCCTTTGGCCAGATGCAGGATCATGTCGTGCACGCCGGCCAGGCGCGCGGCGGCGACGATCTTCTCGCCGTCGGGCGGGCCGAAGCGCGCGATGTTCTCGGCCACCGTTCCCTCCATCAGTTCGATGTCCTGCGGCAGGTAGCCGATGTGCGGCCCCAGTTCGTCCTTGTTCCAGGCGAACACATCGGCGCCGTCGAGGCGGACGTGGCCGCTGGCCGCCGGCCAGAGGCCGACCAGCAGGCGCGCCAAACTGGATTTGCCGGCGGCGCTCGGGCCCATGACGGCGACCACGTCGCCGGCGCCGACGCGGAAGGCCAGGTGGCGCAGCACCGGCGCCGTCGCACCCGGCGGCACGGCGCTGACGTTGTCGACGGTGATGGCGCCGCGCGGCACCGGCAGCGGCATGGTCGGCGCGGGCGCCGGAAAACGCTGCAGCAGTTCGCTCAGCCGTTCATGGGCGGCGCTGGCGGAAACCCATTGCTTCCAGGCCGAGATGACCAGCTCGACCGGCGCCAGCGCGCGACCCATGAGGATGCTGCCGGCGATCATCGCGCCGGGCGTGACTTCGTTGTCCAGGGCCAGCCACGCGCCGGCGCCGAGGATCAGGGACTGCGCCGTCAGCCGCACGAACTTGGTGATGGCGCCGATGCTGCCGCCGCGGTCGCTGGCCAGGACCTGCAAGCCGAGCACCCTGGCCTGCCGCGCGGCCCAGCGGCCGCGGATGGCGGGGAGCATGCCCATCGCCGCGATGGCTTCGGCATTGCGCAGATTGTTGTTGGCGAACGCCTGGGCGGCGAGCGCCTCGCGGTTGGCTTGCGCCAGCGGCTTGTGGGTCAGCATCTCGTTGAGCCAGGTCAGCGCGAACAGCAGGATTGCCGCCGCGAGGGAAAACAGGCCGAGCAGCGGATGCAGGATGGAAATGACAATGAGATATATCGGCGTCCACGGCGCGTCGAAGAAAGCCAGCGCCCCGGTGCCGGCGAGGAACTGGCGGGTATGGGCGAGGTCCTGCATGGCCTGCGCCGGATTGGCGCCTTGGCGCCGCAAGTGCCGCTCGAAGGCGGCGCTGAAGACGCGCTCGTTCAGCAAGTGGTCGAGCCGCACGCCGATGCGGATCAGCAGCCGGGCGCGCACCCATTCCAGCGAGCCCATCAGCGCGTACAAGCCGACCACCATCACCGTGAGCATGGCCAGCGTCATGCCGTTGCGGCTGGCGAGCACGCGATCGTAGATCTGCAGCATGTAGAGCGTGGGCGCCAGCATCAGCAGGTTGATGGCGAGGCTGAAGCCGGCGACCTGGACGAACAGCTGCCGCAATCCGATCAGGACGCGACCCAGCTCGTGTTGCGGATTGAACAGACGCTTCATGGTGGAATCAACCGGGTGACGACGATCGGGCCAGCTGGCAGCCGCATCGGCTGCTGCTGCCGACGACGGGCCAGGGTGGAACTGCGCTGCACAGGTCTTCTTCTTCTCGATTGCTGCGCCACATGGACTAGGCGATCGACTGCGTGCAAATCCTACAAGCCGGAATCGCGAAAGGACATACGGCAAAACATGTAATTATCATGGGGTACTTGTGTAGGCGCGGTCGATCGGCCCGGTGCAAGACCTTGCGGCGGCAGTGGTCATCGGCGGCCGCCGGGCGCAGCCGAGGGTGCGGAAACGTGCGCTTGCGCGTGGCTTTGGAGCGATCCGGAAGCGCGAAGGTTGACCTGGATCAGGAGTTCGCTTCTTTTCCCCGGCGAGCTCTTCCAGACGGCGCCGCCGGTCTGCTACGCTCAATGCTCTTGGTCACGTTTTCCCTTCTGCTGCAAGGGTTTTAGGGTTTCATCCGATGCGTCTGGTTGTCCTTGCCTGCGTCGCCTGTGCTTTGTTTTCTACGGCGAACGCCTTTGCCGCGCCGCTTGCCAACGGCCGCTTGGCCGGTCTCGATATCCGCGTCGAAGGCGGCGGCTGGGGCGGAGTTTCCGTCGCCGCGATCGAGGAGACCCTGTATGCGGTCGCCGACGTCTTGCTGCCGCAGTTGCCGCGCGGGTTGACGACGCCGATCGTCGTCACGCATACCGACGGTTATCCGGTCACGCTCTACGAGCGCGGCGCCAACGGCGAGTATCTCGTGCATCTGCACGCCAGCGGCACGCGCTGGCACCTGTACGTGTATGAATTCGCCCACGAGTTGACGCACGTCGTGTCGAACTACGGGCAGAACGTCGGACCCGAGACGACCAAGCGCAACCAGTGGTTCGAAGAATCCGTGTGCGAAGCCGCGTCGCTGTTCGTGCTCGAGCGGCTGGCGGCGACGTGGGCTGCGTTGCCCGCCGGCGACGAATTGGCGGCGCGGGCAGCGCCGCTGCGCAGTTTCTTCGACTTGCTCGTCAGCGAAAAGCATCGCCTGCTGCCGGCGGGTCATTCCTTCGCCGCCTGGCTCGCCGACAACGAGGAAGGCTTGCGCGACAACCCCTACTTGCGCGAGAAGGACGACCTCGTGGCGCGGCGCTTGCTGCCCTTGTTCGAACGCAATCCCGCCAGTTGGGAAGCGCTGTGCTATCTCAATCTCGATGCCACGGACAACGACACCAGCCTGCCGCAGTATCTCGCCCACTGGTATCGCAATGCTCCGGCGCAGGACAAGCCCTTCGTCGGCAGCGTGTTCGAAACGCTGGCGGCCGGCGCGGCCGGCGAGGTGGCGTCCCTGGCGAACGCCGCGCCGGCGCCATCGCGGCCGCCGGCATCGACCCTGTCGGCATTGTCGGAACATTTCTTGGCGCCGCGGCTTTAAGAACCATTCGCATCAAGGATTGTCCTAACGGCACGGATCGATTCCGACCCGTTCATTCGCAGGGCGCGAGATGTGCGTCGTGCGTCGAGGATGGAATTCGCCGCCAGGCGCCTGTCCTTCGCTCTGCGTTCTTCCTCTGGCTCGCCTGCATCCGCAGGGCGGAGTCTCGAACGAAGGAGCATGACCGTGAAACGACAATTCTTGACGAACCCCGGACGCTGCTTGCTTGTCGTCGCCGTCGCCGCGTTGGCGCCGCTGACTGCGGCGCAGGCGTCCGACTTCACCACCAGCGGCATCATGGGCGAGTTCCAGCGCGATGCGAACATGCCGATGCCGTCGGCGGCGGATACCGCGGCGATGCAGGCAGGCCGCCACGTGCAACATAATCCGCTGGGCTGGGAAATCGTGACTTACGACAACGCGCCCGCCGGGGCGCAAGGCCCGATGCGCGGCGACGAAGAAGCCGCCGCGCACGCGGCCGCCGCGCGGGAAGACCAGGCGAAGTATTGGCAGCGTGCGCTGGGGCCGGTTGGCGGCGTCGACACGCCCTGAGTCGGCGATTCAGCAGTCCATAGGCGGTTCGGGCCGGTTGGCGGGTTCGCCCGCCAACCGGTTTCAGCTTGTCGTCAGGCCGTTGCGGATCGCATACTTGGTGAGTTCGGCCACGTTGTGCAAGTCGAGCTTGCGCATGATGTTGCGGCGATGCACTTCGACGGTCGAGGGCGAGACGTGGAGGTTGGCGGCGATCTGAACCGACGTCATGCCTTCGGCGACCAGCTGCAGCACCTGGCGTTCGCGCGATCCCAGGCGGACGCTGTCGGGCTTGTCTTCAGGATTGTTGATGAGGGCGCCCGTGACGATGTCGGCGACATCGGAACACAGGTACTTGCGGTTGACGCGCGCCGCCTGGATGGCGCGCAGCAGCTCGTCGCCGGCCTCGGTCTTCGTGACATAGCCGCTGGCGCCGGCTTTCATCAAGTCGAGCACGAAGTCGCGGTCGTGAAACGCGGACAAGCCGATCACCTTGACGTCCGGACGCAACGCCAGCAGGCGCCGGGTCGCTTCGATGCCGTTCATGTTGGGCATGCCGATGTCCATGCAGACGAGGTCGACGGGGATTTCGGCCGCGAGCTTCAGCAACTCGTTGCCGTCCGCGGCTTCGGCGACGATCTCGATGTCGGGTTCCTTCTCCAGCATGGCGCGCAACGCTTGCCGGAACATCTGATGGTCGTCGGCCAAAATGATTTGCAGTTTCATGGGAAATCCTGGGTGGAGGGTTGTGATAAGGCAACGGTTGGATCGAACGACTAACCTACGTAGGATGTCGCCATTTTATATAGCTTGCTCGCATTTCGTCGCGGCCCGCGTGCGCTTTCATGTCACGGCGGCGCCGGCGAGCGCTGCGGCGTCGGCGGGAGGGCACCGCGCATGCCAACGGCATAGGTCGCGTCGTCGCCGGCCGGATCGCGCAGCCCGACGGTGATCGTCGTTCCCTGGCCCGGCTGCGACGAAATGTCGAAGGTGCCGCCGCCGAATTCGGCGCGCTCGCGCATGGTGATGAGGCCGAGGCCGGGCACGTTGCCGGCATGCCCCAGGCCGCCGGGGTCGAAGCCGATGCCATCGTCGGTCAAGGTCATGACGATCCGCTCGCCGCGGCGGACGAGCGTCAGCGCGATGTTCCGGGCATGGCCGTGCTTGATGCTGTTGGTGAACGCCTCCTGGGCAATGCGGAACAGCGCCGATTCGATGTCGGCGGCCAGCCGCGGGAACGTCGCCGGCGAGTCGACGCGGACGGCAACGCCGGCGCGCCGGCCGAATTGGTGGGCATAGCCTTCGAGGGCGGGCACCAGGCCGGTGTAATCGAGGAGGCTGGGACGCAGGTCGGCGCACAGCTCGCGCATGTTCACGGTGGTGTCGGCCAGCAGCGCCTGCGCGTCCTCCAGGCCGGCGGCGGCCGTGGCCAGCACCGCCGGCGGCAGGGTCTTCTGCAAGGTGGCAAGAATGATGCGGATGGCGGCGAGATTCGGGCTGGTGTGGTCGTGCAGCTCGTCCACCAGGCGCCGCCGCTCTTCCTCCTGCACCGCAACCAGGCGCCGCGACAGCTGTTCCACGCGTTCGGCGTTGGCCGCCCGTTCGCTCTCCAGGCGCTTGCGCTCGGTGATGTCGTACAGCGTCGAACGGCTGTGCTTGAACTTGCCGTCCTTGTCGGTGACCACGGTGGCGCTGAGGATCGTGTGCAGGACGCTGCCGTCCTTGCGGATCAGGTCCATTTCGAGATCGGTGGCGCCGCCGCGGGCGATGAGCTTCGGGATGCTGTCGCGCAGGGCCGCGCGGCTCGCTTCGCTCATCAAGTCGGAGATGCACAGGCGGTTCACGACTTCTTCGCGCGCATAGCCGAGCCAGCGCAATTCGGTGTCGTTGATGCGCACGATGATGCCATCGGCATCGATGGAGTGGTAGCCGCAGGGCGCGTTCTGGTAGAGATCCTCGATCTCCCGGGCGGAGGCGGCGAGCCGTTTTTCCGCCAGCTTGCGTTCGGTGATGTCCTGCGTCGTGCCGTAGAGCGCGATGACGCGGCCGGCGGCATCGACGTCCGGCATGACGACGACGGCGTGATAGGCGGTCTGTCCGTCGGGCAGCGTGGCGCGCAGTTCTATGGCGGCGCGCACGCCGTCGACGGCGACCTGGCGCAGGTATTCCTTCTGCCGGGCGACGGGCGGCAAGTAGCACGCGAGTATCTCGTCGAGCGTCGGCGGCGCGGCGGACGGCGCGCGCTGGAACAGGCGGAACATCTCCGGCGACAGGGTCAGCGCCTCGCTGTCCAGGTCGAAGCGCCAATCGCCGATCTTGCCGATCTGCTGCGCTTGCTGCAGGCGTGCCTCGCTGCGGCGCAAGGCGGTTTCGGCTTCCGCGCGCTGGGCTTCACGATCCAGGTGATCGATGAAGAAGGAAATGTTGTTGGCCATTTCGCCGAGCAGGGCGAGACCGTCCTCGTCGAGGAAGTCCTTCTCGCCGCCGTAGACGGTCAGCGCGCCGTGCGGCTTGCCGTGGCGGCGCAGCGGCAGCGCGATCGAGGCGGCCAGGCCGTGTTCGGCGGCGCGGTCTTGCCACGGCGCCACGGCCGGATCGGTGCGATAGTCGGCGCAGCGGCAGACGCGCTGCTCGCGGTAGGCACTGGCGGTCGGCCCGCGGCCTCCCGGCAGGTCGGGGCGGGTGCTGACGACGATGCCGTCGAGATAGCCGGTGGCGTCGCCGCTGGCCGCCACCGGCAGGATGCGCTGCCTTTCCGTATCGGCGATGCCGATCCAGGCGAGCTTGAAGCGGCCGACATCGACGCAGGCCTCGCAGACGGCGCCAAACACCTCGGACAGCGAGGTGCCGTGGATGATCGCCTGGTTGGTGCGCGAAATGGCGGCGTAGAGGCGGGACAGGCGCTCTATCCGCGCCGCCGCTTTCTTGCGGCCGGAAATGTCGCGGACGATTTCCTTGATGTAGCGTTCGCCGTCGATGTCGATCAGCCGGACGCTGACTTCGACCGGAATCGAGCCGCCGTCCTTGCAGCGATGCTCCGTCTCGAAGATCAATCCCTGTTCGAGGGCGAGCCGGTCGAGGCTGCCGGCGGGCGCGGCCGCGGCGCGCAGCTCGGCCAGGCGCATGCCGATCATTTCCCCGCGCGCGTAGCCGTAGGTGGTCATGGCCCGGTCGTTGACTTCGATGATGCGCTCTTCCGTGTCGCACAGGATGATCGAGTCGTTGGCGTGGCGGGTCAGGAAGTCGATGCGCCGGGAGAGCAGGTCGCGCTGCATGCGCTGGCGATAATGGGCGAGTTCGTGCCGGTGGCCTTCCGCGACCCACCAGGCGCCCGCCAGCGCCAAGAGCGCGAAGATGAGGCCGTAGTGGAAAGCCATGCGGTCGAGGTGCGCATAGACTTCGGCTGCGTCGATCTTGGCGATCAGGAACCACGGCGTTCCGGGCACCGGCATGGCGTAGCCGAGGGAGGGCACCTCGCGGTAATCGATGCCTTCCAGCGCTCCCCTGCTGCCGGCGGCGACCTGCGCGGCGAGCTGGCGGGGCGTCGTCAGCGGCTGGCGCAGATTGAACGCGCTGTCGTCCCGGTGGCGCACGCGGTTGAGAAAGACCGCCTGGTGGTCGTCGAAGCGCAGCAGCAGAGTCTCGGCCGACGGGCTGGAGCCGGGCCAGCGCTGGAGCATGGGAAAGAACTGGAGCAGCGGGTCGACGGTAACGTGGAGCACCGCGATGGGCGGCGCTTGGCGGGCCGGAAATACGGGCTCGAAAAAGCCCAGGTCGACGTCGGACGATCCCGGATGGTTGAAATGCATGTCCTCCAGCAGCGGCTGCGCTTGGCGCGCGCTCTCTTTCGCCTGTGCCCGTACGCTCGGCGTGTCCTGGCGGTCGCCGCCCGACGTCAGCAGCTGGGCGCCATCCGCGGCGCTGCGGATGCTGACGTCGCGGTAGCGTGCCGTGTCGGCGAGGACGCGAAGATAGTTGTGCAAGCGTTCCCGGCTCGGCCCCTCGCGCTGTCCGTCGTTGAGCCACTGCTGCAAGTCCGCCACGAAGGCTGGGGCGGTGCTGACGATCTTGGCGTCGCTGCGTCGCGACTCCAGCCAATGCTCGATTTGGTTGGTCTTGAGGGTGGCGATGGCGGCCAGGTTGTCGCTGGCGGTCAGGGTGACCGCGCGCTTGGCTTCAAAGTACGTCGCCAGTCCGGCCCCGGCGAGGGTCAAGGCGATGACCAGCAGCACCAGCACCGGCGACTGCCAGATCGAACGATAGCGCGGTACGGCGCTGCTCGCGGTCGACGCCCCGAACGGCGTGCCGGCGCCTGGAAACGCGTGGGCGGCAACGCGATGCAACAATCGCTTGCTTGACTTCTTCGGGATGATCGCCATGAACAGGGGAGCTACGGGGAATGCAGCCATTCAACCTTAAACACGGACCCTTCGGGAATACCGGTTTCAGGGTAGTTTCCGCAATCTGTGCGCTGGAATTCGGGCGGCGGGCAAAAGAAGGCTCCCGCGAGATGGTCGCAGGAGCCTTCCGTGGCAACCGGCAGATTGGGGAGAGGGGTTGCCGGCCACCACTAACGTTTGCCGGCCGGGAATCGTCCCGTGCCGGCCAATCTCTGACAATCACGGATGCGGTGGTGCCAAACGAATTAGATGGCGACCGTCCGCAATGGTTCAACGCCGACGTCGTCGACCCGTTGCCGGCCTGTGTTGTTGTCGACGGGCTGGCGCACGGCCGCCGCAGGAGCGGCGACGGATAGCGGGAAGGACAGCGATGGCTGCGTCGGCGCCGGCGCCGGGAGGTTTCCACTGGGCCTCCCGGCGGGTCGCTGGGCGACGGCGAACGCCGTACCCAGGCGACCGACGATGCGTGGCGCGGGCATGCGAGCGAGCGGGACTGGGGCTATGCCAGGGCCGGGCTTTGCACTTCCTCGTGCCGACGGGGCACGTCGCCGGCGAAAGCCGGCACGCCCGGCGCGTCCATGGCCGGGGCTTCGCTCTTGGCTTCTTCCAGCACGGAGGCGAGGGTCACCGTGCGCAGGAAATCCTGCAGGTGTTCGTCGACGCGGCACCACAGGCTGTGGGCATGGCACGAACTGCCGACCTGGCAGTTGTCGGCACTGTGGGGCGCGCCGGCGTAGTCGGATTTCTTGTCGACCGCATTGACGATGTCGGCGACGGAAATGGCGGATAGCTGCTTGTTCAGGCGATAGCCGCCGCCGGGACCGCGCGAACTCATGACGAAGCCTTGTTCGCGCAGCATGCGGAACAGCTGCTCGAGGTAGGAAAGTGAAATGTCCTGGCGTTCGCTGACGCCGGCGAGGGCGACGGGCTTCTCGGTGCCATGCATGGCGACGTCAAGGATGGCAGCGATGGCCATGCGGCTTTTCGTGTTGAGTTTCATAGGTGGGCTCTCTCAGTTGTGGTCGACATATTGGAACGCATGCGGCCTTGCAGGCGGGTTGCCGTTGGGACCTCTGCAGGTTCTCTCTCCGGGATGGCGGTGCGTAGGGCGGGCGCCGTCTTGAGTACAGATTTAACGACAGGGGATATGCGCGGGGAATCCTTGGAGTTGGCTATTTTTGCTACTGGTTTACAGGTAGTAGGGTCTTTAGGCGACGGCCTGCTTACCCGCGCCCCATCAGGTCGCGCGCCAGTCGGATGCCCGAAAATTGCCAGCAGGCGGCGGCCGGGAAGAAGTTTCTGTAGCTGGCGCGCATATGGTCGGCGGGCGTGGCGCAGGAACCGCCGCGCAGGACATACTGATTCACCATGAACTTGGCGTTGTACTCGCCGACGACGCCGTCGGCCGGGCGGAATCCCGGATACGGCGCGTAGCTCGATTGCGTCCATTCCCAGGCGTCGCCGTAAAGTTGGGCGAGTCCGGCAGCGCTCGTCGCGCTCGGATGGAATTGGCGGCTGTCGCTGAAGTGGCCGCCGATCGGCTGCGGCGCGGCGGCGTGCTCCCATTCGGCCTCGGTCGGCAGGCGCGCGCCTGCCCAGCGCGCAAAGGCATCGGCCTCGTAGTAGCAGACATGGACGACCGGCCGGTGCGGGTCGAGGGGCACCGCGCCGTGCAGCGTGAATTCCGCGGCGCCCGAAGCGCCTTCCCGCCAGTAGCAGGGCTGGCGGCGTCCCTGCGCCGCCAGCCAGTCCCAGCCGTCCGCCAGCCAGAAGCGCGGATCGGCGTAGCCGCCGGCGGCGATGAAGTCGCGGTACTCGCCGTTGGTCACCAGGCGCGACGCCAACTGGTAAGGGGCCAGCAGCACCTGATGCCGCGGCGTCTCGTTGTCGTAGCGAAAGCCCTCGCCGGCATGGCCGATCGCGGCGACGCCGCCGTCGAAGTCGTGCCATGCCAGCGCCGCCGGCGTGGCGGAATCCTCGATGGCGGCGTCGACATAAGCCGGCTGCAAGGGGTTCAGGGAGAACAGGTGCTTGATGTCGGTGAGGATCAGTTCCTGGTGCTGCTGCTCGTGGTTCAGGCCGAGGACGGTGAGTTCGCGCACCGCCGCCGGCGCCGCATGGCTGAGCAGCCGTTCCATGCGCGCATCGACGTTGCGGCGATAGTCGAGCACCCGCGACAGGGAAGGGCGCGTCAGCAATCCGCGCTGGGGCCGCGGATGCTTCTCGCCGATGCCGTTGTAATAGGAGTTGAAGAGTATGCGAAAGGCTTCGGCGAAAGGCTTGAAGCCGTTTTCATGGCGCTCCAGGATGAAGGTCTCGAAGAACCATGTGGTGTGGCCGAGATGCCATTTCGCCGGGCTGGCATCCGGCATCGACTGGACGCAGCAGTCCTCCGCCGACAGCGGCTCGGTCAAGGCCACGGTGCGATCGCGCACCGCGGCGTAGCGAGCCGCGAGCGCGGAGGCGGCGACGGCGGAAACCTTAGACGCCGGCATAGCAGACGGCGAACCATTGCCGCTCGTCGGTCCAGGCCCGCACGTCGCCGAAGCCGGCTTGCGCCAACAAGGCCTTGAAGTCGTCGAGCCGGTACTTGTAGCTGTTCTCCGTGTGAATGCTGTCGCCGGCGGCGAAGCGGCGCCGGCCTCCGGGCCATGACACGGTGATATCTGCAGCGGCCTCGAGATGCATCTCGACGCGGCCGCGGCGGGGATCGTAGAAGGCGCGGTGACGCCATTCGCACAGCCGGAAATCGCTGCCGATCAAGGCGTTGACGTGATTGAGCACGTTGCGGTTGAAGGCCGCGGTCAGCCCCAGCGCGTCGTTGTAGGCGGCGTGCAGCGTCTGCGCATCCTTGACGAGGTCGATGCCGACCAGCAGCCCGCCGCGCTGGCGGCAGTGTTCGCGGATACGTGCCAGCAGGGCGAGGGCGGCGTCCGGGTCGAAGTTGCCGATCGACGAACCCGGATAGAAGAAGGTGCGGCGGGCGCCATTCACGGCGGCTGGCAGATCGATCCGCTGCGACAGGTCGGCGCCGACGGCGAACATGTCGATGTCGGGAAATTCCGCCTGCATCGCGCACAGAGCCTGCCGGACGAAGTCGGTGGAGATGTCGATGGCGACGTACTGCCGCGGCAGCAGCTTCGGAAACAGCAGGCGCGCCTTCCGGCAGTTGCCGGCGCCGAGATCGATGAGCGTGGCGCCGGTGCCGACCGTAGCCATGATGTCGTCGGCATTATTCGTCATCAGGGTGAGTTCGGTGCACGTCGGGTAATACTCGGGCAGGCGCGTGATCAGCTCGAACAGGCAGCAGCCGAGGTCGTCATAGAGGTACTTGGGCGCAACCTCCGCCTGCGCGGCGCAGAGGCCTTCGACGAGCTCCTGGCGAGAAGATGCATTCGTCATGCGTGGATGTCCCCAAGCGGCGGCGGTGGCGCAAAATCCCCGTCGTCAGCGAGGGAACTGCGCTCGGCACCGCCATTGGCTTGATTTGACAGCGAGGCAGGGAACAGTTCCCGGATGCGGGTTCACAAGACGCCGTCGACGGCCATTTTTTCGAAATTATTGTTCCAAGCGTCGCCAGGATTTGCTATCGTCTCGTGATAACCATTTTTGCCACAGGGGAGTGTCATGGTGCAAAGGAAGTTCGTATTCGCCTTCGAGGAAGGCGATGGGAAAAACAAGATGTTGCTGGGCGGAAAGGGAGCCAACCTTTGCGAAATGACGCAAATTGGCCTCAACGTTCCGCCAGGCTTCGTCGTCAGTACGGAAGCATGTCTCGCCTATCTTGAGAAGAACCAGTTCCCCGAAGGCTTGTGGGAGACCATCAAGTCCTACATGGTCGAGCTGGAGAAGAAGACCGGCAAGGGCTTCGGCTCCGCCGAAAATCCGCTCCTGGTCTCGGTGCGTTCGGGTTCGGCGATGTCCATGCCCGGCATGATGGACACCATCCTGAACCTCGGCCTCAACGAAGCCTCGCTCAAGGGGCTCATCAAGCAGACCAAGAACGAGCGCTTCGCCTACGATGCCTACCGCCGCTTCATCCAGCTCTTCGGCAAGATCGCGCTGGGCATCGGCGACGAGTACTTCGACGAGAAGATGGCCGAAATCAAGGCCAAGCACAAGGCCAAGTCGGACGTCGACCTGAAGGCCGAGCACCTCAAGGAACTCGCCGCCGAGTTCCTCGCCATCTACCAGCGCCACACCGGCAAGCCCTTTCCGCAAGACCCCTACGAGCAACTCGATATCGCCATCAAGGCCGTGTTCCGTTCGTGGAACGGCAAGCGCGCCATCGATTACCGCAAGCAGTTCAAGATCACCCCGGCGATGGCCAGCGGCACGGCCGTCAATATCTGCACCATGGTCTTCGGCAACATGGGCAACGATTCCGGCACCGGCGTCGGCTTCACGCGCAACCCGGGCACCGGCGAGAACCTGATCTACGGCGAATACCTGGTCAATGCCCAGGGCGAGGACGTCGTCGCCGGCATCCGCACGCCCAAGCCCATCGCCGAGATGGCCAAGGAAATGCCCGAGATCTACGGCCAGCTGATGGAACTGCACAATCGCCTGGAGACGCATTACAAGGAAGTGCAGGACTTCGAGTTCACCATCGAGAAAGGCAATCTCTACTGCCTGCAAACGCGCAACGGCAAGATGAATGCGCTGGGCATGGTGCGCAGTTCGGTCGAGATGGCCAACGAAGGCATCATCAGCCGCGAACGCGCCTTGCTGCGCGTCGAGCCGGCCATCCTCGAACAGTTGCTGGTGCCGCAACTGGCGCCCAACTTCAAGGGCAAGTCGCTGGCCCAGGGCCTGCCGGCATCGCCGGGCGCCGCCTCGGGCAAGATCGTGTTCGACGCCGATACCGCCGAAGCCCGCGGCAGGGCCGGCGAGAAGATCATCCTGGTGCGCGAAGAGACCAAGCCCGAAGACATCCATGGCTTTTTCCAGGCGCAGGGCATTCTCACCAGCCGCGGCGGCAAGACTTCGCACGCGGCGGTGGTCGCCCGCGGCATGGGCAAGGCCTGCGTCTCCGGCTGCGAAGCCATCCACATCGACGATATCGCGCGCAAGGCGCAAATCGGCGACATGACGCTGCATGAAGGCGACATCGTCACCATCGACGGCGGCACCGGCCACGTCTATGCCGGCGAAGTGCCGACCGTGGAACCCGAGTTCTCGGAAGAACTGGTGACGCTGCTGGCCTGGGCCGACGAATTTGCCCGCCTCGAAGTGCGGGCGAACGCCGATACGCCGCACGACGCCGTCCGTGCCCGCGAGTTTGGCGCCAAGGGCGTTGGCCTGTGCCGCACCGAGCGCATGTTCAACAGCACCGATCGCCTGCCCATCGTCCAGGAGATGATCCTCGCCGAGACGCTCGAAGAGCGCCAGGCCGCGCTCGATCGCCTGCTGCCGATCCAGCGCAACGACTTCAAGGGCATCTTCAAGGCGATGAACGGCCTGCCGGTCACCGTGCGCCTGCTCGATCCGCCGATGCACGAGTTCCTGCCGACGGCCGCGCAACTGGAACTGGAAATCACCCACCTGCGCCACCTGCGCGACACCATCAAGGGCCTGGAAGAACTGCCCGAGACCTTGAAGCTCCTCAACCCGACGCTGCACGCCAAGTATGCCGACGGTCTGGATCGCCTCACCGAAGGGCTCGACACCTTCAAGGAAAATCACCTCGATGAGGATGTCATCCTCAAGAAGGAAAAGACGCTGCGCAAGGTGCGTTCGCTGCAGGAAGTGAACCCGATGCTGGGTCACCGCGGCGTGCGCCTGGGCATCACCTTCCCCGAGATCTACTCGATGCAGATCCAGGCCGTGCTCGAAGCCGCGGCCCAGTGCGGCAAGGAAGGCATCGAAGTGCATCCCGAGATCATGGTGCCGCAAGTGGCGACGGTCGAGGAACTCAAGCGCATTCACAGCTATGTGCAGCGCATCCACAAGATCGTCCAGCTGACCCACGGCATCGACGTCGATTACAAGTTCGGCTCGATGCTCGAAGTCGTGCGCGCCTGCATGCGCGCCGGCCGCATGGCCGAGGATGCCGAGTTCTTCTCCTTCGGCACCAACGACCTGACGCAGGCGACGTTCTCGTTCTCGCGCGAAGATGCGGAGAACAAGTTCCTGCCCGACTACAACAAGTCCGGCATCCTCGAGGACAACCCCTTCGAGGTGCTTGACGTCAAGGGCGTCGGCGAGGTCATGAAGATCGCCGTGGAACGCGGCCGTGCCACGCGGCCCGATCTCAAGATCGGCATCTGCGGCGAACACGGCGGCCATCCGGCTTCCATCGAGTTCTGCGACAGCATCGGTCTCACCTACGTCTCCTGCTCCGGTCCGCGCGTGCCCATCGCGCGCCTGGCGGCGGCGCAGGCGCGGCTGAAGGCGGATGCCGGCCAGAAGGCGACCACCACCAGCTAAGCCCTGCGTTTCTCCTGTGCCATGCCCAAGAGGCCGGATTTTCCGGCCTCTTGACTTTGCGATAAAGCTTGACAAAAATGATCGGGTATTATTGCCATTGTTCAACCCCCACAGGAGAAAACAAGATGATCGTCGTCAACAGCAAGGAAATCGGCACCGATGCGGAAGGCTATCTTGCCAACCTGGAAGACTGGTCGGAAGAGATCGCCAGCTATCTGTCCGAGCAGGACCAGCTGCAGCTGACCGAGAGCCACTGGGAAATCATCAACTTCATGCGCAGCTACTTCCACGAAAATGGCGTTGCGCCGAACCTGCGCATCCTGCAAAAGCTATTGAAGGCGGAACTTGGCGAAGAGAAGGCGGACAAGAAATACTTGTTCGATCTCTTTCCCTATGGCCCGGCCAAGCAGGCGGCGCGCTACGCCGGAATGCCCAAGCCCACGGGCTGCGTCTGAAGCTTTACAATTCGAGCGGGCCCGGCGCTGCCGGGCCTTTTTCTTTCTGACCGCCCAATGCCCTATCTCAAGCTCAATCGCGCCTGCCTTGCCTACGGCCACGTCCCCTTGCTCGACGCGGCCGAGTTTCAGATCGACCCCGGCGAGCGCGTGGCGCTGATCGGCCGCAACGGCACCGGCAAGTCTTCGCTGCTCGCCATCCTCGCCGGGAAAGGCCGCCTCGACGACGGCGAACGCTGGGTGCAGCCCGGCATCCGCGTCGCCTACGTGCCGCAGGAGCCGCCGCTCGATCCCGGCCTGACCGTCTTCGAGGCTGTCGTCGCCGGCATGGGCGAGGCTTCGCAGCTGCTCGCCGAATACCACGACGTCTCGCATCGCCTCGGCGATGCCGCGGCCGACCACGAGGCGCTGCTGGCCCGCATGCAGACGCTCCAGCACGAACTCGAAGCGCGCGGCGCCTGGTCGCAGGAGGCGCAGGCGGAGCAGGCGATTGCGCGCTTCGCGCTCGACGCCGAGGCCCTGGTCGGCACGCTGTCCGGCGGGCAGAAGAAGCGCCTGGCGCTGGCCCAGGCGCTCGCCGTGGTGCCGGATGTGCTGCTACTCGACGAGCCGACCAACCACCTCGACATCGCCGCCATCGAATGGCTGGAAGATCTCCTGCTGACGGCGAAGACGACGTTGCTTTTCGTCACCCACGACCGGCGTTTCCTCGACCGGCTCGCCACGCGCATCGTCGAGCTCGACCGCGGCCGGCTGGCCAGCTTTCCCGGCAGCTTCACCGCCTACCAGGAACGCAAGGAATACATGCTGCACGAAGAGGCGCTCGCCAGCGCTCGCGCCGACAAGCTGCTCAAGGAAGAGGAAGTCTGGATACGCAAGGGCGTCGAGGCGCGCCGGACGCGGGCCGTCTTCCGCGTGCAGCGGCTCGACCGCCTGCGCGCCGAACGCGCCGCGCGGCGCGAGCGCCTGGGGCAGGTGAAAATGCAGATCGACAGCGGCGACAAGAGCGGCCAGCTCGTCGCCGAACTCGAGCATGCCAACAAGCGCTTCGGCGACAAGGTCGTCGTCAAGGACTTCTCCTGCCGCGTCCAGCGCGGCGACAAGATCGGCGTCATCGGCCCCAACGGCGCCGGCAAGACCACGCTGCTGCGGCTGATCCTCGGCGAGCTGGCGCCCGACGCGGGAACGGTGCGGCGCGGCACCAAGATCGAAGTCGCGTACTTCGACCAGTTCCGCGCCCAGCTCGATCCCGAGGCGAAGCTTGCCGATGTCATATCGCCGGGCTCCGACTATGTCGACATCGGCGGCGCGAAGAAGCACGTGATCGGCTACCTGGAAGACTTCCTGTTCGCGCCGGAACGCGCCCGCTCGCCGGTCAAGTCGCTGTCCGGGGGCGAGCGGAATCGGCTGCTGCTGGCGCGCTTGTTCGCCAAGCCGGCGAACGTCCTGGTGCTCGACGAGCCGACCAACGACCTCGACATCGAGACCCTCGAACTGCTCGAACAACTGCTGCAGGACTATAAGGGCACGGTCTTCCTCGTCAGCCACGACCGCGTCTTCCTCGACAACGTCGTCACCCAGACCATCGCCGCCGAAGGCGGCGGCCTCTGGCGCGAATATGCGGGCGGCTACAGCGACTGGCTCAACTGGCAGGCGCAGCGCAAGTCGGAGGAGGGGACGGCGAAGCCTGTCGGCACAGCGAAAGCGAAGGTGGACCGGGCGGCGGCGAAGCTCAGCTGGAAGGAGCAGCGCGAACTCGATGCCCTGCCGGAACGCATCGCCGGGCTGGAAGCCGAACAGAAGGCGTTGTCGGCCAAGCTCGAGGACCCGGCGCTCTACCAGGGCCAGCCCGACGATGCCCGGCGCTGCGCCGCCCGGCTCGAGGAGATCGACACCGAATTGCTGACGCTGCTGGAGCGCTGGGAGGCGCTGGAATTGCGTGCCGGCGCTTAGCGCAGGCGGAAGCGCACCGGCAGCAGCACTTCGCCCGGCGTTCCGGCGGGCAGGGAATGCACGCTGCGTGCGGCTCGCACGGCGGCTTCGTCGAGGATATCGTGGCCGCTGCTGCGCTCCAGGCGCGCGGTGATGGCGTTGCCGGATTCGTCGAGGAAGAGCCTCACCAGCACTTCGCCTTCGAGGCCGCGGGCGATGGCCTCCTCCGGGTAGAACGGCTGCTCGGCGATCTGCCGTAGAGCCATGCGCGCGGCATCGACGGCGGTAAAGCCGCTATGGGGCGGACGCGACGGCGGCAAAGGCTTGGGCTTTGGATCGGCGCGCACGGCTGCTTGCGGCGCTGCCGGAGCCAGCAGGACCGGCGCTGGCAGCGGCGGCGGCAGCAACGTGGCCTGCAATGGCGTCGGCGGCGGCTGGCTGCGGCCGGGCCGCAAGCCCGTCAAGCTGCCGCCGCCCAGGATCGCCGCGTGAAACAATAGCGAAAGGACGCAGGCCTTCGCCAGCCGCAAGTCGCCTGCATCCGGGAAACCGGTAGGATTACGCAATTCGAACATGGAAGCGCACTAATGTACCATCCGCATCGCTCGGCGCGTCTCGCCGCCGCTCTCCTGCTGTCTCTGCCGCTGCCCGCTGCCTGGGCGCAAGGCGCCGTCGAGCGGCCCGCCACTGTCGCGGCATCCAGCCTGCCCGACGCAACGACGTTTCGCGTGAAAATGGAACTAGGCAGCCTCGACCAGGCGCGCGCATGGCTGGACGCCGGACTCGATCCCGACTTCATGGGCGACCGCATCGGCAGCGGCCTCATGATCGCCGCGTGGGAAGGCAACATTCCGCTGATGGAACTCTTCGCCGGGCGCGGCGCCGACGTCAATCGGACCAACCGGCTCGGGGAAACCGCCCTCATGCATGCGGCGTGGAAAGGCCGCAAGGAGGCGGTGCGCTGGCTGCTGGCGCACGGCGCCCGCGTCGAGCGCGAGGCCAGGCAATGGACGGCGCTGCACTACGCGGTCTTTGCCGGCCACGGCGAGGTCGCCGACCTGTTGCTGGAACGCGGCGCCGACATCAACGCGCGCAGCCCCAACGGCTCCAGCGTGCTCATGATGGCGGTCTACGAGGGCCGCGAAGACATGGCGCGCCGGCTGCTCGCGCGCGGCGCCGACAGCGGCATCAAGAACGAGAACGGCGACGGCGCGCTCGAATGGGCGATGAAGTTCAACCACACGCGCATCGCGCGCCTGGTGGCGACCACGCCGGACGCTTTCCGCGAGGCCGCCGCCAAGCCGAAGGCCGACTGGGGCCAGCCGCAGAAATCCGAAGCCGTTCCCAAGGACATCGAAGACCTGCTGGATATCCGCGAGATCCTGGCCGCGCGCCACTTGTCGGTCGACAAGATCGACCGCGGCATCGCCGCACTGCGTGCCAAGTACGCCCGCGCCAGCCTCAAGCACGAGGAACCGCCGCCTGTGGCGCTGGAAATCTCCGCCACGCGCGCCGAGCCGCGCAAGCAGCGGGTGCAGATGGTGCCCGAACCGGCGGCGCGCTAGCTAGACGGCGACTTCGACGATCTGGGTGATCGGCAAAGTGGCGATATCGCGGAGCTTCTCGTTATGCTCGCCGGATTGTTCCTGCAACGACGAGACCATGGCGAAGCTCGACGTGACGAACGTGTCGCGGCCGTCGGCGCCGCGGCGGCTGACGCCGTATTGAACTTTCTCGCGAATCTCGCGCGACAGCTTGCCGACCAGGCTCTTGGTGGCCCATATGCTGCCGTAGCGGGCGAAGTCGGAAACGCGCGCGGCCTGGTTGATGGTGTCGCCAAGCACGACGAACTCGACGCTCGTCGATGACTGGAACGTGCCGAGCCATTCCTGGCCTTCGTGGATGCCGGTATTGAGATACAACTCGTTGTGCCAGTTCTTGGCGATCTGCCAAGCCTTGCTGATGCGAATCATTTCCCGGCGCACTTCCTGCGCGCAGCAGAGCGCATTGAACAGGTAGTCGCTGTCCGGCTGCGGGAAGAAGTAATAGACCATGCCGTCGCCGACGTGCTTGCCATGGGTCGCATGGTATTTGCGGAAGATCGGCTCCATCGCCGCCCAGATTTCGTTGATGAGCTTGAAATACTCGTCGGGCGGCAATTCCGAACAGATCTTGACCGAGCTTTGCAGGTCCGCGACCAGCACGGCGAGATGGGTAAGTACCGGCAGGCGATGGCGCAGCAGGCTGCGAATGACCTCGTCGCGGCGCGCCAGTAGCCCTTGGATGGAATCCGAATCTTCGCTGTCGGGAATGAGCACGACGAAAATGCCCTCGCGAAAGAACGACGCATAGATGTGGCGCCGCAGCGGTTGGCCATCCGCGCCGGGAAAGTCGATCCAGGCATCAACGACCGGACGTGCCGGCTCACCAGTGGCGTCGGCGTAAACGCGCTGGAGTCGGCTGAAGTCCTCGGGATTCATGCCGTGGCACATGGCGGCGAAGCCGGCAGGAGATACGCGCGACTTGGCAAGCGCGACCTGGAACCGCAACAGCCCGTCCAGCCCTGTCGTGGAACTGGCCGCGAACAGGCGGAATATGCTTCGTTCCTCGCCGGCGGCCGGCAACTCCTCCGCTCCCGCCAGGAATTCGGTGCGGGCATGTTGATTGAGCCACACCAGTTCGAAATTGTGGTTAACCATGTAGGCAGGGTAGGCAATGTCTTCGATCGTGACGCGCACGCTGGAGGAGGGCAGGGCGGCGATGGTTGCCCCGCCCGTCGGTGCCGCTGTCGGCACTGCGCTGCCCGCGCCGATGCGAGCTGCAATTTCCTTCATGCTGAAACCCTCCTGTTTGAGATGCTGGATCTGGCGTACGCGTTCGACAGTTTCGTCGGGAAAGAAGCCGAGTTGGCGAGGACCGGCCGCGCCCGTTCCGGGATTGAGTACCAGTGGCCTGGACAGTAGGCCCAAGGCAATGTAGTTGTTCAGGGTCGCCCTGGAAATATCCGTCAGTTCAATGAGTTCTTTGCTGGACAGCATGACTTTGGATAGTCTAAATAATTTATGTACAGTATAATTAGACTGTCTATGTTGGATTGTCAAGGGAATATTTGCGATCGATTTGATCGCCGGCAGTCTTCGCCGTAGACTTGTCGCATTTCTCCAACAGGAGTCGCCATTGCAAGCGCAAGACGAACGCTACATGGTTCACGCCATGCAACTGGCCCGCGAGGCAGGCAGTCTCGATGAAGTGCCGGTCGGCGCAGTGATCGTCATTGACGGCGAGATTGTCGGTCGCGGCTTTAACCAGCCGATCGGCCGCCACGATCCCACGGCCCACGCCGAAATCATGGCGTTGCGCGACGCCGCGGCGCGGCTGGGCAACTATCGCCTGCCGGGTGCCACGCTGTACGTGACACTCGAACCGTGCGTCATGTGTGCCGGGGCGATCATGCATGCGCGCGTGGCGCGGGTGGTGTTCGGCGCGCGCGATCCCAAGACCGGCGCTGCCGGCAGCGTCGTCGATCTCTTCGCCGAGGATCGGCTCAACCACCACGCCGAGGTCGCCGGCGGTGTCCTGGCCGAAGCTTGCGGCGCCCTGCTGTCGGGCTTCTTCGCCGCGCGGCGGACGAAAACGGTGTTGGCCTGATGCGCATTCGCGTCAGCATTCCGGCCCAGACGCTCGAACTGCGCGGCTACGACGCCGCGCTGCTGCGCCGCTACGCCGTATCCACCGCCAGGAACGGTGCGGGAGAGCAGCAGGGCAGCTACCGCACGCCGCGCGGCAAGCACGTCGTCCGCGCCAAGATCGGCGCGGGGCAGCCCGAAAACGCCGTGTTCGTGCGGCGCCGGCCGACCGGCGAGCAGTGGTCGCCCGAGTTCGGCGCCGCCAATCCGGGCCGCGACTGGATATTGACGCGCATCCTCTGGCTCTCGGGCAAGGAACCGGGCTTCAACCGCGGCGGCGACGTGGACACCATGCGCCGCTACATTTATCTTCATGGCAGCCCCGACGCCGTCGCGATGGGAATGCCAGGATCGATAGGCTGCGTGCGCATGCGAAATTGCGACATTGTCGAGCTTTTCGACTTGGTGCCGCCCTACACCGCGGTCGATATCGTCGAATTCAACGTCGAATCAGGCGATTGGGCGACGCTCGCCCGCGCCGCGCGGGCGGTGCGCGAGGCGGTGTTCGTGCGCGAGCAGAAAGTGCCGATCGAACTGGAATGGGACGAATTCGACGCCGGCAGCCGTCATGTCCTGGCCCGCGATCCGTCAGGCGACCCCATCGGCACGGGGCGGCTGCTGCCCGACGGCCACGTCGGCCGCATGGCGGTGCTGCCGGCGTGGCGCGGCAAAGGGGTCGGGCGCGCGCTGCTCGAAGCCCTGCTGGATGCCGCGCGCGAACGGCAGATGCCGCTTCTTGCGCTACACGCCCAGACGGCGGCGGCGGATTTCTACACGCGCTTCGGCTTCAAGCCCGAAGGCGAGCCGTTCATGGAAGCCGGCATCCCGCACATCGTCATGACGCTGCGACTTGCCTGAGGCGATAGCGCACGCGCGGGCCGGGCGCAGGGCCTTCGAGCCAAGTCTGTTCATCGAGGACGATCCAGCCGTCCTGGCCGACTCTTAGCACCGTCGAATTGCGCGTGCCATAGCCCGTCGCCCTGACGAAGGCCGCGGACAGCAGCCGCTCCCATTCGAGGCTGACGCCGGTGCGCGGCAGCGCCGCGTCGGGATGAATGCTGTCGTCGCGCAACAGCCGGAACAGGCCGGACTCGTCGGGCAGTTCGGCCATCGCGGCGCCCAGCGCCGACTTCGCCGCTTGCACTTTCGGCCAGGGCGTATCGAGCAGATGGTTGCAGATGCCGTAGATGCCGGGCTCCAGCTGCAGCGGTTTGCCGGCGACGTTGCTGAACCAGGCGAGCTGTTCGCCATCGCCCACCAGCAGGTTGAATCCGTTGTAGGCGCGCGACCGGCGGGCGACCGCATCGAGATAGGCGCAAGGGCCTTGCGTGCCCTGCAGGAATTCCGCCACCAGTTGGCCGCGCGAGGCGGCATCGGCGCGCTGCGCGGCCGGGTCGCGGAAGTTGGTCAGCGCAGCGAAGCGGCCGCGGCGCGTGATGCCCAGCCACGTGCCGCCGGCCTGCAGGTCGCGTCCGGCGAGCACGTCGGGCGACTCGGTCCAAAAGGCGGCGGGCGCCGCCGGGCGGGCAAAGAACTCATCCCGGTTGGCCGCCACCACCAGCGGGTAGTCCGGGTGGGCGCGCCAGGCGACCAGGATCAGGCACATCAGCTCACGGCGTATGGCAGGGCGAGGAAATCGAGGCGCGGACCGTTCAGCGCGCCGACATGAACGTCGCCGCCGTCGGCGCAGGAAGCCTGCACGACGACGAGCGCGTCATAGCCGCCGTCGGGCGACGGAGCGACCGTGACGATGCCGCCGCAGTGCTGGTCGCCGGTTTCCGCGGCATAGACATGGGTGCCGGGGGCCGCGGGTGCTGCCATTCGTGCCCGGTACATGCGCCGCTTGACCTTGCCCAGGTACTGGGCGCGAGCGACGACTTCCTGGCCCGGATAGCAGCCCTTGGTGAAACTTACGCCGCCGACGGCGGCGGCTTCGAGATTGGTCATCTGCGGGACGAACGCTTCCTGGGTGCCGGCGACGATGCGCGGCTGTCCCGCCGCGATTTCGAGCCAGCGCCAGGCCGCCGTGCCGACGGCGCGCGACTTGACGGCCAGTTTCGTCCACACGGCCGGCGCTGCGGCAGGATCGAGCGCCAGGATGAAGCGGCGCTCGTCCAGGCGCACGACCTGACCGTGTTCGAAGGGCACGACCTGCATGGGGAACGGGATGGCCGCGCCGAGCCCTTGCACGGCGGCTTCCGCTTCCGGGCCGGCCAGCCCGAGCAGCACGCAGTCGTTGCTGGCGTCGGTAAGCTTGACCTTGCTGCGCATGACGTACATCGACAGTTTTTTCAGGATGCCGGGCAGGATGTCCGCCGACAACATCAGCAAGAGGTCGTCGTTGCGGTCGTGCCAGATGTGGAAGGAGGCGATGAGCCGGCCTTTGGCGGTGCATAGCCCGGCAAAGCGCGCGGCGTCAGGGGCGAGGTTCTTGACGTCGTTGGTCAGCAGGTTATGGAGGAAGGTCGCCGCCTCGTCGCCGCTGGCGCGGATCAGGCCGAAGTCGGCCAGCGGGGCGAAGACGCTTTGGCCGCGGGCGGCGGCGAGTTCGGCGGCCGGATCGCCGAAGTGCTCGACAGTGTCGCTGGCGCCCTGGCGGGCGAGGAAATCCGTCCAATCCTGTGTCATCGTGCGTCTCCGGCGGTGTTGTAAGCTTGGGTTATTATAGCGTTCGCCTTTTCGCTCCTCCCCATGCGTTTTTTCAAGCGACTCTTTTCCCTGGTTTTTCTCGGCGGCGTCGGTTTTTGCGGCTGGATGGCCTGGTTTGCGACCGCGCCGCTGCCGCTGGCGGCCAATCCGCTCGAATTCGGCATCCAGCCCGGCATGACGCTGCGTGCTGCTTCGCGCCAGATGGCGCACGACGGCTTGGGCTTTGCGCCGTGGCAATTCACCCTGCTTGGACGGCTGCTGGGCCGGGCGGCGGACATCAAGGCCGGCAGTTATGAGATCAGTCAAGGCACCACGCCGCTGCAACTGCTCGACAAGCTGACGCGCGGCGACGTCACCCAAGCCGAGATCGTCTTCGTCGAAGGCAAGACTTTCCGCCAGATCCGCGCGGCGCTCGATGCCCAGCCGGACTTGAGCCACGACAGCCGTGGCCTGTCGGACGGCGAAGTCCTGAAACGCATCGGCGCCAGCGAGGCTTACCCGGAGGGCCTGTTCTTCCCTGACACTTATTTGTTTGACAAGCAGTCGAGCGACCTCCATATTCTGCGCCGCGCCTATCTTGCGATGCAGGCAAGGCTCGCCGCCGAATGGCGAGGCCGCGACCAAACGGTGCCTTACGCAACGCCGTACGAGGCCCTGATCATGGCTTCGATCGTCGAAAAGGAGACCGGGCAGCCGGCCGACCGCGGAAAAGTTGCCGCGGTTTTCGCCAATCGGCTGAAAAAGGGCATGCCGCTGCAAACCGATCCGACCGTCATCTACGGCATCGGCGAGAAGTTCGATGGCAACATCCGCAAGAACGACCTGACTACGGATACGCCCTACAATACCTACACGCGGGCCGGATTGCCGCCCACGCCCATTGCGCTGCCGGGCCTGGCATCGATCCAGGCGGCGCTGCATCCGCCGGCGAACGACTTTTACTATTTCGTCGCGCGCGGCGACGGGTCGAGCGAATTTTCGCGCAACCTGGACGAACACAACCGGGCCGTGGCGAAATACCAGAAACGCAGGGGAGGATAGCGATGCGCGGCAAGTTCATTACGTTGGAAGGCCTTGATGGCGCGGGGAAAAGTACGCACCTGGCGCGTTTGGTCGAGTTCCTGCAGCGCCACGGCAAGACAGTCGTCCAGACGCGCGAGCCGGGCGGCACGCCGTTGGGCGAGAAGCTGCGCGAACTGTTGCTGGCCGAGCCGATGCACCTGGAGACGGAGGCCCTGCTGATGTTCGCCGCCCGCCGCGAGCACTTGGCGCGGGTGATCGTCCCGGCACTTGAGCGCGGCGATTGGGTCGTCTGCGACCGCTTCACGGATGCGAGCTTCGCCTATCAGGGCGGCGGACGGGGCTTGGCGCTGGATAAGCTCGAAACCCTGGAAACCTGGGTGCAGGGCGGCTTGAATCCGGACCTGACGCTGCTGTTCGACGTCCCGACCGAAATAGCCCTCGGCCGGGTCAAGAGCATGGGGCGGGAGTTGGATCGTTTTGAACAGGAGAAGGTCGAATTTTTCGAGCGCGTTCGCGCGGCCTACCTGGAGCGGGCCCGGGCGGCGCCCGGCAGAATCCGCCTGATCGATGGCAGCCGAAGTGTCTTGGAAATTAGTGCAATACTTGAAGAAATATCAATAAGTGTCTGTAAATAAATATTTATCGTGGCATGGTAACGAATGGCGCCAGCTTTGGGACGCGCCGGCGGGGCTGCCCCATGCGCTGTTGCTTGCCGGGCCGGCCGGCGTCGGCAAGAGCCATTTCGCCGCGGCGTTGGTGCAGCGCATCTTGTGCGAAGCGCCGCGTCAGGCCGCCGATTGCGCGTGCGGCGAATGTACGTCGTGTCGTCTTTTCGCCGCCGGCAACCACCCCGATTTCCGCCATGTGATTCCGGAAGCGGAGGCCCTTGAAGCCGAAGGCGAGGGTGCCGCCGATGCCGCCGACAAGAAGAAAGCCAGTTCGCAGATCCTGATCGGGCAGATACGCGCCCTCGAGAGTTTCGTCTATATCGGTGGACACCTGAGCAACCGGCGGGTGATCCTGCTCGAACCCGCCGAGGCGATGAATCCTTCGGCCGAGAATTCTCTTCTCAAGATACTTGAGGAACCACCTGCAGGTGTTTGTTTCGTTTTGGTATCTGATCGTTGGAGGCGGCTGTTGCCGACTATCCGCAGCCGTTGCCGCACATTGATGTTCGGGCGGCCCGGCGCCGCCGAAGCGCGGCAATGGTTGGCCGCTCAGGGCGGCGAAAAAGCGCTTCCGCTGTTGGCGATGACCGGCGGTGCGCCGATCCGCGCGCTCGACGAATTCGAGAAAGGGCGCATGAAGGCCTTCGAAGACGTCGCTTCCAGTCTCTTCGACAACGGCGGCGACTTCCTTGCGCTGGCTGGCCGCTGGGAGTCCCATCTGAAGAAGGACGGCGGCTTCAAGATGGAAGATATCGTGGCGATGGTGCAAAAAGGGCTGTTCGACCTGGCGTTTCTGGCGATGACCGGACGCCTGCGGTTCTTCGAAGGCCGCGAGCGGCAGGCGGAAGCCATCGCCGCGCGTGCCGATGCCGGCAACATCCTCGGCTATTACGGCGAACTGCTCAGGGCTCGCGCGCTGGCCTCCCATCCGTTGAATCCGCGCCTGTTCCTCGATGACATCGCGGCCCGCTATTTGCGCGCCATCGCGCCGGCTCGGCCATGAGCGCGCTGCTGGTCGATTCCCATTGCCACCTCGATTTCCCGGAACTGGCGGCGAGCATCCCGCATGTCCTCGAGCGGATGGCCGCAAACGGAGTCGGCTGGGCGCTCTGCGCGGGTGTGACGCTGGAGCGCCTGCCGGCGGTCCTCGCGCTTGCCCATGCGCACGGCAACCTGTTCGCGGCCGTCGGCGTGCACCCCGACGTCGAAGAGGGCGCTGAAGCGGATGAAGATGCCCTGGTCAGCTTGGCCGCCGACCCCAAGGTCGTCGCCATCGGCGAGACCGGGCTCGACTATTACCGCTTGCAAGGCGACCTCGAATGGCAGCGGCGGCGCTTTCGCGTCCATATCGCAGCCGCCCGCCGCGCCGGCAAGCCCTTGATTATTCATACCCGCGCTGCCGCTGCCGACACCTTGCGCGTCCTGCGCGAGGAGCGGGCGGAGGCAGTGGGCGGGGTGTTCCACTGTTTTACCGAGGATATGGAAACGGCACGTCAGGCCCTGGACCTGGGTTTCTTCATCTCGGTTTCCGGCATCGTCACCTTCAAGAATGCGACGGTGCTCAAGGAAGTCGCCCGCACCGTTCCCCTGGATCGCCTGCTGGTGGAGACCGATTCCCCATACCTGGCGCCCGTACCGCACCGCGGCAAGACCAACGAGCCGTCTTACGTCCGTCATGTCGCCGAAGAACTCGCGCGGCTGAGGAATTTGAGTTTCGACGACATCGCGGCCGCCACCACCGCGAATTTCTTTCGCCTCTTCCCTGCGGCGTCACCGTCTCATGCCTGATTCGATTTGGCTGCGCCGTCTGTGTATGGCCCTCTTCATGGCGCTGGCGCTGCCCGCCGGCGCCGGAATTTACGACGACATCCTGATCGCCGCCAACCAGAACGATACCGCCAAGGTCATCGATCTGCTCAGGCGCGGCATGGACGTGAATACGGCGGATCGAACGGGTGACACGTTGGCGATCATTGCTGCGCGCAACGGCAACGGCGAATTGCTGGAGTTCCTGTTGAACAACCGCGTCAACCTGCGGACGAAGAACAAATTTGGCGACTCTGCGGTCATGGTCGCCGCCCTGCAAGGGCATACGGCGATCGTGCGGCGCCTGCTCGACGCCGGCGCCGATATCCACGCCAAAGGCTGGAATGCCCTGCAATACGCGGCGTTTGCGGGGCATGCCGGCATCGTGCGCCTGCTGATCGAGCGCAAGGCGGATCTCGATGCGCAGGCGCCGAACGGACAGACTGCCTTGATGCTTGCCGCCAGCGCGGGATACCTGGAGGTCGTCAAGATGCTGGTCGATGGCGATGCCGACATGGACATGGAGGATTACGACGGCCAAACGGCGCTCGTCCTGGCGGAAAAAAATGGGCATGCCGACGTCGTCAAGTACTTGAGAGATGAGGGCGCGGTCGAGTGAAATAATTTCGCATGGCGTCGGTACGCAGAAGTGATATTTGCGCCATGATTGCGATAGGCGGCGGAATGGGAACTATCGCTTCGCCGCGTTGGGTCGGCAGGCGTCGATCGACAGGGAGATCGAGATGGGTTCATACGCACGTACGCTGGCTGCAGTCGCAATGGCTTTCCTGGCTTCCGTGGCCCTGGCTGCCGGCACGGTGGAATCGATATCCGGAAATGCGGAAGTCCAGGCGCGGGACGGCAAGGTCGTCCCGCTGACGACCCACCAGCCGATAGACGATGGCGCCACCGTCAAGACGGGGAGGGGATCGCTGCTGGTATTGCGATTCGATGACGGCCACACCATGGTTCTTGCCGAGAACACCGAGTTCCGCGTCGAGGAATATCGATTCGAGGCGGCCAAGCCCGAAGCGGGAAATATCGTGTTTTCGCTGTTGAAGGGCGCGCTGCGCTCCATCACCGGCCTCATCGGTGAACGCAACCACCAGAATTTTGCGCTGCGCGCGCCGCAGGCCACGATCGGCATCCGCGGCACCGACTTCATGGCCGCCCTGGCAAACAACATGTACGTATCCGTCACCAGCGGCAGTATCGCGGCGGCCAATGCGGCCGGCACCGTCACGTTCGCTGCCGGGGCCACGGGCATGGTCGCTTCCAGCACCGCGCTCGCCGCGGCGATTCCGGCGACGGCGCTGCCCGGCACCGTGGTCACGACGTTTGCGCAGCTGAGCAACGTCGGCCTCGCTGCGGGCTCCGCGGCCGGCACGTCAAGCTCGGGCAGCGGCGGTGCGGGCATCGATGGCACGCCGGGTGCCGGTCCGGGAGGCGGCGCGGGCGGCGCGGGAGCGGGCGGCGCTGGCGCAGCCGGGGCAGGCGCCGCGGCGGCCGGCGGCATCAGCGCGGCGGCAATTTCAGCCGGAGCCCTGGCGGCTGCGGCGCTCGCCGCATCGGCCTCGTCGTCGTCGCCCTCGACGTCATCGTCGACGACCCCCGGAACCACCGGAACGACGGGAACCACCGGGACCCGCTGAAGCAGGTCGGATGGGCTCGGGCGCGACGCCGGCAAGCGCACGCGGCGAGCGTCGGCATCCGCTTTTCAAACGCTTGCCTGATGCGGGACGCTGCCGGCGCTCGGCCGTCTGCCGCTAGACGACGCAGCCGTTGCTTTCGCCTTGCTGGGCAAGCGTTTCGAGGTGCTGCAAGACGACGCCGCTGGCTTGCTCCATTTTTCCGAGATGATCGACGGCAGCATCGAAGTTGCCGGCGGCATAGCAGTCGACAGCCGAGCGGCCGTTCGCATGAACGTCCTTGTGCGGATCTTCGATCTGCTTGTAGGCCGGCAGACGCGAGAAGCAATCCTTGCCGTCGCCCTCGTAGTACCACTTGCCGAGGCGGCAGCCCGTGTGGCTCGCGAAGTCGGAACCGCTCTTTTCCGAAACGCCCATCAGCACCTTATAGACTTCCATCTTGAAGATCAGGTGGTCGAGCTTGGCCAGTTCGACGAAGGTCCGCAATGCGGTGCCACGAATGGTCAGGCGCGCCTGCTCCGATATCGCCCGCATGCCGTGCATTTTGGAATGTGCCAGGTCGGCATCGCCTTCATATTTCGCCGACTGCTCCGGACTTATCTCGGTTGAAACTTTCGCTTTGACCGCTTCCTGCCGGATTGAATTGACCAGCGTACCGATTTCGGATGTCGCCGCAGTCGTGCGCTCGGCGAGTTTGCGAACCTCATCGGCGACGACCGCGAAGCCGCGGCCCTGCTCGCCGGCACGAGCAGCCTCGATGGCTGCGTTGAGGGCGAGAAGATTGGTCTGATCGGCGATTTCCTTGATGAGATTGACGATGCCGCCAATCTGGGTCGCCTGCTGGTTGAGCACATCTACCGTGTTGGCGACGGCCTTCGTCTTGTTCGCCATTTCATGCACGTTCGACACCACCGTCTCCAGCGCCGACGAATTTTCGCTGGTTGTGGTCAGCGCTGTGTCGGCCGCCTCGGCCTCGCGCTTCATCGAGGTGGCAAGCAGCATCATGGATTTCTGTACATCAAGCATCGTCTGGCCAAAGACGATCTCATTTGCAAACAGGCCGGCATGATATTGCAGGCGTCGGCGTTCGGCTTGCAGGGAATTGTCGAGCTCGGAGCGCTCGGCTTCCCATCGCTGCCGTTCCGTCGTGCGCTCCGCCTCCAATTGCGAGATTTTCGATTCGAGGTCGCTGACTTGCTGCCTGAGCTTTGTGGTACCAAACATCAGAGTCTCCCCGCTAGCTGACGAATCAGGTGCGAATAGTATCGTGTCTGGATATTCATAGGGCAGCAGACATCGATCTGGGAACGACATGACAAGCGCTGTCGCCTTCATCACATCGCGCCGCCGCCGCACTGTGCGATTTGCGACACGACCCCTGCTGGATTCTCGGTAGGGCGATTGGTTTCAACGGCTTAGGCCGAGTAACGCGCACTGGCACGGCCGTTGCTGAAAGAGGAGCAAATCCACTTCGCGGAGAACACCGTGGACCTCCCCGTGATTGTCAAACCCGCCGCCCCGGCGCCAACAGGCGGATGCAGCGCCGCCAGCTGCGGCTCGGCGGCCAGCCAGCTCAGCGGCCTGCCGGACGAGATTCGCCGCAGGGTGCAGGACCATCCTTGCTATTCGGAAGAGGCGCACCACCACTTCGCGCGCATGCACGCCGCCGTGGCGCCGGCCTGCAACATCCAGTGCCACTATTGCAACCGCAAGTACGATTGCGCCAACGAGTCGCGCCCCGGCGTCGTGTCCGAACTGCTGACGCCCGAACAGGCGGTGATGAAGACGCTGGCGGTGGCGGCGGCGATCCCGCAGATGTCGGTGCTGGGCATCGCCGGGCCGGGCGATCCGCTCGCCAATCCGGCGCGTACTTTCGCCACGTTCCGCATGCTGGCCGAGAAGGCGCCCGACCTCAAGCTCTGCGTATCGACCAACGGCCTGGCACTGCCCGCTTGCGTCGAGGAACTGGCAAAGCACAACATCGATCACGTCACCATCACCATCAACTGCATAGACCCGGACGTCGGCGCCAAGATCTATCCCTGGATCTTCTGGGAGAACAAGCGCATCCACGGCCGCGAGGCGGCCGCCATCCTCATCGAGCAGCAGCAGCGGGGCCTCGAGATGCTGGTGGCGCGCGGCATCCTGGTCAAGGTGAATTCGGTGATGATCCCCGGCGTCAATGACCGCCACCTCCAGGAAGTGTCGCGCATCGTCAAGGCCAAAGGCGCCTTCCTGCACAACGTCATGCCGCTGATCGCCGAAGCCGAGCACGGCACCTTCTACGGCGTCATGGGCCAGCGCAGCCCAACCGCCGCCGAGCTGAAGGCCTTGCAGGACGCCTGCGCAGGCGACATGAACATGATGCGCCACTGCCGCCAGTGCCGCGCCGATGCGGTCGGCCTGCTAGGCGAGGATCGCGGCGCCGAATTCACGATGGACAAGGTGGCGGCGATGGAGATCGACCACGAAGCGGCGATGGCGCGGCGTCTCGCCTTGCGCGCCAAGGTTGCCGCGGAACTCGAAGCCAAGCGCGCGGCGCGGCATGGCGCGGACTCGGCGCACGGTGCGCCCGCTGTGCCGCAGGTGATCACGCTGCAGCGGCCCGCGCAGGCGGCGCCGGGGCGCGCCGCGCTGATGGCCGTGGCGAGCAAGGGCGGCGGCGTCATCAACGAGCACTTCGGCCATGCTCGCGAGTTCCTGATTTACGAGGCGGCGGCAGCCGGTGCCAAGCTCGTGGGCACGCGCAAGACCGATCTCTATTGCGCCGGCAACGATGGCTGCGGCGACGGCGAAACGGTGCTCGCCAGGACCATCCGTGCGCTCGAAGGCTGCGAGGCGGTGCTCTGCGCGCGCATCGGCTTCGAGCCCTGGGGCCAGCTCGAAGCCGCCGGCATCAAGCCCAATGGCGAGCATGCGCTAGAAGCCATCGAAGATGCCGTCATGGCCGTGTGGCGTGAAATGCTGGCGGCCGGCAAGCTGGACGCGCCGACGGCGGCGAAGAGGCGGGCATAGCCATGGCTGTTGAAATCGTCGAGTCCTGCGTCAATTGCTGGGCCTGCGCACCGCTGTGCCCGAACAATGCCATCGTCGCGGCGCAGCCGCACTTTCTCGTCGATGACGAGAAATGCACCGAATGCCTCGGCGACTTCGCCGCTCCGCAATGCGTGGCGATCTGTCCGATCGAGGGCGCCATCGTCAATGAGTGGAACGAAGCGATGAACCCGCCGGGTTCGCTGACCGGCATCCCGCCTGCGCGCTGGGCGGCGGTCCAGGCGGAGATCGCCGCGCGTTAGGAGAATCCGTCAATGGCTGTCGTCGTCTTCTATGAAAAGCCGGGCTGTTCCGGCAATGCGCGCCAGAAGGCATTGCTGCAGGCGGCCGGCCACACCGTCGTGGCCAAGGACTTGCTGCGGACGCCGTGGACGCGCATGGGGCTGCTGTCCTTCTTCGAGCCGCTGCCCGTCGCGCAGTGGTTCAATCGCAATTCGCCGGCCGTGAAGTGCGGCGACATCGTGCCCGAGGATTTCGACGAGGCGACGGCGCTGGCGTTGCTGCAGGCACATCCGCTGCTGATCCGCCGGCCGCTGCTCGAGGTCGACGGCGAGCGCCGCGTCGGCTTCGATGCTGCGGCCATCGACGCCTGGATCGGCCTGCCCGCTGCGCCGATCGGCGCCGAGCTTGAAGCGTGCCGCCATGGCGCCGAGGATCCGGACGGGCCGCATCGCTGCCAGGGCCATGGCCCCGACGGCATCGAACGCTGCCATCACTGAGGATTTGTCATGACCAAAGCAAGAGTCACTTTCGCCGATGTCGGCGTCACCGTCTCGGTGCCGGCCGGCACGCGCCTGATCGAGGTTTCGGAAAAAGTCGGCGCCGGCATCACCTACGGCTGCCGCGAAGGCGACTGCTGCACTTGCCTGACCAACGTCGTTTCCGGCGACGAGAATCTCGCCGCGTCCTCGGTGCTCGAAGACCAGGTGCTCAAGGATAACCTGGCGCCGCGCCATCACCGCCTCGCCTGCCAGGCGCAGGTGCTGGGCGGCGAGATCGTCGTCAAGCCTGCTTGACGGCCCTTCCCCTCGCGCGGGCGGCGACTAGTTGGCTCGTTGCGCGCGGAAAGTTCGATGACACCCGAGGCTGTCGCTCGAGCCGATGAGCTGATCGCGCGTGCCGAGGCCGCGTATCTCGGACTCGCCATCGGCGACGCCCTCGGCGCGACGGTCGAGTTCCTCACGGCGCGCGAGATCCGCAGCCGGTACGGCATCCATCGCGAGATCTGCGGTGGCGGCTGGCTGCGCCTCAAGCCCGGCCAGGTCACCGACGACACGACGATGTCGCTGGCCTTGGGCGCGTCGATCCTGGCGGGCGGCGGCGCGGTGAAGCCGCTTTCCTGCGCCCACGCTTTCGATGCGTGGATGCGCGCCAAGCCCATCGACATCGGCAATACGGTGCGGCGCAATCTCATCACCTTCCGCGGCAGCGGCAATCCGTGCGCGCCGCCGTCGACGAACGATGCCGGCAACGGCGCGGCCATGCGCGTGCTGCCGGTTGCGCTGTGCACCCTTGGCTGCGACGAGGCCGCCGTGCGCGGCGCCGTGCGCGCCCAGGCGCACGTCACCCACCACAACGCCGCCTCGGACGCCGCCAGCGAATTCCTGGCGCTGGCGGTGCAGGATTTCGTCCGCGGCGAGCCGCTGCGCAACGTCTATCGGCGTCGTCTGCTGCCGCTCCTGGATGCGCGTCCCGAATTTCGCTACCAGGGCAGACGCCGCGAAAATCCCAGCGGCTGGATCGTCGAAACCATGCAGGCCGTGCTGCAGGCGTTGATGGAGACGGATGGTTTCGAGGCTTGCCTGGTGGACGTGACCAATCGCGGCGGCGACGCCGACACGACCGGGGCCATTGCCGGCATGCTGGCCGGTGCGCATTATGGCGTCGAGGCGATTCCGGCGCGCTGGCTCAGGGGGCTCGATCCGCTCGTGCGCGAGAAATGCCGGGCGCAGGCGCGCGCCCTCGCCGCCGGCGCGGCCGGGGGCGCGACAGGCTGACTCAAACGCAAGCAGTCGCGCTCGTGCCGGCCATGAAGTCGGCGCAGCTGGCCTCGATCAGCTCGATATTGAGCCTGGCGAGGAAGCGGCGTTCCTTGTCGGTCGGTTCTTCGATCAAGGCCCAGCCGGCCGGTGCCGCCGCGCCATAGATCATGTCGGCCAGCACCATGCGTTCGGTATCGCGGTCAAGGCGCATGCCGAGCAGCAGATAGCGCTTGCGGCGGCGCAGCGTCTTGACGAAGGACGGCACGGCGAAGCCGCCCATCAGCTCGGTGATGAAATCGACATAATCGGCATCGGCGGCGATATAGGAAGATTGGGGCTTGGGCGCCCCCATCGGCTTGAATAGCACCGGCTGGTCCGGCGCGGCCTGCTCGGGCATGATGGCCGTGTAGTCGACGCCGTCGTAGGCGTAGAGCTTGAAGCGGAAATCGCTGCCGCCGATGCGGGCGCAGCCGAGCACGAGAACGTGCGGCGTGCCGGCATAGCTGTCGATCAGCTGCGTGTCGCGGTTGATGTCGATGACATAAGTCGGGCGAAGCGCCTGCAGCCAGTCGTGCACGGCGGCGCGGCTCCAGTCGGCGGCGCCGTAGGCGGCGTCGAGAAAGCGCGTCACCGCGGTGCGGCCGCGCTTGAGCTCGACGTTCATCGCCGCGCGCGGGAATTCGTACATCAGCTTGGGCGCCATCGGCCGGCCGCCGTTCAGGCCGAGTATCAGTTGCTCGCTGGTGGCCGGCATCGGCGTGCCGTTCGCCGACACGACGTCGGCCAGGACGCCGGGTCCGAGGTAGGGCACGATACTGCCGTCCTCGATGCCGGCGATGATCTCGGTGCGCAGTTCTGGGGCAATCATGTCGTCTCCTTGGTGGCTAAGCCGCTGCTCGCAAGAAGCAGGCCGACACGCAAGGCCAGTGTCCGCGGGACGCGAGCGCCGGCATTGTCGCGAGTGCGACACATCGATCGATGGCTCTGCGTGAGACGGCCGCCGCAGCGGCGCAGTGCCGAATGGCAGGCGCGGGAGACGTGCAAAAAAAAACCGCAGCCGAGGCTGCGGTTTTTTATAACTGCGTGTTGCCGATTACAGCGGCTTGATCGTCGCAGCTTGCTTGCCCTTCGGGCCCTGCTTGATCTCGAAGCTGACTTTCTGGCCTTCTTGGAGCGACTTGAAGCCGCTGCCTTGAATTTCGGAGAAGTGCGCGAACAGGTCGTCGCCGCCTTCGTCCGGGGTGATGAAGCCGAAACCCTTAGCGTCGTTGAACCACTTCACGGTACCAGTTGCCATAATAACTTTCCTTGAAAAAGGTAAAAAATTCGGGCATGTGCCCATTAACGCAAGCGAAATCAAGAAAGCTAGTTGGCAGCGGAGAAACGGCGCCGTAACGGCGGGTGACTACAGAACAGCAATACGCTACTTGAATCGAATGCCCGGCCACCATACGGGAACAATAGGCCAATGGCAAGAACTATTTTCGGATTTGTTCCCCTTCTTGCGTTGTGCGTTGCGTTCGCTCAAATGGTCTTGATGTCGACCTCGTAAGCCCCGCCGACGACGAGGAATTCGTCTTCACCCTTGAGCACGCCGGGCAGCAGCCCGCAATGGAAGAAGATCTTGGCCGTCGGCACGCGCGTCGACAGGATGTAGTCGCCGAACTCGCCGGCGCGTTCGCGCGAGCCGGTGAAGGAGGCGAGGTTGTTGAAGAGGACGACCTGGCGGCCGCCGTCGCCGGGCAGCACCTCGTGGTCGCCGATACGGTTGATGCCGCGGAACAGTTCGATGGTGGGGCAGGCCGGGACGTTGCGGCGAAACTCATACTGGCAGTACGCATAGAGTAGGTCGAGCTGGCCTTCCAGGGCATTTGTGCCGGCGATGCCGGCGGCGCGCATTTCCTGGTAGCGCCGGTAGGCGGGACCGTCGAAGTCGCGCAGGGGTTCGCCGTGGAAGCGCGGCAGCAGGCCGAAGCGAGACTCGACCCAGCCCTTGAGCACGGCGCCTTCGCGGCCGTCCGCATCGAAACTCCAGCCGCGCAGCGCGCGCATCCAGTTGGCCTTGGCACGGCGCTGTGAAGCGTCGGTGAGGCCGGCCTCCTCGAGCTGGTCGAGACAGAAATGCACGGCGACGTAATCGCGGAAAGCGGCACCGCGTTCCGCGCCGGCATCGATGCGGTCGAGGCGGCGAAACAAATCGGCGTGCAACTCGGCGACGCCGTCCAGCAGCAGGTCGGTGGGATGGCGCTGGAAGGTGACGCTGCCGAGTATGACGGCGGGAAGATTGCAGCGATTGATCGGCAGGCGCGCCCATCTCGGCAAACTCGGCGGCCGCGCCGCGCCGTCATTGTCGGTACTGCGACAAAGTGCCGATCCCTTGTCGGCTTCCGCGGCCGCGGCGACATTCGCCTTGCCTTGAAGAACTGCCGTCATTTCAGTGGGTTGTGAGAGGTACGGCGGCTTGGCATGGTCTTTGCGGAACGTAGCTCGGGAACGCGGGAGTTCGTCCGACCCCCGCGTTGAATTTCAGACATAGGAGATTGCATCATGGCAAAACTGCGTCAAGCCGCCATCTACGGCAAGGGTGGTATCGGCAAGTCTACCACTACCCAAAACCTGGTCGCCGCGCTGGCGGAAGCCGGCAAGAAAGTGATGATCGTCGGCTGCGATCCGAAGGCCGACTCGACGCGCCTGATCCTGCACGCCAAGGCGCAGAACTCGGTCATGGAACTGGCGGCCGAAGCCGGCAGCGTCGAGGATCTCGAACTCGAAGACGTGCTGTCCATCGGCTTCGGCGGCATCAAGTGCGTCGAGTCCGGCGGCCCCGAACCCGGCGTCGGCTGTGCCGGCCGCGGCGTCATCACCGCCATCAACTTCCTCGAGGAAGAGGGCGCCTACGACGACGAGCTCGACTTCGTCTTCTACGACGTGCTCGGCGACGTGGTCTGCGGCGGCTTCGCCATGCCGATCCGCGAGAACAAGGCGCAGGAAATCTACATCGTCTGCTCCGGCGAAATGATGGCCATGTATGCCGCCAACAACATCGCCAAGGGCATCGTCAAGTACGCCAACTCCGGCGGCGTGCGTCTGGCCGGCCTGATCTGCAACTCGCGCAACACCGACCGCGAGGACGAGCTGATCATCGCCCTGGCCGAGAAGCTCGGCACCCAGATGATCCATTTCGTGCCGCGCGACAACGTCGTCCAGCACGCCGAGATCCGCCGCATGACGGTCATCGAGTACGACCCGAAGGCCAATCAGGCCGACGAGTACCGCGCGCTGGCGAAGAAGATCGTCGACAACAAGAAGTTCGTGATCCCGACGCCTTGCACCATGGACGAGCTCGAAGCGCTGCTGATGGAGTTCGGCATCATGGAAGTGGAGAACACCGCAATCATCGGCAAGACCGCCGCCGAGCTGGCTGCGGAAGCCGCTGCCGCCTGAGTCGAAAACCTATTCAATCCAACGGGGCGCCGTGCCCGGATAGAGGCCGGCGTCCGACAAGGAGAAGCAACATGGCTGCGCTAACCCGCGAAGAGACCGAAGCCCTCGTCCAGGAGGTGCTCGAGGTTTATCCCGAAAAGGCGAAGAAGGACCGCGCCAAGCACCTGATGATCAACGACGTCGCGCTCGAGTCGTCGAAGAAGTGCATCACTTCCAACCGCAAGTCGCTGCCCGGCGTCATGACCATGCGCGGCTGCGCCTACGCCGGTTCCAAGGGCGTGGTGTGGGGCCCGATCAAGGACATGATCTCGATCTCCCACGGCCCCATCGGCTGCGGCCAGTACGCCCGCGGCGGGCGCCGCAACTACTACGTCGGCACCACCGGCGTCGATACCTTCTGCGAGATCAACTTCACTTCGGACTTCCAGGAGAAGGACATCGTCTTCGGCGGCGACAAGAAGCTGGCCAAAGTCATCAACGAAATCGAGCTGCTGTTCCCGCTCAACAAGGGCATTTCGGTGCAGTCCGAATGCCCCGTGGGCCTGATCGGCGACGACATCGAGGCGGTGTCGAAGAAGTCCGCCGCGGAAATCGGCAAGCCGGTCGTGCCGGTGCGCTGCGAGGGCTTCCGCGGCGTCTCGCAGTCGCTCGGCCACCACATCGCCAACGATTCGGTGCGCGACTGGATTCTCTCCAACCGCGACGGCCAGCCGTTCGCCAAGACGCCGTATGACGTCGCAATCTTGGGCGACTACAACATCGGCGGCGACGCCTGGGCCTCGCGCATCCTGCTCGAGGAAATGGGGTTGCGCGTGGTCGCCCAGTGGTCCGGCGACGGCACGCTGGCGGAAATGGAGAACACGCCGAACGTCAAGCTGAACCTGCTGCACTGCTACCGCTCGATGAACTACATCAGCCGCCACATGGAAGAGAAGTACAGCATTCCCTGGCTCGAATACAACTTCTTCGGCCCGACCAAGATCAAGGAATCCTTGCGCAAGATCGCCGCGTTCTTCGACGACAAGATCAAGGAAGGCGCCGAGCGCGTGATCGAGAAATACACGAAGGCGTCAGACGCCATCATCGCCAAGTACCGTCCGCGCCTCGAAGGCAAGAAGGTCATGCTCTATGTCGGCGGCCTGCGTCCGCGCCACGTCGTCGGCGCCTACGAGGACCTTGGCATGGAAGTGGTCGGCACCGGCTACGAGTTCGCCCACAACGACGACTACGACCGCACCATCAAGGACATGGGCGACGCGACGCTGATCTACGACGACGCCACGGGTCACGAGTTGGACGAGTTCGTCAAGGCCATGAAGCCCGACCTGATCGGTTCCGGCATCAAGGAGAAGTACGTTTTCCACAAGATGGGCTACCCCTTCCGCCAGATGCACTCGTGGGACTACTCGGGTCCTTATCACGGCTACGACGGCTTCGCCGTGTTCGCCAAGGACATGGACCTGACGCTGAACAACCCGTGCTGGAAGATGCTGACGCCGCCTTGGAAGAAGGCCGCGTGAAAACCATGAACCGCCGAGGCGCCGAGGCGCGGAGAAGATCGAAGGCAAGATTTCTCGTTGTATTTCTCTGCGTCTCGGCGTCTCGGCGGTTAAAGAAGTTTCGTTGAATTCCACTCAACTTATGCCCGCGTCCACGGATTAGTGGCCGGGCAAAGGAGATGAAGATGCAATCCGTAGAAAAGATCAAGCCTTGCTATCCGCTGTTCCGCGACGATAGCTACAAGGAATCCATCAGCAACAAGCGTTCGCAGTTCGAGGAAGGCCACGGCGCCGACAAGGTCGCCGAGACTTTCGCCTGGACCACTTCCAAGGAATACCAGGAACTCAACTTCAAGCGCGAGGCGCTGACCATCAACCCGGCCAAGGCCTGCCAGCCGCTCGGCTCGGCGCTGTGCGGCCTCGGCTTCAAGAAGACGCTGGTGTACATCCACGGTTCGCAAGGCTGCATCGCCTACTTCCGCACCTACTTCAACCGCCACTTCAAGGAGCCGATCGCTTTCATCGCCGACTCGATGACGGAAGACGCCGCGGTGTTCGGCGGCCAGAAGAACATCCACGAAGGTCTCGCCAACGCCAAGGCGCTCTACGGCGCCGAGATGATCGCGATGTCGACGACCTGCATCGCGGAAGTCATCGGCGACGACTTGAATGCCTTCATCGGCAACGCCCGCAAGGAAGGCCACGTGCCCGAGGACTTTCCGATTCCCTTCGCCCACACGCCGAGCTTCGTCGGCTCGCACGTCACCGGCTGGGACAACATGGAAGAGGGCATCCTGCGCTACTTCACGCTGAACAGCATGGAAGGCAAGGTGCCGGGATCGAACGGCAAGATCAACATCGTGCCGGGCTTCGAGACCTATCTGGGCAACTACCGGGTCATCAAGCGCTACATGAAGGAGATGGACGTCGACTGCACGATGCTCTCCGATCCCGAAGAAGTGCTCGATACGCCAGCCGACGGCGAGTTCCGCATGTATGCCGGCGGCACGACGCAGGAGGAGGTCAAGGATGCGCCCAACGCCCACACCACGTTCCTGATGCAGCCGCTGGGTCTCGACAAGACCCGGAAGTTCGTCGAGACGACGTGGAACCATGACGTGCCGAAGCTCAACATCCCGATGGGCGTCGAGTGGACCGACGAGTTCCTGATGAAGGTTTCCGAAGTCACGGGCAAGCCGATTCCCGCCTCGCTGGCGCTGGAGCGCGGCCGCCTGGTCGACATGATGACCGACTCGCATGCCTGGCTGCACGGCAAGAAAATGGCGGTCTATGGCGATCCCGACTTCACCCTGGGCATCGTCAAGCTGCTGATGGAATTCGGCATCGAGCCGACGCATGTCGTTTGCAACAACGGCAGCAAGAAGTGGGCGAAGGCGATGGAAAAGCTGCTGGCCTCCAGCCCCTACGGCGCCAACGGCAAGGCCTATCCGGGCGCCGACCTCTGGCACCTGCGCAGCCTGTGCTTCACCGACAAGCCGGATTTCATGATCGGCAGCAGCTACGGCAAGTACATCCAGCGCGACACGCGGCACTTGGGCAAGGAGTTCGAGGTGCCGTTGATCCGCATCGGCTTCCCGATCTTCGACCGTCACCATCTGCACCGCCACACGACGCTGGGCTACGAGGGCGCCATGTACGTTCTCACGACCCTGACCAACGCCGTGCTGGACCGCCTCGACGACGAGACGCGCGGCATGGGGACGACCGACTACAACCACGACTTGGTCCGCTAGGCAGGGTTGCCGGCGGAGCCCGCAAGGTTCCGCCGGATCATCGGGAGAAACCGAATGGCCAACATCATGATCCGCAAGGGCGACAAGGGCTACGTGTTCTACATGCCCAAGCGCGACATCGAGGACAGCATCGTCTCGATGGAGTTCGACACGCCCGAGAAGTGGGGCGGCGAGATCAGGCTCGGCAACGGCGGCGCCTATTTCATCGAGCCCCAGGCCGCACCGGCGCGGCTGCCGTATTCGGTGCGCGCCAAGCGTCTCGACGGCGTCGAGTAATTCAGCAACGAAAGGAGAAGCATCATGGCAATGAAGATCGTTCAAGCGGAATGCACGTCTTGCGGCGATTGCGTGCCGGTCTGCCCGACCAAGTCGATCACCGACAAGGGCGGCATTTTCAAGATCAACAAGGAAACCTGCACCGAGTGCGAGGGCGAGGCCGATACGCCGAAGTGCGTTGACGCCTGCCCGGCGGGCGAGGCCTGCATCGTGTATCTCTGATACACGACACATTAGCGCCCGCCCCCTCCCATCCTCCCCCTCGCGGGGGAGGCGACTGATCGGCTCGCTGCGCTCGAAAGGAATAACCACATGTCTGCATCGATGACCCGTGAAGCGGCGCTGCGCATCGCCCTGGCCGCGCGCGAACTGCCGGGCGTTTCCGCCGCCGGCCTGGTGACGGCCATCGCCACCAAACTCGGCATGCCGCTGACCGAAACCAAACTCGCCGAACTCACCGTCTCCGACTTGCGCGAGATCCTGGCCGGCGACCATGCCGACGAGAACTGCGTCGTCGGCGCCGACAGCGAATCGCTCAAAGCCGTCGTGCGCCTGCTGTGGGGCGAGGACGTCGCGCATAGCGCGCTGCCGCCGCTCGATGCTTACCAGGATGGCGACATGCCCGGCTCGATCCGCGTCGCCTGCGCTTCCAACCTGGGCGAGGAACTCGACGGGCATTTCGGCTCCTGCGAGCGCTTCCTGATCTATCAAGTCGCGCCGGCCGAGCTGCGGCTCGTCGCAGCGCGCCCGACGCTGGAAGCCGACCATGCCGAAGACCGCAACGCGGCGCGCGCCCAGCTCATCGGCGACTGCCAGGTCGTCTATGTCCAGTCGATCGGCGGCCCGGCCGCCGCCAAGGTCGTGCGCGCCGGCGTCCATCCGGTAAAGGTCGCGCGTCCCGGCGGCGCGCGCGAGAACCTGGCGCGCCTGCAGCAGGCGCTGACCAGTCCGCCGCCCTGGCTGGCCAAGGCCATGGGCGTGAAGGCCGCGTCGCTGGAGAAGTTCGCCGAACGGGTGGTCGAACCATGATCGAAGCCGCGCTCCTGGCGAAGGTGATGGATCAGGTGGCCAGCCGCGTCAGCATTGCCGGCGACGCGTTGGTCGCGCACTTGCGCAGCACTTTCCCCGGCGTGCACTTCACGGTGTGCAGCGACGACGACATGCCGGCGCGGCTGCCGTCGGTCGCCGGCAACACCTTCTGCCGTCTTTACTACGTCGCATCCTCCGCGCATTGCCTGACGCTGACGGCCGACGCCGAGGCCGCCACCGGCCTTGTCGTCGCCCTTTGCGACGAGGAAGCCGACTGACTCGTACTTGGCCGCAACCCAACAGGACAACCTCATGAACATGCGCACCGCCGCGCCCGACACGAAATGGAACGATCTCAACCGCGCCGTCGCCGAGATGTGCGTGCGCGTGCCGGCGTCAGCGGGCCCGGCCGGCCTGGCCAGGGAACTGTCGCGCATCGCGCCGCAATACGGCTTTCGCGAAGTCCTGGCGCGCGGCGGCTGGTACCGCCTCGGCGGCGTCATCGATGCGGCGGGCGTGCGCATCGCCGATGACCTCGCGCAATGGGCCGAAGCCGAACTCGCGGCGCGCGGCGACGATCTGCACGCGCTTGCCGACGATTACGCCGACAGCGGACTCCAGGCGACGCGGCTCTGCGGCCGGACGCATTACCTCGTCGCCGCCACCGGACCGCTGGCGGCCGACTTCCTGCAAATCGAAATCGAGGAGCTGCAGGAAACGGTGAGCCATGTCCTGTTCGCCGGCGTCGCGCCCGCGAGCATCGAGGACCTCGTCGATCCGCCGCGCGACACCCTCGGCTTGGCTGATGCTCATCCGGTCGGCGCCGCCTTCTTCGCGCTGCGCCGTATCACCGACGTCGCCGCCTTCCTCGGCCGCATCAGCGCCCAGAAGCCCGAAGCGCAGCCCGTGCAGCGTTTCTTCGATGCCTGGCAGGCCAGCAGCGCCGGCAATGCCACGCAACTGAGCAACCATTGGGTGGTGGCCGTGCGCGAGCATCTCGACCGCTACCGTCAGCCCATCCTGCAGGCGACGCCGGTGGCCGCCGTCAACGGCCTGCCGCCGAAGTTCGAAAGCGCCTACGGGGCGCAGGGACTGGCGCTACAGAAAGCGCTGCAAAGTTTCGACCGTCGGGCCGGCTATCCGATGGCCTGGTTCTTCCACATGCTGACCACCAAGACGGTTCCGCACGCCGTGGCGAATGCCGTCATCGAGGACGTGCAGGCCGGCTTCCGCTACCTGCCGGACCGCGATACCCAGGTGGTGAGGGACTGGCTGCACCGGCCCTACGGCTTCTGATGCCGCCGGCCGCCAGTCGGCCTTAGCTGCGCCGCACCAGCTTGAACTGCTCGACCATCGCCCGAAGGCCCGAAGCGGTCTTGGTGAGGTCGCCGACGGCTTGCCAGGCATCTTGCGCCATCGAAGTATTCTGGTCGATGAGCGACGAGATCTTCTCCATGTTGGCGGCGACCTGGTCGCTGGCGCTCGCCTGCTCGCGCGCGGCGGTGGCGATATGCTCGGCCATGCTGGCGACTTCCTCGCTCGACGACTTGATCTCCTCGAGGCCGCTGACGCTGGCGCGCATCATGCCGATGCCTTGCTCGACTTCCTGAACCGCCTGGCCCATGGAGGCGACCGCCTTGTCGGTGACCTGACGGAACTCCGTCACCGTCACGGTGATGTCCTCCGTGCTGGCGCTGGTGCGCTCGGCGAGCTTGCGCACCTCGTCGGCGACGACGGCGAAACCGCGGCCCTGCTCGCCGGCGCGCGCCGCTTCGATGGCGGCATTGAGCGCCAGCAGATTGGTCTGGTCGGCGATTTCCTTGATCGTGTTGGTGATGTCGCCGATCTTCTGGATGGCGTGGTTGAGCTCGCCGATGCTGGCGCTGGAAGCCTGCACGGCATCGACGACGCGCGACGTGGCGGCCATGCTGTTCGCCATGCTGGCCGTGCTGTCGCTGACCAGCGACCGCGAATGGACGGCCGCCTCGGCCGTGCGGCCGGCACTGGCCGCGACTTCGGTCACGGTGGCGGTAAATTCCTCGGTCGTCGCCGCCACGCTCTGGACGCGGTCGCGCTGTTCCTTCGACTGGTCGACGACCTGGGTCATCTCGTCGTTGAGGCGACGGCATTCGCTGTCGATGGCCGCGGACGCCAGGCGGATGTCGTCGAGCATGACCTTGAGGTGCACCTGCATGGTCGCCAGGGCGTGCATCAGTTGACCGGCCTCGTCGTGACCGGAGATGTCTATGTCATCGGTCAGGTTGCTTTGCGAAATGCGGTCGAAGTGGCCGATGGCGCGGCGGATCGGATCGATGATGGCGCGCACCAGGAAGAAGGCGAAGATCGCCACCAGCACGAGGCCGGCGAGCGTGCCGGCGATGCTGATGCTGCGGATCGTCCGGAAGCGCTGCTGCGAGCCGGCGAAACTCGCCTCGCCGCTCTGGGCCAGGTAGTCCTGCAGCGCCGCGCCGCGCGCCATGACATCGGCGTAGAGCGGGTTGACCTTGGTGAGCAGCAAGACGCTGGCCTTGTCGTAGTCGCCGGCACGCAAGGCTTCGCGGCCCGGCGCATTGCCTTCCTGGGACAGCCGGTCGCGGGCGGCGAAAAAGGCCTTGGACAATGCTTCCTCTTGCGGGCTCTTCTGGCGCTGCTCGTAATCGGCGCGCAGCTTCTCGATCAGCTCGCGGTTCTTCAGCGCCGCGTCGATGTGCGTCTCGAGCGGGTGATCGTGCAGCTTCGCATAGGGATTGGCGGGGTTGTGCTGCAGGCCCAGCATCAGTTGCGCGCGATTGTCGCCGAGCCGCTCGACCATCCGGGCGATGGCCAGCGAGGGCTTGGAATGTTCCTGGTAGGCTTCCTGGATGTCCTGGTTGGCGAGGAACATGCCGCCGATGCCGACGGCCGCGCCGGCGACGATCATCAGCGCCATGAAGATCATCACCGCGATCAGGCGCGTGCGCAGGCTGATGCGCTTGAACCAGCTGCCCCTGGCGTCGATCGTCGCCTTGCTGCGGTTGAGCCCGGCGTAGAGGGTCTCAGCCTCTCGGATCTGCTCCCGCGACGGCGCCGTGCGCACCGACATGTAGCCGATGGCCCTGTCGTTCTCGCGCACCGGCACGACGAAGGCGTCGACCCAGTAGTGGTCGCCGTCCTTGGTGCGGTTCTTGACGATGCCGCGCCAGGGGCGGCCGTCCTTGATCGTGTCCCAGAGATACTGGAAGGCCGCCGGCGGCATGTCGGGATGCCGCACGACGTTGTGGTTCTTGCCGATCAGCTCGTCCTGGCTGAAGCCCGAGATGTCGATGAAGGCGTCGTTGGCGTAGGTGATGATGCCTTTCAGGTCGGTCTTCGACACCAGATATTTCCCGGCGGGGAAAGGCTTTTCCTGCTGCGTGACCGGCTGATTGTTTTTCATGGCCAGGATCCAATGCCTATGACGGAACGATGAATAGGAATCGGGCGGTTTCCGCCAGTCGACCCTGGCCAATTGTCGACAAAAGCCGGACTGGGAAAGCGTCGATCAGGCTTGGAAATCAAAGGCATTTCGAAGCCGCTGCCAAGGCGCTAGGCGAGGTTCTTGCGCCAGACCGTCATCGCCGACGGCGCGAAGCCGAGCCGCTCGTAGTAGGCCAGCGCCGGGGCGTTGTTCCGGTCGGCCAGCAAGGTGACGCGCGACATGCCGGCGCCGGCGGCCCAGGCCAGCACGTGCTCCACCAGCCGCCGCCCGAGACGGCGGCCGCGGTGGGCGGCGTTGATGATCACGTCCTCGAGCAGCAGCACCGGCCGGCCTTCGGCGGTGCTGACGGTGATCAGCGCGTTGGCCATGCCGACGACCGCGCCGCCGCTGCGCAGCACGAACAGGCGTCCGATCTGCGGCTGCTCGAGGATCAGACGCAAGCCGCGCACTTGCTTGTCGCGCGCGGGCCGGAAATCGCTTTCCAGGGTGAACAGTTCGGCCAGCAGGTCGGCCATGGGCTCAAGGTCGGCGGCCGTGGCGAAGTCGATGTCGATGTCCATCCGCCTATCCGATCAATGCCACGGCCTTGATCTGGCCCCAGACTTCCATCCCTGGGCGCAGTTCCAGCGCGGCGGCCGAGCGCCGCGTCAGGCGCGCGATCAGCGGCGACGCGCCGATGTCGAGCCGCACCAGGGCGAGCGCCGGATGGGCGTCGTCGGCGACGTCGACGACGCGTGCCGGCAGGGTGTTGAGGATGCTGGAGCCCTCGAGCTTGTGGCGGGCGACGCTGACGTCGCGGGCGAGAATGCGCAGGCGCACGCGATGGCCGACGGGCAGGCCGTTGTCGCGCACCCAGACGCTGCCGCCGGGAAACTCGGCGCGCACCAGATGCCAGCCGGCATCGCGTTCGACGACCACGGCGTCGAGCACCACGCCGGCGTCTTCGCCGAGGTAGAGCGGCAGGTCGAGCCGCGCCAGGGTGGCGCCGAGCGGGCCGTTGGCGAGCACGCGGCCCTGCTCGAGCATGACGAGATGGTCGGCCAGCCGCGCCACCTCGTCATGGGCATGACTGACGTAGAGCAGCGGGATTTCGAGTTCGTCGTGCAGGCGTTCGAGGTAGGGCAGGATTTCCTGCTTGCGCGCGTAGTCGAGGGCGGCCAGGGGCTCGTCCATCAGCAGCAGCTTGGGACTCGTGAGCAGCGCGCGCGCGATGGCGACGCGCTGGCGCTCGCCGCCGGACAGCCGCGCGGGCAGCCGGTCGAGCAGGGCGCCGATGCCGAGAAGATCGATGACGCGATCGCCGTCGATGCGCCGGTTCGCCGCCGCGATGCGCTTCCTGCCGTAGTCGAGATTGCCGCGCACGCTGAGGTGCGGGAAGAGGCTGGCTTCCTGGAAGACGTAGCCGAGCGGACGCTGGTGGGTCGGCAGGAAGATGCGGCGCTCGTCGTCCTGCCAAGTGTCGCCATTGACCACGAGATGACCGCCGGCGACGCGCTCCAGCCCGGCGATGGCGCGCAGCAAGGTGGTCTTGCCCGAGCCCGAGGGCCCGAACAGCGCCGTTACGCCGCGGCCGGGCAGGGTGAGGTCGGCGTCGAGCACGAAGCCGGGGAAGGCGATGCGGAAACGGGCGGCGATGCTCATGTCGGCCGTTTCCCGCCGCGCGTGTAAAGCGCGAGCAGGGCGAGGAAGGAGAACAGCAGCATGCCGCCGGCCAGCCAGTGGGCCGCGCCGTATTCGAGCGCCTCGACGTGGTTGTAGATCGCCATCGACAACACTTGCGTCTTGCCGGGGATGTTGCCGCCGATCATCAGCACGACGCCGAATTCGCCCACGGTATGCGCGAAGCCGAGGATGGCGGCGCTGGCAAAGCCGGGCAGCGCCAGCGGCAGGGCGATGGTGAAGAAGACATCCAGCGGCGAGGCGCGCAGCGTGGCGGCCGCTTCGAGCGGCCGCGCGCCGATGGCCTCGAAAGCCTGCCGCAGCGGCTGGACGACGAAGGGCATCGAGTAGATGACCGAGGCGACGACGAGGCCGGGGAAGGTGAACGGCAGCAGTCCCAGCCCGAGCGCCTGCGTCAGATGACCGACGGGGCCGTCCGGTCCCATCAGCACCAGCAGGTAGAAGCCGAGCACCGCCGGCGGCAGCACCAGCGGCAGCGTCACCACGGCGCCGATCGGCCCCTTCGCCCAATGGCGCGTGCGCGCCAGCCACCAGGCGATGGGCGTGCCGATCACGAGCAGCAGCGCCGTGGTCAGCCCGGCGAGGCGCAGGGTGAGCCAGATGGCGGCGAGGTCGGGAGCGTTCAGCATGCGGCGAAGCTTACCGCGACAGCGCGCGGCGCGCGTGCTCAGAATTCGTAGCCGTAGGACTTGATGATTGCCCGGGCCTTGTCGCCGCGCAGGTATTTCAGCAGCGCTTCGGCGGCGGGCTTGTCCTTGCCTTTGGCGAGGATGACGGCATCCTGGCGGATCGGTGCGTAATATCTCTGCGGCACGATCCAGGCCGAGCCCGCGGCGATGCGGCCGTCCTTGAAGACTTGCGACAGCGCGACGAAGCCGAGTTCGGCATTGCCGGTGGCGACGAACTGGTAGGCCTGGCCGATGTTCTCGGCGGTGACGAACTTGGATTGCACGGCGTCGAACTGGCCGAGCGCCTTCAGGGTCTCGACCGCCGCCGCGCCGTAAGGGGCGAGCTTGGGATTGGCCAACGCCAAGTGCTGGAATTCGTTCTTCTTCAGCACTTCGCCCTTGTCGTCGACGTAGCCGTCCTTGCGGCTCCACAGCACGAGTTTGCCGATGGCATAGGTGAAGCGGCTGCCGGCGACGCCGTCGCCCTCTTTCTCCAGTCGGGCCGGCGTCTCGTCGTCGGCGGCGAGCAGGATCTCGAACGGCGCGCCGCTCCTGATCTGGGCGTAGAACTTGCCGGTGGCCCCGAAAGAGGGCACGACCTTGTGTCCCGTGTCCTTCTCGAATTCGATCGCGATCTTCTGCATCGGCGCGGTGAAGTTGGCGGCGACGGCGAGCGAAATTTCATCGGCGCGAACGCCGGCGGCGAACAGCATCGGCGCGGACAGGGCGAGGCAGCGAAGTGCTTTCATGAGGATTCTCCGGGGTAATGGAATCAGTCGGCGACCGCGAGGAAAACGCAAGAAGCAGGCCATTATTCTATTTTGGAATAACGTTCGCCGAGCCAATATTCGCCGTCGGCTCGTCGCCATCGCTGTGGGGGCAGGCGCGAAGGGCATGTTCCTATTCGGCAGGCGGCTTTTGCGCCGTGCATCGGCGAAGACAGCGATGCAGGAATTGCGCTGCCCGCGCGGCGGGTGGCTTGGCGGGTTCCCGACCTTCGTTGTCGCGTTAGCTACATGACGGCCGGGTGCGCGCGACAGGCTCAGCCCGAGCGCGGCGATGCCGCGCTAATGATGCGCGTCGCTAATCTTCCGCTCCGAAGCAGATCGCGTAATCGCAGCAGTCCGCGCAATGCGGCGACTTGCAGATGGGCACGCCGGCGCGCCCGCACAACTGCCGGTAGAAGAACTTCTTCCACTTCATGTCGCGTGTGTTGGCCGCGGCGAGGGCGGGGAAATGCTCGCGCATCAGTTCGGACAATGCCTTGCGGCTGGGCAGTCCCATGTCCTGCCAAAGATGGTTTGCGCCCATCGCGGACGAGGCCACGGCGTAAGCCAGCCAGGCGTTTTGTTCGGAAGGCTCGACCCGGTGCTCCAGCAGCAGTTCGACGAGATCGTCGAACTCGTCGTCCGGCGCGGCCGCGGCCTTGCCGTTGGTCAAGGCGAGGCAGAAGAAGAACTCGTTGAGCAGCTTCTGGAAGCGGGCTTCGGACAGCCCGCGGATCAGCGGCTGCCGGCCGCAGCGCAATGCCTCGGCGATGACGCCGGCAAACACGACGGTCGCCAGATCGCCTGGACGACGGGCTTGGGCGAGAGGAGCGTTTGGTTCCGGATTCATGGCTGAAATTCGTTTGTCCTTTTCGTTATTTTATAAGCAAGACTCCTTCCATGGCCGCCGACGCGCGCCGCGGATGGCCGCCGCGTCCGTCGTGGCGCGGGCTCGATGGCGCGTGGGACGAATTTGTTGGGATGGCGACACGGCCTTTCGGGCGCGAGTCTTTGCCGATCAATGGCTTGGCCTTTGGCACGACGCTTGCAAATCGTGGACTGAAAGGATGCCGCCATGAAGACCCGTGAAATCGCCGTTCTGCTCAACGAGCCGGCCTGCGCCCACAACCAAAAGGAGAAGTCCGGCTGTGCCCGGCCCAAGCCCGGCGCCACGGCCGGCGGCTGCTCCTTCGACGGCGCGCAGATCGCGCTGTTGCCCATCGCCGACGTCGCCCACATCGTGCACGGGCCCATCGCCTGCGCCGGCAGTTCGTGGGACAACCGCGGCACGCGCACCACCGGCCCGGCGCTCTACCGCATCGGCATGACGACCGACCTCACCCAGCAGGACATCATCATGGGACGCGGCGAGAAGCGGCTGTTCCATGCCATCAAGCAGGCCATCGACGACTACGCGCCGGCGGCGGTGTTCGTCTATGCGACCTGCGTCACGGCCTTGATCGGCGACGATCTCGCCGCCGTCTGCAAGGCCGCGGCTGAACGCTGGGGCGTGCCGGTGGTGCCGGTCGATTGCGCCGGCTTCTACGGCACCAAGAACCTCGGCAACCGCATCGCCGGGGAAGCCATGCTCGCGCATGTCATCGGCACGCGCGAACCCGATCCCGTTGCCGAACCCGCGCAGCGGCCGGGCATCAAGGTTCATGACGTGACGCTGATCGGCGAGTACAACATCGCCGGCGAGTTCTGGCGCGTCGCACCCTTGTTCGACGAACTGGGATTGCGCATCATCGCCGCGCTTTCGGGCGACGCGCGCTACCGCGAGGTGCAGACCATGCACCGCGCACAGGCGTCGATGGTGGTCTGCGCCAAGGCGCTGCTCAACGTCGCGCGCAAGGTGCAGGAGGGTTGGGGCGTGCCTTTCTTCGAGGGCAGTTTCTACGGCGTCGCCGATACCTCGCAGGCGTTTCGCGACTTCGCCCGGCTCTTGAACGATCCCGACCTCGCGGCGCGAACCGAAGCGATGATTGCGCGCGAGGAAGCGAAGATCGATGTCGAACTGGAACCCTGGCGCGCTCGGCTCAAAGGCAAGCGCGTGCTGCTCTACACCGGCGGCGTGAAGTCCTGGTCGGTGGTCTCCGCGCTGCAGGATCTGGGCATGGAAGTCGTCGCCACCGGAACCAAGAAATCCACCGAGGAAGACAAGGCGCGCATCCGCGAACTCATGGGCGAGGACGCGAAAATGATCGACGACGGCAGTGCCGCGGCGTTGCTCGCGACCTACAAGGAATATTCCGCCGACATCCTCATCGCCGGCGGCCGCAATCTCTACACCGCGCTAAAGGCGCGCATTCCATTCCTCGACATCAACCAGGAGCGGGAGTTCGGCTATGCCGGCTACACGGGCATGACCGAACTGGCGCGCCAACTCGCGCTGAGCATCGAAAACCCGGTATGGCGCGCCGTCAGGAAACCCGCGCCGTGGGCGAAGACCAAGGCGGCGGGAACCTGGCTGTCGGCGCCGGAAGAAAATCGGCTCGCCTGCTCGTCTCGCCTAGCGCGCGACGACTGCCTCGAGGCTCGCCGCGTCGAGCGTCAAGTGCCAGCCGCCGCTGCGAGTTAGGAATCAGGGTTTGGTGTTCTGCTCCTTCTGCTCTTCGCTCCACTGCTTGATCTCGGCCATGAAGCGCTCGTAAGCGCTGCCGGCCGGGTGGCGGGCCGGCGCCGTGACAGCCGGCGCCGCCGTTTCCCGCTGCTCGGCGCTGCTGGCGGCGCTGTCCTTGGCGGCCATCGACTGCTGCTGCATATGCCTGTAACACATAATGTTCACTCCTACCGAAAAGCCCGGAGCCGGTGGCCTGGCTTTCGCTCTGGCAGGCGCAAGCCTATCGGCCGTCAGGCGCCCGGCGAGGCCAAGCACCGGCATCGAAGTCGACCGTCGCCGGCGGAATTGGTTGCGTCGCGGCGCGAGCGGCGGCGGCGATTGTCGGCCTTTTGTCGTCTTTGCAACAGCGCGGCAATTTGGCAAGGCCTTGAATTATTGAGCTTCCATCGGTGGCATGAGGCTTGCAAAACGGAGGGCGACATCATCCGTTCGCGTCGCGACCATGGCCGAAATCATCAAACGCACAAAACCGCTGGCGGTCAATCCGCTCAAGGCGAGCCAGCCCGTCGGCGCGGCGCTGGCCTGCCTCGGCCTGAAGAACGCCATCCCCATGCTCCATGGTTCGCAAGGCTGCACAGCGTTCGGCAAAGTCTTTTTCGTACGCCATTTCCGCGAGCCGATTCCCTTGCAGACGACGGCGATGGACCAGGTCTCGACGGTCATGAGCTCCGATGCAAATGTCATCGATGGGCTGCGCACGATCTGCGAGAAGAACCGACCCGAGATCATCGGCCTGGCGACCACCGGTTTGTCGGAAACGCAGGGCACGGACATCCGCCGCCTGGTGCGCGAGTTTCGCGCCCAGTGTCCGCAGTTCGATGCGATTGCCGTCGTGCCGGTGAATACGCCGGACTATGCGGGCTGCCTGGAGTCCGGCTTCGCGCTGGCGCTGGAGGCCGTCATCGATGTCCTGGTGCCGGAAACGCGCCATGCCGGGCGGCGCCGCAAGCAGGTCAACGTGCTGGCGTCGTCCATGCTCACGCCCGGCGACATCGAGGCGATCAAGGACTGGATCGAAGGCTTCGGCCTGCGTCCCGTGGTGCTGCCGGACATCGGCGACTCGCTCGACGGTCATCTCGTCGACGCCGAATTCACGCCCCTGACGCTGGGCGGCACGCCGCGCGGCGAGATCGAAAAAATGGGCGAGTCGGTGGCGACGCTGGTGATCGGCCGCTCGCTGAACCGCGCCGCCGATCTGCTGAAGGCGCGCACCGGCGTTCCCGACGTGCGCTTCGATCACCTGATGGGACTCGATGCCTGCGATGCCTTCACCCAGGCGCTCGCCGAACTCTCCGGCCAGGCGGTGCCCGACAAGGTCGAGCGCAGCCGTTCGCAGTTGCAGGACGCGATGGTGGATACGCACTTCATGCTCGGCTTCGCGCGCATCGCGCTTGGCCTTGATCCCGACCTGCTGCTGGGCTTCAGCGCCTTGCTCGGCGGCCTCGGCGCCGAAATCGTCGCCGCCGTGGCATCGGCGCGCGCCGAATCCCTGGCCGATCTGCCGTGCGCCGAAGTGCGCATCGGCGACCTCGAGGACCTCGAGCGCGCGGCGCGGGATGCCGGGGCGCAACTGCTGGTAGCGAATTCCCACGCCGTCCAAAGCGCGCAGCGCCTGGAGATTCCGCTGCTGCGCGCCGGCTTTCCGCAATACGACTGCGTCGGCGGCTATGCGCGCGCCTGGGTCGGCTATCGCGCCGCGCGGCAGGCCTTGTTCGACATCGCCAACCTTTTCCTGGGGCAGCACCATGACATCCCTGCCTATCGATCCGTCTACCGGTCCGAGCCCGAGCGGGCGCCAGCTCGCCCTGGCGTGGTCCGCCACTGACGGCGTGCCGGCCATGCTCAAGGTCGCCTTCGCCACCGACGACCGCGTCGCGGTGAACCAGCATTTCGGCGCCGCGGCGGGCTTCGCCATCTATGCCCTCGATGCCGGGCGCGCCAAGCTCGTGCAGGTCGCCGAGTTCCCCGTCGAGGCGATGGACGGCAATGAAAACGCAGTTTCGGTGGAGGGTAATGCCTGCGGAGCAGGCGTTAGCCGGAGCCAGAACAAGCTCGCCGAGAAGATCGCGGCGCTCTCCGGCTGCGCGGCCGTCTATTGCCTGGCGGCGGGCGGGTCGGCGGTGCGCCAGTTGCTGGCCGGCGGCATCCAGCCGGTGCGCATGGACGACGAGGCCTGCATCGACACGCTGCTGACCGAATTGCGCGCGGCCATCCGCAGCGGCGGCGTGCCCTGGCTCGACAAGGCGCTGAAGCGCGGCGGCGATGCCGGGCGCTTCGACCGCATGGCCGACGAAGGCTGGCAGGAATGATCGACACCATCGAGCGCGCCGGCCAGGTCGTCGGCTTCGACGGCGACGAAGCCGTGGTGCGGCTGGAGAACGCTTCATCCTGCGGCACCTGCGGCAGCCGCGGCAGTTGCGGTTCGGCGCAGAAGGCCGCGCAGGTGATCCGCCTGCATCTGCCGGCGCAGACCCGGCTCGGCGATCGCGTCACGCTGTCGATGCCGTCGTCATCGCTTGCGCTGGCGGCGCTGCTCGGCTACCTGCTGCCGCCGGCGAGCCTGCTGCTCGGTGCCGTCATCGCTGCCAGCCGCTACGGCGGCGACGCAGCGGCGGTGCTCGGCGCCGGCGTGGGCTTCGCCGTCGGCCTGCTGCTGGCGCGGTTGATTTCACGTTTCACCCTGGGCCGGGGAGCGCATTCCGCCGCCTGCGACCTCGATTCCAATCACGGAGAACCTAAATGAGCGCAACCGATCCGATTCTCGAAACCGACTTCGTCAAGGAAATGCTGCGCCAGTTGCGCGCCCTCGACAGCTACGGCCAGTACGACCGCCTGCCGCCGGAGGCCCTGCTGGCGCCTTGTGTCCTGACCAAGGAACGCAAGGCCGAGATTCCCCTGGTCGGCGATCCCGACGAGACGACGCTCGCCCGCGTCAAAGCCTTCTACAACGCCATCGCCGTGCTGATCGAGAAGGAGTGCGGCTTGATGGCCGTGCCGCTGATCCACCTGACGCACGAAGGCTTCGGCCGCAGCCTGATCACCATCGGCAAGCTGGTGGTGCTCGACCGCACGCTGCGCGACGTGCATCGCTTCGGCTTCGAGAGCCTGTCGAAGATGAAGACCGAGGCCGACAAGGTCTTGTCGGTGGCGCTCGAAATCGTCGGCCGTTTCCCTGAAGTCGCCGGGCTCTGAGCTGCCCCGGATACGCAACATGAGCGACGCCGAACTCAAGGACCTGGACAAGGAAGTGAAGAAACTCAAGCGCATCGCTGGCGCATGGTCGGCGCAGATGCATGACCTCGTCGAGGAGCGCCTGCCCGGCGCCTACGCGGAAATTCCCGCCCTCGCGCAAGCGACCTATGACGTATGCAAAGCCTGGCACGACGCAAATTTACGTTTGACCACTTTGTTGAAAGGATAGCAGCATGGCATCAGCAACGACACGGGGCGGCACGCCCTGGACGCCGCAGTACGTCGAGGCGGTGAATCCGAAGAATTGCATCGGCTGCGGCCGCTGCTTCAAGGTCTGCCCGCGCGACGTGCTGACCCTGGTCGATCGCGGCGAGGATGACGCGATGGACGAGGATGATTGGGACGACGAGGATGCCAAGGCGCTGATGACGGTCAAGGACCCGATGGACTGCATCGGCTGCGGCGCTTGCGGGCGCACCTGTCCGAAGGATTCCTTCACCTTCGTCTGCGCCTGACGGCGGTTCGCGGCGCGCCGGGTCCTCGGCCGCAGGCAGAAGGCCTGCGCGCGCAGCGGTTTTCGCCCGGCCTAAAATATCGGCCGCCGCCACGCCGCCGCCGTGTTCTGCCGCCCGCCGCCCGGGCACGAATTTCATCGCCGTTTCGGCATGCCGGCAATTCGGTTGCGCAGAAGGCATGCCTATGCGAAAGTCGCATCCGCCGCAGTTTCAAATTGGGTTTGGCGGGAACTTGCCGACTGCTGCCAGCAGCGGGGGAATCATGAACCATCGGCGAAATCGGAAGGAATCGGGGCGATGAGGCTGATTGAAGCGCGCAGGATCTGGGACAAGGCACCGCACAATGCCTTCACCGACCTGATTCGCTTCCAGGGCCAATGGTTCTGCGCATTCCGCGAGGGAACCACGCACGTTTCCGGCGACGGCGCACTGCGCATCATCGCTTCCATCGACGGCCAGCAATGGAATTCGGCGGCGCTCATCGAATCGCCGAACTCGGATCTGCGCGACGCGAAACTCACCGTCGCGCCGGACGGTCAGCTGATGCTGAGCGGAGCGGAAGCGCTGCACGACCCGTCGCGGCACACGCACCAATCGCTGGTGTGGTTCTCAAGGGACGGCCGCAGCTGGAGCCGGAAGCTGAGCGTCGCCGATCCCGATTTCTGGCTGTGGCGGGTGACGTGGCACCAGGGCAAGGCCTACGGCATCGCCTACGGCTGCGGCGAGGACGCGTCGCTCAGGCTCTACCGCAGCGACGACGGCAGGCGCTTCGAGGTCCTGGTCGATCGCCTGTTCGATGTCGGCGCGCCCAACGAAACGTCGATCGTCTTCGATGGCGATACCGCCTACTGCCTGCTGCGCCGCGACGGCCATCCCAATAGCGGTCTGCTGGGCGTTGCCGCGCCGCCTTACCGGCAATGGCAGTGGCGGGATCTCGGCGTGCGCGTGGGCGGGCCGCAGATGCTGCGTCTTCCCGATGGCAGATTTGTCGCGGCGGTTCGTCTCTATGACGAAAACATACGCACTGCGCTTTGCGCCATCGAACCGCGCACGGCCCGGCTCACCGAGCTGCTTGGCCTTCCGTCCGGCGGCGATACGAGCTACGCCGGGCTCGCGCTGCACGACGGTCAGTTGTGGGTCAGCTACTATTCGTCGCACGAAGGCAAAGCCGCCATCTACCTGGCCAGGGTCGACCTCGGCGACGCCTAGGCACGCGGCTACGGACGGGTGCCGAGATAGACGATGCCCTTCTGCTGCAGCAACGACTTCGCCACGTAGATACCCGCGTTGTCGAGATTCATCTGGCGATTGTCGCTGCAAAACGCATCGACCATCTGGAAGAGCTTTTCGTTGTCCGTGCCGGCCAGGAAATCCACGCCGCTTCCCGCCACCAGGCCGCTCAGATAGCCGACCAGCCACGTCTGGTAGATCGAGGCCTGCAGCGTGTAGCCGGCGCGCTCTTCCTGCCTGAATTCCTGCCAGCCGATGCATGGGCGGGCGCCCCGCGACTCGAACGCCGATGCCGGGTGACTCAAGGCCGCCAGACTGCAACCCGCCAGCAATGCCCATAACCGCTTCATGTCGCCGCCTCAGCAAGATGCCTGCGGTTCGACTGGCGGCCGGCGCGGAAATTCCGCTGGAATTTATACCCGTACCGCCGTTATCCGTAGCCCCAGACGCGCTGCCAGTCGTAGCGGGGCAGCTTGGGCAGTTCGTCATCGACATAGCTGTGGATCTTGCATTCGCGCGTGCCGATCCGGCGCACGCGCGGCGTCTCGAGCGGGTGGCCGTGGGCGCCGACGAACACCACCGCGTCGCGCGGCGGCGCATTGGCCTCGGCGCGGCGCCGGTTGATGACGGCGAGTTCGCGGCTGCTCAGCCGCACCAGGCTGCCCGGCGGAAAGGCGCTCAGCCGCGTCATCAGCTGGCGTACCAGCAAGGAGTCCAGTCGCTTGAGGTCGGCACCGAAAACATGCTGGACCAGATGCTGGACGTCCCGGGTCTGCTGGATGTTCCAGTGCTGCGGCGGGCGCGTCTTGCCGCCGAGCAGCCGCGTCGCCAGCGCCTCGGCGATGCGCAGCATGCGCGCGGGCAGGGCGATGCCGACGCGCTTCAGGCCGTCGGGGTAGCCGCTGCCGTCGATGTTCTCGTGGTGCTGGGCGACCGCCTTGAGCCAGTCGTCCGGAATTCCGCCGATGCCCGCCAGCGCTTGTGCCGAGGTCGTCGGATGACGGCGAAAATCCACGCTCATGTCGCGGCCGGGCAGGTTCGCCAGGGCGAAGATGCGATCATGCAGCGCCATGCTGCCAAGGTGCATGGTCAGGGCCGCGCCGACGACGTCCATGATCGCTTGGCGCGTGCCGCCGTTCGCCGTCGCCAGCTCCGCCGCCAGGAGCGCGGACAGCACGGCGTGGCAAACGCTCGGCCGCGCGCCGTGGTCAAGCCGCGCATAGCCGATGCAGGCGTCCGCATCGAGGTGCCAGAGGTCGACCAGTTCGTGCGCCAGAGCGATGACGGCGGCCGCCGCGACAGCGCCGCCGCACTCGACTTGCGCGTCGAGGGTCGCGAGCGCCTGCCAGGCGGCGCGCAATTGCGTGATCGGGTTGGTGGAGGAAATGCGATCGGCATGGCCGGCCTCGCAGAAGACGCGCGGCGGACGCTCGGCGTGATCGGCGCGCCAGGCGAGCGGCGAGCCCGCGCTCTGCAAGAGCGTTCCCCGCGCGTCGAAAATGTCGCAGGGCGCCGGCCGCCCGAGCAGATGGGCAGGCAAGGCAACGGGACGAAGAATGGCAGCTAGCATCGCAATCAACCTCGAACGGACCCGAGTTCGTGCCGCGCGGCTGCCGTCATGCGGATGGCATTGGCGCGTGCTGGCGAAGGTTCGAAGTGATATTTCGCCGCAGCGGAATAGAGCTAGTTTCGTGCCACTGTTCGCGCGATCGAGCGATGACCGCCGTGGCAGGGGCACGACGGCGCAACTGCGCCATACGCTGCAGCCCGATCGGCCGCGGGCTGCCGGCAAATTTTTCCGCCCGGCTGCCGCTGGGCGGCAAGGTCAACGCCTGCGCCTACCAGCGATGATGGCCCCGATAATCGTGATCCTCATCGTAGCCGTGATAGCCACGATCGTAGTGATAGCCCTCGTCGTCGTAGGGAACGACGACGCATCCGGACAGTGCCGACGCAACGCTCGCCAGCCATGCGGCGAGCACAAGCGCAGATGAGAGTCTTCGCAACATGGTGAACCTCCAATGGCGGACACCTGTCTTTGTGACGCCGTCTCGCAGCGCTTGTTCCCTTGCGCACCGGGGCGGCGGCAGCTTTGCCGGCAGTCGTTTCATTGCGAGGCCGCATGGCGAGCTGGTTCGATCGGACTAGCAATAGGATTCGCCGGAACATTCGGGCCGGCAATCTCAGCGATACGCTGCTCTGCGGACGAGGCAAATTCCAGTTCCTCGCGCTGCGGTGGCAAAGCGCCGAGACGCCTGCGAAAACCCTCGACTCTGCGCGTTTTCGCCAAGAAGATGAACCCTCCGACGATCGAACCGAAGCAGCTGCAGCCGCAGGGTCCCGGGGCGGTGTCGTGCCCTGGGGCCGTGGACATCGTCGACTGCAAACGATGCCTGGTCGGCTCGGCTTTTTGCGCGGTCCTGACGCTGAGCGTGGCCTTGACGGGCTGCGCCGTGGGTCCGGATTTTCGCCAACCGGCCGCGCCGACGAATAGCTCCTATACGCCGCAAGCGCTGGTCGCCGAGACGGCTTCGCCAACCGGCCGCGACGGCGGCAGCCAGCGATTCCTGGTCGGCAACGACATTCCGGAACAGTGGTGGAGCCTGTTTCACTCCGCCGCGCTCGACGGCCTCGTCCGCGAAGCGCTGGAAAAGAGCCCGACGCTCGGCGCGGCGCAAGCCGCCCTGCGCGCGGCCCGCGAGAACCTCGTCGCCGAGCGCGGCGGCTTGCTCTATCCCAGCATCGGTGCCAGCGCAACGGGGGCCCGCGAGCGCGTTTCCGCGGCGAGCCTCGGTCTGCCGAGCAACGGCGGGGCCGGCGGCAATCCCGAGCTGACGGTCATCAACGCGAGCTTGAACGCCAGCTACAATCCCGATGTCTTCGGCGGCGCGCGCCGCCGCATCGAGGGCGTCGCCGCGCAAGCCGACTTCGCCCAATTCGAACTCGAGGCCACCTTCCTCACTCTGACCTCCAGCATCGCCGCCACGGCGATCAAGGAGGCATCGCTGCGGGCGCAGCTGCAGGCGACGCGCGAGGTGCTCGCGGCCGAGGAGCGCCAGCTCGCCGTGGTGCAGCGCCAGTACGATCTGGGCGCCGTGTCGCGCGTGGCCTTGCTCGGCCAGCAGACGCAAGCGGCGTCGACGCGCGCGGCGCTGCCGGGGCTCGAGAAGACGCTGACGCAGACGCGCCATCAACTCGCGGTGCTGGCCGGACGGCTGCCGAGCGATGCCGATCTGCCGGAGTTCACGCTCGACGCCCTGCAACTGCCGCCGGAGCTCCCGGTGACGCTGCCCTCGGCCCTGGTGCGCCAGCGTCCCGACATCCTGGCGAGCGAAGCCTTGCTGCACCAGGCCAGCGCCCAGATCGGCGTGGCCACGGCCGCGCTGTATCCGCAGTTCACGCTGACGGCGCAGTACGGCCGCGCCGCCGGGACGTGGTCCGGTCTTTTCAAATCGCAGAACATCGTCTGGAGCTTTCTCGCCGGCGTCGCGCAGCCGATCTTCAACGGCGGACAACTGACGGCGCAGCGCCGCGCTGCGGTCGCGGCCTTTGAACAGGCCGCGCACCAATACCGCCAGACCGTGCTGCAGGCTTTCGCGAACGTCGCGGACGCCTTGCGTGCGCTCGAGGCGGATGCCGTGGCGCTGGCGGCAATCGCGGACAGCGATGCGCTGGCGAAGCGGACCCTGGATCTGACGCAGGCGCAGTACCGGCTGGGCGCGGTCAGCTACCTCGCGCTGCTGGATGCGCAACGCCAGTATCAGCTGGCCCACGTGAACCTGGTGCAGGCGCAGGCCAGCCGCCTGAGCGACACCGCCGGCTTGTTCCAGGCGCTGGGCGGCGGCTGGTGGAATCGCACCGCGCCGCTGGCCGACGTGCCGGCGGATTCCGGCGCGGCGAAATAGCGCGCGCCGGAGAGACGAACGGAGAGGGGATAGCCATGCGCAAGCGAATGTTGATCATGGTGTTGTGCGTCGTGCTGCTGGTCGGAGCCATCGCCGGCGTCAAGGTGCTGGACATCATGAAGGCCATCAAGCAGTCGCAGGCGCCGCAGCCGCCAGTCGTGGTGACGGCGATGAAGGTGGCGACCCAGGAGTGGCAACCGCAGCTCTCCGCGGTGGGAAGCCTGCGCGCGGTGCGCGGCGTGGACGTCACGACCGAAATCGCCGGCCTGGTGCGCAGCCTGCACTTCAAGTCGGGCGACGACGTCAAGGCCGGCGCGCTGCTCGTGCGCCTGAATGCCGATGCCGACATCGCCCAACTCGACGCCCTTGCGGCGGCGGCCGACCTGTCCGCCACCACCCTGACGCGCGACCGGGCGCAGCGCGCGGCCGATGCGATTTCGCAGGCCCAGCTCGACATCGATAGCGCCGATCTCAAGAGCAAGCAGGCGCAGGTGGCCGGTCAGCGCGCGACCATCGACAAGAAGACGATACGCGCGCCGTTCTCGGGGCGGCTGGGCATCACGCTGGTCAATCCCGGCCAATACCTCAATCCGGGCGACAAGGTGGCCACGCTGCAGACCATCGACCCGATCTTCATCGACTTCTACCTGCCGCAGCAGCAGATCAGCGCGGCCAAGCTCGGCCAGACCGTGACCGTGCGCAACGATGCCTACCCGGACCGGACGTTCGGCGGCAAGCTCACGGCCATCGATCCGAAGGTCGACACCGCCACGCGCAACGTGCAGGTCGAAGCGACCATCAGGAACGACAAGAAGCTCCTGCTGCCCGGCATGTACGGCCGCGCCGCCGTGGATGCGGGCGCCAAGCAGCGCTACCTCACGCTGCCGCAGACCGCGATCACCTACAACCCCTACGGCGCCACGGTGTTCGTCGCGGTGGCGCCGGCCAAGCCGGAAGACAAGGCCAGGAAGGACGAGCAGGGCAAGCCGCTGCTGCAAGCCCGGCAGGTGTTCGTGACGACGGGGCCGACGCGCGGCGATCAGGTGGCGATCCTCAAGGGCCTCGAAGAAGGCGCCCTGGTCGTCACCAGCGGCCAGCTGAAGCTCAAGAACGGCACCTTGCTGCGCGTCGACAATGCCCATCCGCCGCTCGATGAGGCCAGTCCGAAGCCGCAGGAACAATAGGCCGATGCCATGAACTTTACCGACATCTTCATCCATCGGCCGGTGCTGGCGGTCGTCGTCAGCCTGTTCATCCTGGTGCTCGGCCTGCGCTCCGTCGGCAGCCTGCCGGTCAACCAGTATCCGCATACCGAGAATGCCGTCGTCACGGTGTCGACGGCCTATTACGGCGCCGACGCCGCGACCGTCGCCGGCTTCATCACGCAGCCGCTGGAGGCCGCCATCGCCCAGGCGCAGGGCATCGACTACT
>JAQTNK010000019.1 GCA_028713915.1 Rhodocyclaceae bacterium | reverse complement strand
AGCGGCTACATCTACTACGTTTCGCTCAAGGGCGTCACCGGCGCCGCCAATCTCGACCTCGATGCCGTGGCGCAGCGCATCCCGGCGATACGCGAGAAGGTCGGCATGCCGGTGGGCGTCGGCTTCGGCATCCGCGACGGCGCCGCCGCCGCGCGCATCGCCGCCGTTGCCGATGCTGTCGTCATCGGCAGCCGCATCATCGAGGAAATCGAGAATTCGCCGCGCGACCAGGCCGCCGTCCGGGTCACGGCCTTCCTGCGCGGCATCCGCAATGCAATGGATGGAGGCAATCCATGAGTTGGCTACAAAAGCTGCTGCCCCCCAAGATCAAGCGTTCCGAAGGACTGCGCAAGTCCATCCCCGAAGGCCTCTGGAGCAAATGTCCGGCGTGCGAGGCGGTGCTCTACAGCACGGACCTGGAGAACAACCAGAACGTCTGCCCGAAATGCAATCACCATCACCGCATCCGCGCCCGCGCCCGGCTCGACCTGCTGCTCGATGCCGAAGGCCGCTTCGAGATCGGCACCGAGGTGATTCCGCTCGATCCGCTCAAGTTCAAGGACAGCAAGCGCTACCTGGACCGCCTCGCGGCGGCGCATGAAGACACCGGCGAAACCGACGCGATGGTCGTCATGCAGGGGGCGATCAAGACGGTGCAAGTGGTGGTGGCGGCCTTCGAATTCGATTTCCTCGGCGGCTCGATGGGCGCGGTCGTCGGCGAACGCTTCGTGCGCGGCGTGCGCGCCGCCATCGAGCAGCAAGTTCCCTTCATCTGCGTTACCGCCACCGGCGGCGCGCGCATGCAGGAAGGATTGTTCTCGCTGATGCAGATGGCCAAGACCACGGCCGCCGTCACTTTGCTCGCCAAGCAGCAACTGCCGTTCATCACGCTGCTGACCGACCCGACCATGGGCGGCGTGTCCGCCAGCTTCGCCTTCATGGGCGATGTCGTCATCGCCGAGCCGGGCGCGCTGATCGGCTTCGCCGGCCCGCGCGTGATCGAGCAGACGGTGCGCGAGACGCTGCCGCCGGGCTTCCAGCGCGCCGAGTTCCTGCTCGAAAAAGGCGCCATCGACATGATCGTCGACCGTCGCCAGCTGCGCGACCGCCTTGCCTGTCTGCTGACGCTGCTGCAGCGCGTGCCGGCCGTGCAATGAACTTGGATGCCTGGCTGGCGCACATCGAGCGCCAGCACGCGCAACCCATCGCGCTCGGACTGGAGCGCGTCCGTCTCGTCAAGGAGCGGCTGGCACAAAGGCAGGCCTGCCCCGTCATCATCGTCGGCGGCACCAATGGCAAGGGCTCGACCTGCGCCATGCTGGAAGCCATCCTGCTGCGTGCCGGCTATCGCGTCGGCCTTTACACGTCGCCCCATCTGCTCGCCTACAACGAGCGCGTGCGCATCGACGGCCGGCCGGCCGGCGACGATGCGCTGTGCGCCGGGTTCGAGAGCGTCGAGGCGGCCCGTGGCGAAGTGCCGCTGACTTATTTCGAGTACGGCACGCTCGCCGCCTGGGAAGTCTTCGCCGGCCAGCCGCTCGATGCCGTCATTCTCGAAGTCGGCCTCGGCGGCCGGCTCGACGCCACCAACGTCTATGAGCCCGACTGCGCCATCGTCACCGCCGTCGATCTCGATCACATGGATTACCTCGGCCCGACGCGCGAGCACATCGGCTTCGAGAAAGCCGGCATCTTCCGCGCCGGCCGTCCGGCGATCTGCGGCGACGGCGATCCGCCGCAGCGGCTCGTCGACCACGCCAAGGCCATCGGCGCCGACTGGCAGTGCTTCGGCGTCGATTTCGGCTGCGTCCGGCAGGAAGGCCAATGGCAGTACTGGGGCCGCGGCGGCAAGAGGAGCGGGCTTGCCTATCCGGCGTTGCGCGGCGTCAGCCAGCTGGCCAACGCCGCCTGCGTGCTGACGGCGCTCGATACCCTCAAGGACAAGCTTCCCGTGGCCATGCAGGACATCCGCCGCGGCCTGCTGGAGGTCGAGCTGGCGGGGCGATTCCAGGTGCTGCCGGGGCGGCCGACGGTGGTGCTCGACGTCGCCCACAATCCGCAGGCGGCGCGCGTGCTGGCCGACAACCTCGGCAACATGGCGTTCCATCCGGCCACCTGGGCGGTGTTCGGCATGCTGCGCGACAAGGACATCGACGGCGTCGTCCGCGCCGTCCGCCACCGCGTCGATCGCTGGCTGCCCTGCACCCTCGACGGCCCGCGCGCCGCCACGGCCGACGAGCTGGCGGCCATGCTGGCGCGTGCAGGCGTCGCCGGGGCGCTGCCGCGCTTCGCCACCGCTGCCGACGCCTTCGCTTTCGCCCGGGAGAATGCCGGCGAGAATGATAGAATCGCGGCCTTCGGATCGTTCCTGACGGTAGCGGACGTAATGCGTTCCCTCGGGCGCAAGGCGTGAATCTCATGGCAGAAAGTGAAGCGTCTCTCGACGAGCAGCTGGAGTTGAAGAAGCGCGCCCGGCGCCGCCTGGTCGGCGCTACGGCTTTGGCGCTGCTGGCCGCCATCGTGCTGCCCGTGGTCATGGACCACGAGCCGCGTCCGGCCAACCAGGATATCCAGGTCCGCATTCCCAGTCAGGACGCCGTCAACGGTATCGCCGCCCGCGTGCTGCCCGCCAAGCCGGCTGCCACGCCGTTGCCGCCGGTCGCCGAGGCGCCGCCGCCGGCAGCGCCCAGCGCGGAGCCGAAAGCCGAAGCCAAGGGCGAAGCGAAACCCGAGCCCAAGGCGGAAGCGAAACCCGCGGCGGATGCTCCCAAGGCCGCCGTTGCCGTGCCGGCGCCCAGCGCCGCTGCGGCGAAGTCCGCAGCCAAGGCCGCGGACAAGCCGAGCGACAAGAAAGCCGAGGAAGCGCGCGCCGTCAATGCGCTGGGCGGCGACGCCGCCGCGCAATGGGTGGTCCAGCTCGGCGCCTACAAGGAAGCCGGCAACGTCAAGCTGCTGCTGGCCAAGCTGAAGGGCGTCGGCCTGCCGGCCTACACCGAGAAATTCGATTCGCCGCAGGGGCCGCGCACGCGCGTGCGCGCCGGCCCGTTCGCGAGCAAGGATGCCGCCGAGAAGGCGCGGACCAAGGTCAAGATCATCGGCGTCGACGGGCCGGTCGCGCCGAAGTAGGGTAACGTGACGGCTTTCGATCTTGCGCTGCTTGCGGCGATCGGTGCGTCGGTGCTGCTGGGCTTGTGGCGCGGCGTGGTGAGCGAATTGCTGGCGCTCGCGGCATGGGTGGCGGCGCTGTTCGCGGCGCGGCATTTCGGGCGCGAGGCCGGCGGATTTCTGGCGAAGTGGATCGCCGATCCGGCGTTCGCCGCGGCGGCAGGATTTGCTGCCGTATTCGTCGCGGTGCTGGTAGTCTTTGCGCTGGGACGCTTCGTCGCTTCGCTGATGTTGCGGGCGGTGGGGCTGGGCTTGGTGGATCGCATGCTGGGAGCGGTGTTCGGTGTGGCGCGCGGCGTCTTCATCGGCTTCGTGGCGGTACTGGCGGGCGGCATGACGGCGCTGCCGAAGGAGCCGTGGTGGCGCGACGCGACGTTTGCGCCGCCACTGGAAACAGCGGTGATCGCGGCCAAGCCATGGTTGCCGGCGGAGCTGGCTAAACGGATTCGATACAGATAGCGGATAGGCGGAACAATGTGCGGCATATTGGGTGTGGTTGCGACCACGCCGGTTAACCAACTGCTTTATGACGGCCTCCAGGTGCTCCAGCATCGCGGCCAGGATGCCGCTGGCATAGCCACGGCCGAGGGCGGGCGCTTTCACATGCACAAGGGCCCCGGCCTGGTGCGCGACGTCTTCCGCACGCGCAACATGCGCGACCTCGTCGGCAACTGGGGCATCGGCCACTGCCGCTACCCGACGGCCGGCTCCGCCTACAACGCCGCCGAGGCGCAGCCCTTCTACGTCAATTCGCCCTTCGGGCTGATGCTGGCGCACAACGGCAACCTCACCAACGCCGACGAGCTCCGCCACGACATGTTCCTGCAGGACCTGCGCCACATGAACACCAACTCCGATTCGGAGGTGTTGTTGAACGTGCTCGCGCACGAACTGCAGGCGGCCTCGCAGAATCGCTACCAGGTCGATCCGGAAACCATCTTCAAGGCGGTCGCCGGCGTGCATCGCCGCGTGCGCGGCGCCTACGCCGTGGTTGCCATGATCGCCGGCTACGGCCTGCTCGCCTTCCGCGATCCCTACGGCATCCGGCCGCTTGTGGTCGGCCGCAACGAAACGCCCACCGGCATCGAATACCTGGTCGCTTCCGAAAGCGTCGCCATCGACACGCTCGGCTTCAAGCTGCTGCGCGACGTCGAGCCCGGCGAGGCCATCCTCGTCGACGTGCATGGCCGCTTCCAGAGTCGCCAGTGCGCCGAGCGCACCGTGCATGCTCCCTGCATGTTCGAATACGTCTACCTGGCGCGGCCCGACTCGCTGATGGACGGCATTTCGGTCTATGAAGCGCGCGTGAAGATGGGCGAGTTCCTCGCCGAGAAGATCCACCGCACCATGCCGCATCTCGACATCGACGCCGTCATCCCGATCCCGGATTCGAGCCGCCATGCGGCGATGGACCTGGCGCTGCGCCTCGACAAGCCGTACCGCGAGGGCTTCGTCAAGAACCGCTACATCGGCCGCACCTTCATCATGCCGGGCCAGGGCACGCGCCGCAAGTCGGTGCGCCAGAAGCTCAACGCCATCGCCCAGGAATTCCGCGGCAAGAACGTGCTGCTGGTCGACGACTCCATCGTGCGCGGCACCACCAGCCGCGAGATCATCATGATGGCGCGCGAAGCCGGCGCCAAGAAAGTCTACTTCGCCTCCGCCAGTCCGCCGGTGCGTCATGCCAATGTTTATGGCATCGACATGCCGACGCGCAGCGAGCTGATCGCCGCTTTCCGCAACGACGAGGAAATCCGCCGCGAGATCGGCGCCGATGCCCTGGTCTATCAGGACCTCGATGCGCTCAAGACCGCGTTGCGGGCGGTGAATCCCGCCGTGACGCAGTTCGAGACCTCATGCTTCGACGGCCACTATGTCACCGGCGACGTCACGCCGGCCTATCTCGAGCGCGTCGAAAGCGCGCGCGGCAAGGCTTCGCGCACCGCGCAGGACGACGAGGGCGGCCAGCTCGACCTTAACCTGGTGGCCTGAGGCCATGGCGACCAAGCCCTACGACCTGGATACGCTCGCCGTCCGCGCCGGCCAGGAGCGCAGCCAGTTCGGCGAACACGCCGAAGCGCTCTACCTCACCTCCAGCTTCGTCTTCAAGGACGCCGCGCAAGCGGCCGCGCGCTTTTCCGGCGCGGAAGAAGGCAACGTCTACGCGCGCTTTTCCAATCCCACCGTCACCACTTTCCAGCAGCGGCTGGCGGCGCTCGAAGGCGCGGAAGGCTGCATTGCCACCGCCAGCGGCATGGCGGCGATACTTGCCACCGTCATGGCGCTCTTGAAGGCGGGCGACCACATCGTCGCTTCGCGCAGCATCTTCGGCGCCACGCAGCAGCTTTTCGGCAACATCTTCACGCGCTTCGGCGTCGCGACCAGCTTCGTCGAAGCGACGAACACGGACGCCTACCGCGCCGCGATGACGCCGGCGACCAAGCTCGTCTTCATCGAGACGCCGTCGAACCCGCTCACCGAAGTCATCGACATCGCCGCCGTCGCCGCGGTCGCGCACGCCGGCGGCGCGCTGCTCGCCGTCGACAACTGCTTCTGCACGCCGGTGCTGCAACGGCCGCTAGAACTCGGCGCCGACCTCGTCATCCATTCGGCGACCAAGTATCTGGACGGCCAGGGCCGCGTTCTCGGCGGCGCCGTCTGCGCCAACAAGGCGCTGACCGAGGAAGTGTTCAAGTTCCTGCGCACTGCCGGGCCGACGCTGTCGCCCTTCAACGCCTGGGTCATCCTGAAGGGCATGGAGACGCTGAAGATCCGCATGCAGGCGCAGTCGGCCAGTGCGCTCGATCTCGCGCAGCGGCTCGAAGCGCATCCGCAGGTCGCGCGCGTGTTCTATCCCGGCCTGCCCTCGCATCCGCAGCATGCGCTGGCGATGCGCCAGCAGAAAAGCGGCGGCGCCATCGTCTCGTTCGAAGTCAAAGGCGGCCGCGCCGAAGCCTGGCGCGTCGTCGACTCTTGCTCCCTGCTTTCCATCACGGCCAATCTTGGCGACACGAAGACCACCATCACCCATCCGGCCAGCACCACCCACGGCCGCATCAGCGCCGAAGCCCGCGCCGCGGCCGGCATTTCCGAAGGCCTGTTGCGCATCGCGGTCGGCCTCGAATCGGTCGACGATATCGAGGCGGACTTGAAGAACGGCTTGGGCTGATTTCGCGTCGCCGCCCGCGGGCGACGCCGGCGGCGGGCGCGCTGCCGCCGCGCAGGCTACGCCCGACGGCTATTGCTTGCGGTCATCGGTCGCATCGCGCTCGCCCTTATCGCACGCGCGGGAAACGGCAACTAGCGCGCAGCCTCGGAGCGGATGCGTTCTATGTTGTCGTAGAAGGCGCCTTCGCCATACGACGTCGCGGGCTGCATGGTGGGTTGCAAGGTGTCCTCGCGAATTGGCCCTTGTGCGCCGCGCTGGCCGGTCGTCGCCGCTTGAATCTTCCCAATGTTGTCGTAGAACGCGCCTTCCCCGTATGACGTCGTCGATTGCCGGGCGGACTGCATGGCGTCCTCCCGCAGCGGCCCCTGGGCGCCACGATTGGCGCCGACCGCTAGTTGACGCTGGGCCTCGATTTCATCCATTCCGGCCCACAGCAAGTCGCGCCCGAAAGATGCGAACGGCATACTCGCGCATGTGGCCACCAACAATCCGATGCAAGTCCTGGGTAGAGGAATGTGTTTCATGGGGCAACTCCTTATGACGATTCAGCTACCTACTCTGATCGGAATTTCGATACCCCGTCATGCGAAGCCAACTTTCTTCGCATGACTCCCCATCGCGAACACCAATCGCCGCACCGAAACGCAGACAGCACTTCGCGTTCCGGATCAACTGGCCGACGGCGAACTACTCGGCAGCTTGCCATCCAGCCAATTAACGTCATCCGACCCAATGCGGAAAAATTAGTTCTGGCGACGTCGCGGCGGCATTTTTCTGTGCGCGCGGCATTTAGCAAGGGGCGGGCCAACCACTTCGCGAGGACCGGCCATCGCGGCGCGTCGCATCTTCGGGTGCCCGCCGCAAATCGTTTGCGGCAATGACGGCGTAGTGCTATAGTGCGCGCCGCGTTGGTCCTTATCAGTCATTGCCGCGCGTCGCGATTAGATCCTCTTTCCGCGTTTTTCCCCAAAGCGTTTCTGCCTCGACTGGTTCGTGCTTGGCACGGTGGGCCGAATCCAGGAGCAATTCCATGCATTTCACCGATCTCGGCCTGTGCGCCGAAATTTTGCGTTCCATTTCCGAACAAGGTTACGACACGCCGACGCCGATCCAGGCGCAGGCCATTCCGCTCGTGCTCGAAGGCCGCGACCTCATGGCCGCCGCCCAGACCGGCACCGGCAAGACCGCCGGCTTCACGCTGCCGATCCTGCAACTGCTGTCCACCCGCGACGCCGGCCTGTCGCTCAAGCGCTTCAAGTCGCGCGCCCTGATCCTCGTGCCGACGCGCGAACTGGCCGTGCAAGTCCATGACAGCGTGCGCACCTACGGCAAGCACCTAGGCCTCAAGGCGGCCGCGATTTACGGCGGCGTCGGCATGGCGCCGCAAACCCGGAGCTTGCGCGCCGGCGTCGACATCATCGTCGCCACGCCGGGACGCCTGCTCGACCACATCGAGCAGCGCAGCGCCGATCTATCCGGCATCGAAATCCTGGTCCTCGACGAAGCCGACCGCATGCTCGACATGGGCTTCATCCGCGACATCCGCAAGGTCATCGCGCTGCTGCCGAAGCAGAAGCAGACGCTGCTCTTCTCCGCCACCTTCTCCGACGAAATCCGCGGCCTCGTCGCCGGCCTGCTGAAGAATCCCGCCAGCGTCGAGGTGGCGCGCCGCAATGCGCCCGCCGAAGCGGTGGCGCAGTCGGTCTATCACGTCGACCGCGAGCGCAAGCGCGACCTGCTGATCCAGTTGATCGATAATCACGGCTGGCATCAGGTGCTGGTGTTTACGCGCACCAAGCACGGCGCCGACGCGCTGTCCGAGCGGCTCGGCAAGGCCGGCATCAAGGCGGCGGCGCTGCACGGCAACAAGAGCCAGGGCCAGCGCCAGCGCGCGCTCGACGACTTCAAGCGCCTCAAGGTGACGGTGCTGGTCGCCACCGACATCGCCGCCCGCGGCATCGACATCGACGAACTGCCGCATGTCGTGAACTATGAGCTGCCGCACGTCGCCGAAGACTACGTCCATCGCATCGGCCGCACCGGCCGCGCCGGCAGTTCAGGCGAGGCGATTTCGCTGGTCTGCGTCGACGAGCACCGCCTGCTGCGCGATATCGAGCGCCTGCTGAAAAAGGACATCGAGAAGCGCACCGTCGAAGGCTTCGAACCCGATCCGCGCATCCGCCCGGAGCCGATCCAGAACGGCCGCGGCGGCGGCGCCCGCAGCAGCCAGCCGCGCGGCGCGGCGCCCAGCGGCCAGCGCAAGCCCCAGCGCGCAGCCCCCGGCGGCAAGCCGGCGGCCCGCAGCGGCGGCCAGCGCCAAGGCGCCGGCTACTATTCCGGGGCGCGCTAGCCCTCAGCGCGCGGCCCGCGATGCCAGGATTCGCACCCTGTCATGCGCATTGACGAGATCCGGCAGCGCCTGCGCGCTGCCGGCGCCAAGCCCTGCCACGAAGAGCGCGTGCTGCGCGCCTGGACGCAGGCGCGGCCGCTCGACGACGGCGAAAGGAATCGTGAGCATGTGGCGCCCAAGCAGTTGCGCGCCGCGCTGCCGGCGCTGACGGCGCAACTGCAAGCGCTCGCGCGCCTGCGCGAGGAACATGCGAGCGACGACGGTTCCGCGCGCTTGCTGCTGGAACTCGCCGACGGCCAGACGGCGGAAAGCGTGCTGTTGCCGCGCGACGGCCTGTGCGTGTCCACCCAGGTCGGCTGCGCCGTCGGCTGCGTCTTCTGCATGACGGGCCGCGACGGCCTGCGGCGGCAGCTCGGCAGCGCCGAGATCGTCGCCCAGGTGGCGCTCGCCCGTGCGCGCCGCCCCGTCAAGAAAGTCGTTTTCATGGGCATGGGCGAGCCGGCTCACAACCTGGACAACGTGCTCGACGCCATCGAGCTGCTCGGCCGCGCAGGCGGCATCGGCCACAAGAATCTCGTCTTCTCCACCGTCGGCGACCGGCGCGTGTTCGAGCGCCTGCCCTGCGGCGTCGTCAAGCCGGCGCTGGCGCTCTCGCTGCACTCGACGCGCGCCGAGTTGCGCGCGCAGTTGCTGCCGCGCGCCCCGCGCATCGAGCCGGCGGAGCTGGTGGACCTGGGCGAGCGCTACGCCCGCGCCACCGGCTACCCGATCCAGTATCAATGGACGCTGCTCGCCGGCGTGAACGACGGCGACGAGGAACTGGCCGGCATCGCCAGGCTTCTCGCCGGCAAGTACGCCGTCATGAATTTCATCGAATACAACGCCGTCGACGGCCTCGCGTTCGAGCGTTCGAGCGCCGCGCGCGCGGCGGCGATGTCGCAGTATCTGCATCGCCACGGCATCCTCGCCAAGCTGCGCCAGTCGGCCGGACAGGACGTCGCCGGCGGTTGCGGGCAACTGCGCGCCCAGGCCGCGGCGCGGGGCGCGCGGGCGGAAACGGGCCGCCGAAATCCGGTATCCTTCGCGCTTCGGGCAAGACCGCAGGAGGATATCCATGGAACAGAAGAGCGCAGCACCAGCCGAGGCAAGTGCCAAGGCCAAGGCCGAAGCGAAGGCCAAGTCTAACCACCACTTCCTGTTCGGCGCGATCGCCGCCGCGCTGATCGTCGGCTTGATCTACATGATGTTCGTGATCGAGGATTACGGACAGCGCACGATGCCGGGCGCGAACATCACGGCTCCGGGGGCGCCGGACGACCACTGAGCGGCGGCCGGGCGCGCCGGCAAACGCAGGTTCACGCTTTTCGGGGAGCGAAGAATGAATACGTCGCGGTACGCTTTCGCATTTGCGCTCGTCGCGGCCCTGCTGCTGTCCGGCTGCGCCACCGACATGATGACCGACCGCGACCGGGCCATGATGGCCGGCCGCTACGGCGAGATGGAGAAGCAGGCCGCGGCCGAGGTTCCCGACGTCAATACGGCGAAGACCGCCAAGCTTGCGCCGCTGTGCATGTCCTACGCGAAGCTCAAGCGCTATGACAAGTTGACGCCTTGTCTCGACCAGTTGGAACGGAACGTCGCGGCGGGCGACACCAACATGACCGACCTCGAGGCCATGGCGAAGAAAAGCCCGTTAATGATGGGCCTGGCCAAGATGGGCTCGGCCATGGCGGGCGTGCCGCTGGAGCAGGACGTATCGCCCTTCCTGTGGGAGATTCGCGCCGAAACCTACATGGACCTGGGCGACTACGCGCGCGCCGTCGACTACGGCAAGAGGATGTTCGCCGGCATTCCGACGCAATGGAACCAGGAGCGCTATGCCCGCATTCATGCACTCGGCATACTCAGCCTGGCGCTGACCTTTGCCGGCGACAAGGCCGCAGGACTGGCGCGGGCGCAGGAACTGGAGGCGGTCGGCACCGCCTATCCGTATGTCTTGCTGAAGACCGACAAGCAGGTGTTCCTCTCCCGCGCCTACCTGGCGCTGGGCGACTATGCGCGCGCCTACGCGGTGATTCAGGAAGACGACAATTCCTTCTTCCGCGCCATGGCCGACGCCGTGTCGGGCGGCGCCGCGCTGGAAGGCGGCAGCCTGTTCGCCTTCCAGCAGATCCAGCGCCGCTTCATGCGCCACAAGAGCGAACTGGAAACCGGACGCATCGCCGAGGCCATGAGCGGCTACGACTGGATGCTGGAACAGCCGACGACGCGCGAGAACGGCGACTTCTACTGGATCGTGCTCTACGACCGCGGCCGCATCGCCGAGCGGCTCGGCCGCCGCGGCGAAGCCATCGATTTCTACGCCCGCGCCATCGAGGTGATCGAGCGCCAGCGCGCCAGCCTCAACACCGAGGCCAGCAAGATCGGATTCATCGGCAGCAAGCAGAAAGTGTACGAGGACGTCGTGCGCCTGCTGGTGGCCGAGCGCCGCGACGCCGAGGCATTCGAGTACGTCGAGCGCGCCAAGGCCCGCGCCCTGGTGGACATGCTGGCGACGCAGAAGGATTTCACCGTCGCCGACGGCAGCGCCGCGCAAGTCAATACGTTGCTGGCCGCCGTCGACACCGCCGACCTGGAAGCGCGGGCGCTGGACGGCGGCGCTGCGGCCGCGCACACGCGCAACGTCGCGGTGCAGGCGCACACCCAACTGGCGGAACAGGCGCCGGAACTCGCATCGCTGGTATCGGTGACGGCGCTGGGCCTGCCGGAAATCCAGCGCCGCCTGCAGCCGACCGAGTCGCTGGTCGAGTACTACTACGGCGCGGGCGGCGACGACCTCTATGCCTTCGTCGTCACCGCCGCGGCCATCCGCGTGCAGACGCTGGCCGGCGGCGGGCTCGGCGCGGACATCCAGGCGTTCCGCCAGGCGCTCGAAGATGCCGACAGCGACGCCTGGCGCGCGCCGGCCCAAAGCCTGTACGCGCGCCTCATCGGGCCGCTGGAACCCGTGCTCGGCGCCGGCAAGATCACCATCGTCGCCCACGGCGCGCTCCACTACCTGCCTTTCAATGCCTTGTACGACGGCAAGCAGTTCGTCATCCAGCGCCACGAACTGCGTATGCTGCCCGCCGCCAGCGTCCTCAAGTTCCTCAAGCCCGGCGGCGCCGATCAGCCCGGCATGATCCTCGCGCTGGGCAACCCCGATCTCGGCAATCCGCGCTACGACCTGGCTTTTGCCCAGGCCGAAGCGCTGTCCGTCGCCGGCAGCATGCCCCGCTCGCGGGCGCTGACGCGCAAGGCCGCCAGCAAGGCCGCATTCAAGCAGTATGCCGCGGGCTTCCGCTTCATCCACATCGCCAGCCACGGCCAGTTCGATGCCGCCGCGCCGCTGAATTCGGCGCTGCTGCTGGCGCCCGACGGCCAGGACAGCGGCCGGCTCACGGTCGGCGAGTTATATGCCATGCGCATCAATGCCGATCTCGTCACGCTCTCCGCCTGCGAAACGGGTCTTGGCGCGATCGAGAGCGGCGACGACGTCGTCGGTCTGACGCGCGGCTTCCTCTACGCCGGCGCCAGCGCCATCGTCGCGAGCCTGTGGCAAGTGGACGATCGCGCCACCGGCCAGCTGATGACTGCCTTCTACGCGGCGCTGCGCAGCGGTGCCGACAAGTCCGCGGCGCTGCGGCGCGCCCAGCTGGAAACCTTGCGCGCGAACCCGCATCCGTTCTTCTGGGCGGCGTTCCAGCTGACCGGGTCGTAGCGCTGGCTCAATCTAGCCGCCGCGGCGCCGCCGTTTTCCCCATCCCATGCCCAAGAGGTAGTCCACGCGTTCGCCTTCGGTGGTCGGCGCGTCCCTGAACAGGGGCCATTCTTCGAGCAGCTTCCTGGCGGCGACAAGGTCGCGTGGATAGAGGTTGAAAGTCCTGGAGGCGGCGGCTGCCGTGGCGTGGTCGAGGCAAATCAACCGGACGGCGTTCACGGCGTCGCGTCGCTTCGCCTTGCCGTCGTTCTGCTTTGCACTCGCTGTCATCTGGGCACTCGCATTTGCCATTCGCGGCGATCCGCATCGTATGCCAAAAGTGGTGGATTCTCGTGATTCCCCGGCGCCGCTGCCATACCCGCGATCATGTATTCGCGCTACCGGTAAACCGGTAACGGCGACGAACGCTGCGCCGGCCCCGCGATCGGCGCGAGCGTAGCCCAGCGGTCAAGTGGACTTGGCAATCACGAACCATATTAGACTAGCGCCGGTTGTATCCGGAATCGCCACGTCAATGCTGCCGACAACAGGAATTGCATGCCTCCATCCCCGCCTGTTTGCGAAGACCCGCAATGAATATTCTGCTCATCGAGGATAACCGCGATCTCGCGCGCAACATCTACGAGTTCTTTCAGGGCAAAGGCCACGACATGGACATGGCGTGGGACGGCGTTTCCGGCCTGCACCTGGCGGTGTCGAATACCTACGACGTCCTGATCCTCGACTGGATGCTGCCGGGCATCGACGGCCTGACGGTTTGCCGCCGCCTGCGGGAGGTCGGCAACCATATTCCCATCTTGATGCTGACGGCGCGCGATTCGCTGAATCAGAAGATCGAGGGCCTCAAGGCAGGCGCCGACGACTATGTCGTCAAGCCCTTCGCCATGCGCGAAGTGGAGGCGCGGCTGCAGGCGCTGGTCCGGCGCTCGCAGGTCCGCGCCGGCGACGCGGTGCTTCAGGTCGGCGATCTTTCCTTCAACGCGAACACCTTGCGGGTGACGCGCGGCAAGCGCGTCATCGAGTTGCCGCCGATTTCGCTGAAGCTGCTGGAGATGCTGATGCGCTGCTCGCCGCGCGTGGTGCGCCGGGAAGAATTGGAGCGGGAGATCTGGGGCGAGTCCGCGCCCGACCGGGACACGCTGCGCGCGCACATCCATTTTCTGCGCCATGCCGTGGAGTTGCCGACCGAGAAGCCGCTGATCAAGACCTACCGCGGCATCGGTTATCAGCTCTGCGATGACTAGCGCGGGAGTCGCCGCGGCTTCCGGCCGGTCGCGGCGCGGTCAGGGAATGGGATGACATGCGTTCCGGTTCTCCAGGTGCCCTGCGCCACAGCCTTCGCCTTCGCCTCGCCGCGACCTTCGCCCTCTTCGGCATGCTGGTCAGCCTGCTGTTGTCGGCTGGCGTTTTCGTCGCCGCGCAACACACCAGCGACCGCCTGATCGACGAGACCTTGCGCGCGGAACTCGACGATTACCTGTCGCGGCGGGCGCGCAATCCCGCTTCCCTGCCGCCGGCCACGATCAGCATCCGCGGTTATGTCTATGCGCCCGGCGACGACCATGCCGATATCCCGCGGCCGGTCCTGGATCTGCCCGTCGGCAAGCATCAACTGCTCGTGGCGGGGATTCCCTACCGCATCAGCGCGGTCGAGTCCGACGGCATGCGCTACGTCATGATGTTCAACGAAGCCCGGCAGCGTCAGCGCGAAGAGCAGTTCTTCATCTTTCTGGCCGGCGGCATCCTCGTCATGGCGCTGGTTTCCGCGGGCTTGGGCTGGTGGCTGGCCGGCCGCGTCGTGGCCCCGGTGGCGGAGCTGGCGCGCCTGATCGGCACGAACCAGCTGGAGCAGTCGGGCGGGGCGGCGGTCGAGTTCGCCAACGACGAAATCGGCAAGCTCGCCAGCGGAGTCTTCGGCGAATATGTCAAACGCATGCGCGCCTTCATCAGTCGCGAGCAGGCCTTTACCACCGATGTCAGCCATGAGCTGCGAACGCCGCTGTCCATCGTGCGCGGCGTCGTCGAACTGATGGAGGACGATCAGCGCCTGGACGAATTGGAGCGCGGGCGCATCGACCGCATTCGGCGCGCCGTCGACGGCATGATCGACATCACCTCGGCCTTGCTCGTGATGGCCCGGGAGGACAGCTTGCGCGAGGCGCCGAGCACGCCCTGCGACGTCTGCGAAGTGGTGCGCGATGCCATCGATGCCCATCGCCACCTGGTGGGGGCGAACGCCACCGTGCAATTCGATTGCCGCAGCCATCCTCGGCTTCTCGTCGAGGGCACCTTGCTGAAGATCGTCGTCGCCAACCTGGTCCTCAATGCCTTCACGCACACCGATGCGGGAACCGTCGCCATCGTCGTCGATGAGAACGGCATTGCCGTGAACGATACGGGCAGGGGAATCCTCGGCGAGGAGCTCGGCAAGGTCTTCCAGAAGCATTTCAAGGGCGCGGACAGCACCGGCGCCGGCATCGGCCTGTCGCTCGTCAAACGCATCTGCGACCGCTACGGCTGGGAAATCGCCATTGATAGCACCGTCGGCCGCGGCACCTCCGCCCGTTTGATCTTCGCTGCCTCCCAGGCTGGTTCTTAACGTTTTCTTCATGCTTTATCAACGCGGCGCGAATGCTGCGTGGGATAGATTGCAGGCACTTGTGCGGTGCTTCGCCATGCGTCGATCCCGGCGACGAACGATAGGGCAGGGATCGAGCCACCCGCAAGCACGGGATCGAATATGCCAATGCAAGGTTCTTCCGCGGGGGCTCGCGTCATGAAATCAGCTGCGTTATCGGATTCGTCGTTGTCCCAAGGGGTGGAGGCCGCCCACGGCCTCGTCAAGCAGCGGCTGTTCGCGGCACCGCGAATGCTGGCGCGCCTGATTCGCGAACAAGCCGACAGCTTTCCCGCCATTGGCCTGGCCGAAGGCGGCGACGTCGAAGGCGCGGCCGAGCTTCTTGCGCGGCGCGCGGCGAAAGGCGCCTAGCCCGCCGCAGCGGTACTAGGCGGCCGCCGGCGAGGCGGCCTGCTGGACGATCAGCACCGGGCAGTTGGCATGGCTCGCCACCTGCTCGGAAGTACTGCCGAAGAGAATGCGTTCCATCCGATTGAGGCCGCGGCGCCCCATCACGACCAGATCGGCGCCAGTTTCCTGCACGGCTGCCAAGATCGCCTCGTAGGGTTTGCCGTCGGCGATGACGCGCCCGGTCGCCGCCGCGGCGCCGGCGGAACGGGCCACGGCCAAGGCCTGCGCCACGTTGGCTTGCGCCGCGCCGTCGTCGCGCTGTCCATCACCCGCTTCGCTCACCGAAACGACGGTCAGCGGCAATCCATGGCGCACCGCCACGGCAGCTGCCACGGCGGCGGCCGTGTCGCTGTGGGGCGAACCGTCGGTCGCCAGGACAATGGCATGGTTCCAGAGCTGCGCCGCGCGCGGCACGATCAGGACGTTGCATGGTGCGTGGCCGGTAACGGTATGCACCATTTCGCCGAGCAGCAGGTTGGCAAGAAAGCCGCGCTTGCCGCGCCGACGCAGCACGATCAGGTCGGCCTGCTGGTCGCGAGCGGCGTCGACGATCTCGCGGAAGGGTTCCTCGCCGAGCCGGACCATGCTGTGAAGTTGTACGCCGCGGGCCTGGGCCGCCAGCCGCAGCTTGTCGATCTTCGCCACCGCTTCGGCTTCGGCCTGCTCGGCGCGTTCCGGCGCGAGGCTTTCGTATTCGGCATTGCTCACCAGCGGCAGCACCGCCTGCAGGGGCACGCCGCAGCTGGCTGCGAGATCGATGCCGACGCGCTCGGCGCCGACATCGAACTCGGTGCCCTCGGTGGCGAGAAGGATGCGCTTGAAGGGTGGGGACATGGAGGCCTCCGAAGAATCAGTGGAGCACGTTGGCGGCGGAGACGGCCAGCACCAGCACCAGCAACACGGAAATGGCGACGTGCGCCCAGTCGCCGCGGCGGGCGAAAATCGGCAGCACCGCCAAAGTGCTGACGGCCGAAACGCTTGCCAGGACGACGATGCCGAGCAGGTTCAATACATCGCCCTTGCCGATCAGCGCCAGCCAGGCCCAGCCGGTGGGCGTGCCGGTGGCTTTGGCGAACTCGCTGGCCGACAGTCCCCAATAGTTCGGCAACTGGTCGACGGGCACCAGCGGCGTGAGGACGCCGGCCATGTAGAGGATGAAGCTCACGACCAGGATCAGGAAGCCGGTCTGGACGCCGAGGCTCAACACCTTCGCGTACCTGAGCTGTTCGGGCGATGCGTACTTGTGCGGGTCAGTCATGGTCGTTCGCTCCCAGGCTTCACAGCCAAATTCCGAGTCCCTTGAGCAGGGCACGCAGCCCGGCAAACAAGAGCATGCCGATCACCATCTGGCGGATGGCCGATGCTTTCACCACGCGCAGCAATCGCACGCCGATCATCGCCCCCATCATCATGCCGATGACGGACGGCACGACGATCATGGGCAGGATTGCGCCCTGGTTGATATAGACCCAGGCGGCCGAGGAAGTCATCGACAGGATCAGGCTGCTGCTGCCCGCGGCGACCTTGAGGGGCACGCCCATGAGCAGGTTGAGCGTCGGCACGTTGGCCCATCCGGCGCCGAGGCCGAACATGCCGGCGAGGATGCCGATGAAGACGAAGGTGACCAGCGCCATCGGCGTCCGGTGGACCAGCCATTCGATGTCCTGGCCGCGCGCCGTGTCGTGGAAAATGCCGTTGATGCGCAGCGCCGCCGACAGCGGGTCGGCCTTCTGGATGCCGGGGACCTCGGCCTTCTTGGCCGTCCACATGAGGGCGACGATGCCGAGGATGATGACGCCCAGGGCCGTCTGCGCGATGGCGGCCGGCAGGATCAGGCCGAGCATGGCGCCGGCGATCTGGCTCACCGCCACCAGCAGAGACAAGGGCAGCGCCAGGCGCAGGCTCGCCAGGCCCAGGCGCAGCAGTCCGGGGCTGGCGGCCAGGGCGCTGGCCAAGGCGACCATCAGGCCGCCGCCGCGGACGAAGTCCAGGTGGAAAGGAAAGAAGCCGCCGACGATCGGCACGAACAGCACGCCGCCGCCCACTCCGGCCGGCACCGCGACGATGCCGAGAAAAAAACATACGACGAACAGCGACAAGGGCCAACCCCACCAAGGCATCGCGCCGGCAGAGCCGGCGGCGGCGAAGGCGGGAGCATTGGCGCAGAACGCGAGCAGCAGCAGCGAAAAGAGCGCCCGTCGAAGATTCGCGGCGGATATTGTCATGTGGTTGCCCTGTTGTACGGAGAACATCGCCACCTCGACCGGCGAGAGCGGATCGATGCGCGCCGGCCCCAGGCTGTGCCCGGGAGCCGAACGCCGCCAAAGACGCCGCCACTTTTGCAGTCTGGCGCGAACATGACGATGGCATCGAAAGAAACTAACGCAATTTTAACATATAATTAACCGCGGTTTTACGCTAAGAACTGTCCCGGCTATCCTCGTTTCGTCATTGCAGCGGCATTTGCGGCGAGGGATGTTATTTGCAATCAACGTATTAGTTTTGGAGATGACCTGATGCAACGTACCCTGATCGCGCTCGCCGTTTGCGGCCTGCTTTCCGCTTGTTCTTCGACTCCCGAGAAGACCGCCGCAACCCCCGCGCCCGCGCCCAAGGCGGCCTCCGCCGTGGCCAACCCGGTCGCAAGTGCCGAGACCGAAGCGCAAAGAATTGATCGCATTGTCAAGATTCTCGCCGGCAAGAGCATCTATTTCGACTACGACAATTACTCCGTCAAGCCGGAGTATCAAGACCTCCTCAAGCAGGATTTTGCCGCCCTGAAATCTGCGCCGTCGCTGTCCATCCGGCTGGAAGGCAACGCTGACGAGCGCGGCAGCACCGAGTACAACCTCGCCCTCGGCCAGAAGCGGGCCGAGGCCGTGCGGCGCGCCCTGACCTTGCTCGGCGTGCCTGAAGCCAGGCTCGAAGCGATCAGCTACGGCAAGGAAAAGCCGCGCACGGAATGCCACGAAGAAAAGTGCTGGGCGGAAAACCGCCGCGTCGACCTGGCGGCCAAGAAGCTCGACGGCAGCAAGTAGCCTGGTCGTAGCGGCCATCAGAGCGGCAAGTCGTAGTCAATCAAGCGTGCTCCCATGACGCTGAGGTCGAACGCAAGCTCGGGATTCGATCGCGCGGCGATCGAATCCTGCCGACCAGCCGCGGCCAAATGGCGAGCGGCTGTGCGGCTGGCCGCCGTCATGGTGTTGGTGTTCACGACATCGGCAATCGCGGCGTCGCCGCCGGACGTGGCTGAACTCGCGGTGCCGGAGCACCCGTTCGGGACGGCGCCGGTCGACGCATCGGAAGCGCCGCTCGTCGCTCCTGCGGACGATGGCGCAGGGGCCGTGTCGGCAGACGGGCAAGCGCCGGTCGATGCCATCGACAAGTACCGAACGCGAAGCAAGCTAAGCGTCTATTTTGCGCGCCGCTCGGTTGATCTGACCGACGATGCGTTGGCGACGATCGCGGAAAACGCGGAGCGGCTCAAGGCCAAGCCCGCCGTCTCGGTGACTCTGGTGGGTTACACCGACGAGGTCGGCAGCAGTTCCTACGGCATTGCCTTCGCCCAGCGCCGCGTCGCCGTGGTCGCCGAGGCCTTGATCAGGATGGGGGTGGATCCGCGCCAGATTCGGTCGAGCGCCTACGGCGAGGAGGGCGGCGATACGCTGCCGTGCGCGACCGAGATCTGCCGGATCAGCTATCGCCGAGTCGAGTTCAAGTATCTCAAGCCGTCGGCGGCGGATTACCAGGCAGCCTTGCGGGCCGAGAATGCGGGCAACCGCCGCGAGTCGTCAGAGCGGCCGACCAGCGGCACGCCGCTGGCCAATAACCGGAATTAGCCGACCAGTCATGGCCGCCGAGCGCGGAACCGTTGGGCGGGCGCGACGTCTCGTCGCCGGAATCGCGCTGGCGATGACGGCGCTGCTCGGCGCGGCGCAGACGATGACTGCGGAGCAAGCCGACATGCTGAGCGACGCCGCCGAGCGCGGCAGCTCCGCGGCGCAGCTGCTGTTGGGGCTGGCCTACCTGCGGGGCGATCGCGGCTTGACGCCAGATCCGGCGACGGCCGCGCGCTGGCTGGAGAACGCCGCGTTGCAGGGAAATGCGCAGGCCGAGCGCGAACTGGGCGAGCTTTACGCGCGCGGCGAAGGCGTGGCGAAGAACCCGCGCCTGGCTGCCGACTGGTGGGAGAAAGCCGCTTTGCGCGGCGATCGGCAAGCCCAATGCCGGCTGGGCGAGCGCCTGCTCGCGGCCAAGGCCGCCGGCGGCGATCCGGAACAAGGCCGCTACTGGCTCGAGCGCGCGGCGGCCGAGGGCAGCGCCGAAGCCCAGTACCGGCTGGGCCGCATGTACCAGGAAGGCGAATGGGTGACGCCGGATGACGCCAAGGCGAACGCCTTGCTGCACCGCTCGGATCTACCCGACGACAATCATGCCGTCGACATCGCGCAGGTGATCGCCGGCATCGGTTACGCGATGGACGAGTGGTACCACCAGCGCCAGCCGGAACTGCGCAAGCTCGCGGACGACGGCGATCCCGAGGCCCAGTATCAGCTCGGCATGCGTCTCGAACGCGGCGAATTCGGCAGCGTGAAGGATGTTCCGGCGGCCATCGACTGGTATCGCCGGGCAGCGGCATCGGGCCATCTGCCGGCCATGACGAGCCTCGCGCACCTTTACGCGCACGGCGCCATGGGCTTGCGTGCCGATCCCGCGCTGGCGCGCGAATGGGCGGCCATGGCCGCCGTGGCCGGGCGCTAGGCGGTTCGCTCGAGCTGCGCGCGCAGATCCGCGACGGCGGCGTGTTCGCCGCGGACGCGGAAGGTCGCGCCTTCGCCGTCGGCGCGCTCCTCCAGCACCTCGCAGCTGGCGAAGATTTCGCCGCGCAGCTGCTGCGCCGACCACGGCAGGAACAGCTCGGCATCGACGAGATCCCGCCGGAAGAACGCCACGATCTCGTCGCGCAGCTTTGCGACGTCGTCATGGCGGCGCGCGCTCATCACGATGCAATCGGGGTACTGCGCGCGCAGCGCCGTGGCGCGTGCAGCCTGCGCCGCGGCGTCGCCGACATGGTCGATCTTGTTGAAGACGCGCAGGCGCGGCACGGCGCTGGCGCCGATCTCGCCGAGCACTTCGTCGGTGACTTCGAGCTGGCGTTCGAACCCGGGGTCGCTGGCATCGACGACATGGAGAAGCAAGGACGCATCGAGCGCCTCGTCGAGCGTCGACTTGAACGATGCGACGAGCCCGTGCGGCAGGTTCTTGATGAAGCCGACGGTGTCGCTGACGAGCACGCGCGGCAGGCTCTCCGGATGCAGGGCGCGCACGGTGGTATCGAGAGTGGCGAAGAGCTTGTCGGCGACCAGCGCGTCGCTTCCGGTGAGCGCGCGCATCAAGGTGGATTTGCCGGCGTTGGTGTAGCCGACGAGAGCCACCGCGGCGAGCCCCTGGCGCTCTTGCCGCCGCGCGCGCTGCGTTTGGCGCTCGACGTCCATGGCGGCGATCTCCTGCTGCAGTTCGGCGATGCGGTCGCGGACCTTGCGGCGGTCCAGCTCGGTGTGCGACTCGCCGGCGCCGCGGCCGCCGGTGCCGCTGCGCTGGCGTCCTTGCGGCCCCGCAAGCTTCGCCGCTTCGCGCAGGCGCGGCGCCAGGTAGCCGAGGCGCGCAATTTCCACTTGCGCGCGCGCCGCGCGGGAGCGGGCGTTGCGGTGAAAAATTTCGAGGATGACCATGGTCCGGTCCATCACCTCGCAGCCGACTTCCTTTTCGAGGTTGCGCGCCTGCGACGGCGAGATTTCGTGGTCGACGAAAAGCCTGTCGACGGCGCCGCTGCCTTGGTCGGCGGCGACCCGCGTCGGGGCCTTCGACGCGGCCGCAGCGAGCATCGCGTCGTCGGGCTCGGCTTCGTTGTCGACGAAGCGGCGGATTTCTTCTCGCTTGCCGACGCCGAGGTAAGCCGCCGCGTCGAAGCTGGAGCGCTTCTGCATGAACGTGCGCATGACCTCGTAACCCAGCGTCTTGGCGAGCTCGCGCAGCTCGGTCACCGACGCCTCGAACTCTACGTCGCTCACGCCTGGCAACTGTACGGCTGCCACGACGGCATACCTTGGCTTCTCTTTGACTTCGCTGTGCATTTTCTGTTGAGTGGGGGCGGATGCCGAGGGTAGCGGCGAATGCGATAGAGGCCGGCAGGAAGGGGACGAATGCCCGCGCGGCAATGAAAGAATTATTCCCTGAGCAGTTCGAGCAAGGCCGCGCCGTAGCGTTCCGCCTTGGCTTGGCCGATGCCCGCGACGTCGAGCAGCTCGGCCCCGGTCTGCGGCCGGCGCGCGGCGAGTTCGTGCAGCGTGCGGTCGTGCAGGATGACGTAGGCCGGCACGCCTTGCTCGCGGGCGGCCTGGCCGCGCCATTGGCGCAGGGCGTCGACGCGGCCGGCGTCGGCGGCCGGCAGGTCGGCGGGAAAGACGGCCTTGGGCTTGGCGGTCTTCTTCTTCGCCAGCGCCTGCCGGCGCAGCATCAGCGTGGTTTCCGCCTTCAGCACCGGCTTGGCGTTCTCGGTGAGCTTGAGCGCGCCATAGCTCTGCGCGTCGGCATAGAGCAGGCTGCCGGCGAGCAACTGGCGCGCGACGCTGCGCCAGGTGGCGTCGTCGAGATCGGCGCCGACGCCGAAGGTGGGTAGCTTGTCGTGGCCGAACTGGGCGACCTTGTCGGTGGCCTTGCCGCGCAGGATGTCGATCAGGTGGGCGGCGCCGAAGCGCTGGCCGGTGCGCAGCGCCGCCGACATGAATTTCTGCGCGGCCGTGGTGCCGTCCCAGAGTTCGGGCGGCGTCTGGCAGGTGTCGCAGTTGCCGCAAGCGGCGGTGGTTTCGCCGAAGTAGTTGAGCAGCACCGTGCGGCGGCAGCCGGCGGCTTCGCAGTAGGCGAGCATGGCATCGAGCTTGCCGCGCTCGATGCGCTTTTGTTCGTCGGGCGCCACCGATTCGTCGATGCGTTGGCGATGAATGACGACGTCATTGAGGCCGTAGGTCATCCAGGCTTCGGCCGGCTCGCCGTCGCGGCCGGCGCGGCCGGTTTCCTGGTAGTAGGCTTCGAGGCTCTTGGGCAAGTCGAGGTGGGCGACGAAGCGCACGTCGGGCTTGTCGATGCCCATGCCGAAGGCGATGGTGGCGACCATGACGACGGCCTCGTCGCGGACGAAACGCTGCTGATGTTCGCGCCGCATGCCGGCGTCGAGGCCGGCGTGATAGGGCAGGGCGGCGACGCCCTGGCTTTGCAGCCACAGCGCCGTCTCGTCGACTTTCTTGCGCGACAGGCAATAGACGATGCCGGCCTCGCCGCGATGGTCGGCGAGGAACGCGAGCAGCTGCTTCCTTGGATTGTCGCGCTCGACGATGGTGTAGCGGATGTTGGGGCGGTCGAAGCTGGCGACGAAGGTGCGGGCTTCGGCGAGACCCAGCCGGCGCACGATTTCTTCGCGCGTCAGCGTGTCGGCGGTGGCCGTGAGGGCGATGCGCGGCACGGCCGGAAAGCGCTCGTGCAGGATCGAGAGCTGAATGTACTCGGGCCGGAAATCGTGGCCCCATTGCGAGACGCAATGCGCCTCGTCGATGGCGAACAGTGCCACGCGCCGCTGCTCGTACAGGTGGTCGAGCTGGCCGAGGAAGCGCTCGGTCAGCAAGCGCTCGGGCGCGACGTAGAGCAGGTCGAGTTCGCCGCGCAGCAGTCGCCTCTCGGTGTCGGCAGCGGTGGCGTAATCCTGCGAGGAGTTGAGGAAAGCGGCTTTTACGCCCGCTTGCAGCAGGGCGTCGACCTGGTCCTGCATCAGCGCGATCAGCGGCGAGACGACGATGCCGACTCCGGCGCGCAGCAGCGAGGGCAACTGGTAGCACAGCGACTTGCCGCCGCCGGTGGGCATCAGCACCAGGGCGTCGCCGCCGCCATGGACGTGGCCGACAATTTCTTCCTGCGCGCCGCGGAAACGATCGTAGCCGAAGACCGTGCGCAGCAGACGCAAAGCCTCGCCGCTGCCGGCCGCAACCTGCGCTTGCTTGATGGTGTTCGCCGCGCTCACGCTAGCCTGCGCCGACGCGGGTCGGGAAGGCGAGCCAGCGGCAGCCCGATTCGTCGCACAGCAGCGCACCGCCGCTGGCGTCCCAGTCGGGCAGCACCCAGCGCTCAAAGCTGCCGTGCCGGTGGCGCGCCTGGCGGTGAGTGTGGCCGTGGATCATGCGCGTGACCTGGTGCGCGGCGTAGGCCTGCTGCACGGCGGTTTCATTGACGTCCATCAGCGCTTGCGGCTTGACGCGCTTGCCGGCTTCGCTGCGTTCGCGCAGCGACGCGATTTCGGCACGGCGCACGGCCAGCGGCTGGGCGAGGAATTCTTCCTGCCACGCGCGTGCGCGCACCATGGCGCGGAAGTCCTGGTAGGCGCGGTCGTCGGTGCATAGCGTGTCGCCGTGGAGCAGCAGCGTCGGCACGCCGTGGATGTCGACGACGGTCTCGTCGGCCAGCAGCGTCGCGCCGGTGGCGGCGGCGAAGCGGTCGGCGACGAGGAAGTCGCGGTTGCCGGGGATGAAGAAGACGCGGCGGCCCGCTTCGGCGAGCCTTTTCAGCGCGGCGCAGACGCCGGCGTTGAACGCATCGCCGAGATCGTCATCGCCGGCCCAGGCGTCGAAGAGGTCGCCGAGAATGTAGAGGGCGCCGGCTTGCGCGGCCGGACCCGCGAGGAATTCGCCGAACAGCCGCGCCGTCAGCGGGCGCGACGGGTGCAGGTGGATGTCGGAGACGAACAGCGTCGTCAAATGCGGTGTCGGCAAGTCCGGCGTCAGCAGACTTCGACGCGCTCGATCACCACGTCTTCGACCGGCACGTCCTGATGGAAGCCGCTGCGGCCGGTCTTGACGCCCTTGATGGCCTCGACGACGTTCATGCCCTCGGCGACGCGGCCGAAGACGCAATAGCCCCAGCCGTCCTGGCCCGGATAGTCGAGAAAGCCGTTGTCGGCGACGTTGATGAAGAACTGCGCGGTGGCCGAATGCGGGTCGCTCGTGCGCGCCATGGCAACAGTGCCGGGTGCGTTCTTGAGGCCGTTGGCGGCTTCGTTCTCGACGGGCGCCTGCGTCGGCTTCTGCTTCATGCCGGGCTCGAAGCCGCCGCCCTGGATCATGAAGCCCTTGATGACGCGATGAAAGATGGTGCCGTCGTAATGGCCGGCTGTGGCGTAGGCGATGAAGTTGGCGACGGTCTTCGGCGCCTTCTCGGCATCGAGTTCGAGGCCGATGACGCCGTGGTTGGTGTGCAGCTTGATCATGGAGGGGTCCTTTGGGTTACTTCTTGTCGACGATTTTCGCCGACTCGATGATGACGGGCTTGGTCGGCACGTTCTGGAAGAAGCCGGCGTTGCCGGTGGGCACCTTGCCGATCTTCTGGACGACGTCGAAGCCCTGTACGACCTTGCCGAAAACGGCGTAGCCCCAGCCGTCAAAGGACGGATAGTCGAGCTTGTCGTTGTTCACCAGGTTGATGAAGAACTGCGCCGTGGCGGAGTTCGGGTCGTTGGTGCGCGCCATGGCCAGGGTGCCCGGTTCGTTGTGCAGGCCGTTCTTCGCTTCGTTGGGAATCGGCGCGCGCGTCGGCTTTTCCTTCATGTTCGGTTCGAAGCCGCCGCCCTGGATCATGAAGCCGTCGATGACGCGATGGAAAATGATGCCGTTGTAGAAGCCGTCCCTGACGTACTGGAGGAAGTTATCGACCGACTTGGGCGCCTTGTCGGGGTACAGTTCGATGACGAGGGTGCCCATGCTGGTCTTCATCTCGACTTGCGGGTTGGCGGCCAGCGCCGGCAGGGCGAGCGCCAGCGCGAACAGGAAAGCGGTTACTTTTTTCATCGTGGATGCTCCGGGATTGGTGCGGGACGGCGCGGCGGAATTCAGCCCGCGCCCTCGAAAAGGATCTTCCAGCGCCCGTCTTCCTTGAACCAGTACTGGCGCTTCTTCATGACGTTCGACAGGTTGTTGCTTTTGTAGTCCTGGTCGAAGGTGACGACGACGTATTCTTCCTTGCCGGGATTGCGGAACATGCTGACGTTCTGCGTGCCGACCTTGATCCAGGTCTTGCCGACATTGACCTTGCGCTTGTGCTCGATCCACTGCGCCAGGTTCTGGCCGTCGGACTGGAACTTCGTGGAGTAGTGGCGGCTGTAGCGGCCCACGTCCATGCTTTCCCAGTCGCGGCGCCACTCGTCGATCATGCCGAGCAGCGACTTGCGTTCGGCCTGCCAGTCGTCGAGCGACAGCCATTCGATGCTGTTGCTGATAATGACCGGCGTGAGCCCGATCTGGAAGTCCTTCGAGATGGCGTCGAGGTCTTCGTTGGCCAGCACGACGCAGCCGTCGGAGGCTTTCGGCGGGCGCGAGAAGGTATCGGACGGCGTGCCGTGCAGCCAGATGCCGTGGCCGTTGCGGCCCATGCGCTTGTCCCACTCGTTGGGATAGTTGAGCGGGAAGGCGCCGCTGCCGTAGATGTCGCTGAGCTTGCGCCGCGGCAGGCTGGCGGTGACGTGGTAGACGCCGATGGGCGTGCGCTGGTCGCCTTCCTTGAGCTTGTCGGTGCCGAGCTTGCCGTGGGTGACGTAGTAGTCGGCGACGAAGCGCGGCGTGCCGTTGTCGTTCTGGTAGAGGTAGAGGCGCGCCTTCTGCGTATCCACGACGATGGCATATTTTTCGCCGGGCTGCAGCTGCATCAGGTAGCGCGGCACGTAGTTGGCGGGCGGCTTGGTCTTGTAGCCGTGCAGGCGCGCCAGCGCCTCGTCGCGCAAGTCGGCGACCTTGTCCTTTGCCGCGGCGCCGCCGCCTTGCCCGAAGGCGTTCAGCGGCCGCGTGCGCGCAAGCAGCAGGTCGCCCTTGATGAGATTGCCGAGGTGGAAGTTCGGATAGGCCTTGAGCAGCGCCTCGGTCTGGTCGAGGGCGGCATCGAGCTTGTTATCCTCGATCAGGGAAAAGACGCGGGCCAGCAGCGGCTCGGGGCCGGAATCGGAATAGCGCGCCGCACTGGCGGCGGCGCTGACGGACACGGGAACTGCAAGGACGCTGGCGAGGAGGACGGCGACAGCGGAACGGCACAGACGGGAATGAATCGCCATCAGTTGCCGATCCTCTCCTGCTGAATCAGCCAGCGGCCATCGCGGCGGACCAGAACCACCACCTTGTTGCTGCCGGTCTTGAGCGCGCCGGACTTGTAGTGCTGGCGGAAGTGCGCGGTGGCGGTGTCGCCGTCGACGCTGACGCGCAGGTTCTCGTAGCCGACCTGGATGCTGCCGGGCTTGTCGATGCGCTGGGCGCGCTCGGATTCCCAGGTGGCCCGCGGCTCGCCGCCGGGCGTCTTGAAGTCCTTGGCGTAGTGGGCGAGATAGGCCTTGACGTCCTTCTTCGACCACGCCGCCAGCCAGCTGTCGAGCGCCTTCGTCACTTCGGCGACGCCGTCGCCGGTGGCCGCCTCCGCCGGTTTCGCCGGCGCCGCAACCGGGGCTGCCACCGGAGCCGGGGCCGGAGCGGCTGCGGCGACCTTGACGTCGGGCTTGAGGCCGGCGGGCTTCGCCTCGACCGGCTTGGCCGGCTCGGCAGGGGCTTCGGCCGGCTTCGCTTCGACGGGCTTGGTGTCCGCCACGACTGCGGGCTTGCCGGCGGCGTGCACGGCGCTCGGACGCGTATTGACGCTCATCAATTCCTTGATCGTCGCCAGCTTGATCTGGGCGCTCGAGTTGGACGAATCGAGCTGCAGGGCCTTGTCGTAGGCCTGGGTCGCCAGGCGCGCGTAGATGTCGCCGAGGTTCTCGTGCGCCGTGGCGTAGGAGGGATGGGTGCGGATCGCCATCTCCAGCGCCTGCTTGGCCTTTTCGTACTGCTTCTGCTGGGCGTAGATGACGGCCAGATTGTTGTAGGGCTCGGGCAGCTCCGGATAGTCTTCGGTCAGCTTGGTAAACACTGCCGCGGCATCGGGCAGCTTGTTCATTTCCGTCAGGATCACGCCTTTGAGAAAACGCCCCTGGGCGTCTTTCGGCTTGCTGGAGAGATACTTGTCGACTTGCTCGAGCGCTTGCGCCTGCTGCCCCTGTTTCAGGAGTTTGCCGATATCCTGCAAGGCGTCGGCATGGACCGGCGTGGAGAATACGGCGGCTGCGCACGCGGCGAAGACCAGCGAGCGCACGATAAAGAAGCGTTTGAGGGGCATGTTATACTGGCCTGGACGGGTTCGGATTTAGCGGACGATTCTACCAACAAGGGACTTGTATTCACAATAACACCGTCTCCCATAATGGGTGGAAAACCATTTTTATTTCGTGGCCAATTCCTGTTTTCGACCTCCATTGCCCGGCATGCTGACGATCCACAACTCCCTCAGCCGTACTAAACAACCCTTCGTTCCCATTGAGCCCGGCCGCGTCCGCATGTATGTCTGCGGCATGACGGTATATGACTATTGCCACCTCGGCCATGCCCGCGTGATGGTGGTGTTCGACATGGTGGCGCGCTGGCTGCGGGCGAGCGGTTATCGACTGACCTACGTCCGCAACATCACCGACATCGACGACAAGATCATCAAGCGCGCCGCCGAGAACAACGAGCCGATTCGCAGCCTGACCGACCGTTTCATCGCCGCCATGAACGAGGATGCCGCGGCGCTGGGCGTCGAGCGCCCCGACTTCGAGCCGCGCGCCACCGAGTACGTGCCGCAGATGCTCGGCATCGTCGGCGCGCTCGAGAAGCGCGGCCTCGCCTATGTTGCCGGCAACCAGGACGTCTGCTACGCGGTGCGCAAGTTCCCCGGCTACGGCAAGCTTTCCGGCAAGTCGCTCGAAGACCTGCGCGCCGGCGAGCGCGTCGACGTCGACACCGCCAAGAACGATCCGCTCGACTTCGTGCTCTGGAAGCACGCCAAGGACGACGAACCGGCCGAGGTCAAGTGGAATTCTCCCTGGGGCACGGGGCGGCCGGGCTGGCACATCGAGTGTTCGGCGATGAGTTCGGATCTGCTCGGCGCGCATTTCGACATCCACGGCGGCGGCCAGGATCTGCAGTTCCCGCACCACGAGAACGAGATCGCCCAGTCGGAAGGCGCCCACGGCACGACTTTCGTCAACTACTGGATGCACAACGGCTTCGTGCGCGTCGATGACGAGAAAATGTCGAAATCGCTCGGCAATTTCTTCACCATCCGCGAGGTGCTGAAGAAATACGATGCCGAAGTCGTGCGCTTCTTCATCCTGCGCGCGCATTACCGCAGCCCGCTCAACTACTCGGACGCCCACCTCGACGACGCGCGCCAGGCCCTCTCGCGCCTCTACACGGCGCTGAAAGGCTTCGACGGCGAGGCGCGCATCGATTGGGACGAAGGCTATGCCTGCCATTTCCGCGAAGCCATGGACGACGATTTCGGCACGCCCGAGGCGGTTGCCGTGCTCTTCGACCTCGCCAACGAACTCAATCGCACGCGCGATCCGGCGCTGGCGGCGCAATTGAAAGGCCTGGCCGGCATCCTCGGCTTGTTGCGCCGCGACCCCGTCGCCTTCCTGCAAGCCGTGCCGGGTGCCGAAGCGGGGCCTGCCGCGGCCGAGATCGACGCGCGCATCGCCGATCGTCTGGCAGCGAAAAAAGCCAGGGATTTCGCGCTGGCCGACCGTATTCGCGACGAACTCAAGAGCGCGGGAATCGTGCTGGAGGATTCGCCGCAGGGAACGACCTGGCGGCGCGGCTGAAGGGCAAGTTCGGCGCCCACGTGGCGCGGCGCCGCCTTATTGCCTGTCGCCGCGCGTCTGGGTCGCCGCCAGCATGCCGCGAAAATCCGCAACGAGCCGATCGACCAGCGTGCTCTCGACCTTCGGTCCCTTGCTGTCGATGATCACGTTGTAGCGCGACGGATTTCTCATGGCGTGGGAAGCCAGCGGCGCTTCGGGCAAGCCGCGTTCCTTGGCAATCTTTTCAATGTGAATCCACATGGTTTGCTTCCTCAAGGTCAGGGAGGACGAGGTGCGTTGGCACCTGCCGACGATACGCCGAATTTCGCCGCGCGGGGATGGAGCGCTCAGCGTCGTCGCCCTGGGCCTGGCGGGATTTGCGAGCACCGCCCGGGTGTCGGCTACAATGGCGCGGCTAGGCCCGCTTGTCCATTTTCATCGCCGTCTTCATGTCTTTGACCGCCTATTGTTATCACTGTGGTACCCACCATCCGCGCGATGAAATGCGCCAGATCGAGACGAAAGGCGGCAAGCGCTGGCGCTGCCTCAAGTCCATCGCGGCGACGAAACGCGGGACGGCGGAGCGCGACGCCTTCGGCAAGCAGGTGACCGCGACCAACAAGTCCGAACTGCAAGCCAAGCTGCGCATGAGGGCGAGCCCGGAGGCGCCGGTCAAAGGCGGCAAGTAGCGTCTTGCTGCCGTCGGCGGGCGCCGACGGTGGGCTCACGGTGGGCCCGCGCTATCGCGCGGTGACGCGCTCAGGAAACGTTCAGGCGCAGCTGAATCGTTTCGAGGGCCTCGCGGTCGGTGGCGAAGATGTTCTCGGCGCCGATCTGCGCGATCAGCCCGGTGCGCTCCATGACGTCGTGCACTTGCCGCTTCAGTCCGCTGAACGCCAGCGTGATGCCGTTGGAGCGGAAACGGACGACGAGGTTCTTCAGCATATCGACGCCGGAGGCGTCGAGGTCGTTGATGCCGCTCGACTTGACGAGGATGCAGGCGACGTTCGGATGGTCGCGCTCCTGGCTCAGCAGCGCGTCCTCGAAATAGGAGACATTGACGAAGCGCAGCGCGCCGTCGAAACGCATCGCCGCGATCTTAGGGTGCAGCGGCGCCAGGCCGTGGCGCTGGGCGTCGCGCAGCGTGCCGTCGACGTGGACGCCGAGGCTGGCGACGCGCGGGCGCATCATGCGGTACAGCAGCAGCGCCAGCGACAGCATGATGCCGGTGACGATGCCGTTCTGGATGTTCGGGGCGAAGGCAAGCGTGGCGACGAAGGTGATGACGGCGGCGATGCCGTCGTCGCGGTTGGCCGCCCAGGCGCTGCGGATGGCGCCGAAGTTGATGAGGCCGATCACCGCCATCATGATGATGGCGGCGAGCACCGGCTTGGGCAGGTTGTAGAGCGCCGAAGTGAAGAACAGCAGCGCCAGCAGGACGCACACCGCCGAGATCACCGATGCCAGCGCGGTGCGGGCGTCCGAGGCAAGGTTCAGCGCCGAGCGCGAGAAGGAGCCGCTCACCGGCATCGAGTGGCAGAAGGCTGCCGCGACCTTCGCCAGGCCCTGGCCGATCAGTTCCTTGTTCTCGTTCCACGGCGCGCGCGTGCGGATGGCGATGACCTTGGCGCTCGACATCGCTTCCATGAAGCTGATGAGGGCGATGACGAAGCCGGCCGGCAGCAGCGCCACGCTGGCGCTCCAGTCGAGCGGCGGCAGCGACAGGCTCGGCAGCCCGGACGGCACGCCGCCGACCACCTTGCCGCCCATGCCGGCGTAGTCGAGCGCCGCGCTGGCCCAGGTCAGCAGCGCCACGGTAATCAGCACGCCGGGCGCCTTCGGCGCAAAGCGCTTGAAGGCAAAAAGCATCAACAGGGCCGAGACGCCGAAGGCCAGCGAGAGCTCGTGCATGGTGTCGATGTTGGCCAGCACCTGCCAGATGTCCAGCAGGAAATGGTCGGACTGCCGCGCCGAGATGCCCAGCAGCGTCGGCAGCTGCGACAGGCCGATGATCATCGCCGCGGCGTTGATGAAGCCCATCAGCACCGGATGCGAGAGGAAGTTGAGCAGCACGCCGACGCGCAGCAGGCCGAAGGCGATCTGGAAGACGCCGGAGAGCAGCGCCAGTAGGATGACATAGGCATAGTAGGTGTCGGAGCCGTGGGCCGCCAGCGGTGCCACGCTGGCGGCGGTCAGCAGCGAGGTCATCGCCACCGGCCCGGTGGACAGCTGGCGCGAGGAGCCGAACAGGGCGCCGACCACCGTCGGGATCAGCGCCGCATAAAGGCCGTAGTAGGCGGGGACGCCGGCCAGTTGCGCATAGGCGAGCGATTGCGGGATCGCCACCAGCGAAACGGTGACGCCGGCAATCAGGTCATGCTTGACGTTGTCGCCGTTGAAGCCGAGACGGAGACGGTCGATGAAAGTCGGGGCGGCAGCCAGTGTCATTGTTTATTGTTTTTGGGGTTATCGGCGGCCGACTAGCGCGGCACGGCCTCGTTGAGGGGAAAGGCGAAAGCGGTCGGCTGGCGGCGCGTGCGCCGCGCCGCGGCGCCGTAGTGCCGGGCGGTGTTGCGCTTCTCGCGCAGCAGGCGACGGTCGCCTGTCGCCAGCAGTTCTTCGAATTCGCGCTGATTGCCGACGTTGGCGAAGGCCATGGCATTGAGGATGCGCTGCAGCACTTGGACGTAAGGTTTCACGGTGGGCGCCTGGTTGAGTTTGACGCCTATCCCAACGCAGCATCCATGCCACCTTCTGCAAGTGGTTGTTTGTTAGTCCAATATCGCCTTCGGCGGCGTGCCTGCGCGGTGCCGGCATTTGTTGCAAATTGCAGCTGTCGGAATCCGCTCCCGACGCCAATGCCGCTGCAATCGTGCTACAGCAGGCATCCATGCCGCAGTGTTGCGGTTGCAAGGCGAATGGTTGCATAATGCAACCTTCGCCAGCCCGCGCGGCCACGATGAAGAACGCCTTGCTGCAACCCTCGCTACGCCGGAAGGTGGTCGTCGGCTACTACGCCGTTGCGGCGCTGATCGTCGTCGCCTCGGCGTTTTCCTTCGGCGAACTGAAGTCGCTCGAGGACAAGGTCGTGCTGGCCGAGCGCATGTCCGAGCTTTTCGACGCGACGCTGGAAGTGCGCCGTTTCGAGCGCAACTATTTCCTCCACGGCCAGGAAGCCGATCGCGCCGAGGCGGGCCGCTACGTCGGCCGCGTGCGCGAACTGCTCGACGCGCACCGGCCGGTGCTGCTCGCGGTCGAAACGCCGCCGCGGCTGGCCGAGTTTCGCGATCTGCTCGACCGCTACGAGGCGCAGCTGCCCGCGCTCGCCGCCGCCGGCGCGGACCGCCGACAGGCGGCGGCGCTGGAGCCGCGCGTGCGCGCGCTGGGCAAGGAAATCGTCGCCATCGCCGAAGAGATGGCCGGCGCGGAGCGACATCTGGTGCAATCGTCGCTGGCGCATTTCCGCACCGTCCTGATCCTTTTCATCGGCGCCGCGGTGGCGCTGATCGTCGCCATCGGACAGGTGCTGTCGCGCAGCGTGGCGGCGCCGCTCAAGGAGTTGGAAGCCAGCGTCGAAGCGGTTTCGGCGGGCAAGCGCGGTCGCCTGCCGGTGCGCTCGCGCGATCGCGAAGTCGTCGCGGTCATCGACGCCTTCAACCACATGCTCAAGGAGCTCGAGCTGCGCCAGAAGCATCTGGTGCGCTCGGAGAAGCTCGCTTCGCTGGGCACCATGCTCTCGGGCGTCGCCCACGAGCTGAACAATCCGCTGTCCAACATTTCCACCTCCTGCCAGATACTGCTCGAGGAACTCGGCACGGCCGACGCCGACTTGCACCGGCAACTGCTCGAGCAGATCGACGAGCAGACCGGCCGCGCGCGCAACATCGTGCGCTCGCTGCTGGACTTCGCCCGCGAACGCGAGTTCAAGAAGGAATGGGCGCCGCTGCGGCCGCTGATCGAGCAGACCGTGGGCTTCGTCCGCGGCGAGGTGCCGGCGAAAGTGTCGATCGCCATCGACATTCCCGACGACATCGCCGTGTTCGCCGATACGCAGCGGCTGCAGCAGGCCTTCCTCAACCTCATCAAGAACGCGGTCGAAGCGCTTCCCGGCCGCGGCAGCGTCGCGGTGAGCGCACGCAAGCTGGTCGCGACGGCCGGCGCGGCGGTGGGCGACGCCAGCTGCGACGTCGCCGGCGACGCCGTCGACATCCTGGTCGCCGACGACGGGCCGGGCATCGCGCCGGACGTGCTGGCGCGCATCTTCGACCCCTTCTTCACCACCAAGGCCGTCGGCAAGGGCCTCGGGCTCGGCCTCTTCATCGTCTACGAGATCGTCGAACAACACGACGGCTGCATCAGCGTGGACAGCAAACGCAACCGCGGCACCACTTTCCGCATTCGCCTGCCGGCCGGGCCGCTCGCCACGACGGACACCCACACATGACCACTGCCGACCCCAAGGGGCACCTACTGATCGTCGACGACGAGGAGATCGCGCTGAAGAACCTTCAGCATGTCATGATCAGGGACGGCTACGCCGTGACGGCGACGAAGAGCGGCGCGCGGGCGCTGGTGCTGCTGGAGACGCAGCGCTTCGACGTCGTGCTCACCGATCTGCGCATGGAAAAGGTCGACGGCATGGAGGTGCTCAAGCGCGCCCACGAGCGCCTGCAGGATGCCGAAGTCATACTCATCACCGGCTATGCGACGGCCGACTCCGCCGTCAAGGCGATGAAGCAGGGCGCGTTCTATTACATCGCCAAGCCGTTCCGGCTCGACGAGGTGCGCAAGGTCGTCGCCGAAGCCATGGCGAAGGTGCGCCTGCGGCGCGAAAACCGAGCGCTGCGCGAGCAGCTCGACGGCTATCGCGGTCCGGTGCGCATCGTCACTCACGATCCCGTCATGCTCAAGCTGCTCGAGCTCGCGCGCCAGGTGGCGCCGACCGACTGCAATGTGCTCATCACCGGCGAAAGCGGCACCGGCAAGGAGCTGTTCGCGCGCTACCTGCACCACCACAGCGGGCGGCGCGACGGCCCCTACACGGGCGTCAATTGCGGCGCCTTCAGCGAGGAACTGCTCGCCAACGAATTGTTCGGCCACGAGAAGGGCGCTTTCACGGGCGCCACGACGCAGAAAAAAGGCCTCATCGAGGCCGGCGTCGGCGGCACCCTGTTTCTCGACGAGGTCACCGAAATGCCGCCGGCGATGCAGGTCAAGCTGCTGCGCGTGCTGCAGGAGCGCGAGGTGCTGCGGCTCGGCGGCACGCGCCCGGTCAAATGCGACATCCGCGTCATCGCCGCCAGCAACCGCAACATCGGCGAAGCGGTCGCCGCCGGCGCGTTCCGCCGCGACCTCTACTTCCGGCTCAATGTCGTTGACCTGCACATCCCGCCGCTGGCGCAACGGCGCGACGACATCCCCTTGCTCGCCCAGTACTTCCTGCAAAAATGCGCGGTGCGCATGAACAAGGACGTGGCAAGAATTTCCGCCGAGGCGATGGCCCGGCTCATGGACTACGCCTTCCCCGGCAACGTGCGCGAACTGGAAAACATCGTCGAACGCGGCGCCGCGGTGACCGGCGGCGACACCATCGAGGTCGCGCACTTGCCGGCCAGCCTGGGCGAAGTGAGCGCCGTGAAGAAGCGCCACGGCCGCCTGCCGACGCTCGACGAGCAGGAGATGGACTACATCCAGCGGGTGCTGCGCGAAGTCGACGGCAACCAGACGACGGCGGCGCAAGTCCTCGGCATCAACCGCGTCTCGCTGTGGCGCAAGCTGAAGGGACGCGAGAGCGACGCCTAGCTTGGCCTAGGTCGGCTGCTCGCAATTCGCCGCCGGCGCCTTGGCCGCCGGCACGGCCGGCACGTGCAGTTGCGGCAGGAACACCGCCAGCAGGCCGATCAAGGGCAGGAACGAGCACAGCTTGTAGATCGTCACGATGCCCCACAGATCGGCGAACTGCCCCAGCACCGCAGCGCCGATGCCGCCGAGGCCGAAGGCGATGCCGTAGAACAATCCGGAAATCGTGCCGACCTTGCCGGGGATGAGTTCCTGCGCATAGACGACCATGGCCGGAAAGGCCGACGCCAGCATGAAGCCGATGACGACCGTCAGCCCAGCCGACGCTTCCAGCCCGACATAGGGCAAAGCCAGGGTGAAGGGCGCGATGCCGAGGATGGATACCCAGATCACCTGCCGGCGTCCGATGCGGTCGCCGATCGGGCCGCCGAGCAGCGTTCCGAGCGCCACGGCGAACAGGAAGTAGAACAGGTGATACTGCGCCTGCTCGGTGCCGATGCCGAACTGGTGCATCAAGTAGAAAATCAGGTAGCTTGTGAGGCTCGCCAGGTAGAAGAACTTCGAGAACATCAGCGCCACCAGCACCGCCAGCGTGACCGCGACTTGCCGCCGCGGCAGCGGAGCGGGCGCCGCGGCGACAGCCTTCTTCGGCTGCCGCTGGTGATGGCGATACCAGCGGCCGACGCCGGTGAGGACGATCATGGCCAGCAGCGCCGCGAGCGAGACCCAGGCGATGCTGCGCTGGCCGTTGGGCAGGACCAGCCATGCCGCCAGCAGCGGACCGGCGGCAGTGCCCGCATTGCCGCCGACCTGGAAAATGGATTGCGCGAGGCCGTGCCGGCCGCCCGAGGCCATGCGCGCCACGCGCGACGATTCCGGATGGAAGACGGATGAGCCGGTGCCGACCAGGGCCGCCGCCAGCAGCACGGTCGGGAAAGTCGTCGCCAGGGACAGCAGCAGCAGGCCGCTGAAGGTGCAGCCCATGCCGACGGCCAGCGAGAAGGGCTTCGGATGCCGATCGGTGTAATAGCCAACCAGCGGCTGCAGCAGCGAGGCCGTGAACTGGAACGTCAGCGTGATCAGACCGATCTGCGCGAAGTTCAAGTGGAACTCGGACTTGAACAGCGGATAGATGGCGATCATCAGCGACTGCATCATGTCGTTGAGGAAATGGGAAAAGCTGATGGCGCCCAGGATCTTGAACGCGGTGTCGGCGCTTGCCTGGCGCGGCGTCGGCGGCGCGGAAGAGGATGTCATGTCATGACTTTGTCGTGGTGGTGCCGTGCCGGTTTGCCGGTCCACGGGACCGCGGCTTGCCGGCGACCTAGATCTTGCGGCAGAGCGGACCGGTGGTCGGGTTGGCGACGCTGGCGGCGATGGCGCCGACGAGCTCGTGGATTTCCGCCGGCGCGAAGACGTCGAACAGGCGGCGCGCCAGTGCCGGCGGCAGGCGCACCGTGCAGGCGCTGCCGTCGGGCAGGGTGACGTCGACGCCGAGCACGTCGGGCGCGTCGGCGTCCTCGTTCGCCTCGACGAGCGCCATCTGCTCGTCCATCAGCGATTCGTACTCGATCTCGAGCGCGGCCGCGACCTCGTCGCCGAGTTCGTCGGGCAGTTCGACGACATCGCCCTCGATGGCATCGGCGCGCACGCCGCCGACGATGCCGCGCGCGGCGGCGAACTGGATGAAGCGGTCGCGCAGCCCCGCGTCGAAGAAGATGAATTCGGTAGCCATGGCGCGCATTCTACCGCGCCGCCCGCGCTGACGCGGCTAACTCCAGCCCAACTCGCCGCGCACGATGGCGGCGCCGGCGGCGAGGGCGTGGAGCTTGGCGCGGGCAACCTCCCGCGGCAACGGCACCATGCCGCAATTGGTGCAGCCGATCAGCCGATGCGGCTTGACGAACTGCAAGGCCTTGCGCAAGGTGGCGGCGACTTCCGCCGGCGTTTCGACCTGGTTCGTGGCAACGTCGATGGCGCCGACCATGACGTCCTTGCCGTCGAGCAGCGCAATCAGGTCCATCGGCACGTGGGAATTGTGGCATTCGAGGCTGACCTGGTCGATCCGGCTCGCCGCCAGCAGCGGGAAGGTGCGCTCGTACTGCCGCCATTCCGAGCCCAGCGTGCTTTTCCACTTGATGTTGGCCTCGATGCCGTAGCCGTAGCAGATATGCACGGCCGTCTTGCAGGCGAGGCCGGCGGCGGCGCGCTCCAGCGTCTTGACGCCCCAGTCGCTTACTTCGTCGAAGAAGACGTTGAATGCGGGCTCGTCGAACTGGACGACATCGACGCCGGCGGCGACCAGTTCGTGCGCCTCCTGGTTGAGGATTTCGGCGAAAGCCCAGGCCAGCTTTTCGCGGCTGCCGTAGCAGTCGTCGTAGAGCGTGTCGACAAGGGTCATCGGGCCGGGCAGCGTGAACTTGATCGGATTTTCCGTGAGCTGCCGCAGATGCTTCGCATCGGCGACGAACACCGGCTTGCGGCGCGCCACGGCGGCGACGACGATCGGCACGTCGGCATCGTAGCGGTCGCGGATGCGCATGGTCTTGCGCTTGGCGAAATCGACGCCGTCCAGGTGTTCGATGAACGTGGTGACGAAATGCTGGCGCGTCTGTTCGCCGTCGCCGATGACCGTGATGCCGGCGCGCACTTGCTCATCGACGGCGAGCCGCACGGCGTCGGTCTTGGCCTGATCGAGCGCCGCGCCGGACAATTGCCACGGCGCCCACAGTTTTTCGGGTTGCGCCAGCCAGGCGGGCTTGGGGAGGCTGCCGGCAATCGCGGTGGCAATCGGTTGGGTCATCGCTCGTCCTCCTTCAATGCCGCTGCGGCGCGGCGCGCCGCGGGGCCGCTGCGCGAAGCGCAATTCCGACACGCTACTCCTGAGAGCGTCTATCCGGCAAAGAATTCCTTGACCCGGTCCATCCACCCCTTGGCGCGGGGATTATGGCGCGCGGCGTTGCCCTGGCTGATTTCCTCGAATTCGCGCAGCAGTTGTTTCTGGCGGTCGGTGAGGCTCACCGGCGTCTCGATGACGACATGGCACAGCAGATCGCCGTGGCCGATCGAGCGCACGCCCTTGATGCCCTTGCCGCGCAGGCGGAACACTTTGCCGGTCTGCGTTTCCGGCGGCACCTTGATGCGGGCGACGCCTTCGAGCGTCGGGATTTCGATTTCGCCGCCGAGCGCTGCGACCGTGAAGCTCACCGGCATTTCGCAATGCAGGTCGTCGTGGTCGCGCTGGAAAACCGCGTGCGGCTTGAGGTGGATCTGCACGTAGAGATCGCCCGGCGGGCCGCCATTGACGCCGGGTTCGCCCTCGCCGGAAAGACGGATGCGATCGCCTTCGTCGATGCCCGCCGGAATCTTCACCGACAGCGTCTTGTGCTGCTTGACGCGCCCCGCGCCCTGGCACGACGGGCAGGGTTCGGCGATGAAGCGGCCGGTGCCGTGGCACTTCGGGCAGGTCTGCTGGATCGAGAAGAAGCCTTGCTGCATGCGCACCTGGCCGTGGCCGCCGCAAGTCGGGCAGACCGACGGCGCAGTGCCTTTCTTGGCGCCGCTGCCCTTGCAGGGCTCGCACTCGGCCATGGTCGGGATGCGGATGCGCGTTTCCGTGCCGCGGGCGCCCTCTTCGAGCGAGATCTCGAGGTTGTAGCGCAAGTCGGCGCCGCGATAGACGTTGGAACGGCCGCCGCCGCCGCGCTGATTGCCGAAGATGTCGCCGAAGATGTCGGAGAAGGCATCGGCGAAGCCGCCCATGCCGGCGCCGTTGAAGCCGGCGCCGCCGCCCGCCGAAGGATCGACGCCGGCGTGGCCGAACTGGTCGTAGGTCGCCCGCTTCTTGCCGTCCGAGAGAATCTCGTAGGCTTCCTTGGCCTCCTTGAAATGCTCTTCGGACTTCGGATTATCCGGATTGCGGTCCGGATGGTGCTTCATGGCCAGCTTGCGGTAGGCCTTCTTGATCTCGTCGGCCGAGGCATCGCGGTTGATGCCCAGCACTTCGTAGTAGTCGCGTTTTGCCATTTCAGCCTAACCTGTTGATCCCATGCAGACAGCCGAGTTAAGGGGCGCGCACTCTGCGCCCCTTAAACTCGGCTAGTTAGTCCATCGCGCGCAGCGCGACGAACTAACCTTTCTTGTCTTTGACTTCCGTGAACTCGGCATCCACGACATCGGCCTCGTCCTTCTTCGCTTCGCCGCCGGCATGCGCGGACTCGGCATGGGCGCCGGCGGCGGCACCGGCTTCCTGCTGCTGCGCGTAGATCTTCTCGCCGAGCTTTTGCGAAACGGCGGCCAGGGCTTGCGACTTGGCTTCGATGGTGGCCTTGTCGTTGCCTTCCTTGATGGCCTCCTCGGCTTCCTTGATGGCGGTTTCGATACTGGCTTTCTCGCCGGCATCGATCTTGTCGCCGTGGTCGGCCAGCGCCTTCTTCACCGAATGCACGAGGGCGTCGCACTGGTTGCGCACTTCGACGAGTTCGTGCGCCTTGCGGTCTTCCTCGGCATGCACTTCGGCGTCCCGCACCATGTTCTTGATCTCTTCCTCGGACAAGCCGGAATTGGCCTTGATGGTGATCTTGTTTTCCTTGCCCGTGCCCTTGTCGCGCGCCGAGACATGCAGAATGCCGTTGGCATCGATGTCGAAGGTCACCTCGATCTGCGGCATGCCGCGCGGCGACGGCGGGATGTCGCTGAGATTGAACTGGCCGAGGCTCTTGTTGCCGCCCGCCATCTCGCGCTCGCCCTGCAGCACGTGGATGGTCACGGCCGACTGGTTGTCGTCGGCGGTGGAGAAGACCTGGCTCGTCTTGGTCGGAATCGTGGTGTTCTTCTGGATGAGTTTCGTCATGACGCCGCCGAGGGTCTCGATGCCCAAGCTGAGCGGCGTGACGTCGAGCAGCAGCACGTCCTTGACTTCGCCCTGCAGCACGCCGCCCTGGATCGCGGCGCCGATGGCGACGGCTTCGTCCGGGTTCACGTCGCGGCGCGGTTCCTTGCCGAACAGCTCCTTGACCTTCTCCTGCACCTTGGGCATGCGCGTCATGCCGCCCACCAGGATGACGTCGCCGATTTCCTCGACCTTGACGCCGGCATCCTTGATGGCCATGCGGCAGGGCGCGACGCAGCGCTCGATCAGCTCATCGACGAGCGATTCGAACTTGGCGCGCGTGATCTTCATCGCCAGGTGCTTCGGGCCGGAGGCGTCGGCGGTGATGTAGGGCAGGTTGATTTCGGTCTGCTGGTTGGAAGACAGTTCGATCTTGGCCTTCTCGGCCGCTTCCTTGAGGCGCTGCAGTGCCAGCACGTCGTTCTTGAGATCGACGCCCTGTTCCTTCTTGAACTCGGTGACGATGTAATCGATGATGCGCTGGTCGAAGTCCTCGCCGCCGAGGAAGGTGTCGCCGTTGGTGGACATCACTTCGAACTGGTGCTCGCCGTCGATTTCGGCGATGTCGATGATGGAGATGTCGAAAGTGCCGCCGCCCAGGTCGAACACCGCGATCTTGCGGTCGCCTTCCTGCTTGTCGAGGCCGAAGGAAATCGCCGCCGCGGTCGGCTCGTTGATGATGCGCTTGACTTCGAGGCCGGCGATGCGGCCGGCGTCCTTGGTGGCCTGGCGCTGGCTGTCGTTGAAGTAGGCCGGCACGGTGATGACGGCTTCGGTGACTTCCTCGCCGAGATAGTCTTCGGCGGTTTTCTTCATCTTGCGCAGCACTTCGGCGGACACCTGCGGCGGCGCCATCTTCTTGTCGCGCACGGCGACCCAGGCGTCGCCGTTGTCGGCCTTGACGATCTTGAAGGGCATCAGGTCGATGTCCTTCTGCACTTCCTTTTCCTCGAAGCGGCGGCCGATCAGGCGCTTCACCGCGAACAGGGTGTTCTTGGCGTTGGTGACGGCCTGGCGCTTGGCCGAGGCGCCGCAGAGGATTTCGCCGTCGTCCGCGTAGGCGACGACGGAAGGCGTGGTGCGCGCGCCTTCGGAGTTTTCGATGACCTTGGGCTTGCCGCCTTCCATGATGGCGACGCAGCTGTTGGTGGTGCCGAGGTCGATGCCGATGATCTTGCCCATGTTGGTGTCCTTTTGCTGAATTCGGGAAATACTAAGCTGATGTGCAAATGGGGCTATTCGCCGCCACTTCAAGCCTCGCGCTACGCGCTCTTGGCTTTGGAAACGATGACCAAGGCCGGCCGGATCACCCGTTCGTGCAGCGCGTAGCCTTTTTGCAGCACGCTGACGACGCGGTTGGGCTCGCCTTCCGCTTCGACCTGGCTGATGGCCTGATGGCGATGGGGATCGAATTTCTCGTCGAGCGGGTTGATTTCGGCGACGTTCGATTTCTCGAAGGCGGCGACGAGCTGCTTGAGCGTGATCTCGACGCCGGCCCTCAAGGCCTCGGCATCCTGCTTTTCGTTGGCGAGCGCCGCTTCCAGGCTGTCCTTCACGGCGAGCAGTTCGGTGGCGAACTTTTCGCTGGCGAACTTGCCGGCGCGACCGATATCCTCCTGGGCGCGGCGCCGCATGTTCTCGGTTTCGGCCTTGGCGCGCAACCAGGCGTCGTGATGCTCGGCGGCCTTGAGTTCAGCGGCCTTGAGCAGATCTTCGAGGCTCGGCATGGTGTCCGCCTGGGCCGCCTCGACGGTCGGCGCGGCGGTCGTTCCCGGCTCGGGCTGGGGTAAGAATTCTGGAGTTTGGTCCTGCATGGAGGCGTCCCTAGTCGATAAACCTCGTCGATTATGGGGACGGCCGCGCGGGTTTCAAGAGGGAGCCGGAAAAAATCCGGCTCCCGCGTCGTCGTTCAGGTCTTGAAGCGGCCGACGGCGCTTTGCAGGTTGTTGGCGAGGTCTTCCAATTGCCGGGCCGACTCGGACGTCTGCTCGACGGCCGTGCTGTTCTCGCGCGCCATGGAGGCGATGGCCTCGATGTTGCGGGCGACATCGGTGAACACGCGCCGCTGTTCTTCCGTGGCCGCGGCGATGGCGTCGAGGCCGTGGCCGACTTCGGTCACCGAACTGCTGGCGGAGGCAAGCACTTCGGCGACCGTCTCGACCGACTTCTGGCTCGACGTGATGTGGGTGAGGCCGTTTTCGATCGCGTGGGCGACGGCATCCGACTGCTGCGACAGGCTGCGCGTGATGGTGTCGATTTCGCTCGCCGACGCCGACGACTTTTCCGCCAGCTTGCGCACTTCGTCGGCCACCACGGCGAAGCCGCGGCCTTGTTCGCCGGCGCGCGCCGCTTCGATGGCGGCGTTGAGCGCCAGCAGGTTGGTCTGGTCGGCGATGTCCTTGACCTCGCGGGTCATGTTGGTGATCGCCGCGGTGCTGGTGACGAACTGATTGACCGATTCGGCGATCTGCTTGACGGTATTCTCGACCAGGCTGACTTCGCCGATCAGCTTGGACAGGCTCTGGTTGCCTTCGGCGGAGCGGCGCTCGCTTTCCCGCGACTGTTCATGGACGCGCTCGGTGCTGTGGGCGATGTCCGAAATGCTGGAGACGACTTGTTCGACCGCACCGGCGGCGGCGGTGGACATCTCGTCCTGGCGGTGGGAGCCGTCATTGACCTTGTTGGCGCTGATGGTCAGGCCATGCGCGGCCGAGGAGACGCGGCCGGCGGAGTCGCCGACATGGCGAACGAGGTCGGAGAACTTGGCCATCATGGCGTTGAATACGGACGAGGCTTCGCCGATTTCGTCCTGGCCCTTCACTTCGAGCCGGCGCGTCAGGTCGCCTTCGCCGCTGGCGATGTCGCGCAGGCCGGCGACCATGTGTTCGAGCGGGACGGTGACGACGTTGCGGATGAAGAACCAGATGAAGCCGAGCAGGAACAGGCTGACGCCCATGGCGGCGAGCAGCGACTTGATGCGCTGGGCGGCGAGGGCTTCCTCGACGTGGTCGAGCGAAATCTTCATGCTGACGATGCCCAGCACCGTCTTTTCCGGCACCTGGTGGCACATGATGCAGTTCTTGCCCAGGTAGTTCGTGCTCGCCAGGGCGGGACGCACGACGCGCAGGAATTCGCCCTTGCTGTCCGATTGCACGTCGCTGTATTCCTTGCCGGTGGCGAGGACTTGCTGCTCGATCGCGTCGGGCTTGGTGTCGTCCTTGGCGTTGCCGGGGCCGAACATCTTGATGACCGCCTCGCCGCGGATCACCTTGAGGTCGCGGATGATCGAAAGTTGCTTGATCTGGTCGAGGAGCACGTCGCGTTGTCCGACCGTGCCGGTGATCATCATGCCGGTGAGGCCGGCCAGCGTCGCTTCATGCATGGACAGCGAGAACGCACGCGCCTGCTCGATCGCGGTTTGACGATTGACGGAGCTTTCCCAGAAGATCATGCCCGCCCAAGCGATGACCAGCACGATCCAGATGGCAGCCGTCAGGCGTATCCAGATCTTCATGTCGGAGAAGCGCGGCATAAACATAACTCCGTTATGGATAAACCTCGATAGTCTATCCTAATCCAAGTCGCGGAAGAGGTCGAAAAGCGCGGCATTACCGCCCTAGAGTCTTCTTCCGGACGCGCTCGTCAGACCGTCAGGTCGATTTGCTGGAGGCTGCCGGCCTGGCCCGATTCCGTAAGATAGACGCCGCTGTCGCGTACCGCGCCCAAGTCCTGGTTTTGCGTGCCGCGCAGTTCGAATGCGGTGCCCTGATGGCCAAGGAATAGGGCGCCGACATGGTGGTCCGCGAGCGACGACAAACTCCCCTGGCCGCTGGCGTCCGGCGTCCAGACCTGCAATTGCTTGAAAGCGGGATCGTTTTCGTCGATCCAGCCGTTGCCGTCCTGGTCGTACTTGGCGAGCTCGGCGAAGCCGGAGCCGCTGGCGGGGCCGAACAGCTCGGCGCCGGAATCGATCTTGCCGTTGTGGTTCGCATCGAGCGCCAGGTAACCGCTGCCGCTGGCGAGCAGCGGCACGTTCTCGGCCTGGCCGTCGCCGTTGAGATCGAAGCTGAAATGCTGGCTGGAAAGCTGGGCAGCCGCGCCGCCGAAGTTGATGACCAGCGGATCCTTGCGCACACCGTCGCCGGCGCGCAGGCTGGCATCCGTTTGTTCGCTGTAGCTGCGCGACATCGCGACATCGAGCGTGAAGGCGATTTGCCGGCCGTCAGCCGTGTTGATCGTGCCCTGGGCCGAAAAACGGGTCTGCTCGACCTCCTGGTGCGACGCGTGGTAGTCGTACTCGACGCCGAAGCCGGCGCTCTGCGACGCTGGCGCCGGCTGGTTCGCCTGGCCCGCCGGCACCTGGCTCGCGATCGGCGCCACGGCCGGCGCTTGCAACTGGCTGGCGTCGAAGATGCTGACCCGTTTGCCGGTCATCCATTCCAGCAGGGCGATGAGGAGTTGCAGGCGCGGATCGGTCGTGGCTGTGGCGGCGGCCGGCTGCAGCGCAGCGGCTCCGCCCGATGATGCCGCCAGGCCGGCCGCCGACAGGTGCACGGGCGATGCGCTTGCTGCCGCGCTGCTGGCGTTGCCGGCGAAGTCCGGCTGCAGCGGCCCGGTCCACGCCCGCAGGCTTTGGCTTTGCTCGTCCTGGATCGCCAGATAGTGCTGGCTTTGCATCGCTATCGCGGCGCTGGCAATTTTCATGATTCACTCCCGATCGCCCGGCGCTCGAATGACGCCGTCTTAGCTCATATCGGCCATGTCGGCAACGACTTAAGCCGTTGTCGAACAACGACATATTGACCGGCGGGAGGGGTGAGGATAAACAGCGGCTTGCGCCGCTTAGCTCAAGGAACTTCTGATCCAGCGCATCAGCGACCCCGCATCCAGCGCACCGGACTGGCGCGCCACTTCGCGGCCGTTGCGGAAGGCCACGAGCGTCGGGATGCTGCGAATGCCATGGCGCGCCGCCAGTTGTTGCTCTTCTTCCGTATTGACCTTGGCCAGGCGGCAAGCCGGTTCCAACTGCCGGGCGGCCTGTGCGAAGGCCGGCGCCATCATGCGGCAGGGGCCGCACCAGGGCGCCCAGAAATCGACGATGATCGGCAGGTCGGAACGGCCGACGTGCTGGTCGAAGCTGCGGCCCGTCAATTCGAGCGGCGCGCCGGCGAACAGCGGCTGCTTGCACTTGCCGCACGTGCCGCCGTCGGCGAGGCGTGCCTTGGGGACGCGGTTTGAGGCGTGGCAGCGGGGGCAGACGACGATCAATGCATCGGGCATGGCGGGCTCCATATATCAGACTCTGCTGATATTTGGCTGCCGCCGCTGATTTCAAGCGCCGAGATGCTCGCGCGCGATGGCCGCCAGCGCGGCGATCCAGTCGGGCCGCTCGTTCAGGCAGGGGATGTAGTTGAACTCCTTGCCGCCGGCGGCAAGGAAGGCGTCGCGGCATTCCATGGCGATTTCTTCCAGCGTTTCCAGGCAGTCGCCGACGAAGCCGGGGCAGAGGACATCGACGCGCTTGACGCCGCCGCGGGCGAGGGCTTCGAGAGTCGGCTGGGTGTAGGGCTGGAGCCATTCGGCGGCGCCGAAGCGCGACTGGAAGGTCAATTGCCAGGTGTCCGGCGCCAGGTCCAGCGCGGCGGCGAGCAGGGCCGCCGTGCGCCGGCACTGCTCGGCATACGGATCGCCCCGGTCGACCGCGCGCTTGGGGATGCCGTGAAAGCTCATCACCAGCTTGTCGGGCCGGCCGTGCGCCTGCCAATGGTCGCGCACGCTCGCCGCCAGGGCGGCGATGTAGGCCGGATGATCGCAGTAGTCGCGGATCTCGACGAGCTCGACGGCTGGCGGCTGGCGGCGCCAGGCCGCGACGGCGTCGTAGACGCTGGCGGTGGTGCTGCCGGCGTATTGCGGATACAGCGGCAGGACGAGGATGCGCGCGGCGCCGTCCTGCACGAGGCGGTCGAGGACGGCGGCGACGGCCGGCGCGCCGTAGCGCATGGCATACGCAACGAGCACGTCCCGGTCGCCGGTTGCGCCGAGCAGGCCGCGCAACAGCTTGGCCTGGCGTTCGGTATGCACCTGCAGCGGCGAACCTTCGGGCGTCCAGATTTTCGCGTATTTCAGCGCCGACTTCGCCGGCCGCGTGACGAGGATGATGCCGTAGAGGATCGGCCACCACAGGAGCCGCGGCAGATCGACGACGCGGCGGTCGCCGAGGAACTCGGCAAGATAGCGGCGCAGCGCGGGGGCGGTCGGCGCGGTCGGGGTGCCGAGATTGACCAGCAGGATCGCGGTCTTCATGACGCGGCGAGCGCGCTCGAGAGCAGCTTGGCCGTGATGTCGACGAGAGGAATGACGCGCTCGTAGGCCATGCGGGTCGGGCCGACGACGCCGATGGTGCCGACCAGCTGGCCGTCGACCTCGTAGGGCGCGGCGACGACGCTGCATTCGTCGAGCGGAGCGATGCCCGATTCGCCGCCGATGAACACCTGCACGCCATCGGCGCGATTGGAGAGTTCCAGCAGTTGCGCCAGCGACGTGCGCTGCTCGAACAGCGCGAAAAGCTGGCGCAGCCGCGCCATGTTCGAGGCGAGGTCGTCGACGTCGAGCAGATTCTTTTCGCCGCTGACCAGGTATTGCGCCGCCGTGTCGGTGGTGGCCTGGCTGCCGACTTCGAGCGCCGCGTTCATGAGTTCGGACATGTCGCTGGATAGCCGCCGCAGCTCGTCGTGCAAGCGATGGCGAATCTGCTCGAAATCGAGGCCGAGGCAGTTCTGGTTCAGGTAGTTGGCCGCTTCGACCAGCTCGGACGACGTGTAGCTGCGCTGGGTGAAGAGGATGCGGTTCTGCACTTCGCCGTCGGCGGTGACGATGATGACGAGGATGCGTTTTTCCGACAGGCTGACGAATTCGATCTGGCGGATGCGCGGCTGCGCCCGGCGCGGGGCGATGACCACGCCGGCGAAATGCGTGAGTTGCGACAGCAGCTGCGAGGCGTGACCGAGCACGCGCAGCGGCTGGTCGGGCTGGATCGCCTCCTTGATGTTGGAAATGTCCTGTTGCGCCAGCGGCTTGACGGTCAGCAGCGTGTCGACAAACAAGCGATAACCGCGCGGCGTCGGGATCCGTCCGGCCGAGGTGTGGGGACTGGTGATGAAACCCATGCCTTCCAGGTCGGACATGACGTTGCGTATCGTCGCCGGCGAAAGCTCGAGCCCCGAGTGCCGGGAAAGCGTGCGCGAACCGATCGGCTGCCCTTCGGCGATGTAGTGTTCGATCAGCGTCTTGAGCAGAGTTTGGGCGCGCTTGTCTAGCATGGGCCAATTGTAGCCAACTTCGCGGGCGGAAAAGCCATGCGGCTTTCGGCAATAGCGACCGGGCTTTCGATAAAAGCCGCATGGCTTTATGGTTTAATCACGGCCCATGACAGGCCAGCAAATCCGCACCGCCGCGCTGATCGGCAAGTACCGCAGCCCCGAGGTGGCCGAATCCCTGCGCGTGCTCGCCGCTTTCCTGCGCGAGCGGGAAGTGCGCGTGCTGCTCGAAGATGGCACCGCCGCCTCCATCGGTCCCGACGGCTTCGACGTGGCGAGCTACGAGGCTATCGGCGAGACGGCCGATGTCGCGATCGTGCTCGGCGGCGACGGCACCATGCTCCATTCCGCGCGTCGCCTGGCCGAAACCGACGTCCCGCTGGTGGGCGTGAACCAGGGCCGCCTCGGCTTCATGACCGACATCGCCCGCGAGGACATGCTCGCCAGCATGGAAGACCTGCTCGCCGGCCGCTTCCAGGCCGAGCAGCGCTTCCTGCTCAACGCCGAAGTGCTGCGCGGCGGTCTGTGCGTGTTCCAGACGCTGGCCTTGAACGACGTGGTGGTCAACAAGGGCGATGTCGGCCGCATGATCGAGTTGAAAGTCGAAGTCGACGGCGAATTTCTCTACGTGCTGCGCGCCGACGGCATGATCGTCGCGACGCCGACCGGTTCCACCGCCTACGCGCTGTCCGCCAACGGCCCGATATTGCAGCCGGCGATCGCCGGCATCGCCGTCGTGCCGCTATGCCCGCATGCGCTCTCGAATCGACCGATTACCATCAGCGACAAGAGCCGCGTCGACCTGACGCTGCTGGCGCCTCACGACGGGCGCGTGCATTTCGACGGCCAGGCCCGCTTCGACGCCCATGCCGGCGACTGCGTGCGCATCGCGCGCTCCAGCCATTCCGTCACCCTTCTGCACCCGCCCGGCTACAGCTATTTCGCCATGCTGCGCGAAAAGCTGCACTGGAGCGCGGCGCCCAAGCACGCCTAGGCCCGGCTCATGCTGCGACGCCTCTTCATCCGCGACTACGTCATCGTCGACAAGCTCGAACTCGAGTTTGCGGCGGGCTTCGGCGTGCTGACGGGGGAGACCGGCGCCGGCAAGTCGATCCTCGTCGATGCGCTCTCGCTGGTGCTGGGCGAGCGCGCCGAAGGCGCCGTGGTGCGCGTCGGTTGCGAGCGTGCCGAAATCGCCGCGGAATTCGATGCGCCGGCCGACAGCCCGCTGTCGGCCTGGCTGCGCGCCAACGATTTCGAGGCTGAAGACAGCCTGCTGGTGCGGCGCCTCGTCGACGCCGGCGGGCGTTCGCGTGCCTATCTCAACGGCATGCCGGCGACCGCCGGGCAGTTGCGCGAGGCGGCGGCTTTCCTCGCCGACATCCACGGCCAGCATGCCCATCTCTCGCTGCTCAAGGCCGAGGCGCAGCGGCGCCTGGTCGACGCGCGGGCGGGACAGCTCGAAACGGCGAAGGTGGTGGCGGCAAGCTTCCACGAATGGCGTGCGTTGCGCACGGCGCGCGAGGCCGCTTCGCGCGACGCCGAGGCGGCGCTGCGCGAGCGCGAGATGACCGAGTTCCAGGTGCGCGAACTCGAAACCCTGAGCTTCGACGCGGCGCGCTGGGCCGAGGAGAACGCCGAACACCGGCGCCTGGCGCACGCGGTGAGCCTGATCGAGGGCGTCGAAGGCGCGCTGGCGCTGCTCGACGAATCCGAGGCCGCGGCGGGCAGCCTGCTCGACCAGTCCGCCAGCCGCCTGTCCCATCTCGTCGAGCACGACGCGGCGCTGGCCGAACCGGTCGAACTGCTCGAAGGCGCGCGCATCCAGTTGTCCGAAGCCGTGCATGCGCTGGCGCGCTACCGCGAGCGGCTCGACGTCGATCCGGGTCGGCTCGCCGAGTTGGAAGCCCGCATCGAGGCGGTGATGGCGGCGGCGCGCAAGCATCGCGTGGCGCCGGAGGAATTGGCGGAAACGCTGGAGCGCCTGCGCAGCCGCCTCGAAGAATTGCGCTTGAGCGCCGATCCCGAAGCCCTGGCCCAGCGCGAAGCGGCGGCGCTGGAGGCTTATCGCGCGCTGGCGAAGAAGCTCTCCGCGGCGCGCAAGCGGGCGGCGGCGGAATTGTCGCAGGCGGTCGCCGCGTCGATGCAGCAATTGGCGATGGCGGGCGGCCGCTTCGAGGTGGCGCTCGAGACGCTGGCGGAACCGGCGGCCAGCGGCATGGAAAGCATCGAGTTCATGGTCGCCGCCAACGCCGGCCAGCCGCTGCGGCCGCTGGCGAAAGTGGCGTCGGGCGGCGAGCTTTCGCGCATCGGCCTGGCGATCCAGGTCATCGCCAGCAGCGCCGGCGAAGCGCCGACGCTGATCTTCGACGAAGTGGATGTCGGCATCGGCGGCGGCGTCGCCGAAATCGTCGGCCGGCTGCTGAAGGAGCTCGGCAGCGAGCGCCAGGTGCTGTGCGTCACCCATTTGCCGCAAGTGGCCGCCCAGGCCGATTGGCAGTGGTCCATCGCCAAGGAAATGCACGACGGCGCGACGCTTTCGCGGGTGACGCCGCTGGATGCGCCGGCCCGCATCGACGAGATTGCGCGCATGCTCGGCGGCGTGCGCATCACGGACACCACGCGCGAGCACGCGCGCGAGATGCTGGGGCTCTAGCCGCTGCTCTCCAGCCTACTCGGAGGCCTTCTTGTTCGGGCAGTCTTCCTTGAGACAGTCGACGTAGAGATACAGCGCATGCTCGGCGACGGCGAAGCCGCGGTCGCGGGCGATCTTGGCCTGGCGCTTCTCGATTTCGGCGTCGTAGAACTCGACGACCTTGCCGCACTGGAGGCAGACGAGGTGGTCGTGATGCTTGCCCTCGTTGAGTTCGAATACCGCCTTGCCGGTTTCGAAATGGTGGCGCGTCAGCAGGCCGGCCTGCTCGAACTGGGTGAGGACGCGATAGACGGTCGCCAGCCCGATGTCCTTGCCCTGCGCGATCAGATGGCGGTAGACGTCTTCCGCCGTCATGTGGCGGACGCCGGATGCAGCCTGGGCGTGCTGGAACAGTTCGAGGATCTTGAGCCGCGGCAGCGTCGCCTTGAGGCCGATGTTCTTGAGCTCTTGAGGATTGGTCATGGCGGGGCAAAGGGTTGATACGCTTATGATATAGTGTTCGCGCCGGTTTGAGAGTGCGGCATCCCTCCCCGAACGAATCCGAAGACATGAAGAAGCTTGCCTGTTGCCTTGCCATACCCTTGCTTGCCGCCTGTTCGAGCGTGCCGGACACGTCGGGGATCGGATCGAGCATTTCCAGCGCGCTCGACATTTCGCCCTACCTGCATCCCTACCGCATCGACGTGCGCCAGGGCAACATGGTGACCCAGGAAATGGTCGCGCAGCTCAAGCCCGGCCTGACCAAGGACCAGGTGCGCTTCGTCCTCGGCACGCCGTTGCTGACCGACGTTTTCCATGCCGACCGCTGGGACTACGTCTATCGCCTGCAAAAGGGCGACGGCGAGGTGCAGCACCGGCGCTTCGTCGTGTTCTTTGAAGACGGCAAGCTGGCGCGCGTCGATGGCGACGTCGTCGCCGAGAGCGGCGGGGCGGAGACTGCGGCGGCGAAGCCGGCGACGCGCATGATCGAGATCAAGGGACCGCAACCGAAGGCCGACGAAGCCCCGCAGCCCAAGCCCGAAGAAGCCAACAAGCCCGAAGTCGCCAAGGTCGCGGCGCCGGCGCCCGCTGTTTCGCAATAGAGCTCCAGACATGAACAAGATACGATTTGCCATCGCCGGCAGCGGCGGCCGCATGGGACGCACGCTGATCGAGGCGGTATTGGCCGCGCCGGACGCCGAACTCGCCGCCGCCCTGGAAATGCCGGGCAGCCCGTTTCTCGGCAAGGATGCCGGGGAACTCGTCGGGGCGCCGTGCGGCGTCTGCGTGACCGACGACGTCGACGCCGCGCTCGCCAAGGCCGACTGCCTGATCGACTTCACGCGGCCCGAGGGCACGCTCAAGCACCTGGAAATCTGCCGCAAGCACGGCGTGCATGCGGTCGTCGGCACGACGGGCTTCACCACCGAGCAGAAGCTGGCGATCCAGGACATCGCGCGCGACATTCCCATCGTCTTCGCGCCGAACATGGCCGTCGGCGTCAATGCCGTCTTCAAGCTGCTCGACGTCGCCGCGCGCATCCTCAACGAAGGCTACGACGTCGAGGTCATCGAGGCGCATCACCGCCACAAGGTCGATGCGCCGTCCGGCACCGCGCTGCGCATGGGCGAAGTGGTGGCCGCGGCGCTGGGCCGCAGCCTTGCCGACTGCGCGGTCTATGGTCGCGAGGGCCACACCGGCGAGCGGCCGGCGACGCAGATCGGCTTTGCCACGGTGCGCGGCGGCGACATCGTCGGCGACCATACGGTGCTCTTCGCCGGCACCGGCGAGCGCATCGAAATCACCCACAAGTCGGCCAGCCGCATGCCCTATGCGCAGGGTTCCCTGCGCGCCGCCCGCTTCATGCGCGGCCGCGTCAAGGGGCTTTTCGACATGCAGGACGTGCTCGGACTGCGCTGATCGGGTACAATTGCACGGTTTGCCCGCAGCCGCGCAATACCTTGTTCAGGAGTCCCATCGTGTCCCAGTTTCCGCCCGCCTTACTTGCTTTAGCCGACGGGACGGTCTTTCGGGGCAAGGGCATCGGCGCCGTCGGCCGTGCGGTCGGCGAGGTGGTGTTCAACACCGCCATGACCGGCTACCAGGAGATCCTCACCGATCCTTCCTACTGCCGGCAAATCGTCACGCTGACCTATCCCCATATCGGCAACACCGGCGTCAATCGCGAAGACTGCGAATCCACCAGGGTTCATGCCGCCGGCCTCGTCATCCGCGATTTGCCGCTGGTGGCCTCCAACTTCCGCAGCGAGCAGACGCTTTCCGCGTACCTCAAGGCCGAGAACGTCGTCGCCATCGCCGATATCGACACCCGCAAGCTCACGCGCATCCTGCGCGAGAAAGGCGCCCAGGCTGGCTGCCTGGAGACCGGCGACCACGCCGATGCCGAAGCCGCCGTGGCGCAGGCGCGCGCCTTCCCCGGGCTCGCCGGCATGGACCTCGCCAAGGTGGTGTGCGTCGACAAGCCCTACGCCTGGAACGAGGGCGAGTGGCGATTGGGCAAGGGCTACATGCCGCAACAGCATGCCAGGTTCCACGTCGTCGCCTACGACTTCGGCGTCAAGCGCAACATCCTGCGCATGCTGGCGGCGCGCGGTTGCCGGCTGACCGTGGTGCCGGCGCAGACGTCGGCCGCCGAGGTGCTGGCGCTCAATCCCGACGGCATTTTCCTTTCCAACGGCCCCGGCGACCCGGAGCCCTGCGATTACGCCATCGCCGCCATCCGCGAGTTTCTCGACAAAAAGCTGCCGACCTTCGGCATCTGCCTGGGCCATCAGCTGATGGGCCTGGCCGGCGGCGGCAAGACGCTGAAAATGAAATTCGGCCACCACGGTGCCAATCACCCGGTCAAAGACCTGGAGACCGGCCAGGTGCTGATCACCAGCCAGAACCACGGCTTCGCCGTCGATCCGGCGACCTTGCCGGCCAACGTCAAGGTGACCCACGTTTCGCTGTTCGACAACAGCCTGCAAGGCCTGGCCTGGACCGACCGCCCCGCCTTCTGCTTCCAGGGCCACCCCGAGGCGAGCCCCGGCCCGCACGACGTCGGCTACCTGTTCGACCGTTTCATCGTGATGATGGAAAAGACAAAAACCTAACCGCCGAGGCGCCGAGACGCCGAGTCCGCTAGAGAGTGTGTTTTCTCTGTGCCTCGGCGCCTCGGCGGTGAAGACTTTTATGCCCAAACGCACAGACCTACATTCCATCCTCATCATCGGCGCCGGCCCGATCATCATCGGCCAGGCCTGCGAGTTCGACTATTCCGGCGCGCAGGCCTGCAAGGCGTTGCGCGACGAAGGCTACAAGGTCATCCTGGTGAATTCCAACCCGGCGACGATCATGACCGACCCGGAGATGGCCGACGTCACCTACATCGAGCCGATCACCTGGCAGGTGCTGGAAAACATCATCGCCAAGGAGCGGCCCGACGCCATCCTGCCGACCATGGGCGGCCAGACGGCGCTCAATTGCGCGCTCGACCTCGCCAAGCACGGCGTGTTGGACAAGTACGGCGTCGAAATGATCGGCGCCTCGAAGGAAGCCATCGACAAGGCCGAAGACCGCGAGAAGTTCAAGCAGGCGATGACCAAGATCGGCCTCGGCTCGGCGCGGTCGGCCATCGCCCACAGCATGGAAGAAGCCTTGCAGGTGCAGGTCGTGCTCGGCTTCCCGTCGATCATCCGGCCCTCGTTCACCATGGGCGGCAGCGGCGGCGGCATCGCCTACAATCAGGAAGAATTCGTCGAGATCTGCAAGCGCGGCCTCGAGGCCTCGCCGACCAAGGAACTGCTGATCGAGGAGTCCTTGCTGGGCTGGAAGGAATTCGAGATGGAAGTCGTGCGCGACAAGCACGACAACTGCATCATCGTCTGCTCGATCGAGAACCTCGACCCGATGGGCGTGCATACCGGCGACTCGATCACCGTCGCGCCGGCGCAGACGCTGACCGACAAGGAATACCAGATCATGCGCAACGCCAGCATCGCGGTGCTGCGCGAGATCGGCGTCGACACCGGCGGCTCCAACGTCCAGTTCGCCATCAATCCCGACGACGGCCGCATGATCGTCATCGAGATGAACCCGCGCGTGTCGCGTTCCTCGGCGCTGGCCTCGAAGGCGACCGGTTTTCCGATCGCCAAGATCGCGGCGAAACTCGCCTGCGGCTACACGCTCGACGAGCTCAAGAACGACATCACCGGCGGCGCCACGCCGGCTTCCTTCGAGCCGTCGATCGACTACGTCGTCACCAAGGTGCCGCGCTTCGCCTTCGAGAAATTCCCGCTCGCCAACGAGCGCCTGACGACGCAGATGAAATCCGTCGGCGAAGTCATGGCGATGGGCCGCAACTTCCAGGAATCGCTGCAGAAAGCCTTGCGCGGCCTGGAGACCAGCGTCTACGGCCTCGACGAGATCGACGCCGAGCGCGAGGAAATCGCGCACGAACTGGCCAACCCCGGTGCCCAGCGCATGTGGTATCTGGGCCAGGCCTTCCGCAGCGGCTTCACGTTCGACGAAATCTTCAAGCTCACCCGGATCGATCCGTGGTTCCTCGTGCAGATCGAGGAACTCGTCAAGATCGAAGGGGAAATCCGCGGCCAGGCGCTCGACGGCTTCGATGCCGAGCGCTTGCGCGGCCTCAAGCGCAAGGGTTTCTCGGATCGCCGCATCGCCAGCCTCAGCGGCGCCACCGAGACGGCAGTGCGCCAGCGCCGCCACGCGCTGGGCGTGCGCCCGGTGTATAAGCGCGTCGATACCTGCGCCGCCGAATTCGCCACGTCCACCGCCTACATGTACTCGACCTACGAGGACGAGTGCGAAGCGCGGCCGACGAACAACAAGAAGATCATGGTGCTCGGCGGCGGTCCCAACCGCATCGGCCAGGGCATCGAGTTCGACTACTGCTGCGTCCATGCCGCGCTCGCCATGCGCGAGGACGGCTATGAAACCATCATGGTCAACTGCAACCCCGAGACGGTGTCGACCGACTACGACACCTCCGACCGACTCTACTTCGAGCCGCTGACGCTCGAAGACATCCTCGAGATCGTCGCCGTCGAGCAGCCCACCGGCGTCATCGTGCAGTTCGGCGGCCAGACGCCGCTGAAGCGCGCGCGCGAGCTCGAAGCCTTCGGCGTGCCGATCATCGGCACCAGTCCGGACATGATCGACGCCGCCGAGGACCGCGAGCGCTTCCAGAAACTGCTCAACGACCTTGGCCTGAAGCAGCCGCCCAACCGTACCGCGAGGAACGAGGCGGACGCCATCCGCATGGCGGCCGAGATCGGCTATCCGCTGGTGGTGCGGCCCTCCTACGTGCTTGGCGGCCGCGCCATGGAAATCGTGCACGAGCAGAAGGATCTCGAGCGCTACATGCGCGAGGCGATCAAGGTGTCCAACGATTCGCCGGTGCTGCTCGACCGCTTCTTGAACGACGCCACCGAAGTCGATGTCGACGCGCTGTCGGACGGCAAGCAGGTGATCATCGGCGGCATCATGGAACACATCGAGCAGGCAGGCGTGCATTCGGGCGATTCGGCGTGTTCGCTGCCGCCCTACAACCTGTCGAAGAAGCTGCAGGACGAAATGCGCCGCCAGACCGAGCAGATGGCCAAGGGCCTCAACGTCGTCGGCTTGATGAACGTCCAGTTCGCCATCCAGGGGCAGGGCGACGATGCCGTCGTCTATGTGCTCGAAGTGAATCCGCGCGCCTCGCGCACCGTGCCTTTCGTTTCCAAGGCCACCGGCCTGCCGCTGGCGAAGATCGCGGCGCGCTGCATGGCCGGCCGCTCGCTGGCCGACCAGGGCGTGACGAAGGAAGTGATTCCACCGTATTTTTCAGTCAAGGAAGCGGTGTTCCCGTTCATCAAGTTCCCCGGCGTCGACACCATCCTCGGCCCCGAGATGAAGTCCACCGGCGAGGTGATGGGCGTCGGCCGCACCTTCGGCGAAGCCTACGTCAAGTCGCAGGTGGCTTCGGGCACCAAGCTGCCGAAGGCGGGCAAGGTCATTATCAGCGTCAAGCCCGCCGACAAGCCCAAGGCGGTCCAGGTGGCGCGCGAGCTTTTTGAGCTGGGCTTCACGCTGCTTGCCACGCGCGGCACCGCGGCCGCCATCCAGGAGGCCGGCATTCCCGTCACGGCCGTGAACAAGGTCAATGAAGGCCGTCCGCACGTCGTCGATATGATCAAGAACAACGAAATCGTCCTCATCATCAACACGGTCGAGGAGAAGCGCACGGCGATCGTCGATTCGCGTTCCATCCGCACCAGCGCGCTGGCGCAGAAGGTGACGCTGTTCACCACCGTCGAGGGCGGCCGCGCCGCCTGCGAAGGCATGCGCCACAAGGGCCTCGAGACTTATGCGCTGCAGGCGCTGCACAAGGAACTGGCATGAGCAAGTTCCCCCTGACGCTGCGCGGCGCGGAAATGCTGCGCGAAGAGTTGAAGCGCCTGAAGACCATCGAGCGGCCCAGCGTCGTGGCCGCCATCGCCGAAGCGCGCTCCCATGGCGACCTGTCGGAGAACGCCGAATACGATGCCGCCAAGGAACGCCAAGGCTTTATCGAGGGCCGCATCGCCGAGGTCGAAGGCAAGCTCGCCAACGCCCAGATCATCGACCCGACGGCGCTGGATGCCGACGGCCGCGTCGTCTTCGGCGCGACGCTGGAACTCGAAGACATCGAGGGCGGCCAGACCGTGATCTACCAGATCGTCGGCGACGACGAGGCGGATCTCAAGCACGGCAAGATTTCCTTGAATTCCCCGGTCGCCCGCGCGCTGATCGGCAAGTACGCCGGCGACGTCGCCGAAGTCAATACGCCCGGCGGCAGGCGCGAATACGAAATCCTCGACGTCCGCTACGAGTAGCCGCCATGGCGTCATGGCGCCGCTCGGCGCGACGCCGGATGCGATGACGGCGGCGCTTGACGCGGGCGCGTCGCGCCCTTGAGCCCCGGGGCGGCGCTAGCTGGATCGCGCGGTGGTGCGGCGGCGCGGACGTTCGAGCGCGGCGGCGGCCGCCTTCTTGGTTTGCGGCTTCGCTTTCGGCTTGCGTCGGGGCGCCGCGGCGGTTTTTTCCTCTGCGGGCTTTTCGCGCCAGAGGATCAGGACGTTGCCGATGCGCTGCACCGGCGCGCAGTGCAGTTCCGTGCAGATCTGCTCGAGCAGCGCGGCGCTGTCGTCGCGCTCGATGCCCTGGAGCTTGACCTTGATGAGCTCGTGGGCGGCCAGGCTGCGGTCGATTTCCTTCAGCACTGAATCGCTGAGGCCCTTGCCGGCGACGGTGACGAGAGGATGCAGGTGGTGGGCGTCGGCGCGCAGTGCCCGACGCTGTTCAGAGGTAAGTTCGATCATGTCCCTATTCTAGCGCGATGACCCAGAAATCCCGTCGGCACAAAAAGAGCAAGGTGTGGATGCAGGAGCATGTCAACGATCCCTACGTCCAGAAGGCGAAGGCCGAAGGCTGGCGTTCGCGCGCCGTCTTCAAGCTGATCGAGATCGACGAGAAGGATCGCCTGCTCCGGCCGGGCATGACGGTCGTCGACCTCGGAGCGGCGCCGGGCAGCTGGTGCCAGTACGCGGCGAAGCGCGTGCAGCCGGGCGGCCGGCTGATCGCGCTGGACCTGCTGGAGATGACGCCGATGAACGGCGTCGAATTCATCCAGGGCGATTTCCGCGAGGATGCGGTGCTGCATCAGCTCGAAGCCGCGCTCGGCGGGCGGCCGGTGGACCTTGTATTGTCGGACATGGCCCCCAACATATCAGGCATAGCGGTGTCCGACCAGGCGCGGATCATGCACCTGGCGGAACTGACCCTCGAATTTTGTCGCGACCACCTGAAACCCGGAGGCGATTTGCTGGTCAAGGTATTTCAAGGGTCGGACTTTACGGATTTGCTGAAGGCGGTCAAACTGGCGTTCGAGACGGTGGCGGTGAGAAAGCCCGCGGCGTCCCGCGATCGCAGCGCCGAAACCTATCTGCTGGCCCGGCGCAAGGTGGTCGGTTAGCGTTTGCAAGCAGGCTGAAAATGTCTAGAATGCCCGTTCGGTGGGCAAATCGTGAGGTAAGGCTTTGAACAATCTCTTCAAGAATTTCGCGGTCTGGCTGGTGATCGGCGTCGTGCTGATGACGGTGTTCAACCAGTTCAATGCCCGGCAGACAGCGCAGACCACGATGGAGTATTCGCAGTTCCTCGACGAGGTCAAGCAGGGCCACATTGCCAAGGTCGTGATCCAAGGGCGCACGCTCGAGGCGACGACGCAGGAAGGCAAGAAGATCACCTCCTACGCGCCGCCCGATTTGTGGATGGTGTCCGACCTGCTGAAGAACAACGTCAAGGTCGTCGCCAAGCCCGAGGAGGAACAATCCTTCCTCATGAACATCTTCGTCTCCTGGTTCCCGATGCTGCTGCTGATCGGCGTCTGGGTGTTCTTCATGCGCCAGATGCAGGGCGGCGGCAAGGGCGGCGCGTTCTCGTTCGGCAAGAGCAAGGCGCGCATGCTCGATGAATCCGCCAACAGCATCACCTTCGCCGACGTCGCCGGCTGCGACGAGGCGAAGGAGGAAGTCGGCGAACTCGTCGAATTCCTGCGCGATCCCTCCAAGTTCCAGAAGCTCGGCGGCCGCATTCCGCGCGGCGTGCTGATGGTCGGCTCGCCGGGTACCGGCAAGACGCTGCTGGCCAAGGCCATCGCCGGCGAAGCCAAGGTGCCGTTCTTCTCGATCTCCGGTTCCGACTTCGTCGAGATGTTCGTCGGCGTCGGCGCCGCGCGCGTGCGCGACATGTTCGAGCAGGCGAAGAAGGCCTCGCCGTGCATCATCTTCATCGACGAAATCGATGCCGTCGGCCGCCAGCGCGGCGCCGGCCTCGGCGGCGGCAACGACGAGCGCGAGCAGACGCTGAACCAGCTGCTGGTCGAGATGGACGGCTTCGAGCCTTCCGTCGGCGTCATCGTCATCGCCGCCACCAACCGCCCCGACGTGCTCGACCCGGCGCTGCTGCGTCCGGGCCGCTTCGACCGCCAGGTGGTGGTGCCGCTGCCCGACATCCGCGGCCGCGAGCAGATCCTCAAGGTGCACATGCGCAAGGTGCCGCTGTCGACCGACGTCGACGCCTCGGTGCTGGCGCGCGGCTGCCCCGGCTTCTCCGGCGCCGACCTGGCGAACCTGGTGAACGAAGCTGCGCTGTTCGCCGCGCGCGGCAACAAGCGCCTGGTCGACATGGAGGATTTCGAGCGCGCCAAGGACAAGATCATGATGGGCGCCGAGCGCCGCTCGATGATCATGCCCGAGGAAGAGCGCCGCAATACCGCCTACCACGAATCCGGCCATGCGGTGGTCGCCAAGCTGCTGCCGAAGACCGATCCGGTGCACAAGGTCACGATCATCCCGCGCGGCCGCGCCCTGGGCCTGACCATGCAATTGCCGACGGAAGATCGCTACAGCCAGGATCGCATTCGCCTGCTCAGCACCATCACGGTGCTTTTCGGCGGCCGCATCGCCGAAGAAATCTTCATGAACCAGATGACCACCGGCGCTTCGAACGACTTCCAGCGCGCCACCGATCTGGCGCGGCGCATGGTGACGCAGTGGGGCATGTCCGACAGCCTGGGGCCGATGGTCTATGGCGAAGAGGACGGCGAGATATTCCTCGGCCGTTCGGTCACCACGCACAAGAACATGTCGGAAGCGTCGCTGCAGAAAGTCGACGGCGAAATCCGCCGCATTCTCGACGAGCAGTACGCGCGGGCGAAGAAGCTGATCGAGGACAACCGCGACAAGGTCGAGGCCATGACCGCGGCGCTGCTCGAATGGGAAACCATCGACGCCGACCAGATCGACGACATCATGGGCGGCAAGCCGCCGCGTCCGCCCAAGCCGACCAGTGTGTTGCCGAAGTCGTCGGGCGGCGATGCCGCGCCGGGACCGGCGCCGACGGCGCCAGCGCCGGCCGCCTGAAGATCAGGCGTCGCCGCAGCAAGAAATACACGGCCGCGTGCCGGGTATTTTTTCGTCTCCGCGGTCTCTGATGGCCTGCCCGCGCCGCAGGTTGCCCGCGTCATCGACGTCGGGCTTGGCGCCGTCCCGCCGTCGGCGCAGTTTTCAGTGACAGGGCGACAAAGCTTAGGTATATTAGGCCAAAGTAATACTCGGCGGCCGGCAACCGACCGCGAGAAAAAAACGAAAGTATGGATCCTTTCGAGGGGGAAGGCAGGCAGCGTGGTCCGTGCGCTCGACCTGCAAGCCCGATTGCGCCGTGAAGGGGAGATGATGCCTACGCCGATTGACCTGCGCCTGGATGTGTCGGGCGTGTGCTGTCCGGTGCCCTTGATCGAGCTCGCCAAGTCGGTCAGGAACCTCGACGCGGGACAGACGCTCCTGATCACGGGAAACGACCCGATCTTCGAATCCTCCGTCCGCGATTTCTGTCTCGCCAACGGCCATGCCGTCGTCGACGTGGTGGCGGGCGCACGCCGCAGCGTCAGCGTTCTGATCCGCGTCGGCGGCTAGGCGTGGACAGCCTGCTCACGTCGCCGATCGACGCTGCCCAGAAGCCCAAGAAGAAGGGCACGGTCCTGCTGGTCAGCGGCGAACTGGACAAGGCGCTGGTGGCATTCGAGATCGCCGCCGGATTCCAGGCAATGGGCATGGAGATGAGCATGTGGTTCGTGCTCTACGGCGCCAATTGCCTGCGCAAGCCGCGGTCGCTGTTCTCGCCGGCCAAGTGGTTCGCCAGGCTGCGCGGCGGCCAGGGCCGCAATCTGGAAACCGATACGGCCTTGCAGCACGTGGTGCGCGGCCTCAATCACGATGGCGCCTGCCATCTGCCGCTGTCGCAGCTCAACTTCGGCGGCCTGGGGCCGATGATCGTGCGCCGGATCATGCGCCGCAAGGGCATCGCGCAACTGGACGAGCTCATTCGCAGCGCCCGCGATCTCGGCGTCCGCTACAGCATTTGCCAGATCTGCGTCGACGCCATGGCGTTCTCGGTGCCCGACGACCTCATCGTCGAGGCGGATGTGCGAGGCGTCGGCGCGTACTATCTCGATGTCGCCGCGTCCGATTACAACGTCACGATTTGAGCGACGGCATGCGCCGTAGCGTCGGCACAGGCCGTTTCCCCCGATGAACGTGCCCGGCGACCAAGTCGGACTTGCCGACCTGAGCCAGGCGGAGTTGACGCTCCTGCTGCGTCTCGGCGAGCGCCTGGTCGCCGAGCTGGATCTCGAAAACGTGCTGGCGCTGGTGGCCGAGACCGCGTGCCAGGTCGTCCAGGCCGAAACGCTGGTCGTGCCGATCATCGATGCCGATGGGCAGACGTTCACCTATCGCGCCGGCAGCGGCAAATATGCATCGATGATTCTCGGCCAGATCTTCCCGATCCACGAAGGCGCCTGCGGCTGGGTGCTGTCCAACCAGCGCCCGCTGCGGTTCGGCGAAGGCGGCAGTTTCGACTTGAACTCCAGCGCCCGCTGGGAGCCGGGCCTGGCGTCGAGCCTCCTGGTGCCGCTGATCTGCCGCGGCACCATCACCGGCGGCTTGTCGGCGATGGGCAAGCGCGGCGGCGGCGCCTTCACGCTGCGGGATCAGACGCTGCTGACCCTGTTCGCGAATCAGGCCAGCATCGCCATCGACAACGCCAGCCTGTTCCAGAAGATGGCGGCGGAACGCAAACGCCTGGAAACGACGCTGCGCACCGCCAGCGACGGCATCCACATACTGGACGGCGACGGCTTGCTGATCGAGGCCAACGACGCGTTCCTCAGGATGCTCGGCTTCGACAAGACGGCGATCGGCCGTTTGCATGACAGCGACTGGGAAGTCGAGGACAAGCTCGAGATCGTTCGGGAACGCAGCAGCGCCCTGATCGCCACGCAAGGCACCGCGGTATTCGAAACCCGGCACAAGCGCAGCGACGGCAAGATCATCGACGTCGAGATCAGCGCCTGCGGCATCGAGATAGACCGGCAACGCTTCCTCTACGGCGCGTCGCGCGACATCTCCGAGCGCAAGGCCGCCGCCGAGGAAATTCAGGAACTGGCCTTCTACGATCCGCTGACGCGCTTGCCCAACCGGCGGCTGCTGCTCGATCGCTTGCAGCAGGCGCTGGTCTCCAGCGCCCGCGGCGAGCGCGGCGGGGCGCTGCTGTTCATCGATCTGGACAATTTCAAGACCTTGAACGACACCCTCGGCCACGATATCGGCGATCTCCTGCTGCAACAGGTCGCCCAGCGCCTGGTCACCTGCGTGCGCGAAGGCGATACCGTCGCCCGCCTCGGCGGCGACGAGTTCATCGTCATGCTCGAGGGCTTGAGCGAGAACCCGCAGCAGGCCGCCTCCCAGGCGGAGCTCGTCGGCGAGAAGATCCGCGCGACCCTCAACCACTCCTATCTTCTGGCCGGCCGCCATCATCGCAGCACGCAGAGCATCGGCGTCACGCTTTTCGGCGGGGAAAGGGCGACCGTCGAAGACCTGCTCAAGCGGGCGGACCTGGCGATGTACCAGGCCAAGGCGGCCGGCCGCGCCACCTTGCGCTTCTTCGATCCGAAAATGCAGGCCGCGGTCACGGCCCGCGCCGCGTTGGAAATCGACCTGCACCAGGGCTTGCTGCACGGTCAATTCCTCATCTACTACCAGGCGCAGGTGGACGGCAGGGGCCGCGTGACCGGCGCGGAAGCCCTGGTGCGCTGGCAGCATCCGCGCCGCGGGCTGGTTTCCCCGGCCGACTTCATTCCCCTCGCCGAGGAAACCGGGCTGATCCTGGCGATCGGCCAACGCGTGCTGGAAACCGCCTGCGCGCAGCTGGTGGCGTGGGCGGCGCGGCGGGAGACGGCGCACCTCACGGTGGCCGTGAATGTCAGCGCGCGCCAGTTTCGCCATGCCGACTTCGTGGACCAGGTGCTGGCCGTGCTCGATTACAGCGGCGCCAGCCCGGAGCGGCTCAAGCTGGAACTGACGGAAAGCCTGCTGCTGGAAGACGTGGACGACGTCATCGCCAAGATGGCGGCCCTGAAAGCCAAAGGCGTCGAGTTTTCGCTGGACGACTTCGGCACCGGCTATTCCTCGCTCTCCTACCTCAAGCGTTTGCCCCTCTATCAGCTGAAGATCGACCAGTCCTTCGTGCGCGACATCCTCACCGATCCCAACGACGCCGCGATCGCCCGCACCATCGTCGCGCTGGCCCAGAGCATGGGCCTTGGCGTCATTGCCGAGGGCGTCGAGACCGAGAAGCAGCGGGAATTCCTCGCCCGGATCGGCTGCCACGCCTGCCAGGGCTACCTGTTCAGCCGGCCGGTGCCGCTGCCCGAGTTCGAGCGCTTCCTGGCGGGCGAAGACACCGACGCGACGTGACCGGGCCGGCGCTGGGCGTTGCCGCGGCGACGCCGGCAGCCCGGACGGGCCGCAAACCAGTACACTCCAGCCTCGCGCGGGGTTGCAAGGCCCCGCATCAGACGTTCTTCCGCGCCGCGATGGCGCGCCCGCCGTGCGTTCCGGACGCGCGCGCGTGCCTTCATTATGCAAAGGTCATGCAATGCCCCCGCTCCCCGAAATTGATGTGGTCGTCCTGATGGCCGCGGCGCTCGCCGCCAAGCGCCGGCCGGCGGAGCTGGTCGAGATCGTGGCTGCCGCCGATCTGATTCAAGGTTTCGTGCCTTTCCCCGAAAAGCTCGGCGAGGCGTTCCGGCGGCTCTCCGCCAGCGGCCTGATCGCGGCTGCAGGGAACGGCTTCACGCTGACGCCGGCAGGCCAGGAGATGCTGGCGGGCCAGCGCCGAAATGCCGACACCGCCGAGCGCATCGTCGCCGTCTCGGCAAATCTCGCCGGCTATGCGCCCGCGGGCGAACACGCCGCCATCGTCCTGAGCGCGGAACAACTCGCCGCCGCCATCCTAGCGCACAAGGTGTCGCGGCAAGCCGCGGGCAAGAACCTGCTGATGCCGAAGCCGAAGCCCGAGCGCCACTTCAAGGTCGAAGGCCGCTGGCGCCGGGCTTCGGCAACGCGCGGCCGGAAGTCCTGAAGCCGCGACGAGGCATCCCGCGCGACGCGGCAATCGGCTTTCGCGGTTTCCGTAACAATTCGATAATTATCGAATGATAGAATGATCCCATGGAATCGAACGACGCCGTCGCCGCGCTTGCCGCCCTCGCCCAGGAAACCCGGCTGGCCGTGTTTCGCCTGCTGGTGCAGGCGGGCGACGAGGGCATGATCGCCGGCGACATCGCGCAGCAATTGGCGGTGCCGGCGGCGACGCTGTCTTTCCATCTCAAGGAGCTTGCGCACGCCGGCCTGGTGGCCGGCACGCAGGTGGGGCGCAACGTCATCTATCGCGCCGCCTATGCGGCGATGGACGACCTGATCGCCTATCTGACCGACAACTGCTGCCAGGGCGGCGGCTCGTGCCTGCCGAAGACGGCCGCCGTGTCGACCCGCGCCAAGCGCCGCCTGGCCTGACCATGACTTCATCCGCGGAGAATACGATGCCCGAGAATCGCTATAATGTCCTCTTTCTGTGCACCGGCAACTCGGCGCGCAGCATCCTCGCCGAGGCCATCCTCAACCACGTTGGCCGCGACCGCTTCCGCGCCTTCAGCGCCGGCAGCCATCCGGCCGGCCAGGTCAATCCCTGCGCCGTCGAACTGCTGGCGAAGCAGGGGCTCGCGGTGGATGGTCTGCGCAGCAAGAGTTGGGACGAATTCGCCGCGGCGGGCGCGCCGCCCATCGATTTCGTCTTCACCGTCTGCGACAACGCCGCCGGCGAGGTCTGCCCGGTGTGGCCGGGCAAGCCGATGACGGCGCACTGGGGCATCGAAGATCCGGCGGCCGCAGCCGGCGGCGAGGAGGCGAAGCGCAAGGCGTTTTCCAAGGCTTTCGCCGAACTGAATCGCCGCATTTCGCTGTTCGTCAGCCTGCCTTTGCCGACGCTCGATGCCATGGCCATCAAGCGCGAGCTCGACCAGATCGGTCGCCTGCGCGAGAAGGGGGAATAGATCGTGAGCGTGCAATGCGAGGCCACCGCCAAGCGCGCGGCCGGGGCGCCGATGAGCGTCTTCGAGCGCTACCTGACCGTCTGGGTCTTCCTCTGCATCGTCATCGGCATCGCGCTCGGCCAGGCCCTGCCGGCGCCGGTGCAGGCCATCGGCGGCATGACGGTGGCGCAAGTCAATATTCCGGTGGGATTGCTGATCTGGGTGATGATCATCCCGATGCTGGTGAAGGTCGACTTCGGCGCGCTGCACCAGGTGCGCGAGCACTGGAAAGGCATCGGCGTCACGCTGTTCGTGAACTGGCTGGTGAAGCCGTTTTCGATGACCTTGCTCGCCTGGCTGTTCGTGCGCGGCCTGTTCGCGCCGCTGCTGCCGGCGGACCAGATCGACAGCTATATCGCCGGCCTGATCCTGCTCGCCGCCGCGCCCTGCACGGCGATGGTCTTCGTCTGGAGCCGGCTGTCGAACGGCGATCCCTTGTTCACGCTGTCGCAAGTGGCGGTGAACGACAGCATCATGGTGTTCGCCTTCGCGCCCCTCGTCGCGCTGCTGCTGGGCATTTCCAGCATCGCCGTGCCCTGGGACACGCTGTTCACTTCAGTCGTGCTCTACATCGTGATCCCGGTGATCCTCGCCCAGCTCTGGCGCCGCGCGCTGCTCGGCGACGGCGGACCGGCGGGCCAGGCGGCCTTCGACGCGGCCATGGAAAGAATCGGCCCCTGGTCGATTTCCGCGCTGCTGGCGACCCTGGTGCTGCTGTTCGCCTTCCAGGGCCGCGCCATCATCGACCAGCCTCTCGTCATCGCCTTGCTGGCGGTGCCGATCCTGATCCAGGTGTTCTTCAACGCCGGGCTTGCCTACTGGCTCAACCGCAGCGTCGGGGAAAAGCACAACATCGCCTGCCCGTCGGCGCTGATCGGCGCGTCCAACTTCTTCGAGCTGGCCGTCGCTGCCGCCATCAGCCTGTTCGGCTTCGAGTCCGGAGCGGCGCTGGCGACCGTCGTCGGTGTGCTGATCGAAGTGCCGGTGATGCTGCTGGTCGTGCGCGTCGTCAATGCCAGCAAGGGCTGGTACGAACTCGGCCGGCGGGCGCCGTCATGAGCGGCACATTCACGGCGCGCCTGAACGGCCGCTTCCATGGCGTGCTGGCGTGGAGCCAACTCGATGCGCTCTGGGCGAAGCTGCGCGAGGCGCCGGACGGCTGGTACGTCAGCATGAGCGGCCACGCGCCCGAGCGCGAGCCGGCGCCCGTCGCCGCCGCCGAACTCGATCGCTTCGTCAGCGAAATCGACGCCGTGCTGCGCCGCGAGCACGACGAGGACTATTGCGGCATCGTCTATGTCGACGATCCGCAGCGGCCCGAATTCATCAAGATCTACGATCCGGGAAATCTCGGCAGTTCCTGCGGCACCCAGCCCGGCCGCGTGCAGCCGCGCTGGGTGCTGAGCCGCATTCCGCCGGACGCGATGGGGGATGCCGCGCCGCTGCCGGGCAATCGTCTGCGCTGGTGGCAGAACCTCTTCGGCAACTGAAGCACGCGGGATTCAGGCCGTTTCCAGCGCCACGACGCGGATGTCGAGCATGCGGAATTCGTCCTTCAGGTCGTTGCCGAACTCCGACATCATGTCGTCGTCGGGGTCGTGGTACCAGTGCGTGACGATGCGCTTGCCGGCCTGCGCCGAGTCGTGCATCAGCGCGATCAGCGAGCGGATCAGCTTGGTGCTGGAACTGTTGAAGTAGCGCAGCGAGAAATGGGCTTCGACGGCGCCTTGCGCCTGCGTCCTGTCCAGGTAGTTATGCAGGCTGGCGCGGATCGGCGCATAGAAGGCCATGGCGTTTTCGGGATAGGACTCGCCGCTGACGTGCAGCTGGTGCTCGCTGAAGCGGAAGTTGATTTCCGGGGTTTCGTTGGTGGCCGGAATGTAGAGGTTTTCCATGCGGTTCTCCTTGGTCGGGGCGCGCGTCAGATCGAGGCGCGCAGATAAAACTCGGCGAATTCCATGCGGTCGGAACGGAAGACGATCTGGTATTCGAGCGGCTCGCTGGCCTCGCGGGCGACGGTCAGGAAGCCGAGGCCGGCGCCGCGGCTGACGGTGTCCTTGTCGTGCTCGTCGTTGCGCAGCTGCTCGCGGTAGGCGGCCTTGATTTCGTCGATCGTCATGCTGCGCAGCGGCTCGACTTTTTCCTTGATGCGCTCGATATGCTCGATGCGTACCGGGTTGCCGGCGACGATCCAGTACTTGCTGTCGCCGTTCTTGCCGACCGCCAGCGCGCCGGTCTTCGAGCCGTCGGCGGCGGCGACGTCGGCGTAGTGCATGATGTTCTGCGACATCTCGACGAAGGTGGAGAAGAGCTTGCGGCGCGCCGGGCCGCTGACGCCGACGGCGTCGAGGCGCAGCTTGAGCGTGTCGGTCATGGCGCCGATGACGTTCTGCGAGAACTCGCCCTTGTAGTAGAAGAGGACGCCGTCCTTGACGGCCTGCTCGCAGAAGTCGGCGAAGTGCGAAAGATTCATGGCGTGTTGTCCCGGCGTTAGAGGCGGAAGGCGATGGCGCTGACGTCGTCCTTGCGCGGCTCGGTGCCCTGGTATTCCTTGAGCGCGGCGAGCAGGGCGGCGCGCTGCTCGGGCATGGTCTGGCGGCGGTGGCGCAGGATGATCTCGCGCGTGCGGCGCTTGCCGAAGGCGATGCGCTTGGCGCCGCCCAGTTGGTCGACGAGGCCGTCGGTGAAGAAATAGACGCAGGTGCCTTCGGGCAGCGCGACCTCGTGGTTCTGCCAGACCTGGTCCATCGGCGTGGCGGCGTAGCCGACGCCCTGGCGGTCGCCCTCGACGATGCGCACTTCCTGGTCGTCCGGCCCCAGCAGCAGCAGCGGCAGATGGGCGCCGGCGTAGGTGAGGGTGCGATTGCGCCGGTCGACCCAGCAGAAGGCGGCATCCATGCCGTCGTCGGCGCCTTCTTCCTCGTCCGCGCTGCCGGCGTGCTGGTGGTCGATGTTGCCCATGGCGGTCTTCACCAGGCGGTTCACGGCGCCGATGATGGCGCTCGGGTCGTCGTGGCTGACGGTGTTGAGCGCGCTTTGCAGGAACGCCGACATGATCAGCGTCATGAAAGCGCCCGGCACGCCGTGCCCGGTGCAGTCGAACAGCACGACGAGGAAGCCGTCCTCGTAATCCTGGAAATGGTAGAAGTCGCCGCTGACGATGTCGCGCGGTTCCCAGATCAGGAAGTGGTCGGCCAGCGTCTTGCGCATCGCCTCGCGCGAAGGCCTTGACAACGACTGCTGGATGACGCTGGCGTAGTCGATGGATTCCATCACCAGGCGGTTCTTGTCGGCCTGCAGGTTGGCGATGGCGCGCAGCATGTCCTGCGCCGTGCCGACGCCGAGATAGCGGTCGTCGTCGGCGATGATGAAGCCGTCGTTCATCGCCTTCTGGCCGCCTTCGAGCACCTTGAAGGAGAGGTCCTGGATCGAGGTCTTCTTGTCGACGATCAGCGGCTGCTTGTCCATGAAGGCGATGCAGCTCTTGTTGAGATACACCTCGCGGTGGAAGGGCCGGGCCATGCTCTGCATGAAGATGTTGCGGTTGATGAGGCCGATCGGCTGGCCGTTCTCGACGACCGGCAGGCCGATCATGTCGGGCTGGGCTTCGAAGATGGCGAAGACGTCCTTGTTCGGGCTCGCCGGCGTGACCGAATCGCAGGGCAGCAGCAGGCCTTCGGTGTGGTGAATGATGCGCACGGGAGCGGCTTCGTCGTTGGTGGCGAGCAAGTGTTGATCCATGGGTAATCCTGTCAATCGGAAAGGGGAATTGCGTGGCGGTCGGCAGGGCTCGCGGCGGCGGGCGCGCGGCTGCCGGCGGGCTTGCCGAGGTGGTGGTGCAGGCTGCGGTCGAAATCGCGGCGCCAGGCGGTTTCGCAAGGGTCGCAAAGAATCTTGCCGGGATGCCGGTGCCGGCGCGGCAGCGGCTCGAGGCAGCGGGCGCACAGCGACTGGCTCATGCCGGCCGCTCCAGCGACGCGACGCGGTTGCGGCCGCCGTCTTTCGCCGCATACAGGGCGGCGTCGGCGCGCGCATAGGCGGCGGCGAAAGCCTCGCCGCGCTGGCAGGCGGTGACGCCGAGGCTGATGGTGATCGGCAGCGTCTGCGCGCCGGCATCGAGCGGCGTGGCTTCGATGTGCCGGCGCAGGTGCTCGGCGCGCGCCTTGGCCTGGATCAGCGTCGGCTGTTCCAGCAGCACGGCGAATTCCTCGCCGCCCATGCGGCCGACGAGGTCGTGGTCAGCCAGCGCTTCCTGCATGAGTTCGGCGAGGCCGCGCAGCACGGCGTCGCCGGCCGGGTGGCCGTGGCGGTCGTTAACCTGCTTGAAGTGATCGATGTCGAGCACGATGAGGCCGCAGTCGCGCGCCGCCAGCGCCGCTTCGATGCGCGCCGTCATGGCGCCCTTGTTGAGGCAGCCGGTGAGGAAGTCGTGCTCGGCCTGGTAGGCGAGCGAATGCGTGAGCTGCTCCAGCCGCTTGTTCAGGCGGTTCATGTCCTTCTCGCGCCGGTCGGACAGGCGGATGAGCTGCTTCGTCTCGCGCAGCAGATGCTCATAGCCGGCCAGCAGCTTCGCCAGCGTCGCCGCGGTTTCGTCGGGCAGGCTGCCGCCGTCGAGCAAGGCGCGGCATTCCTGCGCCAGGCGGTCTTCCGCCTCGAAAAGATTGAATTCCTGGGTCACGTTGGGGTTTCCTTTGCCGGCCATTCTGTCGTCGCAGTGTTGCCGCCCAATGAACGAATTGTTTCCCTCCGTAGTGGTACGAAAGTAAGATGGGGGCATGGCGGCGTCATCGGCGCGGCCGCGCTTGCCCGCTGCCGCGCTCGTTCCAGGCCGCATTAGGCTTTAGAATCGCGTCCATGCATACGCTCGCCTGCGGCCGTTTCCGCCTCGCCCTCCAGCGCCCGCTCGTCATGGGCATCGTCAATCTGACGCCCGATTCGTTTTCCGGCGACGGCCTCGGCGGCGATGCGTCGCGCGCCGTCGCCCATGCGCTGGCGCAGCTCGAGGCCGGCGCCGACATCCTCGACCTCGGCGCCGAATCCTCGCGCCCGGGCGCGCCGCCGGTGGCGGCGGCCGACGAGCTGGCGCGGCTGCTGCCGGTGCTGCGCGCGCTGCGCGATGCGCCGGTGCCGCTGTCCGTCGACACGGCCAAGCCAGAGGTGATGGCGGCGGCGCTGGCCGAAGGCGCCGCGATGATCAACGACATCGCCGCCTTGCAGGCGCCCGGCGCGCTCGCGGCTGTGGCGGCGAGCGATGCCGCTGTATGTCTTATGCATATGCAGGGCGAGCCGCGCACGATGCAGGCCGAGCCGCGCTACGGCGACGTCGTCGCCGAGGTCGGGAGTTTTCTCGCCGCGCGCGCCCAGGCCTGCCTGGCGGCGGGCATCGACGCTGCGCGCATCGTCGTCGATCCGGGCTTCGGCTTCGGCAAGACTTTGGCGCACAACCTGGCGCTGCTGAAGGACCTGGGCCGCCTGCGCGCGCTGGGCTATCCGGTGCTCGCGGGACTGTCGCGCAAATCCATGCTGGGCGCCATCACCGGCCGGCCGGTGACGGACCGGGTGTCGGCCAGCGTCGCGGCCGCGCTGCTGGCGGCGGAGCGCGGCGCCGCCATCGTCCGCGTGCACGACGTCGCGGCGACCTGCGCCGCGCTGGCGATTTTGACTGCAGTAACTGCTTGAGCGAGGAATGGCAATGACAAGAAAGTATTTCGGCACCGACGGCATACGCGGACGCGTCGGCGAAGGGGCGATCACGCCCGAATTCGTGCTGCGCCTGGGCTATGCGGCCGGCACCACGCTGGTGGCGCGCGAGAAGCTGCCGGCCGGGGAACGCCCTGCCGTGCTCATCGGCAAGGACACGCGCATTTCCGGCTACATGCTCGAAGCGGCCCTGGAAGCGGGCTTTTCGGCGGCCGGCGTCGACGTCATGCTGTGCGGGCCGATGCCGACGGCGGCCATCGCTTACCTCACGCGCGCGCTGCGGCTGCAGGCCGGCGTCGTCATCTCCGCGTCGCACAATCCCTATGATGACAACGGCATCAAGTTCTTCTCGGCCCAGGGCGCCAAGCTGCCTGACGCCGTGGAAGCCGAAATCGAGGCGCGGCTGGAACAGCCGATGGGCTGCATGGAGTCGGCCAAGCTCGGCAAGGCGCGCCGCATCGACGATGCCGCCGGCCGCTACATCGAGTTCTGCAAGAGCACCTTTCCCAACGACTTCGACTTGCGCGGCCTGCGCATCGCCGTCGATTGCGCCCACGGCGCGGCCTACCACGTGGCGCCGTCGGTGTTCCACGAACTGGGCGCGGAAGTCGTCAAGATCGGCGTCGCGCCCAGCGGCATGAACATCAACGACGGCGTCGGCGCCACGGCGCCCGACAGCTTGCGCTGCGCGGTGATCGAACATCACGCCGACATCGGCATCGCGCTCGACGGCGACGCCGACCGCGTGCTCATGGCCGACGGCGACGGCCGGCTCTACGACGGCGACCAGCTGCTTTACGTCATCGCCCGGCAGCGCCACCGCAACGGCGGCGTGGCCGGCGTCGCCGGCACGCTGATGAGCAACCTCGGCTTCGAGCATGCGCTCGCCCGGCTGCACATTCCCTTCGCCCGGGCCAAGGTAGGCGACCGCTATGTGCTCGAGCTGTTGAACGAGCGCGGCTGGCAACTGGGCGGCGAGAACTCCGGCCACATCCTGTGCCTCGACAAGCACAGCACCGGCGACGGCATCGTCTCGGCGCTGCAGGTGCTGGCGGCGCTGCGCGCCGAGGGCACGACGCTGGCGCAGGCCTGCGCCGACCTCGCCATGTATCCGCAGAAGCTCATCAACGTGCGCATGCCGGCCGGCTTCGACTGGCGCGGCGATCCGGCGATCCAGGCCGCGGTGGCCGCCGCGGAACAGGGGCTCGACGGCCAGGGGCGCGTGCTGCTGCGGCCGTCGGGCACCGAGCCATTGTTGCGCGTGATGGTCGAAGGCGCGGATGCGGCGTGCGTCGTCGCCTACGCCGAAGCCATCGCCTCGGCGGCGCGGACGGCGACCGGCGCGGACTGAAGTCCCGGCACGACGATCGCGTCGTCCGACGATTCGGACGCCGGCGCCAGGCGCCGGCGTTCGACGAACAGCGCGCTGCCGGGAATCTTCTTCGCCTGCTTCTTCGCTTCCGTGACGGCGGCGGAGACTTCGTGGTGACTCTGGAAGTGGCCCGGCTCGACCACCAGGCAGCCGGCCGACAGCGCCGGCAGGGCATGGAAGACGTCCTGGCCGCGGCGGTCTTCGCCGTGATAGCCGCCGATGCGGATGTGCGCCGGATCGATGAGGTCGGCGAGGCTGTCGTCGAACTTGCGCAAGGCCGCCGCGACGCG
>JAQTNK010000018.1 GCA_028713915.1 Rhodocyclaceae bacterium | reverse complement strand
AGCGGATCTTCAGTCGTCTGACATTCACGCCCTGTTCATGCAACCACATCCGGGGCTGCAAGGTGCCGGCGAGCGCGGTGGCAGAGGTGAAGCACACCGTCTTGCCGGCCAATTCGCCGGGCGCGGCAGGCGCCTCGTCGGCGCGGGCGATGAAGAGACCGCGGAAGTCCTCGTCGGGCGTCATCTTGGCGATGACCCGATAGCCGTGCTCGAAGCTCGCCACCGCCTGCGCCGGATTTGGCAGCGAGAAATGAAAGCGCCGCGCCGCGAGCTTGGCTTCGTAGTCGGGATAGTCGCGGGATGCTTCCAGCTCGAAGCGGCTGCCCGGCAGCTTCCGTTCCAGATAGCGCATGATCGGCGCATAGGCGGCGAACAGGTCCTGCGGATTGGTGTAGGGGTGGACGCCGAACACGTAGGCATCCGGCGGCGGCGCCGTGCCTGTCGGCTTATAGCCCTGAGCCCCCGCCGCAGCGGCGACGGCTGCCAGGACCACGACGGCAATGATGCGTGCGAATGCGATGCGCGTTCTATCCATCTTGGGATATTACCATCTACATAGTGGATTGCGTGGCGTCACGCCCGGCGCGAGCCCTGATGGCAGCGAAAAAAGATAACGTCATCGGCATGTTCGCCGACGCTGCCCCGCTGGCGGCCGGAACTAGCCGTCTGCGCGTCGTCGCGGCGCCAGCAACGCGGGCGCGTCGTCGGCGCCGATCACGGCGGCGCGCAGTTTGGCAATGGCCTGCGCATGGAGCTGGCTGATGCGCCCGCCGCTCAGGGAGAGGCGTTCGGCGATATGCCGCATGGGCAGTTCGTCGACATAATGCAGGGACATGACCTGCTGCTCGCGCTCGGACAGGTCGCTGATGGCGATCAGCAACTGCCGCTGCAGCGCTCGCCGCTGCAAGGCGGCGACGGGGTCGGCGCATGTCGTCATGCACCACTCGAAGAAATCCCCGGTGGCATCGCCGCCGTCGAAATCCTCGATCGACAGCAGCGTGTATCCGTGCGCTTCCTGCAGCAGGCGCTGGTAGTCCGCGAGCGGCATGCCAAGCGACCGAGCCACCTCCTCTTCGTGGGGCGAGCGCCCAAGCTGGTGGCCGAGGACATGGATGGCCTGCTCGACGCGGCGCATGGCGCGACGAACCTTCGGCGTACCCGGATCGTTCTCGCGCAAGCCGTCCAGCATCGCGCCGCGGATTCGCAGGGAAATGTATTGCTGAAACTGGCCGCCGGCGCGGTTCTTGGTGGCCTGGAGCAGGGCGCCAAGCAGGCCGATGTAGCCATCCTGAATCAAGTCATCCAATTCGACGTTCGGCGGCAACTTCCGTATGAGGGAACGCGCAATGGCGTTCACCACAGCGCCATACCGGCTGAGGAGTTGCTCGCCTTCCGCTTCGGTCAGCCTGCGCCGCGGCTCAGCGGGGCGCATGGCAATCTTCGCGGCGACGTCGGGGCCGCAGGCGGGCTTGGCGTTGCAATCCGGCGCGGCAAGCGGCCACGCGAGGTGCCGCGATCGGCGTCTCAGGCGCAGCCGCAGCTACGCGCTGGCTGGGACCGCCCTGCTCGAACCGCCGGCCGGCCAGGAGACGCTTCTTGTTCATGGTCGATGGTGTGGATATTGTCAATCGTCTAGCGGCGGAATCTTGGCAGCCAGAAGACACAGCAGCGCAGCGCCGACGGACAGCACGGCAAGCGTTCCCGCAAGCCGCCTGCCATGCCACAGGCCGTCGAACCAGGCGCCGAACTCGGCGGCCACCACCGCGGACGTGCCGCCGATGCGTTCGAGTTCAAGCCGATACTTCTTTGAGTTGTCGACCGACGCCACGTATGTGCCCGCCTCGTCGTCGCCGACCGGTGGGGACGCCATGATGAACACCACGCCGGCAGCGGCAAGGCCGACCACCAGGATGGCGACGGCCATGTCGCGCAGGATTCGCTCGTAGCGCGACTTTTCAGGCTTTTCCACTTTGTGTTCGCCATTCATTTCATTTCCCAACCGCCGACCCTGCCCCCTGGATAGCTCAAGACAAGCGACGCCATGAACATCGTACAAGAGGCATGGACATGAAGAAAGAGGAATCGAACCAGCAGGACGCCGGCTTCCCAGCCGGGAAACCAGCGAGGCGGCACCCAATCCGGCGCTGCCGCAGCGACAGCGCCGGCCGGCCCGCTGGAATATTGCAGCGCCGCAATTATTGTTGACATTCCCAGGTGCGTCCATATAATCGAATCATGCTGCAGTGCACCATTCCCAACCCGAACGGAAAAGCATCACGGACGAAATCAACACCGCCGCAGCCCATCGTTCACTAACCAAAGGAGCCACGACATGTTCTCCAAATTCCACGACGTCACTACCGAATACAAATTCGCCGTCGAAGCTGGCCTGACACTCGCCAACACCATTTTCGCCGGCGGCGAGCGCCTCGCCGCTTTGAACTTGAACGCCGCGCGCGAGCTGCTCGAGCAATCAACCGCCAATTGGAAGGCGTTGCTGGGCGTTGCGGATGTCCAGTCATTTGTCGCCCTGCAGGCCGCCCAGTCGAAGCCGGTGATCGACAACGCCATTTCCTACACGCAGCGCGTCTATGAAATCGCCGCCGACACCAAGGAAGAAATTGCCAAGATCGTCGCAGTGCAAGTCGCCGACGCCAGCGCGAAGGTCACCAACCTCATGGACAATGCGCTCAAGAGCGCCCCCGCAGGCTCGGAAACGGCTGTCGCCACCATCCGCCAGGTCATGGGCGTCGCCAACTCCGCCTACGACAACGCAAGCGCCATGGCCAAGAAGTTTTCCGACATGGCTGAAGCCAACGTGGCGGCAGCCGGCCAGGCAACCCTCAAGGCTGCGGACAATGTTACGCGCATGGTCAAGAAGGCCGCCTGATACGCCGAACGCCGAAGTCACCTCCTCCGGTTCCCCTAAACGACCGGATTCCATCCCGGCCTCGAGCCGGGTTTTTTTTGTTCATTCTCCAGCCGCCAAGACGCTGTCGGCACCTGGAAGCCCTTTTCCCGCAGCGTGAATCGGCGATGGAATTTGCCTGGTTTTTTTATTGGATAATTGCCGCCATCGTCCTGGCGCCTATCGTGCTCATCGTCAAGGGGCTTACCGCCGACAAGGGCAAGAAGAAACGCCACTAACGCAAAGCGGAGATCAGAGCGACAAATCCCCATCAAGTTGTCGCCTTCACCACGACCGGCTAGCGGCTATCCTCGCGCCGGTAGATGCATAATCGCCGCGTGGTTGCAGGCGCATCAACCTTTCGACCCTTGTCTCATGAGGCATTTCCGGTGCGGCCATCCCGCAGTTCGACGCTCGTTTCGATCGCGCCGTCGCAGCAGCCCTAGCAAGGCCAGCCGTGGTCGCAATCGGTTCCAAGGAGGATTACCGCATGACATCGTTCGCGCACTCCCTCACCTCAGCCCAAGAGGCGGTCCTGGGCATCGATACCAAGGACGCCAGTTCGCTCGCCTATGCCAGCGCCCTGGTGGCGCTGGAAACCGTGATGCCGTTCATCAATGCCGCCGAGGTTGAATTTACCGTCAGCGTCGAGCGCGACAACACCGTCACCGTCGATCCGACCGGGCTCGATATCGATCCCGCCATGGTGGCGACCATCAACATCATTGCCTCGCACTATTTCCAGACGCGGCGGTGGAATCTTCCCGTCGTCGTGCATTGACGCGACAGCGGCCGAAGAACGCTGCCGCCGCTCGGCGCGCGGAATCTTCGCGCCGCGCCTACACGCCCACCTGAAGCATCCCCTGCCCCATGAGCAAGAAGATCTACGACGAATCCAGCTTCCGCGTCCTCAAGGGACTCGAACCGGTGCGCGAGCGGCCGGGCATGTATACGCGCACCGACTCGCCGGCGCACATCGTCCAGGAAGTCATCGACAACGCCGCCGATGAAGCCCTGGCGGGCTCTGCCAAGAACATTCACGTGCTCATGCATCTCGACGGCTCAGTCACCGTCACCGATGACGGCCGCGGCATTCCGGTCGGCCTGCACGCCGAAGAAGGCATCCCGGTGGTGGTGCTGGCTTTCAGCCGCCTGCATGCCGGCGGCAAGTTCGACAAGAAAGGCGGCAATTCCGCCTATGCCTTTTCCGGCGGCCTCCACGGCGTCGGCGTCGCCGTCACCAACGCCCTGTCGACCCGCATCGACGTCGAAGTGCGGCGCGAAGGCCGCGCCTGGGGCATCCAGTTCTCGGACGGCGGCGAGAAAGCCACCGAACTCGTCGACCTCGGCAGTTGCGGGCGTCAAACCGGGACGCGCGTGCGCGTCTGGCCCGATCCCAAGTATTTCGATACCCCCAAGATTGCGCTGCCCGAATTGGAGCGGCTGCTGCGGTCCAAGGCCGTGCTGCTGCCGGGCGTCAAGGTCTATCTGGACATCGAGCAGCCCGACGGCAAGCCGCTCACCAAGACCTGGACCTACCCCGACGGACTCGCCGGCTACTTGCGCGACCTGAGCGGCAACCTCGAAGCGGTGGCGCCGCTGTTCGCCGGCGAGAAACACGCCGACGCCAGCGACGAAAGCTTCGCCGAAGGCGAAGGCGCCTCGTGGGCGCTGGGCTGGTTCGCCGAGGCCGTTCCTTCCGAGTCCTACGTCAATCTGATTCCGACCGTCGCCGGCGGCACCCACGAATCGGGCCTGCGTGCCGGCGTCTTCGATGCCGTCAAGAATTTCATCGACCATCACGCCCTGCTGCCGCGCGGCGTCAAGCTGCAGCAGGAGGACGTCTGCGGCCGCATGGCCTACGTGCTCTCGGCGCGCATCCTCGATCCGCAGTTCCAGGGCCAGGTCAAGGAAAAGCTCAACAGCCGCGAGGCCGTCAAGCTGGTCGCCGGCATGGTGCGCGACCCGCTCGAGATCTGGCTCAACAACCACATCGAGGCCGGCAAGGCCATCGCCGAACTGTCGATTCGCCAGGCAATGGCGCGCCAGAAGAACGCCCAGAAAGTCGAGAAGAAAAAACAATCCGGCGTCGCCGTTTTGCCGGGCAAGCTCACCGATTGCGAATCGACCGACATCGCCGAAAACGAGTTGTTCCTCGTCGAGGGCGATTCCGCCGGCGGCAGCGCGAAGATGGCGCGCAACAAGGAGACGCAAGCCATCCTGCCGCTGCGGGGCAAGGTGCAGAACTCTTGGGAGATCGAAGCGGGCCGCCTGTTCGCCAATGCCGAGATCCACGACATCGCCGTGGCCCTCGGCGTCGATCCCCACGCGCCCGATTCCGCGCCGGACCTCGCCGGGCTGCGCTATGGCAAGGTCATCATCATGTCGGATGCCGACGTCGACGGCTCCCATATCCAGACCCTGCTGCTGACCCTCTTCTATCGCCACTTCCCGGCCCTGATCGCCCGCGGCCACGTCTTCGTCGCCCAGCCGCCGCTTTACCGCGTCGACGTCCCGGCACAGGGAAAGAAGCGCCCCGCCCGGCGGCTTTACGCGCTGGACGAAGGCGAACTCGCGGCGATCCGCGATCGTCTCGCCAAGGAAGGGTTCAGGCCCGAGCAGGCCGAAGTCGGCCGCTTCAAGGGCCTGGGCGAAATGAACCCCGAACAACTGCGGGAAACCGCCATGGCTCCCGCGACCCGCCGCGTGCTGCCGGTGGCCGAGCGGCCCGGCATGCGCGCGGAAACGACCAAGCTGTTCAACCTGCTGATGGGCAAAGGCGAGGCCTCCTCGCGGCGCGCCTGGATGGAAGAAAACGGACATCTCGTCGAGGCGGACATCTGACATGAGCCATACACCTGACCTCTTCGACGACATCGACATGCCGGATGCCCGCGGCAGCCAGCCCCCCGCCCCGCCCGCCCCGCCCGCGCCTCCCGCGCCGAGCGTCGACGACAGCGGCGCCCTGCCTCTCGACGCCTACGCCGAGCGCGCCTACCTCGCCTACGCCATGAGCGTGGTGCGCTCGCGCGCCTTGCCGCAAGTGGAAGACGGCATGAAGCCCGTCCAGCGCCGCATCCTGCATGCCATGAACGAGATGCGGCTGTCGTCCTCGTCCAAGCACGTCAAGAGCGCGCGCGTGGTCGGCGACGTCATCGGCAAATACCACCCGCACGGCGACACCAGCGTCTATGACGCGATGGTGCGCGTGGCGCAGGATTTCTCGCTGCGCTATCCACTGGTCGACGGCCAGGGCAACTTCGGTTCCCGCGACGGCGATGGCGCGGCGGCGATGCGTTACACGGAATGCCGGCTGACGCCCATCGCCGAACTGCTGCTGTCCGAGATCAACCGCGGCACCGTGGATTTCGCGCCCAACTACGACGGCGCCTTCGAGGAGCCGACGCTGCTGCCGGCGCGGCTGCCCGTCGTGCTGCTCAACGGCGCGTCCGGCATCGCCGTGGGCATGGCCACCGAGATTCCGCCGCACAACTTGCGCGAGGTGGCGGAAGCCGCGCGCCTCTTGATCAGGAAGCCCAACGCCGCGCTGGAAGAAATCCTCGCCCTGCTGCCCGGTCCCGATTTCCCCGGCGGCGGACAGCTGATCTCCCAGCCGGCGGACATTCGCGAAGCCTACGCCAGCGGACGCGGCAGCCTGCGCATGCGGGCACGCTGGCACGTCGAGGACCTGGCGCGCGGCCAGTGGCGCATCGTCGTCGATGAACTGCCTCACGGCGTGTCGACCGCCAACGTGCTGGCCGAGATCGAAGCCATCACCAACCCGCAGCCGCGGGCCGGCAAGAAGGATGTCACGCAGGAGCAGAAGAATCTCAAGCAGGTCGTGCTCGGCGCGCTCGAATCCGTCAGGGACGAATCCAGCGACAAGGCGGCCGTGCGCATCGTCCTCGAACCGCGATCGTCGCGCCTGCCGCAGGACGAATTCATGGCCTTGCTGCTGGCCCAGACCAGTCTCGAAGCCAGCGTCCATCTCAACCTGACCATGATCGGCCGCGACGGCCGGCCCCAGCAGAAGAACCTCAAGCAGATCCTCGCCGAGTGGATCGATTTCCGCTATGTCGCCGTCGAGCGCCGCTCGCGCCATCGCCTGGCCGAGGTGGAGCGCCGCATCCACATTCTCGACGGCCGCATGACCGTCTTCCTGCAGATCGAGAAGGTGATCCGTTGCATCCGGAATGCCGACGAGCCGAAACCGGAACTGATGGCGCAATTCGGCCTGACGGAAATCCAGGCGGAGGACATTCTCGAGATTCGCCTGCGTCAGCTGGCGCGACTCGAGGGCATCAAGATCGAGAAGGAACTGGGCGAACTGCGCGAGGAGCGCGGCAGGCTCACGACGCTGCTGGACTCGCGCACCGAGATGACCAAGCTCATTCTCAAGGAGATCGCCGACGACGCCAGGCAATACGGCGATGCCCGCCGCACCCTGATCGAGGCAGTCGCGCCGATCATCGTCGGCGACATGACGGTACCGGACGAGCCGGTGACCGTGATCCTCTCGCAGAACGGCTGGGTGCGCAGCCGTCAGGGACACGGCATCGATCCGGCTGCGATCGCCTACAAGACCGGCGACTTCCCCTTCTTCGTGGCGGAAAGCCGCACCGTCTGGCCGCTGGTGCTGATCGACAGCAACGGCCGCGCCTACAGCGTGCGTGTCGCCGACCTTCCCGGCGGACGTGGCGATGGCGTGCCGCTCGCGACCTTGATCGAACCCCAGGAGGGCGGTCGCGTCGTCCAGGCCCTGACGGACGCCCCGGAGAACCATTATCTGTTCGCCAACTCGGGCGGCTATGGCTTCATCGCGCCCTTGTCCGACCTGGTTTCGCGGAACAAGTCGGGCAAGGCCTTCATGACCCTGGAGAAAGGCGAGAAGGTCCTCAAGCCGGCACGCGCCGGCGGCAGCGCCATTGCCGCGCTATCGCAAAAGGGCCGGCTGCTGGTCTTTGCCGCAACCGAAATGAAGACCATGTCCAAAGGCCGCGGCGTCATCGTCATGGACCTCGACAAAGGCGAGGAACTCCTGGCCGTGGCGACGAACGACGGCACGGCCGTCACGGTCGCCGGCAGCGGCCGCGGCGGCAAGCCGAGCGAGTTCCAGGTTTCCGGCGTCGAACTGAAAAAGCACTTCCTGCGTCGCGCTCGCAAGGGCTGCTTGATCAGCGCGAAGCTGAAGCCGTCGACGCTGTATTGAGTCAGGTCAGTCGTCGTCCGCGGCGTCGACTTCATCGGCCTCGATGGTGATGCCGAGGCGCTTTTGCGTGTCGGCATCGGCCAACTCGCCGATGCGCGCGCGCGTCGCATCCCATGAATAGCTTTCGCCGCTGCCGACCATCAGGTCATTGACGCGGCCGACGATGGCGTCCGCCTCGGCGTCGCGACGGCCGAGCTTGTACGTGGCGTAGTAAGTCGTGGTTTTCATGGCATTACTCCCGGTAGGGCGGCCGTTGGATGAAGCGACCTTGCGCGACAATAATACCCGATTGTTTTGATCAAGTACTAACGCAAAACAGCGGACAGGGGAAGCGGTGATCGACCGCGAATCCGCTGGCCCACCAGCACAACCTGGCTCGCTGGCGCGGCCTGCTGCTAAAGCCTAGGTCTTGCTCTTCTTGACCAGCTGCTTGGCGAATGCCGCTTCGCTCTTGGTAATGCGCGGGGCCTTCGGCGGCGCCATTGAATCGACCATGCGCACGAAGTCATCCAGCAACAGGGCTTGCGAAATCGGCTTGTCGGCCGCGTCGACCTGCTCATGCAACTTGAATAGGCCGGCGCCGGTCATGACTACCAGGTAGCGACGTCCCTCGCTCCGCGAATTCAGGCGCGCGACGGCCGCCGTGGCGCGGGTCGAACGCGTCATGGCTTGCGGGCGATTAGCCCGATCACGGCAGAACGTCCCTTGTGCCCGATGCCCTCGGAAATGTCATCGTCGTACTGCACGAGCTCCTCGATTTCCCAATCGGCGAAGGCCGCCCGCAGCATGTCTTCGGTGTAGAGATTCTCGACCGCCGAAGGGCCGCCGGTCCGGAATTCAAGTTGTCGCGGCGTGTAGCCGTGCAACAGGATTCTGCCGCCGCGACAGGTCAATTCCTTCATGGCCGCGAACTGCCTCGCCCGCCCCGCGGGGCCGACGAACTGGATAAAGATGCCGATCACCCAGTCGAAGCCGCTCTTCAGTTCGTCCGGCGGCCAGTCCGCCGCAAGCATGTCGGCGAGGACAAAACGGACCTCGACGTTGCGTCCGGCAGCCAGGCGCCGCGCCTTTTCGATCGCGACGGGCGAAATCTCGACGGCGGTCACTTCCAGCCCCTGCTCGGCGAGCCAGACCGAATTTCTTCCTTCGCCGTCGGCGACCGACAGAGCTGTTCTGCCGTTTTGAAAAAGTCCGCCCCGGCGCGCGAGAAAACGATTCGGCTCGGTGCCGAACAAATACTGCTCGCCCGCACTGCGATAGCGATTGCTCCATTCGATTTCCTGACTCATCACGGCACCATCCCTTCTCGGTCGCCAAGCGGAAAATCGAACACTAGCAGAGAACTCCTCCCGACGACGACCCGCCCATCGTGCGGCCCCCGTCGCAGCGATTAATGCGCGCGGCAACTCAGCCGGCCGGCGTCGGCGAAACACGCAGCCATCCGCTCGGGCATGCCCTCACGTACGGATAATAGCCGGCGGCTTGAGGGCAGTAGTACCAGCCAGCCTCTTCGGCGACGGGCACCGGCGGAGCCACTGGCGGGGTGACATAGACCGGCGCCGAATATACGGGTGCGGGCGGGTAGTAATAAACAGGACGAGGAACCGAAGCCGCCAAAACCGCCGCGGTACCCAACAGCAGCCCCGGTCCCCACCAACCCCAGCCACCGTCGCCACCGCCGCCGTGATGACCGTAGTGACCGTAGCGATCGGCCCACGCGGGCGAAATGGCCAACGAACTGATCATGGCGACGATGAGCGCGGACTTGAGTAGCTTCGACATTCGAATCTCCTTCGGCAAGCAGTGCCGGCTGCCCAAAGTAACGCCGAGCGGAAGCAACGGATGACCGCAGGCGTGTAATAGATTGTTACGGCAAAAGCCCGGACGACGCCACGCAACAAACCCTTACAATTCCCGCGTCATCGGGATAGCCAGGCTGGCGTTATGCGGCGTAACCAACATGTCGTTGGATCACGGCGAGGAACCATCATGACAACAGAATCCATCGACGATCCCATGGAGAAGGAAGACAAGCTCACGGCCTTCGTTCCGGATATCTCACCCAATCCAAACCGCTTTGCCGCCAGGAAACACGAAGGCGAAACTCACGAAGAGTTCATCGTCCGGCAGAAATACATCGACATGGTGGCCGGCTTCTTTCGCTTCGCCGGCACGAAAGATCCCTCGCGATAGCTTCAGCCCGCCGCGGGAAAATCGGCGCTCAGCGAAACCTCGCGCGGACGTCTATACTGAATTCGAGAGGACGTGATGAATCAAGCAAGAGAAGCGGGCGTCACGTCGAGAAATACCTGCGGTGCCTGCGTCGTTGGAGAAACCGCCAAGATACAGGTCCACGACCGTAAGGCCGCCGTTGTGAGCGTTCATGGCGAACGAACCTGAAGCGGCCGGAGACGGGCCAAATTGAGACCCTGTTCCTACGGGCGGCACCGCAGGCCCCCCTTCAAAGGCGCGCGGCGGGAATAGCAAGCGGGAGGTGAGCGCGCCTCCTATTTTTGTTGCTGGCGATGCATGAAGGCGTCCAGTTGGCCTTTTTGCACCGACTGGATTCCGCGCAGGAGGTCATGCGAAACGCCGCCGATGTCGTAGCGGCGGCACAGTTCGTTTTCCATGCAGACGAGAAGGCTGGCAGCCATCTCGGCGTCCGCCAATGCGCGGTGGTAGCGGCCTGCGACGGGCAGGCTGGCAAATTCCACCAGCACGCCGAGTTTGTGGCTCGGGGCGTGCGGGAACACGCGGCGCGCTACGAGCATGGAACAGGCGAATTCCTGGCGGCGGCTTCGGCGGATGCGGCCGAGTTCCGCGTCCCAGAACTTGCGGTCGAACGATGCATTGTGCGCGACCAGCGGACGCTCGCCGACGAAATCGGCGACGTCGCGCATGACGGCGGCGGCCGCGGGCGCTTTGCGAATCATGGCCTCGGTGATTCCGGTGAGTGCGGTGATGAACGGCGGAACGCGCACGCCGGCGTTCATCAAGCTCTGATAGCGATCGACAATTCTCCCGTCCTGCACGAGAACGGCGGCGATTTCCGTCGCCCGGTCGCCGTGATCCGGCGACAGCCCTGTGGTTTCGAAATCGATGACCGCCACCGCTTCCATCTTGTCTCTCCTTTGGCGCGGGAAAATAGCACCATTTGGAGCGCGAAGGTTTGCCGTCACCGTGGCCAAAATGCGCGGCGCCTCCAGTTCGACGCCGGCCGCCGCGTGATATGGTCCGGCAACGCCAACAGGAGGAGTCTTGTCGATGGATTTGCACCAGCCCGCGTCCGCGTCAAGCGGGCCTACCTGCTGCCCACGAAACGATGGAAGCGCCTGACCCCAACCATCAGGCCGGCATCGCTCTTTCGATGATAGTGGCATGCGCGCGAATGCTCGATAACGAAGTCATGGACGTGGCCGCCGCGCAGAATCAGCCGCGAGGCGCCGGCGCGAACGACGAGCGCGTTGCGTAACATGGCATGAGCGCGGCAAAGCCTGCGTCGCCGAGCCGTGAACTCGCGCGCCTGGCCTGGCCGGTTCTCGTCGCCCAGCTTGCCGTCATGGCGAACGGCGTCATCGACACCGCCATGGCAGGCCGGCTCTCGGCCATCGATCTCGCGGCGGTCGGCATTGGCGCGTCGATCCAGGTTACGGTGCTCATGTCGGTGATGGGCGTACTGCTGGCGCTGCCGCCGTTGATCGCCCATCTCTACGGCGCCGGGCATCGCGCCGAAATCGGCCGCGAGATTCACCAGAGCGTCTGGGTATCCGCGGCGATCGCGCTCATCGCGATCCTGTTGCTGCGTTACCCCGAGCCTTTCATAGCGATCTCGGCACTGCAGCCGGCGGTCGAGGCCAAGGTGCGCGCCTACCTCGACGCCTCCGCCTGGGGCGTGCCGGCTGCCGTCGCCTTCCGCCTGTTCTTCGGCTTGTCGACCGGAATCGGCCGGCCAAGGCCGGTGATGATTTTCAATCTCGTCACCCTCGCGCTCAAGTTGCCGCTCAATGCGCTCTTCATGTACGGCTTGCTTGGCGCACCGGCGCTGGGCGCACCGGGCTGCGCCGTCGCCACGGCCATCGATGCCTGGATCATGGCCACCCTGGCTTGGGGCTGGTGCCTGGGTCATCCGGACTATGCAGAGTTCGGGCTGCGAGCCCGGTTTTCCGCGCCCGATCGCGCGGCCATTTGGGCATTTCTGCGTTTGGGCGTGCCCATCGGCATGACGTTTCTCGCGGACGTCACCGCCTTCACGTTCATGGCGCTGTTCATCGCGCGGCTCGGTCCCGTCGTCTCCGGCGCGCACCAGATCGCCGCCAACCTCGCTGCGCTGGCCTTCATGGTGCCGCTCTCGCTCGGCAACGCGACCGCCATACTGGCGGGACAGGCCATCGGCGCCGGACAGGCCCGACGCGCGCGTCACTTGTGCTGGACCGCGCTGGGCCTCGGCATGTCGTTAGCCGTCGTCGTCAGCCTGACCTTATGGCTCGGGGCGCCGCAAATCGCGGCGCTCTATACGCCGGATGTTCAAGTCCAGGCCGCCGCGGCGCCGTTGATCGCACTGGTCGGCGCTTACCATCTTGCCGACGCCCTGCAGGCCGTGGCCGTCAACGCGCTGCGCGGGTACAAGAAGTCGGCGGTGCCGATGCTGATCTACACCGTCGCCCTCTGGGGCCTCGGACTCGGCGGCGGCGTGGTGCTCGGATTGACGGATGTCCTCGGCCCGGCGCGCGGCGCCGCCGGCTTCTGGATGGCGGCGATCGCCAGCCTTTGGCTCGTCGGCGGCCTCGTCGCGCTTTATCTGAATCGCATAAGTCGACCGCAGCGCACGTAATTTCGGAGGCCGCAAAAAAAAGCCGGCGCATGGTGCGCCGGCAAGCGGTCTGGAGGAGGTAGACCGAATCCGATGACGATCGATGGGGGCGGCCCGGGTCAGCGGCCCCTGATCCGCGAAAAAAACTCGCGGCGCGACACTTCCCGCTGCCAGCGACATTCCCGTCGTTGTTCTTCCATCACCCGCACACGAGTGGCAATGACTTCATTCCAGGCCTCGAAAACGGCGTCGGCGGAGGAAAAGTTTTCCATCGACTGGACCAGCGGCTGCAGCAGGAAATGGCCGAGCTGTGGCAGGTAATTCAGATGGGCCTTCTGCTCGCCGTCGAGGATCGTGAAGGCGAGCGACGGCCCGATCACGAGGAACGGCGCCGCTGCGCGCTCGGCGGCGCTCCATCCCGGCGGCAGCCGCAGGCCGGGATCGCGCTCCGGCAGATACACTCGCGCCATCATCCACGGCGTCAGCAGCAGGAAGACGCACCAGCCGTCGTGGCGGCGAAACGCGCGAACTTCCACGGGCAGCGCGTGGTTGACCTGCCACTCGCCGCTGAAATGCTTTCGGTATATGGCGACGAAACAATTGCACACGGCGGCGATGACTTTCGCATCGTCGGCATCGAGCGCGGCACCGATGCGCCATGCGTCACGCATCGAACATGTCCGCCAGCTGCCGGCCGAGCTGCCGATACAGCTGCAGCCGGCTTTCCGCCTGCAGCGCCGGATGGAAGCGCGGCACCCAGATGGCAAGGTGCTCGTCCAGCAGCTCGCGCAGCAGGTCCTTGCCGCGCGAGCAGTCCTGTTCGAGCAAGAAGGCGGCGCATTCGAGCTGGGTGCCGAGAAAGTCGGGCGGCAGCCCGGTCGCTTCGAGCCCGGCGCGGCGGTACAGGTCGGCCAGCTTGTCGCTCGCCGTGCCGAACAGCGAACCGCTCACCACCGCCGATTCGAACGGCGGGCAGACGGTCTTGGGATGGCCGGAGACGAACAGGCGCGTATGCTCGGCCTGCCATTCGTCGAGCGGCATTTCCTCCAGTTCGGCGAGCGGCGCGACCAGCCAGACATGTTCGTCCGCCAGTTCGCGCAGCACTTCCATGGACTCGTCGCCGGGACTGGCCAGCAGGCCGGCCAGCAGCCGCAGCGACGCGGGCGACGCCTTCACGCACGCCTTCACGCTTTGGCTACCAGGGACGCGCATAGACGCCGGAGTACATGAAGTAGTGACGCAGCAGGTAGCCGCCCATCAGCACCAGCACAGCGGCCGACACCGTCGGCAGGCGCGTGCCCCAACCGCGGATCACGCTCTTCAAGTCGATGAAGAACGGCACCACCAGTCCCAGCCCGATGAAGCCGAAGAGCCAGCCCTTGTCGTGCCAGAGCAGCTGCGCCGAGCGGTAGCCGGATTCGGAACCCGACAGCGTGTAGTTGAAGAACGAGAACAGGATCACCAGCTCGGTGGCGATCAGGATCAGGCCGAAGCGCTCGAAGCGATGGCGGATGTCGGTGTCGTTCGGGTCGGGAATGAACACGTTCATCAGCACCACCAGGTAGGCGAAGGCCGTCGAGAACGCCGACACCGTGAACAATAGCGGCACGCCGGGGTTGTGCCAGAGCGCCACGGCCGGGAACGACTGGATCAGGAGGCCGGTATAGACCGCGGTGCCGATGCCGTTGATGGTGGCGAGCCAGCCGATGGCGCGGCGGCGCTTCTGGCAGCAGCGCACGATCCAGGAGACGAACGGCCCTTCCAGCAGCCGGCCGACGACGGGCAGCTTGACGCAGGACGGCGTCTCGCGCATGTACGGCAGCGCATAGACGATGCCCCACACCATCATCCAGAGGATGAACTGCGTGCCCCAGGCGATCCAGGCATGCGGCTGGCGGAACAGCACCAGCGGGTTCAGCACGTTGATCACGGCGACGTGATGCAGCAGGTGGCCGAACAGCACGGCCGAGCTGATGCCCAGCATCACCACGCCCGACAAGGCGCCCCACAGCACCAGATTGCGGTGCGGGCGGCAGTACATGTCGGAGAGGAAGCTGATCGACAGCGTTGCCGCGCCGAGACCGCCGAAGAACAGGTACAGGGCGATCCACCAGGTCCACAGGTCTTGCGTCGTATAGCTCATGGTGTCCATGGTTCAGCCCTTCCGCTTCGTGTCGTCGATGTAATACACATTCGGCCGCGTGCCCAGGTAGGGCATCAGCGGCTGCGCGATGCCGCTCGCCACCAGTTGCGTGACCGGGTCGTTCGGCTCGTCGAGATCGCCGAACATGCGCGCCGAGCCGACGCAGGTCTCGACGCAGGCCGGCTTCATGCCCTTGTCGAGGCGATGCGCGCAGAACGAACACTTGTCCATGCTCGGCGACTGGCGCTGCAGTTCCTCCTCGCCGTAGAACTCGCGGCCGGCGTCGATGTCGGCGTAGGTGACTTCGTAGCGGGCGTCGTAGGGACAGGCCATGGCGCAGGCGCGGCAGCCCATGCACAGATTGGGATCGACCAGCACGATGCCGTCGGCGCGCTGGCTCGTCGCGCCGGTCGGACAGACCGTCAGGCACGGCGGATTGGAACAGTGGTTGCACAGCCGCGGGAAGAAGCGGCGGCGCACCTGGTCGGTGACGCCGATCTCCTTGTCATGGACGTAGGTGCGCCACTTGTTCTTCCAGACGGGCGTCTGGTTTTCCATCGCGCAGGCGGCCATGCAGGCGTTGCAGCCGACGCAGGTATTCAAGTCGATGACCATGGCGTAGCGCGTCATGCGACACCTCCTTTCTCAACCGCCTTCTTTATTCGCACGGTGAATTCCTGCGAGCGGAAGCCGGCGGTGACCGGTTCGAGGTTGTAGGGAATCAGCTTGTTGGTGGCGGTGCCGATGCCATGCGAGCGCGTCAAGGCCGGGTTCTCGGCGCCGAAGCTGGAGTAGAGGAAGATCGCCTCGCGATGGATCAGCCGCGTCAGGTGCGCATGCCCGTCCGCCGCCTGGCCGCTCTTCGAGTTGGTGATGAGGATCGGGTCGCCCTCGGCGATGCCGAGGAAGGCCGCGCGCGCCGGGTGGATCCAGATGTGCGTGTAGATGTCTTCCTTGAACTTGTTGATCGCCGCCAGCACCGGATTGTTGCTATTGGTGGAGGCGTAGGAGACCGTCGGCGCCTTGCCGTAGGTGAAGTAGAACTCGTCGTCGGCGAGGCTGCCGGAGTTGCCGGAGCGGCATTCGGTCGGGATGTGCGTGGCCAGCACGGCGAACTGCGGCGCCGTGCCGCCCATCTTGCGCAGACCGTCGAACAGGCCCGAGTAGAACTCGATGCGGCCGCTCGGCGAAGGCAGCGGCATCTTGCGCGGCATGGCGTGCTTTTCGAGGATCTTGTCCTTGCTCTCGAGGATGCAGACGCCCTTCTCGCGCAGCACGGTGTCGAGCTGTTCCTTGGTCATGCCCGCCTCTTCGGCGGCCAGCTCGAAGGCGACCTCGCGGTAGGCGGCCGTCAGCGGGTTCTTGGTCTTGCCCTGGACGGCGGCGAGGTGCTTCCGCAGCGACGGCGCCCGCATGCCGGTGAGCTTGTCGATGTTCTCGACGAAGGCTTCGGTCTTGCCGCTGATGATCTCGGTCATCTTCATGAGGATGTCCGGGACTTCGCGCGTGTCGTAGAGCGGCTCGATGGCCGCATAGCGGGTCACCAGGCCGAGGTCGTGGTTCACGCCGTTGGCGTAGATGTTGGGCTCGCTGCGCTCGAGGTAGGTCGAGTTCGGCAGAATGACGTCTGCATAGGCAGTGGTGTCCGACGGCAGCACGTCGATGGCGATCACCAGCTCCATGTTCTTGTGCGTCAGGATGTCCTTCCAGCGCGAATCCGGGAAGTAGTGGCGCACCGGGTTGGCGGCGTTGAGCAGCACCGCGCGCGTCTTGTAGGGCTGGCCCTTGTAGTTGAGCGAGCCCTCGACCGATTCCTTGAAGCCGGGATCGGCCAGTACCGGCAGCATCACGTAGGGCCGCCCGGCCTTCTTCTCCTGCTCGGAGAAGGCCCAGGCCCAGCCGGGCTTGCCATGCGGGAAGTTCTTGCCGTCGGAGAAGACGCTGATGACGAGGTTGGCGAACGGCAGGCCGACCAGGCTGGTCAGCGGCGGGCCGGGATCCTTGCCTTCCTTCTTCGCCTGCAGCACGTTGGCCTGCTTCTTGTGCACTTCGCCGCTCATGATCCAGCCGCCGGCCTTGTCGATGCCGCCGGTGAGCGCCTGGATCATCGCCTGCACGCGGCGCATCATGATGATGTTGCCATAGCGGCCGCCGTGCCAGCCCGGATCGATGATGGCGGGACGCGCGGTGCCGAACTCGCGCGCGATGCGGCGGATGGTGGCGGCGGAAATGCCGGTGGTGTTCTCGGCCCACTCCGGCGTGCAGGCGCGGATTTCTTCGAGCTGCGCCTGCAGCACGGTGATCACCGCATGGCCGTCGAGCGTCAGCCCGGCCGGCGCATGCAGCGACGGGAAGCAGGGCTTGCCGTCGACGTCGCTGCCGTTGTCGTTGGCGTAGGCCGCCACGGTGCGGATCTCGGAGCTGCGCTCCTGCACCACGCGCGGCTGGCCTTTCGCGTCGAGCGCGATCTGCCACTGCCCGTTCGCATCCTTGTAGGTCAGGAACGGCATGTTGGAGTGGTGGCGCAGGAAGTCGGCGTCGTAGAGGCCTTCCTCCAGCATCGTCTTCAGCATCGCCAGCAGGAAGTCGAGATCGGTGCCGGGACGGATCGAAATCCACTCGTCGGCCTTCGAGGCCGTTTCCGACTGGCGCGGGTCGATCGCCACGACCTTGGCGCCATTCTTGCGGCCGGCGGCGAAACGCACCATGCGGCACGTGGAGACGGCGCCGATGGAGGCGTTGTTGGCGACGAACAGGATGTACTTGGCGTTGTCGAAGTCCGGCAGGATTTCGTCATGCACGTTGAAGGTGCCGGTCACCGAATCGGTGCCGAGGTGGCCGTTGGTGACGCAGGCCTGCATCGGCGAGGCGATGATGTTGGGGATGCCGTTGGCGAGCGCGAAGGGCACCGCCCAGTTCATGTAGAACACACAGGAGGTCCAGCCGCCGACCATGGTCCATTCCCACGGCTGGAAGTCGGCGTCCTTCTGCTTCTTGGCGATGTAGGCGTAGGCCTCTTCCCAGGTCGCGGCGCGAAACTTCATTTCGCCGCGGCGGCTGCCCTCGACGCGGATCAGCGGCGTCTTCAGGCGGTCGGTGTCGTAGGTCTGGCGCAGGCCCGACTGGCCGCGCGCGCAGATCTTGCCGCGGTTGAGCGTCGAGTTGGCGTTGCCGTCAATCTTGACGACGCGCTTGGTGCCGTTCCTGCTGCGCGTGGTGACGCGCAAATTGCACAAGGACGAACAGAAGTTGCAGATGCTGTAGGTGGTCTCCTCGACCGCCGCGGCATTTGTGTCGCCGGTGCTGCTCATGAGATCGGCGGACTTGAGCAGGCCCAGGCCTGCGGCGCCCGCTCCCGTCGCCTTCAAGAACGTGCGCCGGGATAACAATGGAAAGGTCCACGACATCGATTCAGTCCTCCTCGTTGTGTCTGTCGTTATGTGCCGCGCCCCAGGCAGGCGGCGGCGTCAATCGCCGACTTATGGCGTCGGCGTTGGGGTCGATACAGCAACGCCTGTGCCACGTCGCCCGAGGCGGCGCGCACGGCACGATGCGGCAAATGAAATCAACCGCTTGTGCGGATTCCGGCAGCGCCGGCCGGGCGTCGCACCGGGACCACGGCCGCCGCCGGACTGCCAGATTTGGCGGGGCGTGGCAGTTTCGTATAAAGTAGCCGCCGCAAAGGCAACGCATGATTGCCAAGAAAATAAGCGAGGAGACAAGATCAAGATGGACATCGCCGCCATGCCGTTTCCGGAACTGGTTCCGGAAATGGCTGCCTTGGTTGAATCACTTCCGGAACCGCGCGTCTTTGTCAGCGGCGACTACCGGATTCTCGCCGTCAATAAGGCGTATCGCGACCTCTTCGGCGATCCCTGCCAGGGGAAGCGCCGGCTGTGCTACGAGATCTCGCACAAGTCCGCCGTTCCTTGCGATCAAGCCGGGGAGAGCTGCCCGCTCAAGGCCAGCCGCGAAAGCGGCGAAACGTCGCGCGTCCTGCATATCCACCACACGCCCAACGGCCCCGAGCACGTGGACGTCGAGGTGTCGCCGATCCGCAATCGCGAAGGCCGCGTGTTGTTCTACGTCGAGACGCTACGCACGGTGCGGCACGCCTACAGCCGCCCTTCCGCCGATGGACTGGTGGGGCGTTCGCCGGCCTTCAACCGCATGCTGGCGCTGCTCGAACGCGTGGCGCCGTCGGATGTGACGGTGCTGCTGCTCGGAGAATCCGGTACCGGCAAGGAACTGGCGGCACTGGCGCTGCACGCGGCCAGCACGCGCGCACGCGGACAGTTCGTCGCCGTCGATTGCGCCAGCATGACCGAAACCTTGTTCGGCAGCGAACTCTTCGGCTACGAGAAAGGCGCCTTCACCGGTGCCATCAGCCGCCGGGCCGGCCTGGTGGAAGCGGCGTCGGGCGGCACGTTGTTCATCGACGAGATCGGCGACATGCCCTTGTGCATGCAGGTAAAGCTCCTGCGCCTCATCGAAAGCGGCACCTTCAGGCGCGTCGGCGGCGTCGAGCCGCTGCGCGCCGATTTCCGCCTGGTGCTCGCCACGCACCGCGACCTCAAGGCCATGGTCGCCGACGGTACGTTCCGGCGCGACCTCTACTACCGCATCAGCGCCTTTCCGATCGCGATTCCGCCGTTGCGCGAACGCCGCGAGGATCTGCCCCTGCTCGCCGAGTCGCTGCTGTCGCGAGTCAGCAAACGCCGGCTGCGCCTGCATCCGCAAGTCCTCGAGCAACTCGGCAACCACGACTTTCCGGGAAACATCCGCGAACTGCGCAACATCCTCGAACGGGCCAGCCTGCTGGTGGACGGCGAGTCGATCTTGCCCGAGCACCTGGACACGAGCATGGAACCGGCCGTTGCCGCGGCCGCACGAGACGCAAGAGCCGAAGGCCCGTTGCGCCCGCTGGCGGAGGTCGAACGCCGCTACCTGCGCTGGGCGCTGGAGAACCACGGCGAAGACCGCCGCACGCTCGCAGCCAAGCTTGGCATCAGCGAACGCACGCTCTATCGCAAGCTGAAGGAGGCGACCGACGAGCCTTCATCGCCCTGTCGGGATGGCGCCGAAGTCTGCAGCAGCTGCGAGCGTCCACTCTAGCGGCTCGCCGCAGCGCCCAGGAAGAACGGCGTCGATGACTTTGTCATAACACGTCCCGCCGCTCGGCTGCCCGCTCCCAGCCCGCGAACCAGTCGGTGAGGCTGCGCATTTCGCCGAGGCGGGCGAGCCGCCGGTCGATGCCGTCGTGATTGCCCCACACCACATCGGCCAACGCCCCCGCGGCGACGCGGGATTCGATGTTCGGGCAATAGAGCCCGACGCCGCGCTGCACGTAGAAGCCGTAGGTGCGGCAGGCGATGGGACGCTGGGCATAGACCGGGCAGGCGCCGGACGACTGGTCCAGCAGCGGGCAGACCACGGGACGCGGCGGCTGACCAGCCAGCGCGGCCACGTCCCGGCAGATTTCCCGCAAGCGCTCCACGGGCAAAGCTGCGAGGCCTGCGCGCAGCAGCTTCCATTCCGCTGCCGTCAATTGCGGCACGTCGGCAAGCCGCCGACAACAACTGTCGCAACCCTTCCCGCACAGCCAGTCGGGGCGATTCTCCCGGATGGCTCGCACGCGCACCTCGACATCGGCCTGGAGCTCGGACAGCGTCCCACAGGCTTCGCCGGCGATGGACGTATCCTCCCGGTTCACGCTAGCAGTCATCACCTTCACCGGCCCTGGCGCGGGAAAAGACGGCTGGCAGCCGAACGGGTGACTTGATGCGCAATTGCTTATTGACGTTCATGCGTCCGAACACCACCTCGATAGCGTCGGGCGTCACGCCGAAACAGGGCGCCAGGAAGCGCAACATATGATCGGTGGCGCGGCCGCGAACCGGCCGGGCCGTCACGCTGACCCGCAGCTGATTCCCGTGGGGAGCGCCGATTTCGTCCCTGGGAGCGTTCGGCCGGCCGAGGATATTGACGACGAGCACATCGCCGTCCCATGCATAGAAGGAATCAGCGGTCAGTTTCGCGCGCTTCATTGGACGCCTTCTTTTGCCACAAGCAGAAAGCCATGGCGTTTTCCGCTTCGCCGGAAGGCACCAGGTCAGCAAAGAAGTGCCGGCGGAAGGCCCTTTGCGAGGCCTCCGGCGTCGTCGGATCGTAGCCCAGGGCCGAGAGCGCAAGCATCAAGTCGAAGCCGCTTGGTGCCGGCGGCACGGGCGCATCGCACCACAGGCCGAAGCCCTGCGCGGCCAATCGCCGCCAGGGAAACAGCGCGCTCGGATCATCCTTGCGCGTCGGAGCGACGTCGGCGTGGCCGATGAAATTGGCGGCGGGAATGTTGTAGCGCTGCCGGATATCGGCGAGCAGGGCGAGCAAGGCGTCGATCTGCGCCTCGGCGAATGGCTCGTGGCCGTCGTTGTCGAGTTCGATGCCCAGCGACGCCGAATTGACGTCGCTATTGCCGCCCCACCAGGACTTTCCCGCGTGCCAGGCGCGCTCATTTTCTTCGACGAGCTGGATGATCCTGCCGTCACGGCCGATCAGGTAATGCGCGCTGACCTTCTTCTCGGGAGAAACGAGCGTGTCCAGCGCCGCCGCCAGCGTCTGATCGCTCGTATGGTGAATGATCACCAGATTCGGCCGGCGCTCATCGAAATTGGGCGAGGCAATCCGGCTGGTCGGTAGCCCCGTGCGGAACTGCAGCGGCGTGCAAGCAGCGATCATTGCCGCCAGAAGGCCGGCAACGACAGGGACGTAGGGAGCGCGTTTGACGGCAACGGGCAATTGGCGCGGCGATCGCATTTGCGACGGAAAGTTCTTTGCCAGGCTACTGGCGGACCAGAAGGTATGCCATTGATAACCATGTTAGGCCGAGAATGGATCTATCGAACATACTCTTGCGATAGAACCTAAGCGATTATATCGGAATTCACCACTGAGCCCGGACGAAGGGATACCTGAAATCGAGCCAGAGAAAGAGCCATCGCTGATCGTTTAGATGACTTGAAGGCTACCAGCGCGGCAACAGCCGCCAAGGTTGAAATAGGTCGCGCGCTGCCTGCTCATAACGCATAGCGATGGCATTGGCATCACGGCGCCATACGGATTCGAGGCTGGCAACGTACTTTGCAAGTTAATTGTCCGCATTTCCTTATTTCATATCAATTGAACGCCTTAGGGATCCCAATAAACTCGTTCGCATTGCGTCCAAAGCGAAGCGTGCCACCATGTCACCGCTGGACCCGTGAAATTGCCCCAGACATCCGCCCAGCCTAGCGTGCCGGTGCGATGCGGATGTAACTCTTACCCGGCTACGTCTTCCACAACGATCTGAGCCAATACTTATGCTTCGGAACCTCAACAATCTGACCTTCCGCTTCATCATCCTGGCCAGTCTTGGCGCACCGGCGTTGCTGCTTTGGATCTCGGGCTATTACGCGTGGGAGAGCTGGCACAGCTATAACATCCTGCGCACGACGATCCGAGCCAACACCGTCGCCGACAACATCATTTCCGCCGCCGGCCTGCAGGCGCTTGAACGGGGGATAACGACAAGCCTGCTGTCTGCGGCCGGCCCGGCGAACGAGGCGGCGCGGCAGCGCCTCAAGGAACTGCGCAACAAGAGCGACAAGCTCTGGCAAGAAGCCGGTTCTATCGCGGCAGAGCTTGAGGCCAAGGAAGTGGTGTATCAGGGCACGATGGTTGCGCAGAATCAGGCAAACGACGCCTACCGGAAACTGGTCGACGCACGTAAACGTGTCGATGCTAGTCTGCTCAAGGCGGAACGCGACATCAAGCCAAACGAGTGGCTGTCCGCCATCACCGGGTTCATCAACTACGCGGCACGATTGCGGATAGCCTCATTTGGCGGTAATGCATTTCCCCCGGAGATCACCTATCCCAACCTCACCACCAAGCATAGCGTCTGGCTGGCTGCCGAATACGCCGGACTGGAACGCGCGACGTTCGCAGCCATCATCAACAGCAATGCACCGGCGACTGCGGATGCGCTGCAGAAACTGGGCGCATACCGCCAGATCGTCGAGGCCAATATCGCCGATATCCGCTTTGTGCGCGACATCCCCGGCACCGATGCTCAGGTCGTCAGCGCCATCGATGCCATGGAGAAGCATTTCCTGGGCGAATACGAGGGGACCCGCAAGCGCCTGTACGCCGAAGCGGAAGGCCGCCCTGCTGCGGAGGGCCGCCAGTACGGCTTGACCAGCGCGGAATGGATCGAGAAATCCACGGCGGCCATCGACACCATCCTGAATGTATCCGACGCTTTCACCAAGGTTGGCAACGCCCAATCCGAGAGCAACGCACAAGTGAAGTTCGTGCAGACGATGGGCTATATGGGGTTGTTTGTCGCCATGACCGCCGTTTCCGCACTGGCCATCTTCCTGTGGTTCAACAAGCTTCGCCATCTGGACAGACTGCGCGATTCGATGGTGGGACTCGCCAGCGGCCAAGGCGACTTGACCTTGCGCCTGGGCGCAGACACGAGGGACGAGATCGGGCAGACGTCTGCGGCATTCAACCGCTTTGCCGGAAACTTGCAAGGCATCATCGTGGAAGTCCGGTCTGTCATCCTCCAGCTTGCCGACGCAGCGGAAAAACTGACAACGGCCAGTCAAAGCCTGAGCGCCAGCTCTCGGACCCAAAGCGAAATGTCCTTGGCCACCGCATCCGCCGTCGAACAGGTGACGGCGAGTATCGGGCATGTGGCCGAGCGCGCTGGGGAAACGCTCGACGATTCCAGGAAGGCCAGAGCACTGGCGGAGGAAGGGGTGTGTTCGGTGCGCCAGGTGGCCGACGAGATTCGAGCACTCGCAGCAGCTGTGACGGAAAGCTCGCGCCACGTCGAAGGGCTGGGCGAACGCTCGCGCGAAATCAGCGGCATTGTCCAGGTGATCCGCGAGATTGCCGACCAAACCAACCTGCTGGCACTCAATGCGGCGATCGAGGCGGCACGCGCCGGGGAACAGGGGCGCGGCTTCGCGGTGGTGGCGGACGAGGTCAGGAAACTGGCAGAGCGTACCGGCGCGGCCACGTTGGACATTTCACGCATGATCGATTCCATCCGCAATGACACCGAGGCCGCGGTGGAGGGTATGCACGCCAGCACGGCCAGCGTCGAGGAGGGCGTGGCCCTGACGTCGAAGGCGGCCGACGCGCTGGTGCAAATCAGCGCGAGTACGCATCATGCCGAGCAACGGGTGGCCTTGTTGCGTCAGGCCAGTCACGATCCCTTGACTGGCGCATTGACTCGTCGCAGTGGTGTCGAGATTCTGGATCTGTATTTTCGACTCGCCTGTGATCAAGATGCGCCGTTGTCGGTGCTGTTTATTGATGCCGATAGTTTCAAGTCGATTAACGATCAATTTGGTCACGAGGCAGGCGACCAGGCGCTCAAGAACATTGCCGCGCAATTGCAAGTGCTGTTACGCCAAGCAGACGCGCTGATTCGTTGGGGCGGGGAGGAGTTTGTCGTCATCCTGACCAATACGCCGATCAGCGGCGCCGGCATTGTGGTCGGCCGCATCATTCACGACGGACTCGGCAAGCGCCCCGATGGGAACACGCTTACCGCCAGCATGGGGCTGGCCGAGCGTCAAATCGATGGCGCGACGGACTGGCCGCAATTGATCGCCTTGGCCGATGAACGCATGTATGTTGCCAAGACTTCTGGAAAGGCCTGTTGCGTTACCAACGTTGTCACGATCTCGGCTTCGACCTGTTTCAGGGGTATTACTTCGCGCGACCGAAGATCATCGCCGGGCGGCGCCTGATGCCGACCCAGATGACCATCGTCGGCGAGTACGTAGCGCGAGTTCGTCACCAGGCGGACGAATTCGGCATCGAACCGAGCCGCATCGTGTTTGAAATTACCGAGCGGGAAACCGTGAGTAACCTGAGCTTGCTGGAGAAGTTCGTGCTCGACATCAAGCTCCAGGGATTCAGTTTCGCCATCGACGACTTCGGTTCCGGCTATTCCTCGTTCCAGTACATCAAGTGCTTCCCCATCGACTACATCAAGATCGAAGGCGAGTTCATCCGCAACATGGTGCACGACCCCGTATACCTTGCATTTGTCATGAGTATCGTGACCCTGGCCAAGGAGCTGGGCATCAAGACGATCGCCGAATACGTCGAAGACGCCGAAACGCTGGCGGCAGTAACTCGCCTGGGAATTGATTACGCGCAGGGCTATCACATCAACCGTCCCGCCCCATTGTTCGCCGTCGTTCAGCGAGAAGCGTCATGAGCGCGGCGTGGATATTGTATGAGCGTTTTCAATAGGCCGTAGCTGTCTTGAGCTTCCCTCTGTATTTCGTCGTCCAATCCATCGGCATTATGCCGCCAATTCCTCCTGATGCTGAGCGCTGATCTTTCTCGCCATGACGTCCTCCCAGCCAAATCTCGGCGCGCTGATTACTCTTTCTATTACGATGTGGAATTAGGTGCTTTCCATTGGTCGCTCCAAACGGTGGCTGGCGCCGGTCGACCTAGCAGGTAACCCTGCAGGAAATCGCATCGATGCCGTTCGAGGAAATGGCGTTGTCCCTCCGTTTCCACGCCTTCCGCCACCACTTTGAGCCCGAGGCTGTGAGCCAGGGCCACCGTAGCCGCACTGATCGCGGCGTCGTTTTCATCCGTTTCGATGTCGCGAACGAATGCACGGTCGAGCTTGAGGCGCTGAATTGGCAACAACTTGAGGTAGGCCAGCGACGAGTAGCCGGTACCGAAGTCGTCGATGGATAGATCGATGCCCAACTGTCGCAGTGACTGGAGGCGTTCAATGGCTCGCTCTGGATCCGCCATCGCCACGGATTCGGTGATTTCCAGTTCGAGGTCGCTGCCCCTCAGACCGTGCCGGGTCAGTGCCGCGTGCACCGTAGCAACGAAGGTGCTCGAGCGAAGTTGGTGAGCGGAGACGTTAACCGCCATTTTGATGTCAGCGATGCCCTCGGCCCGCCAAGCCGCCGTTTGCCGGCAGGCTTCATTGAGCACCCAGGCACCCAAGTCCTCGATCAGGCCTGCGTCTTCGGCGATGGGAATGAAGGCGAGCGGAGGTACGAGTCCACGCTGCGGGTGGCGCCAGCGTACGAGTGCCTCAACGCCACAGGTCCGGCCGTCGTCGGTGCGTATCTGCGGTTGATAGTGCAGTTCGAGTTGCCCCTCGGCCAGGGCCACGCGCAATTCGCGCTCGATCGTCATCCGTTCGCTGGCGGCGACATTCATCGCGGCGGTGAAGAACTGGACGTTGTTCCGTCCCTGATCCTTGGCGTGATACATCGCGGTATCTGCGTTCTTCATCAGCGTTGCCGTGTCGATGCCGTCTTCGGGGAATACGCTGATACCGATACTCGGAGTCGAATGCAGAAGATTATCGTCGATCGTGTAGTGCATCCCCAGGTTCTGCAGGATCTTGCTAGCCACCGGCGCAGCGCCGACGGCACCCGACATGCCGGCGAGCACGACCACGAATTCGTCACCGCCGAAACGGGCGATGATGTCGCTCTCGCGCACGATGGTTCGCAGTCGCCGCCCCACCTCGGCCAGCAACAGGTCGCCGACGTGATGGCCCAAGGTGTCGTTGATCGTTTTGAAACGATCCATATCGATGAACATGACGGCAACCTGCTCACCGCTTCGATGCGCCGAAAGCAGCGCCTGTTCCAGCCTCATCTCCAGATTGAAGCGGTTGAGCAATCCCGTTAGCGGATCATAGTGCGCAAGATAATCAATGCGGTCCTCGGCGGCCTTGCGTTCGCTAATGTCGGTAAAGCTGCCGACATAATGTGCGATTTCGTTGTGGCTGTCGCGAATGACGGAAATGACCGTCCATTTCGGATAGATCGTGCCATCCTTGCGTCGGTCCCATAGCTCCCCCTGCCAGAAGTCGCTTGCACGCAAGGAGGCCCACATCGTTTGATAGGTTTGCGGCGGCGTCTTCCCGGAGGCGAGAACGCGCGGGTTCCGGCCGAGCACCTCCTCCGCCGCGTAGCCCGTAAGCTGGGTGAAGGCCGGATTGACGGCGACGATCCGGTTGTCGCGATCGGTGACGAGAATGCCTTCACCGCTGTGGTTGAATATGCTGGCGTAAATGTGGAGTTCCCTCTCCGCCGCCTTGCGATCCGTAATGTCCCGAAACGTGCAGTGCAGCATCGGGCGATCGTCGAGAACCAGCCATTGCGCCACGACCTGCACATCGCGAATCGATCCGTCCTTGTGTCGGTGGCGAGTCTCGAAGTTGCTCCATCCGGGCGCTTGGACGAAGTCGATACGCCGGCAAATTCCCTCTGACGAGTCGGTCATCTCGACGTCATGCAGGCGCAGGCCCGCGAATTCCTCGCGGCCGTAACCCAACTGTTCGTGAGCTACGGTATTGAATGCGACAAAGCGGGCGGTCTCCGGATCAAGCGTCAGAATTCCGTCACGCGATTGCTCGAACAGGGTACGGTAGCGCTTTTCTGCCCTGGTCCTCTCGGCCTGTTCAAACTCGCGCTGCTGGTGCCGCTGTCGCGCCGTGCGCGAGGATAAGCCGATCCCGACAAGTCCCAATAGCCAGATGGCGCCGTGGGTCGTACCCAGATTCCTGCGGGTGTCACTGATCTGTTGGTAAAACGGCGCCAACGGCAGGTTGACCCCAGTGGCGCCGCGCATGTCGCCAAGTTTGTAACCGAGGATGGCGTGGCACTTCTCACAGCCTGGCTCCATGAACATGGCGCGCAGATAGCGCAGGTGGGGCTGACCGTCCATGTCGGCTACCGCCCAGACTTCCTTCCGCTCGCCGTGAGTGAAGGCCTCGAGCTGCTCCTTCTCCCAGACGTCCGGCGCATTGCCCGGATTAAGGTATTTCAGCCCCGTGATGCGCCCGCGGATACCGTAGTCCTGCGCATATCGGTCCATCATCTGCCGCACCACCGAGGCGGGATTCAGGAGGGTCAGCTGACGGCCGTCGGTGGTAGTGACATCGCGTCCCGGCACATGACTTAACCACGGGACCGAGTGCTGTTTCTCGGTGATCGGCACGTAGACGCCACCGTGGTCAGTGACCCAGCGGCGCAAGGTAATGTCCTTGTTCAGGTTGGCCTTGGCCTCAGCGTAGGCCATGTCCATCGTCTGCCGCTCCTCGTTTCGCAGGTTCCAGACGAGGGAACCGCCGAGCACGGCGGTCCAGGCCGCAATGGCTGACCATGTAAACACGGTAATCAGCCGAGGCTTGGCGCTTGCAGTCAGGATGCCGGAATCGGCCATACGCAGAGGCTCAAGGAAGCGGCGCCACATGCCTAAAACGAAAGCGCTAGTCTGCAACGCAACCCGATTGAATGCAAGCCCGTTGGCACGGGATAAAGCGGGGATTTAGCGCGGTTCGCGGGACAAGCCGCAATGAGCCGCAAAGTGCTGGGATATCGGGTTTCGGCCAACGTTGCCATCGTCATACCCGGGCAAACCGACCCTGCTCCCGCATGTAGGACAGGTATTCCTTGATGAGGCGGAGTCCAAGCACTTCAACATACTTCATATGCATATCAAGTCGACAGATGGCTGGTTCGAACGTCGGCGCCGAATGGACGATGCGGCCGCCAACCACTATTTCCTCATCGGCGAGCCCATCGAATCAGGGAAGGCGCGCATGGACTCGGCTGGGGCGTCGCCTGAAGGAGCCAGCAATCCTGATCCAAACGGCGACAGATCGCATAGTCGCCCGTGAACCATCGAGTCGTCCGTCCGTGTAATCTCGACGAGGCGATCCATAGCGAGCCGTACGTGCGCGCGGTGCGGCAGACTACGGAATGTGGCCAATAGCGTCAGCGTTGTTTATAGGGTAGCTAAGAGGATGGCCGACCTAGAGCAACAGGTATCTGGTCTAGAGAAGAAGGCGGCGAAGAGTGCCCCGCCACGAGCGGTACCGGATTCCAGCATCAGAACACGCTTGTGCGAGTCTGCCAGGACTCGCTGTCTTTCAGCCGTTCCAATAGTTCGCGATTGTTACTGGCGGAGAAGGAGGGATTCGAACCCTCGATCCAGGTTTTGCCCAGATGCGCCCTTAGCAGGGGCGTGCCTTCGACCACTCGGCCACTTCTCCGGTCTTGCTCGCGCTGTGCCGCCACGACATCGGCAGACTCCGTCTTCACCGCCCGAACCCAGGCGTCGAACTCATGGAGCGTAGCCAAGCGCAACAACGGGGCGCATTATACTCGAGCGCGGCTGTTCGGCACGAACCAAGTGCGCGGGCGCACGACTTTGCCTCGCTCCTCGGTTCGCTTGCCGCTATTCGGCTGCCGACAACGCACCGATCGTCTCGCGCAGGACGTCGGCGAACGCTCCGCTCAAGCCGCGGCCTGGTCGAGATCGAAAGCCTTGTGCAGCACGCGCACGGCGAGCTCGAGGTATTTCTCGTCGACGACGACGGAGATCTTGATCTCGGAGGTCGAGATCATCTGGATGTTGATGCCCTCCTCGGCCAGCACGCGGAACATCTTGCTCGCCACGCCGGGATGCGAGCGCATGCCGACGCCGACGGCGGAAACCTTGCAGATGTGCTTGTCGCCTTCGACGGCGCGGGCGCCGACGTGCGGACTGACCTGCTCGTCGAGGATCTTCTTGGCGCGGTCGAATTCGCCGCGCGGCACGGTGAACGAGAAATCGGTGGTGCCGTCGTGGCCGACGTTCTGGATGATCATGTCCACGTCGATGTTGGCTTCGGCGATGGCGCCGAGGATCTGGTAGGCGATGCCCGGACGGTCGGGCACGCCCAGGACGGTGAGCTTGGCTTCGTCGCGGTTGAAGGCGATGCCGGAAATGATCGCTTGTTCCATCTTGCTGTCTTCCTCGAAAGTGATGAGCGTGCCCATCGTCTCCTTGCCTTCTTCCTCGAAGCTGGAGAGGACGCGCAGTTTGACCTTGTACTTGCCGGCGAACTCGACGGAGCGAATCTGCAGCACCTTGGAGCCCAGGCTCGCCATTTCGAGCATTTCCTCGAAGGTGATGCTGTCGAGCTTGCGCGCTTCGGGCACGATGCGCGGGTCGGTGGTGTAGACGCCGTCGACGTCGGTGTAGATCTGGCACTCGTCGGCCTTCAGCGCCGCCGCCAGCGCCACGCCGGAGGTGTCGGAACCGCCGCGGCCGAGCGTCGTGATGTTGCCGTCGGCATCCACCCCCTGGAAGCCGGCGACGATGACGACGGTGCCGGCGTCGAGGTCGCGGCGGATATTGTCGCCGTCGATGTCGAGGATGCGGGCCTTGGTGAAGGTGCTGTCGGTCAGCACTTTCACCTGGCTGCCGGTATAGCTCTTCGCCTTGAGGCCGAGGTCCATGAGCGCCATCGCCAGCAGCGCGATGGTGACCTGCTCCCCGGTCGAGATCATGACGTCGAGTTCGCGGCCGTCGGGTTGCGGCGAGACGTCCTTGGCCAGGGCGATCAGGCGATTGGTCTCGCCGGACATGGCCGATACCACCACGACCAGTTGATGTCCCTGGGCTTTCCAGCGCGCCACGCGCTTGGCGACGTTGCGGATGCGGTCGGGCGAACCCATCGAGGTGCCGCCGTATTTTTGAACTATCAGTGCCATCGTCGAATCTGCAGTTTTTGTCGAAGCGGTAGATTTTAGCCGAATTGACGCCATCACACGCCAGCCGCCACCCCCGCCGCGGCGAATTTCCCAGGTGGAATACCCGCGATTATTCCGGGGTTGTATGGCATGGCAATATCTGCTATGCTTTGCTGCATATTACTTCGGTAATAGACCATCAGGTCCCAACATAATCGTTTGATTACACTTAAGGAATGTCATGAAAGCCACTGACAAGATCGATGCCCGCGAAATCCGGCGCAAGCTCGGCCTCAATCAGCAACAATTCTGGTCGAAGCTTGGCGTGACGCAGAGCGGTGGTTCGCGTTACGAGAGCGGCCGCAACATGCCGCGTCCCGTGCAACACCTGCTGCGTCTGGTGCATGTCGAGCAGATCGATATCGCCAAGGTGCGCAAGGAAGACTTCGAGGTCGTCGAATACCTGAAGTCGCACGACTCCGAACTCTTCAAAAGCCTCAAGAAGCAAGCCAGGGCCGCGAAGAAGGGCTGAGGACCGTATCTCCTACGGGCTGACCCGCACGGTCAGCCCGCAGGCGCGAATGCGCATCGCCAAGCCCTCCAACCACTCGGACGACAGACGACCGAGCCGCGATGCCTCCGCCTGGCACGAAGGCCGTGCCAGACCATAGAGATGGACGCCGGCGATTTCCGCCTTGGCCGCCTCCAGCACGTCGAGATAGTCCGCGATATCGCGCTCGCCCGGCGAATTCCCGTCGAGCGCGAAAAAACAACTTTGCACCCAGGTTTCGCAGAGCGCGGCGCATAGGGCGAGACGCCGCAGCACGGCGGCAGGCTTCTGCCGCGACCCGTTGATGCGCCATATCGCCGCCTGGCTGCCGCCGTCGAGCTTGAACCACACCTCGCCGCCGGCCTTCCCGATCAAGGCAATGCCTTCCCGCACCGCGGCGCGGTCCAGCAGGCTGCCGTTGGTGATCAGCCGCAGCTTCACCCGCCCCGCCAGACCGTATTCGTCCAGCACTTTGGCGACGATGGCGACGGCGCGCGGAAATTCGGGCGCGCTGGTCGGTTCGCCATTGCCGGACAAGGCCATGTCCGCCAGCACGCGCAAATCCGCAGGCACGCGCTCGGCCATGAAGGCGCCGTTGCGGATATCCTCCAGCAGACGGCGCAACTCGTCCTCCATCTGAGGCAAATCCAGCGGCGGCGGCCCGCCGCGGACGAGGTTCGGCACCTGGCAGTAGATGCAGTGCCAGTTGCAGGCGTTGTTGGGGTTGAGGTTGATGCCGACCGACACGCCGCCGGCGCGGCGCGAGACGACCGGATAGACGTAGGTCATGCCGGCACTGTCGCGGCGGTGGTCCTCGACGGTGAGCGGGTTGGCGGACGAAGTCACGGGTGGGGCGATGCTATAATCCACGGCCGTTCAGCTTATCACCGATCCCATGCAGATCACGCGCCGCCTCGAGTTCGACGCCGGCCACCGCATCCCCGACCACCAAAGCCAGTGCCGCCACCTGCACGGCCATCGTTATGCCATAGAGATAACGCTGGCGGGCACGGTCATCGACGCCGCCGGCAATCCGGCCAACGGCATGGTGATGGACTTCTCCGACGTCAAGACCCTGGCGCAGCGGCACGTCGTCGCCGCCTGGGACCACGCCTTCCTCGCCTGGCGCGAGGATGCGGCCGTCGTCGCCTTCCTCGCCACGCTGCCCGCGCACAAGACGGTGCTGCTCGACCACGTGCCGACCGCCGAGAACCTCGCCCGCATCGCCTTCGCCACGCTGGCGCCGGTCTATCGCGACAGCTATGGCAATCACCTCAAGCTCGAGCGCGTGCGCATCTACGAAACACCCAACTGCTGGGCCGACGCCACGCGCGAGGACATCGCCGCCTGACGGCGCCCGCGCCGAACCGGGCGCCGCCAGCGAACTGTGGCAACATGCGCGTTTCGCAACTCACACTCACTCAAATGAAAAACAGCTTCATCGGCGCGGCGTCGGCCATGGCGGTCGCCCTCATCCTTTCCGGCTGCGGCGGCGTCAACCTCTGGCCGTTCGGCGGCGAAAAACTGCAGGAGCACTCGCGCGTGCCCGCCAATGCCACCGCCTATCAATGCGACGGCGGCAAGCGCTTCTACGTGCGCACGCTCGACGACGGCGCCGCCTGGCTGATCCTGCCCGACCGCGAGATTCGCCTCGCCAAGGTCGGCGATGCGCGCTACAGCAACGGCATCGCCGTGCTGGAAGTGACCGGCGACGCAGCGAAGCTCACGGACGGATCGGCCAGCGCCTTCGCCGGCTGCAAGGCGGCCGCGGCAAGCTAACGGCGGCCGGATCGCCGCGCGCCCCGGCCGGGCGACTGCTTTGACAGGTTTCCCTTTGCACACTATCATGGTTTCCGATCGATAACCGACGGAGACCCGATGCCTACGCCGAACCGCGACCCCGAGCATCTCGCCAAGCTGCGCGACTACTACGCCGATGCCCGGCGCATTCCCTCGCAGCAGCGCATCGCCGCCCTGATCGGCTTCTCCAAGGCCGCCGCGCGCAAGCTGCTCGAGCGTCTCGAAGTGCAAGGCTTTCTCGATCGCACCCCCGACGACGACGCCTGGGTGCCGGCCAAGCGCTTCTTCGAACGCAATCTGGCCGACGTCAGCGTGCCGGCCGGCATGCCCGTGCTGGCCAACGACGTCGGCGGCGAACCGTTCTTCGTCGACGAATACCTGATCCGCACGCCGTCGCGCACCGCCATGATCCCCATCCGCGGCGAATCGATGATCGACGCCGGCATCAACGACGGCGACATCGCGGTGGTGGACCGCAGCCTGGCCGCCAAGGCCGGCGACTTCGTCGTCGCCATCGTGGACAACGAATTCACGCTCAAGGAACTTGCCAGCGAAAACGGTGCGTTCGTCCTGCGTCCGCACAACAAAGCCTTCGCCGTCATCCGTCCGCACGGCGCGCTCGAAATCTACGGCGTCATGGTCGGCCTCGTGCGCCGCTATGCCGCCGGCGCTTCGCCCGCCCGGCCGCACCGGGGCGCGCGTTGACGGCGGCGGCACCCGCGACTCTGACCGCGGAGGCCGGACTTGCCGCCCTGGTGCGGCTCAACGCGGCCCAGCGCGAGGCCGCGCAGTTCGGCGTCGGGCCGGACAGCGCGGACCGGGACCGGCCGCTGCTGGTGATCGCCGGCGCCGGTTCCGGCAAGACCGACACCCTGGCGCATCGCGTGGCGCACCTGATCGCCCAGGGCGCCGATCCCGGCCGCATCCTGCTGCTGACGTTTTCCCGCCGCGCCGCCGACGAGATGACGCGCCGCGTCGCCCGCCTCATCGCACCCGCGAGCCAGCGCGGGCTCGCCAGCGCCATGCTGCCCTGGTCCGGCACCTTCCACAGCGTCGGCGCCCGGCTGCTGCGCGACTATGCGGGCCGCATCGGGCTCGATGCCGCGTTCGTCATCCACGACCGCGCCGATTCGGCCGATCTCATGAACCTTGTGCGCCACGAACTCGGCTTCTCGGCCAAGACCAAGCGCTTCCCGATGAAAGGCACTTGCCTCGCCATCTACTCCGCCGTCGTCAATACCCAAGACGAGCTCGGCGCCGTGCTGCAAGCGACTTTCCCGTGGTGCGCCGAATGGCAGGCGGACCTGCAGTGCCTGTTCCTCGCCTATGTCGAAGCCAAGCAAGCGCAGCGGGTGCTCGACTACGACGACCTGCTGCTCTACTGGGCGCAGATGGCCGGCGAACCGGCGCTGGCGCGCGAACTCGGCGAACAGTTCAGCCACGTCCTGGTCGACGAGTACCAGGACACCAACCGCCTCCAGGCCGCCATCCTGCTGGCCCTGAAGCCCGACGGGCGCGGGCTCACCGTCGTCGGCGACGACGCGCAGTCGATCTACGCCTTTCGCGGCGCGACGGTGCGCAACATCCTCGACTTCCCGAACCACTTTTCGCCGGCCGCGCACCGCGTCACCCTCGAGCGCAACTACCGCTCGACGCAACCCATCCTGGCGGCGGCGAACGCCGTGATCGCCCGCGCCAGCGAGCGCTTCAGCAAGGACTTGTGGAGCGAACGCGTCTCCTCGCAGCGACCGCGGCTGGTCTCGGTGCGCGACGACGCCGACCAGGCTGGCTACGTCGTCGAGCAAACGCTCGCCCGGCGCGAGGACGGCGTCAAGCTCAAGGCCCAGGCCGTGCTTTTCCGCGCCGCGCACCACAGCGCCCGGCTCGAAGTCGAGCTGACGCGGCGCCACATTCCCTTCGTGAAGTTCGGCGGCCTCAAGTTCCTCGAAGCCGCGCACGTCAAGGACGTGCTCGCCGTGCTGCGCTGGGCGCGCAACCCGCGCGACCGCATCTCGGGCTTTCGCGCGCTGCAGTTGCTGGCCGGCATCGGGCCGAAAACGGCGGCGCGCGTGCTGGAGAACGTCGCCGCGGCGCCGCCGGGTTGCGCCCTGCTCGACGAGCAGCCGGTGCCCGAAGGCAGCCGCGCCGCCTGGGCGGAATTCGCCGCCATGATCGGCGCGCTCGGCCAGACGGCCGCCGCCTGGCCAACGGCCTTCGACACCGCCTGCGCCTGGTATCTCGCGCAAATGGAGCGGCTCTTCGAGGACGCGCTCGTGCGCCGCGGCGACATCGAGCAACTGGCGCGCATCGCGGCGACCTATCCGAGCCAGGAACGCTTCCTCACCGAACTCACGCTCGACCCGCCGGATGCGACCAGCGACCAGTCGGGCGCGCCGCTGCGCGACGAGGACTACCTGATCCTGTCCACCATCCATTCGGCGAAGGGCCAGGAATGGACGGCCGTGACGCTGCTGAACACGGTCGACGGCTGCCTGCCATCCGACCTCGCCACCGGCAGCGCACAGGAGATCGAGGAGGAACGGCGCCTGCTCTACGTCGCCATGACCCGCGCCAAGGACCACCTCGACCTCATGGTGCCGCAGCGCTTCTACGTCTCGCAGCAGGCGGGCCTCGGCGACCGCCACGTCTATGGCAGCCGCACGCGCTTCATTCCGAATTCACTGCTGGCACACTTCGAACAAACGTCGTGGCCCGCGCCGGAGCAGGCCGGCAGCGGCACGCCGCAATCGCACCAGGCGGCGCTGGATCTGGCGGCACGCATGCGGGCGATGTGGCGATGAAGTGGATCGCGCACCTCGACATGGACGCTTTCTATGCCTCCGTCGAATTGCTGCGCTACCCCGAACTGCGCGGCCGTCCGGTCGTCGTCGGCGGCCGTTCGCACCACCAGCCGATGCTGCAGCCGGACGGCGCACGCCGCTTCGCCACGCTGCGCGACTATGTCGGGCGCGGCGTCGCCACCACCGCCACTTACGAAGCGCGAGCGCTCGGCGTGCATTCCGGCAGCGGCCTCATGAAAGCGGCGGCGCTGGCGCCCGACGCCGTGCTCCTGCCCGCCGATTTCGATGAATACCGGCGCCACTCGCGCCTCTTCAAGGCCGCCGTTGCCGAAGTGGCGCCCCTCATCGAAGATCGCGGCATCGACGAAATCTACATCGACCTTACCGAGGTTCCCGGCGCGCAAGACGGCAGCGCCGACGATCCCCACGCCGGCGTGCGCGCCGTGGCGCAGGCCATCAAGGCGCGGGTGCGCGCTGCCACGGGATTGAGCTGTTCGCTCGGCATCACGCCGAACAAATTGCTGTCGAAGCTCTGCTCCGACCTGGAGAAACCCGACGGGTTGACGATCCTGACCGCGGCCGACATCCCGGCACGCCTCTGGCCGCTGCCGGCCAAGCGCATCAACGGCATCGGGCCGAAGACCAGCGCCAGGCTGGAAGCCCTGGGGATAGCCACGATCGAGGATCTGGCGGCAGCAGATCCGCACTGGCTGGCCGACAATTTCGGCAGCCATTACGGCGCCTGGCTGCACCAAGCCGCCCACGGCATCGACGAGCGCCCGGTCGTCACCTACAGCGAGCCGAAGTCCTTGAGCCGCGAAACCACCTTCGAGCGCGACCTGCATCCGCGCCAGGACCGTGCCGCGCTGGGGCGCATATTCACGCAGCTATGCGAACATCTCGCTGCCGACCTGAGCGCAAAGGGCTATCGTGCGAAAACCATCGCGGTCAAGCTGCGCTATGACGACTTCAAGACCGTGACGCGCGAATTGACCCTGGCCCTGCCGACCGCCGACGCCAAGGAGATCCGGCATGGCGCCGGACTGTGCCTGAAACGCGTGCCGCTGGAACGGCGGCTGCGGCTGCTCGGCGTGCGCGCCGGCGGCCTGTGCAAGGCTGATGCCGCGCCTGGATCGACCCTGGTCGAGCCCGTCGAACAGCAAGTCGTGCTGCCGCTGTTCGTCCGCTTCAACTAGCTGGAGAAGAATCGCCCGCTTCGCGCCGTCCGACCGGGGCCGAAGTTTGGTGATGGCCTTCGGTCCTTAGCGCCATGCTCCCCCAGCCGCGGAACGGTCTCTGTGCGCTGGCGCGCATTGCGCCTGAATTCAAGCCCAATCGCCGCCTCGATGGCGCTGTGTGCGCGACCGTACAGTGCCGGCATGGTTGTCGGCGTAAATTTTTTTCGTCGTATTTCGTTCATCAGCGGGCGGAAGTCCAAGGAGTGACCCATCATGAAGTTCAAGCCCGTCTTCGGCGTCGCGCTGATTGTCATTGGTGCGGCAGTCCTCGGCTACGGCTCGTACAGCTACACGACGACGGAGAATGTTCTCCAGGTCGGACCGATCACGGCGACCGCCGAACGGACGCACACGGTAGCGTTGCCGTCCATCCTCGGCTGGCTGCTGGTGGGTTGCGGCGCAGGCGTGCTTGCTTTCGCCGCAATGTCAAAGAAAGACTGAAAAGGATATAGGTACCGCCATGACCCACATCACCCTGAATCTCGCTCCCCTGGTGTCGCTGATCGCCGGGATTCTCATCCTGGTCGTGCCCCGGCTGCTGAACTTCATCGTTGCCATATATCTAATCATCATCGGCTTGATCGGACTCCTCGGTGCCGGCAATGTCCACTTATGACAATTAGATCATCAGGCGCAGTTCCGTGAATTCCAGCGCCAGGACGCCTTGCTCATCACCGGCGCTTTGCAAAACGCGATGTTCAACAGCGCCAACTTCTCGTGCATCGCCACCGATGCGAAGGGCGTCATCCAACTCTTCAACGTCGGCGCCGAATGCATGCTGGGCTACACGGCCGCCGAAGTGATCGACAAGATCACCCCGGCCGACATCTCCGATCCGTTGGAGGTGATCGCGCGTGCCGAGACCTCGCGCGTGCCGAGACCCCGTGCCGAGACCCCTTGAGCGCCGGGCTTCGCAGCCTGCGTATTCAAGGCCTCGCGCGGCAGCGAGGACATCTGCGAGCTGACCACGATCCGCAAGGATGGCAGCCGCTTTCCGGCGGGAGACATGTGGAGACATGTGGAGTTCGTCAGCAGTGTCTACCTGGTGGGCAACGCCAGAGTAATTCAATGCAACATTGGCGAAAGGCGACAGTTCGCTGCGGGCGCTTTCGACTGGAGCCATCGGGAACGATCTTGTGGCATTCAAGTCCTATGTGGTTACTGCGAGACCTAAACGCGGGGGCCGTGCCCTTTGGCGCAGCCCTTGAAAGCATGGCGAAGAGAACTGCACCCACTCCGAAGAGTCCGGCGACGCTGCCGAAATCGCCCACCGGCATCAGTGGCCTCGATGAAATCACCGGCGGTGGGTTGCCCAGCGGGCGACCCACGCTCGTATGCGGCAGCGCCGGCTGCGGCAAGACGATGCTGGCGATGGAGTTTCTCGTCCGCGGCGCCACACAGTTTGGCGAACCCGGCGTCTTCATGATGTTCGAGGAGAATCCCCAGGAACTTGCGGCCAACGCCCGCTCGCTTGGCTTCGACCTCGACGAGCTGACGGCGCAGAAGAAGCTCATTCTCGATCACGTCGCCATCGAGCGTAGCGAGATCGAGGAGACGGGCGAGTACGATCTGGAAGGGCTGTTCATCCGCCTCGGCTACGCCATCGATTCCATAGGAGCGAAGCGCATGGTCCTCGATACCGTCGAGGCACTGTTCGCCGGCCTGCCCAACCACGCCGTCTTGCGCGCGGAGCTGCGCCGGCTGTTCCGCTGGATCAAGGATCGCGGCATGACGGCAATCATCACCGGCGAGAAGGGCGAAGGTACGGCAATTACGCGCTACGGGCTGGAAGAATACGTCGCCGATTGCGTCATCACGCTAGACCACCGTATCACCGAGCAGATTTCCACGCGGCGGCTCCGGGTGATGAAGTATCGCGGCTCGGTGCACGGCACTAACGAATATCCGTTCATTATCAGCCCCCATGGACTCTCGGTGCTGCCGATTACATCGCTGCAGCTCGATCACAAGGCCTCTACCGAGCGGGTGCCTACCGGCGTACCGCAGCTCGATCAGATGCTCGGCGGCAAAGGCGTCTATCGCGGCAGCAGTGTCCTGATCACCGGGTCGCCCGGCACGGGCAAGAGCAGCCTCTCGGCGAAATTCGCTGAAACTGCAAGCCGTCGCGGCGAGCGCACGCTGCTCTTCGCGTACGAAGAATCGCCGGCGCAATTGCTGCGCAATATGCGCTCCATCGGCGTCGATCTCGCGCCGTGGGTCAGCAAGGGATTGCTCCAGATCCACGCCTCGCGACCGACGGTGCACGGGCTGGAGCAGCATCTGGTGATGATGCACGACACCGTGACTGCCTTCTCCCCGAGCGTCGTCGTCGTCGATCCGATCAGCAATCTCACGCTCACGCGCACCGAAACGGACGTGAAGCCGACGCTGATGCGGCTGATCGATTTTCTCAAGCACAGACAGATTACTTCGATCTTCACCGGCCTTACCACGGGCGCCAGCGCAGCGGATGCGCCGGAGGATTCGCAGCTCGGTGTTTCTTCGCTGATGGATACGTGGCTGTTGCTGCGCAACGTCGAAATCAATGGTGAGCGCAACCGCACCATCTACGTGCTCAAGTCGCGCGGCATGCCGCACTCCAACCAGGTGCGTGAATTCGTGCTGAGCGATGCGGGCATCCATCTGGTGGATGTCTATCTCGGCAGCGATCGTGTCCTTACCGGGACGGCACGTGTCTCGCAAGCCGCCGCGGAGCGCGCGGCGGCCGAACTGCTGATGCAGGATCACGAGCGCAAGCTGCGACAACTCGGCGCCAAGCGCAAGGCCATCGAAGCGCAGATCGCCGCGTTGCAAGCGGAAGGCGAGGCGGAGGAGGCGGAGGTGCGCTTCGCCATCGCGCAAGACTCAGTTCAGACCAGGACCGTACAGGAAGGCGCCGCCGCCATGGCTCATCTGCGCGGTGGCAACGGCAAGGGCTCTCCGAAAGCAAGACGATGAAACCGACGACACCAGTCGCCTATGAGTTGCGCCTCTATGTCGCCGGCCAGACCCCGAAATCGCTGGCGGCCTTCGCCAACCTCAAGCGCATTTGCGAGACGCACCTCGCCGGCGAATATCGCATAGAGATCATCGACCTGTTGCAGAACCCGCAACTCGCGGCCGGCGACCAGATCCTCGCTGTGCCGACGCTGGTGCGCCGGCTGCCCGAGCCGATCAAGAAGATCATCGGCGACCTTTCCAACGAAGAGCGCGTGCTCGTCGGCCTCGACGTGCAGGTGGTGACGGGGTGAACCATGAAGAAGAACGCCGGGGTCAAGGACGCCCTCGCCGACTTCGAAGCGGCGGTCGCCGCGCAGGGAACTGCCCGCTACGTCTTGCGCCTATACGTCACGGGCGATACGCCACACTCCAGACGGGCGATTGTGAATCTTCGTAAGATTTGCGAAGAGCACCTGCAAGGCCGTTACGAGCTTGAAGTCGTGGACATCTCCAAGAATCCGGCGCTGGCCGAAGGCGAACAGATCGTCGCCGCACCGACCTTAGTCAAAGCGTTGCCGCCGCCGCTGCGCCGCTTCATCGGTGACCTGTCGCAAACCGACCGCATCCTCGTCGGCTTGGACCTGCGGGCGGCGTCGGAGAAATAGACTTCGGGTACCGCCCCACGCTATGCGTACCGACCCGACCGTTCAGCAAGCGCTAATCGCCGAAAACGTCGAGTTGCGCGCGCAATTGGAAGAGGCGAAGGAAATGCTCCGTGCGATCCACAGCGGCGAAGTGGATGCGCTGGTGATCGAAGGCGACGCCGGCCCGCAGGTCTACGCGCTGCAAGGGCTGGATGCAGAATCGAACCGCTTCCGCGGGGAGATTTTGGCGCAGGTCAGCGATGCCGTCATTGCCACCGACAACGAGCAGCACGTCACTTATTTCAACGCCGCAGCTGAGCGCCAGTATGGGATGGCCGCTTCCGAGGCGCTCGGGCGCGACCTGACCGAGATCTACCAGTCTCATTGGCCTGGTCCCGACGACGAGAATGCCGCGATGTCCACGCTCATCGAGACGGGTCAGTGGCGCGGCACCAGCATCCACGTGACACGCAAAGGCGAGCGCATTCACGTCGAGTCCGCGGTGACCCGGCTGCGCGCCGTCGACGGCACCCCGGCCGGCATGCTTGCAGTCATTCGCGACATCAGCGAGCGCCAGCGGGCCGAAGCGCTGCGCGAGGGATTGAATCGGGTACTCGAAATGATTGTCACCGATGCGCCCTTGCCTCGGATCCTCGAAACGCTGGTCGCGGTCATGGAGTCTCAATCCGCCGGCGCGTTATGTTCCGTGTTGCTGCTGGACGAGGATGGCCGCCATCTGCGTCATGGCGCAGCGGTAAGCTTGCCGTCGGAATACTTGCAGTCCATCAACGGCCACCCGATCGGCCCGGACGCCGGTTCGTGCGGCACCGCGCTGCATCGGCGCGAGCCGGTGTTCGTCAACGACATTCAGCAGGATCCGCTGTGTCAAGAATGTCGCGACGTGGCATTGCGCCATGGATTGCGCGCCTGCTGGTCGCATCCGATCTTCTCTCACCACGGCAAGCTACACGGATCCTTCGTGATGTATTACCGGGAACCGCACAACCCTACGACGGGCGAGCGGCAGATGGTCGAAGCCGCAACCCACATCGCGGGCATCGCGATCGAGCACCAGCGCGCCGAATCACACATGCGCCACTTGGCCGGGCACGACACGCTCACCGGGTTGCCCAATCGGGCGCAACTGGAACGCGATCTGCGCGAAGTGCTGCGAACCGCCGAGCGCGACAAACTTCAGGCGGCACTGCTGTTCATCGATCTCGACGATTTCAAGCAGGTGAACGATACCCTTGGCCATCCGGTCGGCGATAGATTGCTCCAGGCGGTGGCTGGGCGCTTGCAGCACTGCCTGCGCAGCGGCGACAGCGTGGCGCGCCTCGGTGGCGACGAATTCGTCATTTGTGTACAGCGCACGCACGGCGCCGAAGAGGCGGCGCTGGTAGCCAGCAAGGTGCTCGAAGCGCTTGGCCGTACCTATGAGATCGATGATCATGCGTTACAGATCGGCGGCAGCATCGGCATCGCGCTCTACCCGAGCGATGGTACCGATGCGGCGATGCTCATGCGCGCGGCGGATGTCGCCATGTACCACGCTAAGGCACTGGGGCGCGGCAATTATCAGTTCTTCACGCTGGGACTTGATGCTGCCGTCGCGAGCCGCCGGCGCCTGGCGCATCAATTGCGTGTAGCGCTGCCGCAGGGCGAATTCAGCCTACGCTACCAGCCGCAGGTGGAGCTTCGCAGCGGCCGCATTTTTGGCGCCGAGGCGCTGCTGCGCTGGAGCCATCCCGATGGTGTCGCGCGGCTGCCGGCCGATTTCGTACCGCTCGCCGAAGAAAACAAGCTGATCCTGCCGATCGGCAACTGGGTGCTGCGCGAAGCGTGCACGCAGCTCAAGCGCTGGCATGACGCCGGCTTTCCTGACCTTCGCGTCGCGGTCAACGTCTCGGTGCATCAGTTGCTGCATTCAGGCTTCGAAGCGAGCGTCGAATCGATCCTGGGAGAAATCAACCTGCCTGCCGACACACTGGACCTGGAGATTACCGAGAGCGTGCTGATGCGGCCCAGCCACGAAAACCATGCGACGCTGGCGAATCTCCACACCATGGGAGTCCGCATCATGGTGGACGACTTCGGCACCGGCTACTCGAATCTTGCCTATTTGCGTGGCTTCCCGATAGACACGCTGAAGATCGATCAATCGTTCGTGCAAGGCATCGGTGAGGACGCCAACGATTCTGCGATCGTAGACACCATCATCGCGATGTCGCGCAGCCTTCGCATGAACGTCATCGCCGAGGGCGTGGAAACAGCCGAGCAGGCGAAATTCCTTCAGCAGCATGGCTGCCCGACGGGGCAAGGCTACTATTTCGACGAGCCGCTTACGGCGGACATCTTTTCGCAGCGCTTGAGCGCGGCCAACTAGGTAAGTCAATTTCGTAGGAATTGGGTTTGCGGAATGGAAGCTATCGGGAAACCACCTAAGCGGCCGGATTGGGCACAAAGACAAGTAGCTAAGTACAGCGGTCACTCGTGACGACTGCTCGCCGACAAGTGCTCGGCCGTTGCGGCCCTTCACAGACGGACTGGAGGCGACGCGGCAAATACGCTCATTCGTGCTCGCCGCCAGCGCTGCTCATCAATTTCCGATCTTCCCTTATGTGCATCAAGCGCAGGGCCGTGACCAAATTCAAGCGCCGCCAGGCCTGCCAATCACTTCGCCAAAATCACCCACACCTCGCGGCAGGAATAACCGAGTGGCGAATTCGTCTGCCGCCACGGGCTGGCTGAAGATATTTCCCTGCCCCTCGTGACAGTGATGGGATTGCAGAAAAGCGAGTTGTTGCCGCGTTTCGATGCCCTCGGCCACGACCCGCTGTTTGAGGCTCGTGCCCATTGCAATAATGGCACTGACGATGGCCTTTCCGGTTTCCCCGTCAATGTCTTGCACGAACGACTGGTCAATCTTGAGCGTATCGATCGGGAAGCGCCTCAGGTAGCTAAGACTGGAATAGCCAGTACCGAAGTCGTCGACGGCAATCGTTATGCCGAGGTCTTTGAGCGCGTACAGAAGCGCCATGGTGGATTCCGTGTCCTGCATGAGGCCGCTTTCGGTCAGCTCGATCTCGAGGTGATGCGGGTCCAGTCCGGTGTCGTCGAGGACAGTGCGGACGCCGGAGAGAAAATCCTTGCCATGGAACTCGACCGACGAAACATTGACCGCGATTACCCCAAAGTCGCCCCCCGCCTGCAACCAGGCTTGCGTCTGCTGGCAGGCTTCGCGCAGCACCCAGCGGCCGAGCGGCAGGATCAGGCCGCAATCTTCGGCGATGCCGATGAACTGCGCCGGACCGATCAGCCGAGTCGGCTGCCGCCAGCGGACCAGGGCCTCGGCACCTGTCAAGCGGCCGGTCTCGAGATCCACCTTCGGCTGGTAATGCACCACAAACTCGTGCTGGTCGAGCGCGTGGTGCAAGGCCTCCGCAATGGATTGCCGCGCCACCGCGCGAAGATTCATGTCCGGCGTGAACACTTGATAGCTGTTGCGCCCCTTTCGCTTGGCGTGATACATCGCAATCTCGGCGTTCTGAAGCATCGTTTCCGCATCCTTGCCGTCTTCGGGATAGACGCTGATGCCAACGCTCAGGGTGACGTGGAGCCGATGGCCGTCAATGAGATGGGGCTCGGCCATGGCCTTCATCAACTTTTCGGCGGCGAGGGCAGCGTCTTGCGCCGTCTCGACTTCGGCCAGTAGCACCACAAATTCGTCGCCCCCTTGGCGACTGACGGTGTCGCAGTGGCGGATGCACGATTGCAGGCGCCTGGCGGCCGATTGCAGCAAGCGGTCGCCGCCCGCACGCCCGAGGGAATCGTTGATGTGCTTGAAGTGGTCGAGATCCAGGCAGATCAGGGCGACTTTCTTGTCGTGATGCTGCGCAAGCACGATCGCCTGCGCCAGTCGGTCGATCAGCAGCGAACGGTTCGGCAAGCCGGTGAGGAAGTCGTGTTCGGCCATGTGGGCCATTTGCGTGCTGGTCAGCGCGGCAGCCTCGGTCATCGTCTGCGCATTGACTGCCGCGACGATGAGGTGCTCGTTGGCGTCCCGCAATTGCGCCTCGGCGCGCGCGCTGCGCAAGGCGGTTTCCCTCGCGACCGCTTCCTGGGTGCGCATGGCCTGCTCGCGAAGGGTCGCGACGTCTTCGCGCAGCTCGGCGGATTCTTCGCGCAGGTCGCTGGCCTGTTCGCGACCATTGACCGCTTCTTCGCGACGGTGGACGACCCCTTCGTCGGCGAGGGCAATTTCTTCGCGCCCGAGGACGTCTTCTTCGCGCCCGAGAACGACGTGTTCCCGATCAAGAACGACTTGTTCGTCGACAAGGACAGCGGCCTCGCGCTCGGCGACGGTCTCCCCCGGCGCCGCAGTTCGAGATGCCGTATTGTCGGTGCTTTCGTTTGCCCCGGATCGCCGATCGTGCGCGCCTGTCCGGCGCGTTGGCCCTCTCTTGTTCATCATGATTTCACCGTTGTCATAGGCTTCCGCGGCTGCCGCGGAAGCGGATATTCCAGGACAATGTATAGGACTGCTAAGGTCGCTCGCCTGCCAGCAAAACGGCGAAGTCCTTGGCCGCCACGGGTTGGCTGAAGATATAGCCTTGTCCTTCGGCACAGTGCTGGGTCTTCAGGAAGGCGAGCTGTTGCGGCGTTTCAATGCCCTCGGCCACGACCCGCAGATTGAGGCTCTTCCCCATGGCAATGATGGCGCTGATGATGGCCTCGTCGGCATTGCCGTCCATGTCCTTCACGAACGACTGATCGATCTTGAGCGTGTCGATCGGGAAACGCCGCAGATAGCTCAGACTGGAATAGCCGGTGCCGAAATCATCGACGGCGATCTGCACGCCGAGATCGTTGAGCGCGTGCAAAAGCCCCATCGTCGGTTCCGTGTCCTGCATGAGTCCGCTTTCGGTCACTTCGAGTTCGAGATGCCGCGGGTCCAGGCCAGTGTCGTTGAGGATGGCACGAACACCGGCGAGAAAATCCTTGTTGTGAAACTCCTGTGCCGAGATGTTGACCGCGATCTGTCCGACGTCGAGACCGGCTTGCAGCCATGCCGCCGTCTGCCGGCACGCCTCGCGCAGCACCCACTTGCCGAGCGGCAGAATGAGGCCGCAGTCTTCGGCAATGCTGACAAACTCCGTCGGACCGACCAGGCTCCGATCGGCTTGCTGCAGGCGGACCAATGCTTCGGCACCGGTGATGGCGCCGGTCTCGAGATTCACCTTCGGCTGGTAATGCAGCACGAACTCGCGCTGCTCGAGCGCGCGGCGCAGGGCCATTTCGACGGATTGCCGCGCGACTGCGCGAGCATTCATGTCCGGGGTGAACCGTTGGTAGTTGTTGCGCCCCTTATTCTTGGCGTGATACATCGCGGTGTCGGCGTTCCTGACCATCGTATCGGAGTCCTTGCCGTCGTCGGGGTAGATGCTGATACCGATACTCAACGTGACGTGGAGCCGATGGCCGCCGATCAGATGAGGCTCGGCCATGGTCTTCAGCAGCTTTTCGGCGCTGTGGGCGGCATCCTGCGCCGCCTCGACTTCGCTCAGCAGAACGACGAATTCGTCGCCCCCCTGGCGGCTGACGGTGTCGGAATGGCGGACGCAGGCTTGCAGGCGCTTGGCGGCCGACTGCAGCAACTCGTCGCCGACCGCATGGCCGAGCGAATCGTTGATGTGCTTGAAGTGATCGAGGTCCAGATACATCAGGGCGAGCCGCTTGCCATGACGACGGGCGAGCGCGATCGCCTGCTCCAGCCGGTCGCTCAGCAGGGAACGGTTGGGCAAGCCGGTGAGAAAGTCGTGTTTGGCCACGTAAGCCATCTGCGCGGTGGCCTGCTCGGCCGCCTCGGTCATCGTCTGGGCATGGATCGTCGCGACGATAAGACGTTCGTTGGCCTCGCGCATGTGCGCTGCGTTGAGCAAGCTGAGCGCCTCCTCGGCCTTGGCGGCTTCTTCGCGCAAGTCGGCAACCTCTTCACGCAGATCGGCGGCTTCCTGGCGCAAGTTGGCCGTTTCTTCGCGCTGATCGGCGGCCCCCTCGCGCTGATCGGCGGCCCCTTCGCGCTGGTCGGCGACCCCTTCGCGCTGGTCGGCGGCGTGTTCGCCGGCGCGGACCTCCGTCTCTCGCGCGGCGAGGGTCTGCGTCGCCGCAGTGTGCGCAGCGCTGGCTTCCAGTCGTCGGTCGCGCGCACCGCGCCGACGCTCGTTAACCCGATTGATCATTGCCGCGGCGCCTTCGTGCCCGCCGTTGTTGCCGGGGCGCTGTCGATCGTCACGGACGTTGGCATCCGCGTCGGCCGTCCGCCGAGCAGTCCTTCGTATTCGAGCACCGGGTCGCCGATGACGATGCCGTCATCGGTGATCTTGAACTGCCGAATCTCGGTGCTGTGGTCGCTGGCGCGCACCTTGACGACCGCCATGACGCGCTTGAGGCAGCTCTCGACCTCGATGTAGCGCTGGACGATGATCGCGTCGGTGAGAAACGCCGAGCCGTAGGGGGAAAAACGCAGATCGCTGTAACGGTCTTCGAGCTCGGAAGTCATCAGCGCCGTCACGCCGAGTCCGGACAACACTGCGACCATGCGAAACAGCGACTGGCGGAAATCCTCGCGGAAGCTCGGCGCCACGGCCAGTTCGAAGCCGGACAGCGAATCGATCACCACGCGCGTGGCTTTCATCTGCCGAATGAGCCGGGTCAGATGATGAACCACCTCGTCGATCGACAGATCCAGCGAGCGGGTATTGATCAAGCCGATTTTCCCGGCGCGGGCCATGTCGTTGATGCTGCGGTTGCGCGACTGGCTCGGCGTCTGCTCGAACGCGACGATCACGCCCGCTTCGCCGCGGCGCACGCCTTCGGCCAGGAAGGCCGTGGCGAGGATGGTCTTGCCCGATCCGGATGGCCCCGCGACCAGCAGCGAATAGCCCGAGGGCAGGCCGCCGCCGAGCATCTCGTCTAGCTGCGGCACGCCCATGGACAGGCGCATATCGGTGTGCGGCAGCTCGTTGGCCGGCGACAAAACCCCGCTATCGCCGCGAATGATCGCCGCCGGAAAGACTTCGACGCCCGCGCTGGTGATGTGAAAAGTATGAATCACCGGGCTGGTCGCCTGACCGCGCATCTTCAGCACCTGGATCTTGCGCACCATCGAATTGCGATGCACGCTTTGGTCCAGCGACAGCAGGCCGTCGGCCACCGTGAACACCGGATGGGCGTCGCTCGTCGGCACATATTCCCCGATCAGGAAGGTGGTCGCCTGCCAACCGGAGAACTCCACTCCAAGTTGCTGGATGAACTGTTGCGGGCTGAGCGCGCCTTCTGCGGGGTGTCGCGGTTCCAGCATCACCGAGCGGAACGAATCGACGAACACCAATGCCGGCGACGAGGCCTCGACCTCCGCCCTGATGCGCGCCAGCACCTGGTCGAAACGGCCCATCGCGACGTCGTCGCTCAAATTGACGAAGCGAATCGAGCGATCGATCTTATTGAGATCGAAGAACGAAAACTGCTGCTGATAACGGAGCATCTTCAACGGCGGCTCGCCGAGCGCGGTGAAGAACAGCGCCGGTCGCTCCGGTGTCGCCAGCGCGAACATGATCTGGTGCGCCAGCGTCGTCTTGCCGGAGCCCGGCGGTCCGACAATGAGATTGAAGGAGTATTCCGGCAGGCCGCCGCCCACGATCGCATCGAGTCCGGGCACGCCGGTCGCCAGGCGACGTATGGTCGCTTTTTTGCTCATGACGCCTTCGCCAGTTCGGACGCCGGTGGCGAAGGCGCCCATACCGCGAGCAACAGGCGCTCGGTCAAGGCTTCTCCGATCAAGGTTGCAAGCAGTTCGGTGAAGGTCGCCAGCAGGACATAGCCCGCTTCTGCGGCGACGGCCGCTTCGTGGGCTTCGAGGCGAGCCCTGATGCTGGCAAGCTGAGCGGCGGCGTCGCCATGCTCGGAAATTGCCAGCCAGGGGAATTTGGCGCTGGTCAGGTACAGTGCGCGGCCGAAGAGGACGTCGACCCCGCGCACGCCGATCACGGGAGCGAGCCGGGCGGCCATCTGAAGCCACGTGCCGACGGTCGCCTCGGCCACCGCGCGTGCATCGGCGGCATCCCCGCAGCGTTGCGCCAGCGTTTCTCGTATCGCGTCGCGTCGCATGTCATCGTCTCTGGCTGATAGCGGAACGCCTCCGGCACCCGTAGCGCCATAGTGTGCAGAACCGCTGTGCCTCCCGTGCGGCGGCACGATGGGCAGGCGGACCCTCACGTTAGCGTGCGCGTCCGGCCCTCGCTGTCGATACGCCGACGGCGAGCCCCTCGAAGATACGTATTCATGATGAACATCCTGGGAACGAAGGACATCGAGACATAGTCCGGGAGAACGACACGGAGGAGGACAAAGCGCGTTACCCGCATCAACCCGAGCTTTGACCCTCAACCGCCACGCGTTGTTCCTGTGCGTTATCCCCGGGCCCGTCACTGCCGTCTAATGCGGATTGCCTCCCGCGCCTTTGGTTTCGTCGGCAGACTTCATTCGTTCGTCGGGCTCGCTGCGTTCATCCAGAGCCGCAGGTCCTAGCTCTTCGCGCGTGTAAAAAAAAACTGAACTTCCTGATTCCTATTGGCGACTGACATCTATTGGATACTTTGTCATCCACCTTCGCGAATCAGAATAGTCACGAATACGGATGCGGTATGTACGCTTTCGAACCTAGCGCAATTGCGGCGGTGACCGGCCGGGCAAGTTTGCCTAGGATTTTTTCGCCTGACCCCGTGGACTGTGCGATGGCGCACAGACCATTGGCTGCTTCTGAGTAACCTTGCATATACCGGATATGGCGATGAGAGAGGAGACGCAAAATGACGTTAGGTACGATTCTGCTGGTCGTTCTGTTGCTTATGCTGATCGGCGCGATTCCAGCCTGGCCCCACAGCCGGGGATGGGGCTACGGCCCGAGTGGCGGTCTCGGTCTGGTTGTGTTGATCCTGCTCATTCTGGTGCTGCTGGGCAAGATATAGAGTGCGCCGACGTCTTGACCGTCCGGTCGGCACCGCGAACCAACAAACGATTGAAGGAGAATCATCATGAAACCACGAGAAGAGTATCAGGCGTTTATGGAGAAGCAGTTGAACGAGTGGAAGGCGCAAACCGAACGCTTCAAGGACGGCGCCGGGCGCCTCGAGACGCAAGCCAAGGCCCAGTACGAAAAGAACCTCGAGTTGCTGCGCGTCAAGCAAGATGAGGCATGGGAAAGCTTCCACAAAATGCAAAGCGCCGGCGAAGACGCCTGGGGGCAGTTCAAGGCCAACATGGATAAGGCCGCGGCGGAAATCAAGGACGCCACGGAGCGCATGACCACGCACTTCTTCAAGAAGTAGCTCGGCGAGACAAGGCCGGCCCGCATGGCGGCCGGCTCGCTTGAGCCGAATCGGCGCCGAACGAATCAACCGCGCCCAAGCATCGGTACCGGCTGCCAACAAAGATAGTCGCTTGGCGGAAGCGGTGAGATTCGAACTCACGAAGGGTTGCCCCTTGCCGGTTTTCAAGACCGGTGCAATCGACCACTCTGCCACGCTTCCGTAATACTCGCTTAAGGCGCGCGGATTATAACGCTGTGACCGCCACAGCCTTGAAATCCACGCAATCTCCCCCATATCGAGATTGAAACTTTAGCCAGCTTTCTATAGTCTTAGTGGCTGCACCTTTTCAGTAACGGAGGACATCCTTCCATGCAAGACATCCGATTCGGCCAAATTTCGTCCAGTTCCCAGGACATCGCTCAACAACAAAACCGCGTACTGCGCAACACTTACGCGTTGCTTGCCCTGTCGATGTTACCGACGGTGCTGGGCGCCCTGGTCGGCGTCCAGATGCATTTCTGGATGTTTGCCGGCAGTCCGATGATGTCGTTCCTCCTTTTCCTCGGCATCGCCTTCGGCTTCATGTGGGGCATCGAAAAGACCAAGGATAGCGGCATGGGAGTTGTGTTGCTGCTCGGCTTCACGTTCTTCATGGGCCTGATGCTCTCCGGCATCCTGCGGGCGGCGCTGGGCTTTTCCAACGGTGGCACGCTGATCGCCATGGCGGCGACCGGGACTGGCGGTATTTTCTTCGCCCTGGCCGGCATCGCCTCGACCACCAAGCGCGATTTCAGCAACATGGGCAAGTTCCTCTTCGCCGGCCTGATCCTGATCCTGCTGGCGGGAATCGCCAATATGTTCTTCCACATTCCGGCGCTGGCGCTGGCGGTCTCGGCGATCGCCGTAGTCATCTTCTCCGCCTACATCCTCTACGACATCAACCGCATCGTGCACGGCGGCGAAACCAACTACATCACGGCCACGCTCGCCGTGTATCTCGACATCTACAACGTCTTCGTCAACCTGCTGAGTCTGCTGATGGCATTCTCGGGCGACCGCGACTGAAACGTCTTCTTGGCTTGGCGACAAGGGCAGCTGCGGCTGCCCTTGTCGTTTCGTGACTAGCGTTCGAAGAGCGCAATCGACTCGACATGCGAGGTATGCGGGAACATGCTGGCGATGCCCGCGCCGCGCAGCGCATAGCCGCCCTCATGCACCAGTATGCCGGCATCGCGCGCCAGCGTCGCCGGGCTGCACGACACGTAGACGATGCGCGCCGGCCCGTCGGCGCCCAGGCACTTGACCAGGTCCACGGCGCCTTCGCGCGGCGGATCGATCAGCATCTTGTCGAAATGGCCGAGCGCCGCGACGCTCTCCGGCGTCGCCGCGAACAGGTTGGCGACGGCGAACTCGCAGCGTTCGTGCAAGCCGTTGAGTTCGGCATTCGCGCGCGCCCGTTCGACCAGCGCCTTGCTGCCCTCGATGCCGACGACGGTGGCGCCCGAGCGGGCGATGGGCAAGGTGAAATTTCCCAGGCCGCAGAACATGTCGGCGATGCGCTCGCCCGCCTGCGGCCGTAACAGCGCCAGCGCGCGTCGCACCAGCATGCGGTTGACGCCCGGATTGACCTGAGTGAATTCCGTCGGCGCGAAGCGCAGCTCGACGCCGAAATCCGGCAGCGTGTAGGCGAGCGGCGGCGCATCGAGCGGATGGAACAGGACGACCGTATCGGGACCGCCGGTCTGCAGGTAGAAGACGACGCCGTGACGGTCGGCGAATTCGCGCAGCAGCGCCTCGTCCGGCGCGCTCAGCGCTTCGAGGATGCGCAGCACCAGCACCACCTGATCGTCGCCGATGGCGACTTCGATCTGCGGCAGGCGGTCCGGTATCGACAGCTGCGCGATGAGTTCGCCCAGCCGCGGCAGCAGCGCGGAAACCGCCGGCGGCAGCACGGCGCAGGAATCCATCACGGCGACGTAGCTGCTGCGCTTCTCGCGAAAGCCCACCAGCACGCCGCCCTTCTTCGCCACATGGCGCACCGAGAGCCGGGCGCGATGGCGATAGCCCCAGGGCGCGCCCGCGATCGCCGGGAGGATCGTCTCCGGCGTGAGGTGCGCGATATGCCATAGCGCGTCTTCGAGCACGCGCTGCTTGGCCGCCGTCTGCGCCGCCGGCCCCATGTGCTGCATGCTGCAGCCGCCGCAGACGCCAAAATATCGGCAGAAAGGCTCGACGCGCTGGCTCGACGCCTTGACGATGGCGACGGCCTGCGCCTGCTCGTATTTCGCCTTCTTGCGGTAGCAGGAATATTCGACGATCTCGCCGGGCAGCGCGCCTTCGATGAAAATGGCCTTGCCGTCGGCGTGCGCGACGCCGCGGCCTTCGTGGTCCAGCGATTCGATGAGTGCTTGGGGCATAAATACGATGCGAGCGAAAAGGCCGCGATTATAATCCGCGCCCATGAACACACCCTTCCTCAAGAACCTCTTCGGCGGCATGCCGGTGCAACAGTTTCTCGCCGAGTACTGGCAAAAGAAGCCGCTGCTCGTGCGCAATGCGCTGCCTGGCTTCACGGGACTGCTCTCGCGCGACGAACTCATCGATCTCGCCTGCAGCGACGAGGCCGAATCGCGCTTCGTCTCGCAAGCCGGCGGCCGCTGGACCATCGAGCACGGTCCCTTCAAGCGCGAGCGCTTGCGCCGCGCCAAGAAGCCGTGGACGACGCTGATACAAGGCCTCAACCTGCTGCTGCCGGAGGCCGACCGGCTGATGCGCGAGTTCAGCTTCATCCCCTACGCGCGCCTCGACGACCTGATGGTCAGCTATGCCAACGACGGCGGCGGCGTGGGTCCGCATTTCGACAACTACGACGTCTTTCTGCTGCAAGGCATCGGCAAGCGTCGCTGGCGCATCGGCAACCAGCGCGACCAGGAGTTGATCGAGGGCCTGCCACTGCGCATCCTCAAGGATTTCCGGCCCAAGCACGACTGGGTGCTGGAATCCGGCGACCTGCTCTACCTGCCGCCCGAATGGGCCCACGACGGCATCGCCATCGGCGAATGCATGACCTACTCCGTGGGCTTCCGTACCGCGCCGGCGCAGGAACTCGCCGAGCAGTTCCTGATGTTCCTCGCCGAGCGCATCGAATTGCCCGGGCGCTACAGCGATCCCGACCTGCCGTTGCAGCGCCACCCTGCCGAGATCGGCCCGGCCATGGTCGAACAAGTCGGCCGCCTGCTCGCCGGCATCCGCTGGAACGACAAGCTGGTGAAGGAATTCCTCGGCCACACGCTGAGCGAGCCCAAGGCCCAGGTCTTTTTCGAACGTCCGGCCCGGCCCTTGTCGGCGCCCCGCTTCGCCGCGGCCGCCGGCAAGCGCGGCCTGCGACTCGATGCGCGCACCCAGATGCTCTTCAGCGACCGGCTGTTCTTCATCAACGGCGAAGCCGCCGCCGTCCCGGCCGTGGACCGGGCGTCCTTCCGCCGCCTCGCCGATGACAGGCGACTCGACGATCTGGCCGGCATCAGCGCGGACGGACAGACGCTGCTGCATGACTGGTATCGTTGTGGTTTTCTGGCGCCGGCCTGATCGCCATGCCGGCGCCATTTTCGCCGCTCTCCCGCATACGGCGACGGCATCAGGGTCAAATTCCGCCTGGATCAGAGCGCGCCATAGATGCTAGAATCCGCGGTTGTTGGTCGGGTCGCCCCCGGTCAACCTCTTCAATCACTTTATCGATAAAGGTAATCAAATGAAACAATCCCTCCTCGTTGCAGCTCTGCTTGCTCTGACCCTGTCCGCTTGCGGCAAGCCCGCTCCGGCCCCCGCGCCCGCCCCGGCCCCGACGGTGGAAGCTCCGAAGCCCGCCGAACCCGCCGCCCCGGCCGCCGCCGCTCCCGCCGCTCCCGAAGCCGCCGCTCCGGCCGCTGCCGCGCCGACGCCCGCTCCCGCCGCCGAGCCGAAGAAAGAAGAAGGCAAGAAGTAATCTGCCTGCTTCGATATAAGAGCCAGCCTTCGGGCTGGCTTTTTTTTGCTCAGCTTAGGCCGAGCCAGCCGAAGCCGTTGTCCTGATCGGCGGCGACGAGCCAATCCGCCGTACAGCCGAGCGCCCGCGCCAGCGCCGCTTTGGCGAGCGCCGGCGTGTTGTTCTCCCGGCTCAGGTGCGCGCACACCACGTGCTGCAAGCGGCGGCCGTCGAGCTGCCGCAGCAGGTCTGCCGCCGCATCGTTGTCGAGATGCCCGAAGCGCCCGGCAATGCGCTGCTTGAGCATGCGCGGATAATTGCCGCGCGCCAGCATGTCGGCGTCATGATTGCATTCGACCACCAGTGCGTCGCAGCCGCCGAGCATGGCGACGACATGGGCGGTGACGTGACCGGTATCCGTCAGCAGGCCGCAGCGGCGCTGGCCGTCGGCGAAGACGAACTGCACCGGTTCGCGCGCATCGTGCGGCACGGGGAAAGGATGAATCTCCAGCTCGCCGATGGCGAAGGGCGTGTGGCTGTCGAACAGTTCGACGCCGAGCGCCGCATCGAGCGCCGCCGCGCCGCACGTACCGTGCGTCATATGGACCGGCAGCCGGTAGCGTGCTGCGCTGCGCGCGATGCCGCCGACATGGTCGCTGTGCTCATGCGTGACGACGATGGCGTCGAGATCGCCGGGCACCAGGCCGAGCCGCGCCAGGCGCTGCGCCAGCTGGCGCGGGCCGAAGCCGCAATCGACGAGAACGCGCGTCGCGCCCGCCTCGACGACCATCGCATTGCCGCGGCTGCCGCTGCCCAGCGAGGCGAACCGCATCATTGCGTCGCGTCCGCGTTCATACGATCATAGCCGGCACCGGAACCGCAAGAAGGAGGCGAGACATGCGTGACTTCGACAAGCAATCGTTGCTCGTTGCCGCCGTCATCATGGTCGCCGGCTGCGCCGAAACGCCGCCGGCGCAGCCGCCGAAAATCGCGCGCCTGAGCAGCGCGGATCTCGAGGCCCGGATTCCCGCGCCGGTCGCCACGGTCAGCATCGACGACATCGTGGCGATGGCAAGGCGCGGCGAAAGCGCGGCCACCATCGCCGGCAAGATCGACGCCAGCCGCTCGCGCTATCGGCTCGGCGCCGCCCAGATCGCGGCCGCGCTCGGCCAGGGCGTACCGGCGCCGGTGATCGACCATATCCTCGAGAATGAACGCCGCAGCCTCCTCGACGACATGGCCGCGGACATCGCGCGGCGCGACCAGGCCTGCCAGGAAAGAATCGAACAGGAAGTCCGCCAATGCCGGCTGCAATTGCTCTTGCAGCCGGACTTCGCGACCTGCTGGCCGCCGCATGCGGGCTTGCCCTACTGGCGCTGCTTCTGACGCCGCCGCAAGCGCTTACCGGAGCTGCTCGTAGAGCAGGCCGAGGATCTTCTTCGACGTGTCGGTCTTGTCCACGCCGCCTTCGCGCGTCAGCACCTGCACCGTGCTGGTGTCGCCGAAGCCTTTGACGAAGACGCGGAACTGCATGTTCTGCGTCGCATCGGGCTTGCCTTTCCAGAACATCAGCTTCGACATGAAGCCCTTGTCTTGTTTCTTGGCGGCATCGAGCTCGGGATCGACATAGCGGACGAAATACAGCCCTTGCGAGCGATCGCGGTCTTCGACCGTGAAGCCGACGCGATCCAGCGCCAGGCCGACGCGGCGCCAGCCGCGGTCGAAGGCTTCCTGCAGTTCGAGCGTGCCGACGCCGTCGGCCGCCGGCTTGAGCTTGGCGCGCTCTTCCTTGACGCTGTTGCTGGCCGCCACCATCGTTTTCGCCTGCGCTTCGTCCGCGCCGAGGCGGACCATCAGCCGGCGCAGCATTTCAGCCTCCATTTCGGGATCGGGCGGCCGCGGTTCCCAGCGCGTCTCGCTCTTGCCTTCGTTGGTGTAGACCTCGTACATGCCGCGATGGCTGATGTAGATTTCGGTGGTGCCGGGCTCGCTGCCCTTTTCCAGGCGCGTGCGGTACTTGTCGCGCTCGCTGGTCGAGTAGAGCGAATCGAAGACCTTGCCGACCGTGCGGCGAATGAAGTCCTGCGGCAGCTTGGCGCGATTCTCGGCCCAGTCGGTCTCCATGATGCCGGCCTCGGGCAGCTCGACGTTCACCAGCAGCCCGATCTCCTGCCAGAATTCCTTGACCGCGGGCCAGAGCTGCTCGGGCTTGCCCGGAACCACCAGCCAGCGCTGGGTGCCCGAACGCTCGATGCGCATTTTCTCGACTTGCGGCAACACTTCCTGGGCGGTGCTGGTGCGCGCGGCGCCGCGCTCGCCGGCGTAAGCGGAATAGGTCGCCGTGCCCTTGCTGGTCGCGACGTCGGGCACGGCATAGCGGTCGTCGCGGGTCGGCTGGGTCAGGTCAGGCGGAATCTCGAGCGGCGGCAGCTTGACGGCCGCCGACTTGTAATCGACCTTCTTCGATTCCGGCAGCGACATCTCGCAGCCCGCGAGCACGACGGCAGGCAACAGCATCCACAGAAATTTTCGCATCTTGGGTCTTTCCGGTATCAGGCAGAGATGCCCGCGTCGCGCATGGCGGCGAGGAGCTTGTCGTGAAACTCGGGCGAGAAACTCGTCAGCGGCAGGCGCTCCCCGTCTTCGATGAGGCCCATGCGGGCGCAGGCCCACTTGACCGGGATCGGGTTGGCCTCGAGGAACAGGTTCTTGTGCAGCGCCAGCAGCTGGTAGTTGATCGTGCGCGCGCGCGCCACGTCGCCGGCCAGGGCCGCCGCGATCATCTCGTGCATCAGCCGCGGCGCGACGTTGGCGGTCACCGAGATCGTGCCCTTGCCGCCGAGCAGCGTCAGTGCCAGCGCCGTGGCGTCGTCGCCGCTCAACACGCTGAAGCCCGCGGGCGCACGCTTGGCGAGGTCGGTGCCGCGCTCGATGTTGCCGGTGGCGTCCTTGATGCCGACGATGCCCGGCACTTGCGCCAGGCGCAGCGCGGTGTCGTTGGCGAGATCGGCGACAGTGCGGCCCGGCACGTTGTAGAGGATCATCGGCAGGTCGACGCTTTCGGCGATGGCCTTGAAGTGCCGGTAAAGGCCTTCCTGCGTCGGCTTGTTGTAGTAGGGCACGACGGACAGATGCACGTCGGCGCCTGCCTCCTTGGCGAAGCGCGCAAGTTCGATGGCCTCGGCGGTCGAATTGGCGCCGGTGCCGGCGATCACTGGAATGCGCTTGGCGGCCTGCTCGACGACGGTGCGGATGAGCTCGCAGTGCTCGTCGAAATCGACCGTCGGCGATTCGCCCGTGGTGCCGACGACGACGACGCCGTCGCTGCCCTCGGCGATATGCCAATCGACTAAACGGCGCAGACGCGGCAGGTCGAGACTGCCGTCCGCGTGCATCGGTGTGACGATGGCCGGAATGGAACCCTGGATCATGGCGGTCCTGCGAAAAATTCGATGCGAGATTCTACAGCGGAATGCCCCCGCTCAGGCTGCGGTTACAAATCCGGCAGAAGCGTTACAAATCGGCGAGAACCTTGATGTGGGCGGCCACGCTGCGCGCCAGGGCGGACAGCGAATAGCCGCCTTCCAGGATCGAGACGATGCGCCCCTGCGCGCTTTCGCGCGCCACTTCGACGATCCTTTCCGTCACCCAGGCGTAATCGGATTCGAGAAGTCCCATCGAGCCCATGTCGTCCTCGTAATGGGCGTCGAAGCCGGCCGAGATGAACAGCATCTCCGGCGCGAATTCACGCAGGCGCGGCAGCCACGTCTTGTCGACGACATCGCGGAAAACGTCGCCGCGCGTGCCGGCCTTGAGCGGCACGTTGCACATGTTGGCCGCCGGGTTCTCCGTCCCGCAGTAGGGGTAGAACGGATGCTGGAAGGTGCCGACCATCAGCACATGCTCGTCGCCCGCGAGAATCTCTTCGGTGCCGTTGCCATGGTGCACGTCGAAGTCGACGATGGCGACGCGCTTGAGGCCCCAGGCCTCGATGGCATGCCGCGCCGCCACGGCGATGTTGTTGAAGAAGCAAAAACCCATCGCCTTGGCGCGTTCGGCGTGATGGCCGGGCGGGCGCACGGCGCAGAAAGCGTTCGGTGTTTCCTTCTTCATGACCAGGTCGGTCGCCAGCACGCCGGCGCCGGCCGAGCGCAGCGCCGCCTGCCAGGTGCCCGGACTCATCGCCGTATCGGGATCGAGATGGAAGATGCCGTGCTGCGGGCTGCTCGCCTGCAGGTGCTCGATGTAGCTGCGCGGATGCACGCGCAGCAACTGCTCCATTTCGGCGACCGGCGCATCGTGGAACGAGAGGTAGAGATCGAGGCCGGCGGCGATGAGCCGGTCCTGGATCGCCCCCAGCCGCTCCGGGCACTCGGGATGGTGGGCACCCATGTCGTGTTTCCAGCAATCGCGGTGCGTGATGAAGGCGGTGGTCATGTCTTGAATCGCATACAATGCCGTGGAAGCCTGCATTATCGCTCGTTTCGTCATCCAGCCCAAGCCCATGCGCGCGCCCCATCCCCACACTCCGCTCGTCCAGGTGGTCGATGCGGCCGGCCGCATCATCCTCGGCAAACAGCATCAACTGCGCCTGGCGCTCGCCTGCCTGCTGGCGCGCGGCCACCTGCTGATCGAGGACCTGCCGGGCATGGGCAAGACGACGCTGGCGCACACGCTGGCGCGCCTGCTGGGCCTCGACTTCCAGCGCATCCAGTTCACCAGCGACATGCTGCCGGCCGACATCCTCGGCGTCTCGGTCTTCGAGCGCGAGAAGGGCGGCTTCCAGTTCCATCCCGGACCGGTCTTCGCCCAGCTCGTGCTCGCCGACGAAGTCAATCGCGCCACGCCGAAAACGCAAAGCGCGCTGCTCGAAGCGATGGAGGAACGCCAGGTCACCGCCGAAGGCCAGACGCGCGCGCTGCCCGCCCCGTTCTTCGTCATCGCCACGCAGAATCCCTCGCACCAGATCGGCACCTTCCCGCTGCCTGAATCGCAGCTCGACCGCTTCCTGATGCGCATCGAACTCGGCTATCCGGACCGCGACGCCGAACGCGCGCTGCTCGCCGGCGTCGACCGGCGCGAACTGCTGGCGCAGCTGGCGCCCTGCCTCGACGGCCCATCCCTGCTGGCCCTGCAAAAAGCCGCCGGCGAGGTGCATGTCGCCGCGGCCCTGGTCGACTACGTGCAGGCGCTCGTCGCCCACACGCGCAGTTCGCCGCAATGGCTGGCCGGGCTGTCGCCGCGTGCCGCGCTGGCGCTGATCGCGGCGGCGCGCGCCTGGGCGCTGATCGCCGGCCGCGACCACGCGTTGCCCGAAGACGTGCAGGCCGTGCTGCCGGGCGTCGCCATCCACCGCCTGCGGCCAAGCGTCGAGCCCACGGCGCGCATGAGCGCCGCCGACGTCGCCGCGCGCCTGATCGAGGCGGTGCCGATTCCGTAAATGAAACTCGCAGCAACGCTGCACGAGCGTTTCGCGACCTGGGCGCTGCGCACGCGAGCGCCTGAACCGACCCCCATCGTCCTGACGCAGCGGCGCGTCTACGTGCTGCCGACGCGGGCCGGCCTCGCCTATACGGCGGCGCTGCTGGTCATGCTGGTCGGCGCCATCAACTACAACCTCAGCCTCGGCCATGCGCTGGTGTTCCTGCTGGCCGGCCTCGGCATCGTCGCCATCCTGCATACCTTCCGCAATCTCGTCGGCCTGGCCATCGACACCGGCCGCGCCGAACCCGTGTTCGCCGGCGAGATCGCCCACTTCGCGCTGCTGCTGCACGGCGACGGCGAGCGGCGGCTGATTCGGCTCTTCCTGCCGGGCGGCGGTGAAACGTGCATCGACATCGCTGCCGGCGCGACCACAGAGGCCCGGCTGGGCCTGGCGGCCGCGCGGCGCGGCTGGCTGGCGCTGCCGCGCGTCACCCTGGAGACAACGTATCCGCTCGGGCTGGTGCGCAGCTGGAGCTACGCCGCGCCGGCCATGCATTGCCTGGTCTATCCGCAGCCGGCGGCGAGCGCGCCGCCGCTGCCGGTGGCCGGCGGCGAGGCCGGCGGGCGCCTGCAGGAGAACCGCGGCAACGAGGATTTCGCCGGGCTGCGCGGCCACCAGCCCGCCGACCCGCCGCGCCATGTCGCCTGGAAAGCCGCGGCGCGGCGGGACGCCGGCGAACCGCTGCTGACCAAGCAGTTTGCCGGCGCCAGCGCCGACATCCTCTGGCTCGACTGGGACGCAACGCCGCCGGACGCCGCTGTCGAAACGCGGCTCTCCATCCTCGCGCGCTGGGTGCTCGATGCCGCCGCCAACGGCCTCACGTGGGGACTGCGCCTGCCGGCCGCCACGCTGCCGCCCGGCGGCGGCGACAGCCATCTGCGCGCCTGCCTGAAGGCGCTGGCGTTGTATGAAGCCTGAGGTTGCCGGCTCCCCGCTCGACGCCACCCAGTCGTGGTGGCTGCTCGGCGCCGGCGCTGCCGCGCTGCTGCCGCTGGCGCCGCACCTGCCGCCCTGGCTCGTCGCCGCCGCCGCGGCGGCGCTGGCGCTGCGCGCCGGGCTGATCCGCGCGCGGCAGCCGGCGCCCGCGCGCTGGGTGCTGACGCTCACCGTCGCGCCCGGCATGATCGGCATCGTCGCGCAATACCGCACGCTGTTCGGGCAGAACCCCGGCGTCGCGCTGCTCGTGATCCTGTTCGCCTTGAAGCAGCTCGAAAGCGGCGACCGGCGCGACGGCTATGCCATTGTCCTGCTCGGCTATTTCCTGATGCTGACGAGCTTCTTCTATTCGCAAGCCATCCCCACGGCCGCCGCCTTGCTCGTCGCCGTCGTCGTCACGACGGCGGCGCTCGCCAGCCTCGCCGACAGCCGCCCGCCGCCGCAGCGCCTGGTCAAGCTGGCCGGGCTGATGCTGGCCCAGGCGACGCCCCTGCTGCTGATCCTCTTCATACTTTTCCCGCGCGTCGCCGGCCCGCTCTGGGGCCTGCCGCGCGACGCCTACAGCGCCCAGACGGGCCTCTCCGACAGCATGTCGCCGGGATCGATCGGCAGCCTGTCGCAATCCGACGCCATCGCTTTTCGCGTCAAGTTCAGCGGCAGCGTGCCGGCCCGCAACCAGCTTTACTGGCGCGGCCCGGTGCTGACGCTGTTCGACGGCACGACCTGGCGGCCGGCGAAATTCAGCGTCGCGCATTGGCTGCCCTATGCGGCCGATGCCGGTTCCGCCGCTTACGAAGTCACGCTGGAGCCGGACGACAGACCCTGGCTGTTCGCGCTGGAGTTGCCGACCGCGCTGCCGAGCGACGCCGTCATCGCCAGCGACTACCAGCTGCTGGCCACGACGCCCGTGATCCAGCGCCGCCGCTACGAAGTGCGCTCGCAGCCGGGCCTCGTCGCCGGCGCCGACGAAGCGCCGCGCGTGCTGCGCCTGGCGACGTCGCTGCCGCGCGGCAACCCGCGCACCCTGGCGCTGGGCCGCAGTTGGCGCGCCCGCCATGCCAGCGACGCCGCGATCCTCAAGGAAGCGCTCGCCTTCTTCGTGCACCAGCGTCTCGGCTACACGCTGGCGCCGCCGCCGCTGGGCGCGGACAGCGTGGACGAATTCCTCTTCGATACGCGCCAGGGTTTCTGCGAGCACTTCGCCGGCGCCTTCGTCTTCGCCATGCGCGCGGCCGGCGTGCCGGCGCGCGTCGTCACCGGCTACCAGGGCGGCGAGATAAACCCGGTCGACGGCTACCTGACGGTGCGCCAGTCCGACGCCCACGCCTGGACCGAAGTCTGGCTGGCGGGCCGCGGCTGGACGCGCGTCGACCCGACTGCCGCGAGCTTTCCCCAGCGCATCGATCTCAACCTCGCCGCCGTCGTGCCGGCCGGCGATCCGCTGCCGCTGCTGATGCGCGCCGACTGGACCTGGCTGCGCGACCTGCGCTACCGCTGGGACGCCGTCGCCAACCGCTGGAACCAGTCGGTGCTCGGCTACAACCCGCAGCGCCAGCGCGACCTCCTCGCCCGCCTCGGCATGCGCTCGCCCGACTGGCGCAACATGACCCTGACGTTGACCGCGCTATGCACCGCGGTGCTGCTCGGGCTCGTCGCCTGGGCGCTGCACCGGCGCCGCCGCCTTGATCCGGCGCAGGCGCTGTGGCTGCGCGCCACCGCCCGCCTGGCACGCCGCGGCCTGCCGCGCCGCCCCTGGGAAGGCCCCGGCGACTATGCCATACGCATTGCTGCGGCGCGACCCGAAACGGCCGCCGCGATTCTCGAGATCGCGGACTTGTACGGCCGCGTGCGCTATGGCAGCATCGACGCGCTCGAGCTCTTGCGCCGCCGCGTCGCCGCCTTCAAACCATGACCCGCTCCCTGACCCTGCTGCTGATCCTGCTATTGGCGCTGCCCGTCCGCGCCGAAACCTACGCCGGGCGCGACGACGTGCGCGCCTTCATCGCCGACCTGCAGGCGCGCGACGGCTTCGACCCCGACGCGCTGGCGACGCTGTTCGCCGCGACCAAGCCCATTGCCGCCGTCATCAAGGCCATCCTGCCGCCGAAAGACCCGGCGATACGCTCCTGGCAGACCTACCGCAGCCGCTTCGTCGAGCCGCGCCGCATCGCCGCCGGCCGGCGCTTCTGGCACCTGCATGCGCGCACGCTGGCGCAGGCCGAGGCGAAATACGGCGTGCCGGCCGAGATCATTCTCGGCATCATCGGCGTCGAGACGATCTACGGGCAGCAGACCGGACGCTTCAACACTTTCGCCGCGCTGACGACGCTGGCGTTCGACTACCCGCCGCGCGCCGAACTCTTCCGCAGCGAACTCGAAGCGCTGCTGCTGCTCGCCCGCGACGAGAAGCGCAGCCCGCTGGCCTACCAGGGATCGTTCGCCGGCGCGCTCGGGCTGCCGCAGTTCCTGCCGAGCAGCCTGCGGCAGTGGGGCACGGACTTCGACGGCGACGGCCGCGTCGATCTCACGGATGCGGCGGACGCCATCGGCAGCGTCGCCAATTTTCTCAAGGAGCACGGCTGGGAGAAGGATGGACCAGTGGCATTTCCCGCGCTCGTGAACGGTGATGCGCCGCCGCCCTACGATGGCTCGCCGCCGCAGGCGCTACCCGCCGACATGCCGAACGTGATCGCGCCCCATGCGCCGGCGCAGCCCGCGGCACTGGTGGATTTCGTCACGCCCGATGCGCCGACGTCCTATTGTCTGGGCTACCACAACTTCTGGGTGCTGATGCGCTACAACCGCAGCAGTTTCTACGCGATGGCGGTGTACGACCTGGCGCAGGCGCTGAAGGCCGAGCGCTGATATTGGGCGCTGTGAGCGCGATCGGGCCGGCGGGGTGCCCTGCCGCGCTCCATGTCCCCCGTCGGCGGTAAGGCCGCCTCCTCCTCCTTTACTTACGCGCAGCAGGGCACCCCACCGGCCCGATCCGGAACCACCGTACGATCTTCAAGCAGCTCAAGGCACGCACAGAGGGTCCCGGCCACGGATGGCGGGTGTCCGATTCCCGCAAGTAAAGGAGGAGGGCCGGCGCTTTTTCCGCCCGGGGGACATGGAGGGAATCGGACACCTGCCGTCCGTGGCGCGCCGCTGCTGCCCAAGCAGCAGTCCCTACAGCAGTGCGTCGCGCCCGACGCCGGCGCGCGCCATGCGTCGGCGCAACTGGGCCAAGGCCTCGATCTGAATCTGGCGCACGCGCTCGCGCGTGACGCCGAGTTCATCCGCCAGCCGCTCCAGCGTGCTGACTTCGAAGCCGTTGAGGCCGTAGCGGCGCTCGATGACGAGGCGCTGCTTGTCGGTGAGCTGCGCCACCCAGTCGGCGACGTAGTGCTCGATCTCGGCATGTTCGAACTGGAGTTCGGGATCGAGCGACTGGTCGTCGGCGATGGCGTCGGCGACGGTGAGGTCGGGATCGATATCCAGCGGCGCATCGAGCGACGTGGTGCGCTCGTTGAAGCGCAGCACCTGCCGCACTTCGTCGACCGGCTTGCCGAGGAAATTCGCCACCGCGATGACGTCCGCGTGCGGATCGTCCTCCTCTTCCGACTCGAACTTGCGCAGCGCGCGCAGGACGAGGTTGAGTTCCTTGACGACATGCACCGGCAGGCGAATGGTGCGCGACTGGTTCATGATGGCGCGCTCGATGTTCTGGCGTATCCACCAGGTCGCATACGTCGAGAAGCGGAAGCCGCGCTCGGGATCGAATTTCTCCAGCGAATGAATGAGGCCGAGGTTGCCTTCCTCGATGAGGTCGTCGAACGGCACGCCGCGGTGCTGATAGTGCTTGGCGATGCTGACGACGAGGCGCAGGTTGGCCTCGATCATGCGCTGGCGCGCGGCGAAGTCGCCGTCGCGGCTGGCGCGGGACAGGCGCAGTTCCTCGTCCGGGCGCAGCAGCGCGGTGGCGCCGATTTCGTTCAGGTAGAGCTGGGTGACGTCGTCGAGAAACTCGACCTCGCCGCCATCGCCGCTGCCGGCCAGATCGATGCTGTCGAAATCGTCGCGGAACTCTTCTTCAGCCACGGTCGACCTAGCGTGCGGGAAGGTAGTTGAGCGGATCGACCGGCTTGCCGAGCCGGCGGATTTCGAAGTGCAGCGCCACCTGATCGGCGTCGGAATTGCCGATCTCGGCGATCTTCTGGCCCTTGGTCACGGCTTGCGCCTCCTTGACGAGGATCTTGCTGTTGTGGGCATAGGCGGAAAGATACGAGGCATTGTGGCGCACGATGACGAGGTTGCCATAGCCGCGCAGCCCGCTGCCGACATACACCACCTTGCCGGCGGCGGCGGCCAGCACCGGTTCGCCCAGCTTGCCGCCGATGTCGATGCCCTTGTTGCCGCCGGCGCCATTGTCGACGAACCCCGCCAGCGTCTTGCCGGGCGCCGGCCAGGCCCAGTCGACGGCATCGTCGCCGGTCGGCGGCGGCGTGCCGCGCGGATTCGCTTCGGCCGCTGCCGGTTTCTCCGCGGCCTTCTCGACCGGCCTGTCGGCGAGCTTCTCCGCCGCCGGCGCCGGTTCGCGCAAGCGCGCCAGCGCCTCGTCCGAATAGGGCACCGTGCCGCCTTTCGGCTCGCGCTTGAAGCTGGCCGTATTGGCGCCGCTGTTGACGCCGTTATTGGCGCCGCCGCTGGCGCCGCCGCCTTCCGTTTTGGTCTCGACCGGCGCGGAACTCAGCACCGGCTTGGCCACCGCCACCGGCTCCTCGCCTTCCGGCGGACTCACGCGCAACTGCTGGCCGACCTGGATGCGATTGGGATTGTCGAGATTGTTCCAGGCCGCGACGTCCTTGTAGTCCTGGCCGTGCTCCAGGGCGATGCTGTAAAGCGTGTCGCCCTTCTTCACCGTGTACAAGACGCGGCCTTCGCCGCCCACGGGCACCGCTAGCGCCGGCTTGCTGGCCGCCGCTTCGCGCGCCGGCGCGCCGCGCTCGATCACCGGCGCGGGCGCGTGGCTGGCGCACCCGGCAAGCATCATGGCAGCAAGGACATATCGGTAGTTCACGCGACCCCCGGCAACAATGGCACAAAGCGTACCCCATCGAAGCGCGTCTCGACAATCCCCTGCGGCGTGCGATCGAACAGGCAAAGCGACTGGTCGGCGCCGCCGAGCGGAATCATCAGGCGTCCGGCCGGCGCCAGCTGGTCGAGCAGGGATTGCGGCGCACGGGCCGCCGCCGCGGCGACGATGATGGTGTCGAAAGGCGCCGCCTCGGGCAGCCCGATCATGCCATCTGCATGCTTGAGGCGGACCTGGCCGAGCTTCAACTGGCGCAGGTTATCGCGCGCCTGCGCCAGCAGCGGCGCCAGGCGCTCGACCGCAAACACCTGCTTGGTCAGCATCGCCAGCACCGCGGCCTGGTAGCCGCAGCCGGCACCGACCTCGAGCGTCTTGCCGAGGCTGTCGCGGCCGGCGAGCAGCAGCTCGATCATGCGCGCGACGACATACGGCTGCGAGATGGTCTGGCCGAGCACCAGCGGCAGCGCCGTGTCCTCGTAGGCGCGATGCGCCAGCGCCTCGCCGACGAAAATGTGACGCGGCACGGCGCTGATCGCGGTCAGCACGCGCTCGTCGCGAATGCCCTGTTCGCGCAAGCGCTCGATCATGCGCGCGCGCGTGCGCTGGGACGTCATGCCGATGCCGTTGAGCGTCAAGGTCATTGCCCCAGCCAGTCCGCGACGGCGCCGATCTGGGCGTTGTGGGTGAGGTCGATCTGCAGCGGCGTCAGGGAAACATAGCCGTTGGCGACGGCATGGAAATCGGTGCCCTCGCCGGCATCGGCGGCCTCGCCGGCGGCGCCCACCCAATACACGGTCTCGTGGCGCGGCGTGATCTGCTTCACCACGCCTTCGGCCTTGTGGCGGCGGCCGAGGCGCGTCACCTTGAAGCCGCGCAGTTCGTCGTAGGGCACGTCGGGCACATTGACGTTCAACAGTAGCGGCGCCGTGAAGCCCTGGCGCATGAAGCGCTCCGCCAGTTCGCGGGCGACGCGGCCGGCCGTGTCGAAATGATTGCCGCGCTTGCTCGCCAGCGACACCGCAAACGACGGTATGTCGAGCAGATAGCCCTCGGTGGCGGCGGCGACGGTGCCCGAGTAGATCGTGTCGTCGCCCATGTTGGCGCCGAGGTTGATGCCGGACATCACCATGTCCGGCAACTGCTCGAGCATGCCGGTCACCGCCAGGTGCACGCAATCGGTCGGCGTGCCATTGACATAATGGTAGCCGCTGACGGCGCGGCGCAGGCTCAGCGGCCGATCGAGGGTGAGGGAATTGCTGGCGCCGCTGCGGTCGCGCTCGGGCGCCACGACGACTATCTCGGCCAAGCCGGCCAGCGCACGATCGAGCGCCTCGATGCCGGGAGCGAAATAGCCGTCGTCGTTGCTAAGCAGGATGCGCATGACGGCGGCCGTGGTCTGTCTGATGATGGGCGAAGAAAGGAAATTGACGCGGCAGGACGCGCACTCGCAACTCGCATCCCGTGGCCAAAATTATACCGAAGTTCGGCCGCGGCACGCGGCCTTTCGCCCGCGCTGCGGCGCTGCGGCGGCAGCGTCCTTCGAGCCGGCCGAGACGCGCACGTCCTAGAAGCGCTCGTCCTCGCGCAAGTAGCGCCACTGCCCGAGCGGCAGATCGCCCAGGCGCACGCCGCCGATGCGCACGCGCTTCAAGCCGGTGACGCGCAGGCCGACGAGTTCGCACATGCGGCGGATCTGGCGCTTCTTGCCTTCCTTGAGCAGGAAGCGCAGCTGGTCCTCGTTGGCCCAGCTCACCTTGGCTGGGCGCAAGGCCTTGCCGTCGAGCGACAAACCGTGGTTGAGCAGGGCCAAACCGTGCGCATCGAGACTGCCCTCGACGCGCACCAGGTATTCCTTCTCGATGGTCGAATCGTCGCCGATCAGCAGCCGCGCGACGCGGCCGTCCTGGGTCAGCACCAGCAGGCCCGTCGAATCGATGTCGAGCCGCCCGGCCGGCGCCAAGCCCCTGAGGTGCCCCGGCTGGAAACGCCCGCCTTCCTCGGCGGCATATTGCGTCTGCGGCGTCACCAGCGTCACGGCCGGGCGGTGGCCGTCTTCGGCCTGGCCGGAGACGTAGCCGATGGGCTTGTGCACCAGCACGGTCACCTGCCGCGCCTGCTGGGCGCGCGCCGCGTTCGCCAGCGTGATGACGGCATCCGGCGCGGCGCGCGTGCCGAGTTCGGTGACGCGCTCGCCGCCGACGAAGACGAGGCCGCGCTCGATGTAGGCATCGGCCTCGCGCCGCGAACACAGGCCGCGCGCGGCCATCAGCTTGGAGATGCGCACGCCTTGCGCGTCCGCGTCGGCCGGAGGAGCCGCCGGCGCCGGCGCCGCGGGCACGCGGCGGAAATTGCGTTTTTCGGTCATGGCGCATTTTAGCCTGCGCCCGCCCGTGGTAACGTTGCGGCCTTCGTTCCTGCCGCCGGCACGCCCATGCTCAGCTACCGCCACGCCTTCCACGCCGGCAACCATGCCGACGTCCTCAAGCATTTCATCCTCGTCCAGCTGCTCCGCTACCTGAACCAGAAGGACAAGCCCTACTGGCTCGTCGACACCCATGCCGGCGCCGGCTGCTACGCGCTCGACAAGGGCTATGCGACGCAAAACGCCGAATATGCCGATGGCATTGCGCGCCTCTGGGCGCGCGACGACTTGCCGGCGCCGCTGGCCGACTACGTCGCCGTGGTGAACTCCTTCAACCCCGACGGCAAGCTGCGCCGCTATCCGGGCTCGCCCTACGTCGCCATGCGGCTGCTGCGCGCGCAGGACCGCCTGCGGCTGTTCGAATTGCACGGCACCGACAACAAGCTGCTGCGCGAGAACTTCGCCCGCGACTTCCCCGACGACGAGCGCCGCGTCGCCATCGGCCAGGCCGACGGCTTCCTCGAACTCAAGGCGGTGCTGCCGCCGCCGCCGCGGCGCGGCCTGACGCTGGTCGATCCAGCTTACGAGGACAAGCGCGACTACCTGCGCACGGTGATGACCGTCAAGGAAGGCCTGGCGCGCTTCACCACCGGCATGTTCGCGGTCTGGTATCCGCAGCTGCAGCGCGGCGACGCCAGGGAATTGCCGGAAAAGCTGAAGAAGCTCGGCGACGACTGGGTAAACGTCGCGCTGACCGTTTCCGCGACCGCGGCCGACGGCTTCGGCATGCTCGGCAGCGGCCTGTTCATCGTCAACCCGCCGTGGACGCTGGCGCAGACGCTGCGCGAGACCCTGCCGATCCTGCGCGATGCCCTCGGCCGCGACGACGCCGCCGGCTATCTCGTCGAGACCAGCGCCGACGCCAAGGCCCCGGCGCGCACCGCGCCGCCGCGACGACGTTCCTGATTCTTGTCAGACGCCGGCAAGGCGGTCACGTCGGGCGTGACGACGGGAAATACGCCATGCGCCGGCGCGGCGACAGATAGTCGAAAGCCGCCTGCGGCATCGCCGTCGGCAGCACGGCGCGGGCGATGGAAACTTCTTCCGCTTCGCCCAGATTGACCAGCAGGGCTTCGGCGCGGGGCACGTCGGGATCGTACAGGGCCACGGTCGGCCGCGTCGGCAATCCCCGGTCGAAGCTGGTGACGATGCCCCACTGGCCATTGGTCAGCTCGACGAACGTGCCGGGCGGATAGACGCCAAGCGCCGCGATCAGCGCTTTCAGGCACGAGGGGTCGAATTTGCCCTGCTCCTCGCTGTACAGCTTGGCGAGCGCCTGGTACGGCTGCAGTCCTGCGGCGAGGGAAAACGGATTGATCAGGGCTTCATAGCGGTCGGCCAGCCCGACCACGCGGGCGGCCAGCGGCAGGGCATCGCCGCGCAGGCCCGAGAGGTAGCCGCTGCCGTCCATGCGCTCGTGATGCATCAGGATGGCCTCATGCACCTGGCGGGGCAGCGGCACGCCGCGCAGCATTTCCTCCCCCCAGGCGGGATGCATCTTGAACTTGGACGCCTCCGGCGCCGTCATCTCGCCTTCCTTGCGCTTCCAGATCGATTCGCCGACCTTGACGCGGCCGATGTCGTGCAGCAGGCCGCCGAGGGCGACGGCGGCGGCGTCCGCCTCCGCCATGCCGATGCCGCGCGCGATCATGCCCGCCAGCACCATCACGCCCATGGCGTGGTTGTGCGCGGCGGCGTCGCGTTTCGAGACGCCGAGCAGGTGCAGCGTGCTGCCGTCGGCGCCGAAGTCCTTCACCAGTTCTTCGGTCAGGGCCAGCAATTCCGTCGTCGACTCCGCCGGCGCGGCATGCAGTCGCGTCAGCGAGCTCTTGGCGGCGTCCGACACTTTCTCGTAGTGCTTTTCCGCATCCGCGACCGCCTTGCGCAGCGCCTGCACGCGCTCGATGCGCACGCGCTTGGCCGCCTCCTGCGCTTGCCGCAGCGCCTGGTGTTCCGCGCTTTCGACGCTGGCTTCCGGCACGGCAACGGCAGCGGCGGCCAGCGACGCCGGCAGCGGAGCGGCCTTCGATTTGTCGGGGCGGTACAGCACGCTATCGACGCCAAGTTCCTGTATGGTGCGCAAGTCCTTTTCGTTGGCAATGACGAAGCTGCTGAAGAGAAACGGATGGCGCATCCAGTGCTCGGTGAGGACGACGTAGATGCCGACGCTCAACTGGCTCGGATGAATGCGCTGCAGGCCGTTCGGCAGATTCATGGTTCGGCGGTCTCTCTTTCCGGAATATGACGCTTTCGCAGCTTACTACCAATCATGGATAACCAGCCGCCGCGAAACGGCCAGCCGGCCGGGCCGTCATCGGCGGATCGAATGTCGGCAAAGCAGACGTTAATTGCCGCCCGCAGCGGTTGTGATTGTGCTCAAAATCAATTTGCGCTAATAATCGCGGCTTCGGAAAGGAATCGTTGAATGGCTGCTGGGCAGGAACAGGTGGGGGAAGAAGCCACCGAGAAGCTGATTACGCTAGAGGAAGCGCGTCTTCACATCGGCGATATCGTCAACTTGCAAGCCCAGGTCGCCGGTGCCACCGAGCGCTATTCGGTGCGCCTGATCGGGCTGTCGCAGAACCGCAGCGTGCTGGTGACGACGCCGATGTGCGACGGCAAGTACCTGCTGATGCGCGAAGGCCAGGCCTTCATCCTGCGGGCCTTCTCGGGCAAGAGCGCCTTCGCTTTCACGACGCAGATCCTGAAAAGCGTCAATGCGCCCTATCCGTACCTGCACCTCGCCTATCCGCGTGAAGTCCGCTCGCTGATCGTGCGCAAGGGCGCCCGCGCCAACGTCAAGCTGATCTGCGCGATCAGCAGCTGCGACGATGTGCCGATCCAGGAAGCCGGCACGCTGCTCAACCTGAGCATCGGCGGCGCGCTCCTGGCGGCCAAGCGCGCGCTCGGCCACAAGGGCCAGAAGCTCACCATCAAGTTCAAGGCGGTGATCAACGGCGTCGAAGCGCTGCTGGAGGTAGCGGCGGTGATCCGCTCGACCAGCATCGACCAGAGCGCGGACAGCAATACGCCCTACCATCTCGCGCTCCAGTTCGTCGATGTTTCGGCCGAGAAGTCGATTCCGCTGCTGGCCTTCGTCTATCACCTGTTGCTGGAGCAGATGCCCGGCAGCTGAGAATTTCCGCGCCGCCCTCGACGCGCTAGCCCTGGAGCTCCGGGCGATCGCGGAAATAGGCCAGCGCCTCCGGATTGGCCAAGGCTTCGAGGTTCTTCACCGGCGCGCCGTGCACGACATTGCGCACGGCCAGTTCGACGATCTTGCCGCTCTTGGTGCGCGGAATGTCCGCCACCTGCACGATTTTCGCCGGCACGTGGCGCGGCGTGGTGTTTTCCCTGACGGTGTCCTTGATGCGCTGGATCAGCGCGGCGTCGAGCGTCAGCCCCTCGCGCAGCTTGACGAAGAGCACGACGCGCACGTCGCCGCTGTTGCCCGGCGGCCAGTCCTGGCCGATCACCAGCGCCTCGACGACTTCCGGCAGCTTCTCGACCTGGCGATAGATCTCCGCCGTGCCGATGCGCACGCCGCCGGGGTTGAGCGTCGCGTCGGAGCGGCCGTAGATGATGAAGCCGTCATGCGCCGTGCGCTCGGCGAAATCGCCGTGGCACCAGATGCCGGGGAAGCGCTCGAAATAGGCGGCGTGGTACTTGCTGCCGTCGGCGTCGTTCCAGAAGCCCAGCGGCATCACCGGAAAGGCGCGCGTGCAGACGAGCTCGCCCTTTTCGCCCTTCACCGGGCAGCCGTGCTCGTCGACGACGTCGGTCGCCATGCCCAGCGCCGCGCACTGGATTTCGCCGCGATACACCGGGCCGACGGGATTGCCGCAGACGAAGCAGGAGATGATGTCGGTGCCGCCGGAAATCGAGGCCAGCTGCACGTCGCCCTTGATGTTGGCATAGACGTAGTCGAAGCCTTCGGGCACCAGCGGGCTGCCGGTCGAGAATATGGCGCGCAGGGCCGTGAGGTCGTGGCTGTCGCGCGGCTTGAGATCGATCTTGGCGCAGGCATCGATGAACTTCGCCGAGGTGCCGAAGTGGGTCATGCCTTCGGCCGCCGCGTAGTCGAAAAGAATGTTGCCCTGGCCGACGAAGGGACTGCCGTCGTAGAGCATCAGCGTCGCGCCCGAAGCCAGCCCCGAGGCCAGCCAGTTCCACATCATCCAGCCGCAGGTGGTGAAGTAGAACAGCTTGTCGCCGGGCTTCACGTCGCATTGCAGCAGGTGTTCCTTGAGGTGCTGCAGCAGCGCGCCGCCGGCGCCGTGCACGATGCACTTGGGCACGCCGGTGGTGCCCGACGAATACATGATGTAGAGCGGATGATCGAAAGGCAGCGGCGCGAAGGCGATCGCCGTCGCGCCGCGGTGCGCGTCGACGTAGTCGCGCAGCATCTGGCCGTCGCGGATATTCGACAAGTCGTGGCCCTCGCCGCGGACATAGCGCGCGACGATGGTGCGCTTGACCGAGGGCAGGCGGGCGACGATCTCGGCGACCTTGTCCAGGCAGTCGATGGTCTTGCCGTTGTAGTAGTAGCCGTCGGCGACGAACAGCAGCTTGGGTTCGACCTGGCCGAAGCGGTCGAGCACGCCCTGCACGCCGAAGTCCGGCGAGGCCGAAGTGAAGATTGCGCCGATGGACGCCGCCGCCAGCATGGTGATCAAGGTCTCCGGCAGGTTCGGCATGTAGGCGGCGATGCGGTCGCCGGCAACGACGCCGTCGGCGCGCATCGCCGCCGCCAGGCGCGCGACGCGGCCGTAGAGGTCGTCGCGGCTGATGCGGCGCATCAGCTTGTCCTCGCCCCAGAAGGTCAGCGCCGTCCCGGCGTCGCGATGGCGCAGCAGGTTCTCGGCAAAATTGAGCCGGGCGTCGGGAAACCATTTCGCGCCGGGCATGCTGTCGCCATCGACGACGACGCGGCCGCCCATCTCGCCGCGCACCGCGCCGAATTCCCAGATCGAGACCCAGAATTCCTCGGCATGCTCGACGGACCAGCGGTGCAGCGCGGCATAGTCGTCGCAGCGGCGATTCCAGCGCGCCGCCACCTGGTCGATGAAGGCGGTCAGATTGGCGGCGGCGACGCGCTCGGCGGACGGCTGCCAGATCGGCGCACTGGAAACGGGATAGCTCATGGCAGGCTCCGGGGCGGACGTTCAGTCCACAAGGGTTTTAAGTATCCATTCGGGCAGCGGCGATGATTTGCCGGTAGTCTGATTCACCCACACCATCTTCGCCGCTCCCTCCGCGTAGAGGGTGTCTTCGCCGACCTTGCGCAGTTCGTAATGGGTCTGCAGGCTGCTGCGGCCCGGCTTGTCGAAGAACATGCGCACTTCGACGGCGCCGGGATACGTCAGCGGCAGCAGGAAAGTGCAGCTGGCGTTGACGACCACCACGCCCTCCGTGCGCGCCGCGCCGAGATCGAAGCCGAGGCGGTCGAGCCACTCGACGCGGATCTGCTCCATGTAGCGGAAATAGACGGTGTTGTTGACGTGGCCGAGGGCATCCATGTCGCCCCAGCGGATCGGCATGACCGAGGTCAGGACCAGCCTGCGAGAATTTTCCATACGGTACCGTTTGGATGAAGTGGCTCGAATTATAATGTGCCGGCACCGAATCCGATATCCAGGGGAATGACATGGAACGCGAAGCGATGGAGTTCGACGTGGTCATCGTCGGCGGCGGCCCGGCCGGGCTGGCGGCGGCCATCCGTCTCAAGCAGCTCGACGCCGGGCTCGCCGTCTGCCTGATCGACAAGGGCGCCGAAATCGGCGCCCACATTCTCTCGGGCGCCGTCATGGACCCGCGCGCCCTGAATGAGCTGATGCCCGACTGGCAGGAAAGGGACGCGCCGCTCGACACGCCGGTGAGCGAAGATCGCTTCCTCATGCTTTCCGAATCAGGCGGCATCGGCTTTCCGCAATTCATGCTGCCGGCATGCTTCATCAATCACGGCAACTACATCGTCAGC
>JAQTNK010000017.1 GCA_028713915.1 Rhodocyclaceae bacterium | reverse complement strand
CCACCAGCGGCACGACCACGGCGCTGGCGACGGCGAGCTACCCGAACCGCACGGAGAACTTCTTCTCGCCGAGGCTGGCGCTCGAACACAACGTCGCCGACGACTGGCTGCTGCGCGGCACCGTCGGCCGCGCCTACCGCATGCCGACCGTCACCGAACTGTTCCAGGCCTTGACTTCGGGCAACACGGTGATCACCGGCAACCCGGCGCTGAAGCCCGAGAATGCGACGAACGCCGAAGCGACCGCGGAGCGCGACCTTGGCGATGGCCTGCTGCGCCTGTCGCTGTTCGAGGAAGACATGCGCGACGCCCTCTACGCGCAGACCACCGTCGTTGCCGGCGTCACGACGACGGCCATCCAGAACATCGACAAGGTCCGCACGCGCGGCGCGACGATGGCTTGGCAGAAGACCGACGCCGGCATCGAGGGCCTCGACCTGACCGGCAGCGTCACCTACGCCAGGGCGCGCATCCTTGAGAACGCAGCGAACCGGGCCTACGAGGGCAAGGTCTTCCCGGGCGTGCCCGACTGGCGCGCGACGCTCGTCGCCACCTACCATGCCGACGACCGCGCCGCCTATTCGCTCGGCGTGCGCTATTCCGGCTACCAGGCCTACCTGCCCGACAACTCGGATAGCAACCAGGACGTCTATGGCGCCAACAGCCGCTTCCTCGTCGCCGACGTTCGCGCCACCTACCCGCTGGAGAAACATCTGAAAGGCGCCGTCGGCATCGACAACCTGAACAACGAGCGCTACTACCTCTACCACCCGATGCCGCAGCGCACGCTGCACGCGGAACTCAAATATGAATTCTGAACGCTGGCGTCGTCTCGGCGTGCTGCTGTTTGTGCTGCTCGCGGCGCTAGTGCCGCTCGCCGACGCCGCCATGAAGGCGCGGCCGCAACTCGCCGCCAGCGTGGCCTTCGACGCGGCCGGGCGGCTCTGGCGCGTGCGCCTGCTCGACGGCCTGCTGGTCGTCGATCGTTCCGATGATCGTGGCGCCAGCTTCTCGGCGCCGCAGCCGGTGACGCGGCAGGCCGAAGCCGTCGCCGCCGATGGCGAACTGCGACCGGACATCGCCGTCGCCGGCGAGCGCATCTACGTCGCCTGGACTTCGCCGCTGCCGACCGCCTACGCCGGCCACGTGCGCTTCGCCCGCTCGCTCGACGGCGGCAGGAGCTTCGCCGCGCCGCTGACGATCAACGACAACCTCGACGCCATCACGCACCGCTTCCAGACGCTGCACGTCGCCGCCGACGGCCGCATCACGCTGGTCTGGATCGACAAGCGCGACGGCGAAGCGGCGAAACGCGCTGGCAAGAGCTATCGCGGCGCGGCGCTCTACTACGCCGTGTCCGACGACGGCGGCGCCAGCTTCGAGCCGAACCTGCGCCTCGCCGCACACAGTTGCGAATGCTGCCGCATCGCCCTGGCGACCGACGGCGATGGCCGGCCCGTCGCCTTCTGGCGCCACGTCTTCGCCGACGGCAGCCGCGACCACCTGCTCGCCCGCGTCGCCCCGCTCGCCGACGAGCCGGAGCCGCCGCGCGCGACCGAAGAGCATTGGCAGATCAACGCCTGCCCGCATCACGGCCCGGCGCTGGCCGTCGCCCCGGATGGCACGCGCCACGGCGTCTGGTTCGCGCAGCTCGCCGGCGAGCCCGGGCTGTTCTATCGCGGCTGGACCGCGGACGGCCGCCCGCTCGCGCCCGCCATTCGCATCGGCGACGCCAGCGCCGCGCATCCCGCGATCCTCGCCGTCGGGCCGCGCCTGCTGCTGGCGTGGAAGGCTTTCGACGGCGAGAAAACAGTGATCGACGTGATCGAGTCGACGGACGGCGGGCACCGCTGGTCGGCGCCGCGCGCCGTTGCCGCCACCGGCGGCGCTTCGGACCATCCGCAGCTCGTCGCTTTTCGCGGCGATGCCTACCTCTCGTGGTCGAGCGAGGCCGAAGGCTATCGCCTGATCGCGCTGGCGCCGGCAGACGGAGGCCGCCCGTGAGGATCGTCCGCGGCATCGCCTGGCTGCTGCTGTTCGTCGGCGCCTGGGCACAGGCCGCTCAGCTGCGGCCGTTCGGCAAGGGCGACATGGCGCGCCTGCTTGCCGAGCGCCAGGGGCATGCTTTCGTGCTGACGTTGTGGAGCACCGACTGTCCGCATTGCAAGACCTCGCTGCGGCAACTGGCGGCGCTGGCCAAGACGCACCCGCAACTCGACCTCGTCGTCGTGAACACCGACAGCGCGGACGAGAGCCAGACCATCGCCGCCATGCTGGCCGCCGTAGGCCTGGGCGGGCGCGACATCTGGGTGTTCGCCGCCGCCGCGCCCGAACGCCTGCGCTTTGAAATCGACCGGCACTGGGGCGGCGAGTTGCCGCGCACCTACCTGTTCGAGAGCGATCACCAGTTCGCGGCATTCAGCGGGCCGGTCGATGCCGGCGCGTTGCAGCAATGGCTGGTGCGCCATGCCGGCGCCGATCGACCGCCGCACCCACACCCATGAGCGCAGGGGAAGACGACATCTGGCGCGACCCCTTCGCGCCGAAAACGCCGTGGCGCTACGGCCTGGCGGTCGCCGTGCATATCGCGCTCATCGCCGCCGTGGTCGGGCTGGCGGCAAATCCCGATGTGCGCGCGGCAACGCAGGATCTGGTGGTGCGCCTGATCGAGGCCACGCCGCCCGTGCCCGAGCGCGCGCCGCCCAAGCCCCTGCCGGTGCCGCCGCAGACGGCGCGCCAGGCGCCGCCGCCTCCGGTCATGGCCGCGGCCGCCGAGGCGCCGGCGCCGGCGAGCTTCGCCGTCGCGCCGCAGCCGCCGCGCCCGCAGCAGGTCGCGGCCGTGCCGGTCCCCGCTGCGCCCGTCCCAGTCGTGACCGCCGCACGCTTCGACGCCGATTACCTGCACAACCCGAAGCCCGTCTATCCCTTGTTCTCGCGCCGCCAGGGCGAGGAAGGCAAGGTGCAGTTGCGCGTGCGCGTCGCTGCCGACGGCAGTGCGCTCGAAGTGGAAATCAAGCAGGGCAGCGGCTTTGCGCGCCTGGACGCCGCCGCCCGCGACGCCGTCCTCAGGTGGCGCTTCGTTCCCGCCAGGCGCGGCGACGAGGCCGTCGAATCCTGGGTCGGCGTGCCCATCGTCTTCAGTCTCGAACACTAAGGAACCCCAATGGATACTCCAGTCGGTCTCGCCCATTTTTGGTCGCAGGGAGACTTCCTCACCCATGCGGTCGCCATCCTGCTGTTGCTGCTGTCGATCGGCTCGTGGGCGCTGATCGCCGGAAAGGCGGCCGGGCACTGGCGCGCCGGGCGCAGCCACGACGCCGCCATCGCCGCCTTCTGGTCGGCCAATTCACTGCCCGAGGCCATCGAGGCACTCAAGGTGGCGGACCGCAGCGGCGTCTTCGCGCAACTGGCGCTGGCCGGCGCCTATGCGGCGCAGGCGCACGACGCCAACCGCGGCATCGGCGCCGGGGTCAGCGTCAGCGAAGCCGTGACGCGCGCCCTGCGCAGCCAGATCGTCAAGTCGCAGGCCGGCATCGAGCACGGCCTCACCTTCCTGGCGTCGGTCGGATCGACCGCGCCTTTCATCGGCCTGTTCGGCACGGTCTGGGGCATCTACCATGCGCTGGCGAGCCTGGCCGGCGCCACCCAGGTGGTGCTCGACAAGGTGGCCGGGCCGGTCGGCGAGGCGCTGATCATGACCGCCGCCGGCCTTTTCGTGGCGATCCCCGCCGTGCTTGCCTACAACGCCTTCACCCGCGGCAACCGCATCATCCTGGCGCAGCTCGACGGCTTCGCCCACGACCTGCACGCCTACCTGACCACGGGCGCGCGCACGCGCGCCAGCCTCCGCGGCATCGACACCGCCCCGCGCGGCCAGGCGAGGGCATGATGGCTTTCGGTTCCTTCGGCGAAAGCAGCAGCCAGCAACCGATGGCCGACATCAACACCACGCCGCTGGTGGACGTGATGCTGGTGCTGCTGGTCATTTTCATCATCACGGCGCCGCTGTTCCACCAGGCCGTGCCGATCGACCTGCCCAAGGTCGACGCGACCCGCCTCGAGGACAAGCCGCAAGTCATCCAGCTGGCCCTGGACGGCGCCGGGCTGGTCTATTGGAACGGCGAACTCATCCACCGCGAGGCGCTGCCGGCCAGGCTGGAGGCCGCCCGCAGCCGCAATCCCGAACTCCACTTGCGCGCCGACCGGGCCACGCGCTACGAGCGCGTCGCCGAGGTGATGGCCGCCGCGCAGAAGGCCGGCATCGTCAAGATCGCCTTCGTCACCGACCCCGGCAATCTCGAAAAACATTGATTTTGATCAAAAGACTTATCGCTCCATCAAGTAAGGTGATCCGCCACAAAAGTCCGGCGCTCGAGCGCCGGTAAATTGCGAGCGGCGTCACAAGGCGTCGCCGGCCAGAGTGGAGAATTTATGGGCGATATGCCGTTTCGGCCGCATGCGGCCGCTGCGTCTGATGCTGCCGTCGGCAGCGTGTTTGTTTCCGACGATCCTCGCGACATCGGCTGGGTCAAGCAAAACGTGCCTTGCCAGAACGCCTGCCCGGCCGGCACGAACGTTCCCGCCTACATCCGCAGCATCGTCGAGAGCCGTTACGGCCGCTCCTACGAGATCAACCGCGAGGCCAACGTGTTGCCCGGCGTACTCGGCCGCATCTGCTCGCGCGCCTGCGAGGACGCCTGCCGCCACGGCTGGCCGGGCAACGGCGAGCCGGTGGCGATCTGCCACTTGAAGCGCGTCGCGGCCGACCTCAAGGATGCCGGCCATCGCATCACCGAGCGGCTCTACGCGCCGACCGGCAAGCGCATCGCCATCATCGGCGCCGGACCGGCCGGCGTCGCCGCCGCCCACGACTTGTCCCTGTTCGGCCACGACGTGGTGATCTTCGAGCGCGAGGAGCGACCCGGCGGCATGCTGCGCTACGGCATTCCGGAATTCCGCCTGCCGCGCAACATCCTGGAAACCGAGTTGCACAACGCCCTGCGGCTGGGCGTGCAGCTGCGCACCGGCATCGCCGTCGGCAACGAGCCGGGGCAGGTGCGGGTGTCCCAGCTGCTCGCCGACTATGACGCCGTCCTGGTCGCCACCGGCTGCATGGCGGCGACGCCGATACCGCTCGCCGGCGAGTGGGAGAAGCGCGAGCCGACCGAGGTGCCCGGCATCGAATACGGCCTGGACTTCCTCATGGCCATGCATCGCGGCGTCAAGAAGACCGTCGGCCGGCGCGTCGCCGTCATCGGCGCGGGCTTCACGGCCTTGGACTGCGCCCGCGTCGCGCTACGGCTGGGCGGCGAGGAAGTGACGATCCACATCCGCACCGCCGAGGAATACATCCCGATCACCCAGGAGGAAATCTTCGAAGCCAAGCGCGAGGGCGTGCGCATCAAGGGTCTGCGCTCGCCGATGCAATTCGTGCTCGACGATGAGGGCAAGGTCGCCGGTGTCGAGTTCGCGCAGAACCGCCTCGGCGGTTGGCGCGAAGGCGGCCGCCGCATCGCCATTCCCATCGAGGGCTCGGAGTTCATCGAACCTTGCGATACGGTCATCGTCGCCATCGGCCAGCAAACGGTGCACGACTTCAGCGACCTTGCGCTGCAGCTCGACCGCTGGAAGAACGCCCGCCTCGGCGACAACGGCATGACCTCGCAGCCGGGACTCTTCGCCGCCGGCGACTACGTCAGCGGCGCCTCCACCGTGGTCCAGGCGGTCGGCCATGGCCGCAAGATCGCGCGCCGCATCGATGCATGGCTGCTGGGCCGCGAGCGCCATCGGCAGGTGGTGCGCATCGAGCCGGTCGACCAGCCGCTGCGCGAGCGCGCTTATGACTTCATCCCGCGCCAGCACATGCCGACGGCGCCGCTCAACAAGCGCGGCAAGTCGCTGGCCTGCGAGGTCGAGACCGGCATGAACCAAACGACGGCGCAGGAAGAAGCGAAGCGCTGCTACCTGTGCCACTTGCGCTACCAGATCGACGTCGACCGCTGCATCTATTGCCGCGCCTGCATCGAGGTGGCGCCACGCAGCTGCATCAAGCTCGTCGGCGGCGTCGAGATCGGTGCCGACGGCAGCTACGGCAAGCTGCTCGAGACCAAGGAGTGGAACAGGGTCGGCGCCATCTGGATCGACAACAACGAATGCATACGCTGCGGCGCGTGCTACAACGTCTGCCCGGTGAAGTGCATCACCATCTCGCGCTGCGAGTTGACGGAAGTGGAGGTGGAAGCGTGAGTACCGTTCGCCATCATGTAATCATCGGCAGCGGCGTCGCCGGCAACCAGGCCGCCGAGACGCTGCGGGAGCACGACCCCGACAGCCGGATCACCATGATCACGATTTCGCGGCTGCCTTTCTTCAACCGCTACGACCTGCCGCGCGTCTTCCGCGGCGAACGCGACTGGCGGCGCTTCATCATCTATCCGGCCGCCTACTACCGCGACAACCGCATTACCCTGCGGCGCGCCACGCGCGTCGTGAACGTCGATAGCGCCAGCCAGATACTGAAGCTCGAGCACAAGGAAAGCATCCATTTCGACTCGCTGCTGGTGGCGTCCGGCGCGGGCGCCTACCTGCCGGAGGAGCTCTCCGAGTTTCGCCCGCTGCTGCACGGCTTCGGCGCCTTCCGCGACGCCGTGACCGTCGCCGACGCCCTGCCCAAGGGCGGCCACGCCATCCTGCTCGGCGGCGACACCATCGGCCTGGATCTGGCGCGTACGCTGCTCGACACCGGCCATCGCGTGACGCTGGTAGCGGGGCCCTACACGTTTTGGCCCCACGAGGTCACGCCCGAGGAGCGGCCCCAATACATCGCCGCGCTGCAGCGCATGGGCATCGTCGTGGTCGAAGCGCAGTCGCGCGGCGGCATCGCCGCCATCGAGCCCGGCGCCAAGGGCTTGTCGGCGCGCAAGCTGACGTTCGAGGACGGCTCCGAACTTGCCGGCGACGTCGTCATGCCGTTCTTCGGCATCGCGCCCTCGCTGGACTTCATGCTGGGTTCCGGCGTCGACATCGAGCGCGGCCTGCTGGTGACCCCGAACCTGCGCACCACCAACGAGAACATCTACGCCGCCGGCGACGTCTGCCAGATCTGGACCGACAAGGCGCGCCGCTACTGCTTCTACCACGGCTGGAAGAACGTGCGGGCGATGGGCGAACTCGCCGCGCGCAACATCACGGGCGCCAACGAACCGTGGGTGCCGACCCAGGACGAGGCCCTGCATCTGACCGCCGACGGGAAAATCCAGTCGCCGTTTTGGGAGTACCAGTAATGTCTACCGACATCCAGATCGCCATCGTCGGCTCGGCCGGCGACGGCACCATCGCCGCCGGCGACATCCTGCGCCGCGCCATGGCGGAGATGGGCTACCGCGTCATCAGTTTCGACGTCTATCCGCCGGAAATCCGCGGCTTCGGCAAGTGCATCGCCCGGCTGCGGGTCACCGACGAGCAGGCTTACTCGCTCAAGCCCCAGTCCGACGTGCTGGTGTCGCTCGACGACAGCCACGCCATCCCGCACGTCAATGAGGCGCGCGAATGGGGCGCCGTCATCTACGAGGGCGGCTCGGTCGGGCCGCTGGCCGAGGGCGCGCACATCAGCGCCCATATCGATCCGGGCCAGATTCCCTACAACGCGCCGATCCGCGAACTCTCCGAGAAAAGCACCGGCTCGGCGCGCTCGCGCAACGTCGTCGTCCTCGGCTACATCGCCGGGCTGTTCCGGCTGTCCGTCGATCCTTTCCTGCGCGCGCTGAACAGCAAGTTCAAGGGCAAGGCCGACGTCGCGAAAAAGAACGAGGCGGCGCTGCGGGCCGGCTTCGAGGAAGGTGCGCGCTGGTTCCGTCTCGACGACATCGCCTTCGGCCCGCCGCCGGCCAAGAACGGCGGGGCCACCGTCGAAATGATCAGCGGCAACGCCGCCGTGGTGCGCGGCGCGCTCGATGCCGGCATCGACAATTTCTTCGGCTACCCGATCACGCCGGCGACGTCGATCATGGAGCGCCTGGCGAGCGAAATGCCCAAGCACGGCACGCGCCTGGTGCAGACCGAAGACGAAATCTCTGCCATCGGGGCCACCATCGGCGCCGGCTTCACCGGCGCGCGCGCCGCCACCGCGACCTCCGGCCCAGGCCTGGCGCTGATGGCGGAAATGCTAGGTCTCGGCGTCATCGCCGAAATTCCCAGCGTGGTCTACGTCTCCCAGCGCGGCGGACCGTCGACCGGCATGCCGACCAAGACCGAACAGTCCGACCTCAACATGGCCGTCCATGGCGGCCACGGCGACGCGCCGCGCATCGTCATCGCGCCGACCAATGTCGAAGGCTGCTACCGCTGCGGCGGCAAGGCGTTCGAAATGGCCGAGGCCTACCAGACGCCGGTGATCGTCCTGCTCGACCTGTATCTCTCGAACCGCTACGAAACCGTGCCCTTCCCGGCGCAGCCGCCATTCGAGGCCGACACGAACCGCTACGCCGACACGCGCGGCGGCAAGGCGGCCGGCTTCAAGCGCTACGCGCTCACGGAAGGCCACGTCAGTCCGCGCAGCATTCCCGGCCAGGCGGGCGGAATGCATGTCGCCACCGGCCTCGAACACAACGAACTGGGTCGGCCCAACGATCAATCGGCAATGCACACGGCGATGAGCCGCAAGCGCCACGAAAAGCTCAAGGCCGCCCTCAAGCATCCCGATTTCACGGCCTACAAGCGTTTCGGCGACGAAGGGCCGGTCGAAGTCGGCGTCATCGCCTGGGGCTCGACCTTCGGCGAAGCGCTGGAAGCCATGATCCTGGCGCGCGAGGAAGGCATACGCTGCGCGGCCTTGAAAGTGGTCATGATTTCGCCCTTCCCGACCGAAGCCGTCGCCGCCTTCATGGCCGACAGCGGCGCCACGCTGGTGCCGGAACTCAACTATCAGGGACAGTTCGCCGGCATTCTGCAGGCGCACGTAGCGCGGCCGGTCACGCGGCTGGCGCGCGTCACCGGCGAGCCGATGGAAGTGGGCGAAATCCTGGCGGAAATCCGCCGTCTGGCCGGGCGCACCCCGGCGCGGCAGGCAGCTTGAAAAGGAAACAGGCAATGGGCGACATTCGACCGGTCTATCTCGAAGAAAAACTCAAGGAAGTTGAGGACAGCGGCCGCCTCGGCTACCGCTCGAAGGCCTTGCCGACCTGGTGTCCGGGCTGCGGCTATTTCGCCATCGTCGACGCGGTCGCCGCCGCCTTGTGCGAGCAGTGCGTGCCCTATGAAGACGCGGTGGTCGTTTCAGGCATCGGCTGCTCGTCGCGCTTTCCGTTCTTCATGAACACCTATGGCATGCACACGCTGCACGGCCGCGCGCTGCCGGTCGCCACCGGCGTCAAGACCGCCAACCCGGCGCTGACGGTCGTCGCCGTCGGCGGCGATGGCGACGGCTTCGCCATCGGCGGCGGTCACGTCCCCCACGCCGCTCGCCGCAACCTCAACATCACCTATCTGCTGTTCGACAACGGCATCTACGGCCTGACCAAAGGGCAGACTTCGCCGACGTCGGCGACGGGTTTCCGCACCACCACCTCGCCCTACGACAACACCGATCGGCCGATCAATCCGTTGATGCTGCTGCTGTCCTACGGCGCCAGCTGGGTCGGCCAGTCCTATGCGGGGAAACCCGAACATCTGCGCCGCATGGTCGCCGCTGCGCTGGCCCACCGCGGCTTTTCCTACCTGCACATCATTTCCCCCTGCGTCACCTTCGACAAGACGCACCGCACCTACGTCAATCTGGGCACGAAGATACGCGACCTGCCCGCCGACCACGACCCGACCGACAAGTTGGGCGCGTTGCGCGAAGCGATGAACGACGCGACACCGGCAATCGGGCTCTACTACCGCGAGGAGCGGCCGACGCTCGACGATGCGCTCGACACCATCGTCGAACGAGCCGGCGGCACCGCGGCGCGCGAACGCGTCACACAGAAGCAGGCGGGGCGAAAAACCCGCGGTTGAGCCTCCCGGCAGGAGTTGACGCAGTTCCCGATTGATTTTGTCGGGAACTCGGGGCATTATTAGCACTCATACGCGCCGAGTGCTAATATTTAGCGTGAAGGAGGACTTTGTACATGAGCAATGCCTTGATGCTTTCCCAATTCGCGATGCCGTCCACTGCAGGCAGCCTGGAAGCTTACATCCAGGCGGCCAACCGTGTGCCCATGCTCACGGAGAGCGAGGAGGTATTGCTTGCGCGCAAGCTCCGCGACGAAGGCGACTTGGGCGCCGCGCGCCAATTGGTGCTGTCGCATCTGCGGTTGGTGGTTGCCGTGGCCCGCGGTTATATGGGCTATGGGTTGCCGCACGCGGATTTGATACAGGAAGGCAATATCGGCCTGATGAAGGCGGTCAAGCGCTTCGATCCTGAACGTGGCGTGCGTTTGGTTTCTTTCGCCATGCACTGGATCAAGGCCGAGATTCACGAATACGTCCTGAAGAATTGGCGGCTGGTCAAGATCGCCACGACGAAGGCGCAGCGCAAGCTGTTCTTCAACCTGCGCAGCATGAAGCAGGGCCTCGGCACGCTGGGGGCCGCCGAAGTCGAAGCGATGGCGAAGACGCTCGGCGTCAAGCCGCACGAAGTCGTCGAAATGGAAACTCGCTTGAGCGGCGCAGATGTTTCGCTGGAGCCCATCTCCGACGATGAGGATGAACGCTTCGCGCCCATTGCTTATCTCGCCGCCGACCTGAGCATAGAGCCGACCGCCGTGATGGAGCGCAAGGAACGCGACCATTTGGAAAGCGATGGATTGCGTTCGGCGCTGGAAAGCCTCGATGAACGCAGCCGCACCATCGTCCAGCGACGCTGGCTGGTCGAAGACGGCGAAGAAGCTGCCACCCTGCACGAACTGGCCGCCGAATACGGCATTTCGGCCGAGCGCATCCGCCAGATCGAAGCCAAGGCGCTGCAGAAGATGAAAGGCACGCTGGTCGCCGCCCAGGCTTGAGCGGTTATCCCAGCAGCGGACGGGCGGCTACGGCCGCCCGTTGTCGTTTAGCGCCGCCAGCAGCTTGTCGTGGATGCCGCCGAAACCGCCGTTGCTCATGACCAGCACGTGGTCGCCCGGCGCTGCGGCGGCGGCGATGGCGGCGACCATGGCGTCCAGATCTTCGAAGCTTGCCGCTTTCGCCGCGATTGGCGCCAGAGCTTCGTCGGCATCCCAGCCCAGATTCCTTGCGTAGCAAAACACTTGGTCCGCGGCCGCCAGGCTGTCGGGCAGCTGCGCCTTCATGATGCCAAGTTTCATCGTGTTCGAGCGCGGCTCCAGGACGGCAAGGATGCGTTTGTCGCCGACCTTCTTGCGCAGGCCCGCGATGGTGACGGCGATTGCCGTCGGGTGGTGGGCGAAATCGTCGTAGACCGTGACGCCGCGCACCGTGCCGCGCACTTCGAGGCGACGCTTGATGCCCTTGAAACGGCTGAGAGCCTCGAGCCCGACGTCGATCGGGACGCCGGCATGGCGGGCGGCAGCCAGCGCCGCCAGGGCATTGGCACGATTGTGGGCGCCAAGCAGTTCGAGCTGCGCGCGGCCGACGGGCTTGCCGGCAAGGCTCACCTCGAAGCGGCCATCGTCTTCCGGCTCGCCGGCCTGCCAGCCGTCCGCGGCATCGAACCACTCCACGGGCGTCCAGCATCCCCGCGCCAGCACCCGCTTCAGGGAGGCTTCCCGGCCGTTGGCGACCACCAGCCCCTGCCGCGGCAAAGTGCGCACGAGATGATAAAATTGCGTCTCGATAGCGTCTAGATCAGCGAAGATATCCGCATGATCGAACTCGAGATTATTCAGGATCGCCGTCCGCGGATGGTAATGGACGAACTTCGAGCGCTTGTCGCAAAAAGCGGTGTCGTATTCGTCGGCTTCGATGACGAAGAACGGCGAATCGGTCAGCCGCGCCGACACGGCAAAGTTTTGCGGCACGCCGCCGACGAGGAAGCTCGGATTGAGGCCGGCATCCTCCAGGATCCAGGCCAGCAGCGACGTCGTCGTCGTCTTGCCGTGAGTGCCTGCCACCCCCAGCACCCAGCGCCCGCGCAGGATGTTGTCCGCCAGCCATTGCGGCCCCGAGACATACGGCAGATTGCGATCGAGAATTTCCTCCAGTAGCGGGTTGCCGCGCGAGATCGCGTTGCCGACGACGTAGAGATCCGGGGCAAGCGCCACTTGGTCGGCGCCGTAGCCTTCGACCAGATCGACCCCTTGCGCCTCGAGTTGGCTGCTCATCGGCGGATAGACGTTGGCGTCGCAGCCGGTGACGCGGTGCCCGGCGCCGCGCGCCAGCAGCGCAACGCCACCCATGAAGGTCCCGCAGATGCCCAGAATGTGGATGTGCATGTAACACTCGGCGTGCAATAATGGGATGAGATTCTAACCGAGGCCTCGAGCCTAGTCGCCGCCATGCCCCGCCGCAAGAGTTCCATCGCCGGCAGCACTCTGCGCCGCGAAATCGCGAGCCTCGCCGCCCGCCTGATGGCTGAAGACGGCATTTCCGATTACGGCTACGCCAAGCGCAAGGCCACCAAGACGCTGGGTGCCGGAGAGGCTGAGGCGTTGCCGACGAACGAGGAGATCGAGGCCGAACTGCGCCTCTATCAGTCGCTATACCAGGACGAGGAGCAGCCGCAGCGGCTGCATGCACTGCGGCGCATCGCGCTGCAAGTCATGGAATTCCTGGCCGAGTTCCGCCCTTACCTTACCGGTGCCGTGCTCGACGGCACGGCCGGCCGTTACGCCGGAATTGAAATCGATCTATATGCCGATAGCGCCAAGGATGTCGAGATCGCACTGCTATCCCGCAACATCGCCTATGAACCTGACGAAAACACACGCAATCGTCCCGACAGCCCGGAGGCTCAGCTCAGCCTCGATTGGGACGGCGTGCCGGTTCGCCTCGCCGTCTATCCCTACGTTGCGGAACGCCGGCAGCAGCGCAATCCGCATACCGGGCGCACTCCCGTCCGAGCGCGCATCGAGGCTGTGGCGGCGCTGCTGAAGTAACGCGCGACATGGCCAAACAAATAGCCGGACTGGACAAGTTGCGCCCATTTGCGGCAAACTAGCGCCCATGTCCAAGCAAACCAGCCGACAAAAGACCGCTGCCGAGGACGTCCGCGCGCCGCGTATTCTCATTCTGCACGGGCCCAACCTCAATCTCCTGGGGCGGCGCGAACCCGAAATCTACGGCCGCACGACGCTTGCCGACATACACACGGCGATGGAGGCACGCGGCCGCGCCGCCGGCATCCAGATCGAAAGCTTTCAGAGCAACAGCGAAGGCGAACTCATCGACCGCGTCCAGGCCGCCGCGATCGAAGGCATCGAGTTCATCGTCATCAACCCGGGAGGCTACACCCACACCAGCGTCGCCTTGCGCGATGCCTTGGCCGGCGTAGCCATCCCGTTCATCGAAGTGCATCTTTCCAATGTTCACGCGCGGGAAGCATTCCGCCAACATTCGTACTTTTCCGACATTGCCGTCGGCGTGATTTGCGGCTTCGGCGCCCAGGGCTATGAACTCGCCCTTGACGCGGCGCTGGCCCGCATCCGCCGGTCCTAAGCGGCATCGGGCGCAAGCGCCCGCAAACGCAGGGAACAAAAATGGATCTCAGAAAACTCAAGACCTTGATCGACCTCGTCCAGAATTCGGGAATCTCCGAACTCGAAATCAGCGAAGGCGAGGAAAAAATCCGCATTGCCAAGCATTTCGCCGCGCCGGCACCGACGACCGTCATGATGAGCGCTCCCGCTGCAGCCGCCGCGCCGTCGCCGGCCATCAGCGCTGCGCCCGCCGAAGCAGCGCCCGTGCCGCCACCGGAAGGCAAGATCATCAAGGCGCCCATGGTCGGCACTTTCTACCGTTCCGGCAGCCCTGGCGCAGGCGCCTTTGTCGAGGTCGGACAGGCTTTCAAGGAAGGCGACACGCTTTGCATCATCGAAGCGATGAAGCTCATGAACGAGATCGAAGCCGAGGTGTCCGGCACCATCAAGGCGATCCTCGTGGAAAACGGCCAGCCTGTCGAATATGGCCAGCCGCTGTTCCTGATCGACTGAGATAGGCAAAGATAAGAGCATGTTCGAGAAAGTTCTGATTGCAAACCGGGGTGAGATAGCCCTCCGGGTATTGCGCGCTTGCCGCGAACTGGGCATCAAGACTGTCGCCGTCCACTCCGAGGTCGATGCCGAAGCGAAGTACGTCAAGCTCGCCGACGAATCGGTTTGTATCGGTCCGGCCGCGTCCAACCTGAGCTACCTCAACATCCCCGCCATCATTTCGGCGGCCGAGGTGACGGACGCCGAGGCGATCCATCCCGGCTACGGGTTTCTTTCCGAGAACGCCGATTTTGCCGAGCGCGTCGAGAAATCGGGCTTCGTGTTCATCGGCCCGAAACCCGAAACCATCCGCCTGATGGGCGACAAGGTCAGCGCCAAGGAGGCCATGAAGGCCGCGGCAGTGCCCTGCGTCCCCGGCTCCGAAGGCGCGCTGCCTGAAGATCCGAAGGAAGTCGTCAAGATCGCGCGCGACATCGGCTATCCCGTCATCATCAAGGCGGCCGGCGGCGGCGGCGGCCGCGGCATGCGCGTGGTGCATACCGAAGCGGCCCTGTCGAATGCGGTGAACATGACGCGGGCCGAAGCCCAGGCGGCTTTCGGCAACCCCGTCGTGTACATGGAAAAGTTCCTGGAGAACCCGCGCCACATTGAAATCCAGATCCTCGCCGACAACTTCAAGAATGCCGTCTGGCTCGGCGAGCGCGATTGTTCGATGCAGCGCCGCCACCAGAAGGTGATCGAAGAAGCGCCGGCACCGGATGTCAACCGTCGCGCGCTGGCCCGCATCGGCGAGCGCTGCGCCGAAGCTTGCCGCCGGATCGGCTACCGCGGCGCGGGGACTTTCGAGTTTCTCTACGAGAACAACGAGTACTTCTTCATCGAGATGAACACGCGCGTCCAGGTCGAGCATCCGGTGACCGAACTGACCGCGGGGATCGACATCGTCCAGGCGCAGGTGCGCATCGCCGCCGGCGAGAAGCTCTGGTTCCGCCAGCGCGACATCGAGCCGAAGGGCCACGCCATCGAGTGCCGCATCAACGCCGAAGACCCCTTCAAGTTCACGCCTTCGCCGGGCAAGATCAGCAACTGGCATCCGCCCGGCGGACCCGGCATCCGCGTCGATTCGCACGTCTACTCCGGCTATACGGTGCCGCCCAATTACGATTCGATGATCGGCAAGGTGATCGCCTACGGCGATTCGCGCGAACAGGCGATCCGCCGCATGCGCATCGCCTTGTCGGAGATGATGGTGGACGGCATCAAGACCAACATCCCGCTGCACCAGGAACTGATGCTGGACGAGCGCTTCGTCAAGGGCGGCTGCAGCATCCACTATCTCGAAGAAAAGCTCGCCGCCCGCGCGGAAGCCGCCAAGGGCCAGTGATCCGTGTGGATCAGCGCCGCGCTGCTGACTGACGCCGCCCACGCCGAGGCGCTTTCGGAAGCGCTGCTCGGCCGCGGCGCGCTGTCGGTCAGCATCGAGGATGCCGACGCCGGCACCGAGCGCGAGACTCCGCAGTTCGGCGAGCCCGGCTGCCCGGCGGCGCCGCTCTGGGCGACGAGCCGCGTCGTTGCCCTGTTCGAGCCGATGGAAAGCCATGGCGACCTGATCGGGCGCATCGCCGCCGCTTGCCGCGAAGTCGGCATCCTCGACCTGCCGGAAATCGAACTCGCCGACGTCGCCGAGGAGAACTGGGTTCAACTCACGCAAGCGCAGTTCGAGCCGATTCGCATCAACGAGCGGCTCTGGATCGTGCCGTCCTGGCACAGCGCGCCCGACCCCGCCGCCATCTGCCTGGAACTCGACCCCGGCATGGCTTTCGGCACCGGATCCCACCCGACTACCCGGCTGTGCCTGGAATGGCTCTGCGCCAACATTGCCGGCCAGGAAACCGTCCTCGACTACGGCTGCGGCTCGGGCATTCTCGGCATCGCCGCGGCGAAGCTCGGCGCCGCCAGCGTCCTCGGCGTCGACATCGACGACAACGCCCTCGTCGCCGCGCGCGACAACGCCGAGCGCAACGGCGTCGCCATCGAGCTGCGCCAGACGCGCCAGGCGCTGACGGAAACCTTCGATCGCGTCGTCGCCAACATCCTCACCAACCCGCTTTGCGTCTTGGCGCCGCTGCTCTCCGGCCGCGTGGCGCCGGGCGGCCGCATCGCGCTGTCCGGCGTGCTGGAAACCCAGGCCCAACTCGTCATCGAGGCCTACGCGCCGTGGCTCGACTTGCAGGTCGGCGCCGCGCAGGAAGGCTGGGTCAGGCTTGAAGGAATGCGGGCGCCATGCTGACCCGCTGCCCGCATTGCACGACGACTTTCCGCGTCACGCCCGAGCAGCTGAAGGCACGCCAGGGCCGCGTGCGCTGCGGCCAGTGCCAGGAAACCTTCAATGCGCTCGATACCCTGATCGAGGCGGCACCGCCACCGTCGCTCGAACCTCTTGCGCCGCCGGCAGTTGAAGCCGCCGCCGTGGCCGGTGCGGAGCCGATCGCGGATGCTCGATCATGCGCGGCGGACGACGCTGAAGCCGATGCCGCCGCGGTCGATACTGCCGCAGCGGTCATTGAAGCCGAACCTGCCGACGATGCGACCGAGCCCGCCGCGGAACCGGCGGCATCGGCCCGCACCGCTACGGACATCGTTCCGACCGCCGCGCCTGTCGACGAGTCCCGCGACGAGATCGCCCCGGAAGCCCCGCCGGCCTTGGAGCCATTGCTGCACGAGGAACCCCGCCGCCGCGCCTGGCCCTGGGCGCTGGGCTGCGCGACGGCGCTGATGACGTTCGCGGCGCAAGCGGCAATGCACTTTCGCACCGAGATTTCCGTCTTGTATCCGGCGACAAGACCCACGCTCGTTGCCATCTGCGAATCGCTGGGCTGCGAAGTCTCGCTGCCGCGCAAGCCTGAACTCATCGGCATCGAAACCTCGAGCCTGTCGCCCGATCCTGGCGGCACGCTGACGCTGTCGGCGACGCTGAAGAATCGCGCGCCCTTCGCCCAGCAGTACCCGGACCTGGAACTCACGCTCACCGACACCGGCGACCAGCCGCTGGTGCGGCGCGTGCTGTCGCCCGCGGATTACCTGGCGCCGCAGGCGCTCAGCGCCGCCGGCTTCGGCGCCAATGCCGATCTCGCCGTCAATCTCGCCGTCGACGCTCCCGGCATTCCAGCCGCCGGCTACCAGCTTTATCTCTTCTACCCCTGACCGACCATGTCCAAGACCCTCATCTGCGGATCTCTCGCCTACGACACCATCATGGTGTTTCACGACCGCTTCAAGAACCACATCCTGCCCGAGCAGATCCATATTCTCAACGTCGCCTTTCTCGTTCCCGACATGCGCCGCGAGTACGGCGGCTGCGCCGGCAACATCGCCTACAACTTGCGGCTGCTGGAAGGCGACCCGCTCATCATGGCCACCATCGGCGACGACAGCGGCCCTTACCTGCAACGCCTGCGCCACCTCCAGCTCGACGCCCGCCACGTCAAGGAAATGGCCGGCAGCTTCACGGCGCAGGCTTTCATCACCACCGATCTGGACGACAACCAGATTACCGCCTTCCACCCCGGCGCCATGAACCAGTCCCATGCCAATAGCATTGCCGAGGCGGACGGCGTCAAGCTGGCGATCATTTCCCCGGACGGCCGCCAGGGCATGCTCGACCATGCCCGCGACCTGCGCGCCGCCGGCATTCCCTTCATCTTCGATCCCGGCCAGGGGCTGCCGATGTTCGACGGCGTCGAACTGCTGGACTTCCTGCAACTCGCCGACTACTGCACGGTCAATGACTACGAAGCCAAACTGCTGGCCGAACGCACCGGACGTTCGATCGAAGACCTGGCGCATGAAGTCAAGGCGTTGATCGTGACGTTGGGCGCCAACGGTTCGGAGATCTACAGCGATGGTCAACGCCTCATCGTTCCAAGCGTTAAAGCGGATGAACTTGTCGACCCGACGGGGTGCGGCGACGCCTACCGCGCCGGCCTGCTCTACGGCATTGCCCAGGGCTGGCCGTGGCTGAAGACAGGCCGGCTCGCTTCACTCATGGGGTCGATCAAGATCGCGCACCGCGGCGGTCAGAACCACAAGCCGACACGAGCCGAAATCGCGGAGCGCTTCCGTTCCGCGTTCGGCGAGCAACTTTGAGAGGAAATGCGATGACCAACTTACGTACCCTTGCAGTCTTTTCTGCCGCGCTCCTGGCGCTGGCGGGATGCGCCGGCAGCCAGTCCGGTTCGAGCTATTCCCAATCCCAGGCACGCGGCGAAATGGTGGTGCGCATGGGCGTCGTCGAAAGCGTGCGGCCGGTGACCATCGAGGGCGAAAAAACGCCGGTCGGCGCGCTCGCCGGCGGCATCGTCGGCGGCGTGGCAGGCAGCAACGTGGGCGGCGGCCGGGGCAGCACCATCGGCTCGGTGCTCGGCGCGGTCGCCGGCGGCATGGCCGGAAACGCCATCGAAGGCCACGTCAGCAAAGCGGCCGGCCTCGAGATCACCGTCAAGCTCGACAATGGGCAGTTGATCGCCGTCACCCAGGAAGCCGACGAGGAATTCCGCCCCGGCGAACGCGTGCGCGTGCTGTCCGGCCGCGGCGCGACGCGCGTGTCGCACTGAAACCTAACCGCAACCGAGGCGCAACAAGCAGGCAACGCGAGCTTCTTAGAGTGTTCCCGTCCATCATCGACGACAAGGAGCACTCATGGAACATCTGGTTCCTGGCCGGCGGGAGTCCGCCGGTCGCCGCAGACCCAGCCTGCACGTTGCCCTCGCCGAGAGCGAGAGCGAAATCCTCGAAGCCCAGAAGCTGCGCTGGCGCGTCTTCGCCGACGAAATGGGCGCCCGCCTGCCGTCCCGCACGCCGGGCGTCGACCGCGACCTCTACGACCCTTATTGCGAGCATCTGATCGTCCGCGACGAGGACAACGGCCGCATCGTCGGCACCTACCGCATCCTCTCGCCCGAAGGCGCAGCGGAGGTCGGCAGCTACTATTCCGAGAGCGAGTTCTACCTGACGCGGCTTGCGCACTTGCGCTCGCGCATGGTCGAACTGGGCCGCTCGTGCATCGACGCCGACTACCGCACCGGCGCGACCATCGCGCTGCTGTGGTCGGGGCTCGCCCGCTACATGCAGCAGAACGGCTATGAGTACCTGATCGGGTGCGCCAGCATCGGCATGCGCGACGGCGGCCACAACGCCGCAGGAATCTACGAGCGTCTCGCCGAAACGCACATGGCGCCGCCCGAATACCGCGTCTTCCCGCGCTGCCCGCTGCCCCTGGAACGCATCAGTCCGGCCGAGCAGCCCGAAGTCCCGCCGCTGCTCAAAGGCTACTTGCGCGCCGGCGCCTGGATCTGCGGCGAACCGGCGTGGGACCCGGATTTCAATACCGCCGACCTGCTCATCATGATGCCCATGGCGCGCGTCGACAGCCGCTATTCGCGCCATTTCGTGGAGCGCCAAAGCTGAGAGTCGTCTTCGTCGAATTGCGCGCCGTCTTCCGCCTCGCGCGCCTCGCCCTGCATCTGCTGTGGGGCGTGGCGACGGTGGTGTGCACGTTCGGCTTTCTTTCCCTGACAACCCAGCGCGCCCTGAAGGCGCGCTGGTCGCGCCAGCTGCTCGATACGCTGGGCGTGCGCCTGCGCGTGGCGGGCGCCACGCCGGGCAGCGGGCTTCTGGTCGCGAACCACATTTCGTGGCTGGACATCTACGCCATCAACGCGCTGGCGCCGACGGCTTTCGTTTCCAAGGACGACGTCCGCCACTGGCCGGTCATCGGCTGGTTCAGCACGCGCACCGAAACGATTTTTCTCGAACGGGGCAGCCGCACCGCCGCCATGCGCACGAAGGAATGCCTGGTCCGCGCGCTCCGCCGCCGCACGCGCGTCGGCGTCTATCCCGAAGGCACGACGACGTGCGGCGACGCCGTTCTGCCCTTCCACAGCGCACTGTTCGAGTCGGCCATCGAAGCGGGTACGCCGGTGCTGCCGGTGGCTTTGCGCTACACCGGGCGCGACGGCAAGGCATCGCCGGCGGCAGCCTACGTCGGCGAAACCACCTTGTGGCAGAGCCTGCGCGCCATCGTCACCGCCTCGGGACTCACCGTCCATGTCGCCTTCCTGTCGGCCGTCGATCCTGCCGGACTGGACAGGCGCCAGCTGGCGCACCGCGCCCACACGCTCATTGCCAGCCGCTTGGCTCGACCTGGCGCCGACACGGCAGTTGGAATACCCGACGATCTTCAAGGCGCACTGCCGTCAGGCTGCCTCCCCATAGACAGCCCGAGTCCAGCGCCAGCAGATTCTCAGCCTGCCTGAAGCCCAGCGCCGACCAGTGGCCGCAGACCAGCGTATGGTCGGCGCTGGCGCGGCCCGGCGCATCGAACCACGGCACGCAGCCGGCGGGCCCGCGCTCGGGTGGCCCCTTGGCGCCGCTGGCGCGAAATTCCATCGTGCCGTCGGGCGTGCAGAAGCGCATGCGGGTCATCGCATTGACGACGACGCGCAGCCGGTCCCAGCCGGCGAGATCGTCGCGCCATGCCGCCGGCTCGGAGCCCCACATGTGGGAAAGGAAGTCCTTGTAGTCCGGCGCAACCAGCGCGGCGTGCGCTTCGTCGGACAGCGCCTGCGCCTGCGCTACCGTCCATTGCGGCAGGAGACCGGCATGCACCATCGCGTACTCGCCCTCGACGTGGAACAGCGGCCAGGCGCGCAGCCAGGCCATCAACTCCGCGCAGTCGGGCACCGCCAGCACGTCGGCCAGCGTATCTTCCTTGCTCGCCTTGCCGAAGCCCTCGGCCTGCATGACCAGATGGAGATCGTGGTTGCCGAGCACGACGAGCGCGGCGTCGCCCAGCGAGCGCACGAAGCGCAGCACCTCCAGCGATTGCGGGCCGCGATTGACGAGGTCGCCGACGAACCAGAGGCGGTCGTCGGCGGCATCGAAGCCGATGTAGTCGAGAAGGCGGCGCAGCGGGTCGTAGCAGCCTTGGATGTCGCCGATTGCATAGGTGGCCATTGCCACAGTCTACCTTGAGCGGCGAAGAATCCCGATGCTCGGTTGGTGCCTCTGTCGGCGGCCATCAACGCCGCGGCTACGACACTGTCAATGAACAGCAGGGCAATATTCCGGCACGAGACGCTTGAGATCAGTCTTGACATCCATCTCGTCGCGTTGGGGCCGAGCAAGCCACGCCTCGAGTTCGGCCAGCCAAACATTGTCAGGAACTTCTGTCGGCTTGGCGATGCGCAGTTTGGGATGCGGTGTCGGCAGCGTCGCTTCGCCATCGGCGAGCAGCTCCTCGTAGAGCTTTTCGCCGGGGCGCAAGCCGGAAAAAGTGATACCAATGTCATGTTCAGTGAATCCGGAAAGACGGATCATGTCACGCGCCAGGTCGACAATCTTCACCGGCTCGCCCATGTCGAGGACGAAAATCTCGCCGCCCCGCCCCATCAAGCCGGCCTGCAGGACGAGCTGGGCGGCTTCGGGAATCAGCATGAAATAGCGGATGATGTCCGGGTGCGTCACTGTCACCGGGCCGCCTTTCGCGATTTGCTCGCGGAACTTTGGGATCACGCTGCCCGATGAACCCAGTACGTTGCCGAAGCGCACGGTGACGAAGCGGGTCGTAGCGCTGCTGGCCTGCAGCGCTTGGCAGACCATTTCCGCAAGCCGCTTCGTAGAGCCCATGACGTTAGTCGGATTCACCGCCTTGTCGGTGGAGATCAACACAAACTCGCCCACGCCGCTGTCCAGCGCGGCTCGCGCGACCCGCACGGTACCGAGCACGTTGTTGCGCGCCGCCTGCCATGCGTTGCCGTTCTCCATCATCGGCACGTGCTTGTAGGCGGCGGCGTGAAAGACGACGTCGGGGCGGTACTGCGCGAACACCGCTGCAAGGCGCGCTGCGTCCTTGACATCGCCAACCACGCAGGCGACGGAACATCCCGCGAATTCCTGCTCCATCGCGTAAAGCGCATACTCCGACAATTCGTAGAACACCAGTAGCCGCGGCGAAAAGCGCGCGATTTGACGGCACAATTCGGAGCCGATGGAGCCGCCGGCGCCAGTGACCAGCACGACCTTGTCCTGCAGGAGCCGATGCAGGCCCTCATCGTCGAGTTGCACCTGTTCTCGCCCGAGCAAGTCTTCAAGTTCGACCCGCCGGATTTGCGATACCGAAATCTTTCCCGAAAGCATATCCGCAGTGGTCGGCACCGTCAGCACGCTGAGCCCCGCCGCCACCGCGTGCTCCGCCGCGCGGCGCCGTTGGGCCGGGCTGGCCGAAGGCATAGCGATGATCGCCTTTCCCGCACCGAAGCGCCCGCCCCATCGGCGGCATTCCGATATCGGGCCGAGAATGGTCACGCCGTTGATCTGGCGCCCGCCCATTTCCGGCCGATCATCCAATAAACCAATGACATGCCAATCCGTGCTGTGCCTGAGATCACGCAACAGCGATGCCGCGGCGTCGCCGGCACCCAACACAAGCACCGGTTCGCCCGATAAATTATCCAGTGATGAGAGATGTCCGTCTTTCCACGCCCGATAGAAAAAGCGGCTGCCTCCCATCATCATGATCAGCAGCAGCGGATCAAGCAGCAGCACGGAGCGCGGCACATCGTCCAGGCGGTGCAGCATGAACAGCAGCGCCAGTCCCGCCATCGACCCGAGTCCCGCCGCCATCAGGATGCGCTTCAGGTCCGGCAGGCTGGCAAAGCGCCACATGCCTCGATAGAGGCCGAACACGAGGAAGAAAATCGACTGGACAGCCACCATCGGCCCCAGCGCGTCGATCATCACATCCCGATAAGGTGGCGGCACGTCGAGATTGAAGCGCAGCCAATAGGCGATCGCCCACGCGGCGGCAGCGGCAACGACATCATGCGCGTATACGAAAAGAGCTCGTGCGTTCATCGCTGCCCCGATGCCAACCAGGCACGGTCGATGCGCCATGCCAGCAGAGCGTACATCCCGCCCCAACATGACAGACCGGCCAGTTGCGCGGTGAGGCTCATCCGCGCCAGCGCCAATGCCGACAGTGCAACAAGCAGCATCAAGCCGTACTCCGCCAGCGCCGTCTTGCGGTGACCCCAGCCCATCTGCACCAGCCGCTGATAGTAATGTTCCCGATGCGCCTGCCATACGCGCTCACGCCGAAAGGCTCGACGCAGGAGGGTTAGCGTCGCATCCACCGCGAATGGAGAGAAGACGAACAGGGCAAACCACCAGGGCCACAGCGACAGCGACCATCCCTGATAGCCCAGCGCCCCCGCCGCAAATCCAAGCGGTACCGAGCCCACGTCGCCCATGAAGAGGCGCGCTGGCGGAAAGTTAAACCGTAAGAATCCTAAGGCTGCGGCGGCAATTGCAGCGCACAACAATGTCATCGCCATATCGCCACCCAGCCAGGCGGCGACACTGTAGGCGCCGAAACCAAAGACCGCCATTCCTGCGGCCAAGCCATCTGATCCATCCATGAAGTTGTAAAGATTCGTCATCCATACCAGCGAGATCAGCACCGCGGCCGACCACAGATTCAGGTCGAAGCAACCTACCCAGACAACGGCAGCCGTGAATTGCACCCCGAAGCGCACCGGCACCGATACATGACCTCGATCATCTAGCCAGGAAACGAGTGCTAGTCCCAGCATAAGCGATGCCAGCATGATTTCCCCGACACCAACCATCGCCAGCAACACGCCCGCTAAAATTCCCAGCCCACCGATGCGCGGCGTCGGCGCCGTATGCAAGGAGCGATGATTGGGCTCATCAAGCGCCAGAGCATGCGCACGCCCTGTCCGCAGCAGCCATGACAATAGAGCAACACAGAGCAGAAACGCGAGGGAGGGAAAGATGGCCACAAGTGATAAATGCATATTAACCGATATAAATTATCTCAGCTCAGATTTCAGAAGCGTTTCACCATGCATTGGCACCCGCGCCAGAGACGAACTCCAATGCGCCGTCAAGCGATCTTTGCGTCACGCCCTCCATCAGCAAGCATCTTCTTAATTCCTTCTGCCAGCCTCACCTTGGCTCGCCAACATAGTTCGCGCTCAATTAGCGCCGGCGAATAACCTGCCGAACTTAGCAGTCGATCGACAACTTCTGAACTTATCGGCAACTGTCTATGCAGCAGCGCACTCACACCATCGCCAATACGTCCTGCCGCCCGAAACACAAAGGCAGGAATTCTAAGGGTTGCTGGGCCCTTACCCAGGACCGAGCGAATCGTGTCGCAAATCTCGCGACCTGAATAAGCCTGTGGTTCGGCCACGATGTACGTTCTGCCATTCGCCGCCGGGTGCTCGGCTGCTAAACGCATCACCTCCACTACGTCATTCACATGCACTAGCGAACGCATATTCCCTGTTTCTGGAAGCGGCGGGAACCAACCAGCACGAATGCCACGAACCATACGCTCTAGATTACCGCGCCCGCCCGTGCCATACACCATTGCCAAGCGCAGATTAACTACATGCATGCCGTATTTTGTGCCTGCTTCCAGAACTGCTTGCTCGGCGGCACGTTTGGCCCTGCCGTAGGAGGTTACGGGCTCTCCACACCAATTTTCATCAACGCATTCGTTGCCAGGCTCGGCCATAGCCTTCACGCTGGAAAGAAAGACGAAACGCCTCACCCCCGCCTGCCCTGCCGCTTCGACCAGGTTACGCGTGCCCTCGAAGTTGATACGCCAGTGAATATTGGGATCGGAAGAGGTAAAAGCATGGGCATAACCGGCGCAGTGAAACACGGTCTCGCAGCCAGTGCAGGCAACCCGCAAGGAGGCCGGATCGAGTAGATCACCGGATACTTTGTCCGGCAGGGAACTGGCGTTCCGCACCAGCGCCCGGTTCCCCGGCTGCAAGAGATGGCTGCCGATGAAACCGGTAGCGCCGGCGATCAATACCGTCCCGTTAGCACGGAGTTCTTTCAAACTAACGCCCTCTTACAACTTGCCGGTAGAGAGAAGCGTAGGCTTTGCCCAATGCTTCACCGGAGAACAAACTATCGAAGCGTTGCCTTGCGGCCTTACCAAAGCCTTCTGCCAAAGCAACATCGCTTAGCAGCCGATTCATCGCTGCCGCAAGGGCCCTCGGATCTTCCGGCGGCACCACGAACCCCGTCTCGGCATCGGCATTCACAAACGAGGTTCCTGTTCCAATCTCGCAGGAGATCATGGGCTTGCCAAACATGGCTGACTCAACGAGCACCATGCCGAAAGCTTCGGACCGAAGGTGGGATGGCAGCACGAAACCATAGCAGTGACTGAGCAGTGCGACCTTCTCCGGGTCTGACACCTGCCCCGCGAAAACCACGTTCCGAGCCCCATGGTCTTGCACCTGCTGCTTAAGCGCGTTTTCCTCCGGCCCCGTTCCGGCTATTACAATGCGGGCGCACACTGATGCTGCGGCCTCGATCAAGGCGTGCAAGCCCTTGTAATAGCGCAATACGCCGATAAACAGGAAATACCGTTCGTCCGACGTTAACCCCAGACGAGCGAGGATGGATTCATCGCCCTTCTCCGGATAAGAGCGGTCGTCGATCCCCAATGGAATCACATGCACCCGGGCCGCAACGTCCGAAGCCGACAAGACAGGACTGCTGCGCGCGTAGGCCGGCGATGTTGCCACCACAGCATGCATCGAACGCAGCATCCGGCCCATCAACGGTGCATAGACCCGGCCAAGAAGCCTCTGGCGAACGATGTCAGAATGGTAGGTCATGATCGACAACGCCTTAGGTCGAACAGCCATATGCAGCAGATCCGCAAATGGCCACGGAAAGTGGTAATGGATAACGTCGGCCCAGTCAGACAAATCGGCAAAGAGCCGGAATGCCCCTCCTGCCCCTAGGTCACACGAAGCCGGAGCAGCCCAGGATCGGCTGCGCACCACCGTGCCTTCAGGTCTTTCAATCTCAATCGGGGTGGGGCTGGGCGATAGCGCAAAAATCTTTGGCTCAACGTCGAAGTCCCGCGAAGCCACGGCGATCTGGCGAATTGCCTCCTGCAGCCCTCCGGGTGGGTCAGGGAAGTAGGTCCGATAGACGTGCAGAACACGAACCCGGCTCACATCTGTCTCGTTTCAGAAGAGATCGTAAGATATTTGATATTGAATATTAATTTCATCAGAACACGCTCTAATTGTGAGCATTAAATATGTAAGATCAAAAGATAATGATTTACTGGTGGCATGGCTAGCATGATCGCAAAAGTTGCAATTCTCGACAGACGCCGTGGGCCTATTAGGAGTAAGGGAATCGGTCAGCACCACTAGCCGTGCATGACTAGCTGCGCACCATCAGCGGGTGAGAATTCTCGATCTGCGTACGCGACTAATTAGAAGCACCTCGAAGCGGTTATCCGACTAATTATACATTTTACATGTTCGTGATTGGTGCGCGAGTTCGAATTTGAAGCACAGCTCGGATTAACGGGTTGACTGGACGGCATGAAATAGCGTCCAAGACCCGCCGCCGTCGATCCCAAGTCGTCTGAAATGAACTGCGCGCATCTCGCAGAGCCTGCAGCATCAAAAGTCGGTAGAAGGGCTAAGCTTAAAGGCTCATGCAACGTTACAGGACGGTCCCGAATTCAATGCGCGTGACGAAGATATGCGAACTGGCGTTCAGCCGCCGTTCCGGCGGAGCAAACACATTAAGCGGATAAGGTAACAGCGTATGCAGCAAAATAGCCAGCGAGTATTGCAGCAGAAAATATTGGAACTTTTACCAGGTTGAACCCAACGCTGCGCAAAATAATCACCTGCCCCATTAATAGTGCAGCAAGCACCAGCATATTTATTTGGCAAAAATTCAATATGGACAACCTGCCAGTTTTGCCCAATAGCCAAACCGTACCGAAAAGGATAGTTACGATACAAAGCAAGAGCATGGCAAGTAATTTGGCTTGACGATGCCGGTATATCAATGGTTCAAGCTGAGCAGTCGCCACCCAAAATACTACAGTGCAAGATAAGACCCAGGAAATATTGCGATATTTTAAAAGCAACGCAGCGGCTTTCGGCGCAAAAAATGGCATCACCAGCGGCGCAACGAATAACAGAATCAAAGCGGCAAAAAAGAGCGAAGCCAGAATGCTCAGCGAGTAACGGTCAAAGGCCTCATCTTTAGCTTGGTACAAGTTATGGAACAGTAACGTATTGAGGAGCGAGTGAATGATGACCACAGTCGACACAATGCGAAAGCATAGACTATAAACGGCCACGGCCTCGACGCTGAGAAACTCGCCTAACAGAATACGGCTGCTACTAATCAGTCCAATCATAAGCATCGACGTGAGAATCAGCGGCAAGCCAAACCCTATTGCCAGTCTGTACCGCGCCAATACAGCCAGAAACTTGCGCCGACTTGTCGGCAAGTTCAGGAGATCCGGTGTAATTAGGGTCAGCAAATAGGCTGTCAATACCGCGCTCATCCAGCCAATTTCGACATGCCAAACAAATAAGGCTCGCCCGCCTAGTAGAAACAACACGATCACAACGTAGAGACCGCTCTCAGTAAGAGACGCTAGCGCTGGCGATTTCTCAAGGAGATAGCACGTGGATTTGAGGCGTTGGACGACCAAGACGCCCGAAAGTAGCATTGCCAGATACATGCCTACTGAAAACCGCAGTGCGAGGTACGCGCACACTAACGCCAACAGTAAAATTGCCACTACGGCGTAGTGAAAATAGGCAACCGATTGATATGCTGGTCGATGGCGCTCAATTACAAAATATGGCAAAGCCCCGGTAAGCCCAAATGTCAACGGGACTGCCATGATGCTAGCCCAGGATAGTGCGTACTCGAAGGTACCGTAATCGCTTAGGCTCCACGTCTGCATCAGCATCAGGGGGGCCACGAAGACCGCTAGCTTTGCGATCAAAAATCCAAATGCTCCGCCACCTAGCGATAGAACCTGACCTTTCCCGCGAGGGGTCGCCATTGAAATAACAAGGAGCAGTCTTTGCCAAACGGCCGCGGACAATTTTGCGAGGCCCATAAGGCAGCTAACTACATCGTGGCGACTTGGTTGCTAAAATCACCCATTTGCTATATAAGTATCCATTGAAGGGAAGCAGGAGACTCTGCGTCAGCGTCTCTGCAACAGGAAGGAAGTTAACATTAAATCCTGTTGCCCGAAAATAATATTCATACTGTTCCTTCAAATACGCATTCTCGGATACGCCATTGCGAACCTCGTCCGTTCGTAGTAGCTGCTTTAGTTTCAGGTGTGCGGTGAGCAATCCGAGATACTGCTCCCGCTGAGCGATGAGCAGACCATTACCATCCATTATGCGTGAACATTCGCTAAGCGTCGCCCACATCGACCTAGTATGGTGCAATGCGCCATCAAACACGATAAGATCAAAATAGCCGTCTTCGAAATTTAGCGCCTCTCCAAAGTTACCCTGAACGAAGCGTAATTTGCTTGACTCACAAGGAACAAGTGTAGCGGTGAAAGGCAAGCTCGCCTTCATTCGCTCAATAGAAATATCGCAACAGCTAATCTCGCCGACAAAAGCAAGACGACTTATTAATAGAGACAGTGAGCAGGTTCCTGCACCGAGTTCCAGCACACGTATTGCCGTCTTGCCAGAAAAATGAGTTTCCAAAAGGCGCTGATATCTATTGAAATACTGGCTAACGATACCGACTTGAAATTCAATGTGAGATTGATCGAGAACATTGACCTGATCGTAAAACTGCTGATCCGGATTGCTCTTCATTTTTCGAAACTCATATTTCGGCTATGGATATTACCCACCTCGCGCACAGCTATGTTACCTGCCGGGGCATCGCCAGTTGCCATTTTAGCGCTTGCAAAGCCAACGTACAGTGCGTAAACGAACGTAGCGCATAGTGCAAATAGACCTTGACCATCGGCTATCAAGTTATCTACGGGCGCGAAAAATATTATGATCGCAACGTATAAATAAAGAGGGGTAAACATTTGAAATGATCCCACCGCAGCTTTCCATAACCTTTGCGCGCAAAATCCGAACATTCCCATGACCAACGCCCCCCAAAACCAGCCGAAATCAAAGTAGATTGGGCCAAAAAAAGTTGAATATGCCCCGTATCGCGGTAGTTCCGGCAATACAAATTCATCGTAAGTTGGCAAACCCAGCACTAACGCAAGCAATCGATAAATTGGATGGAAAGTCATCGCACCAAGCGTGTGCGCGCCCACGAAGTTATCGTAAAGATATCCGAATTCAAAAAGTCCGTGAATAAAGTATTGACTCACATGCAGCCATGCAAACGCGGCTCCCCCAAGGTAATCATTAGTTAACACATCCTCGATCCAAGGCACCGGCTGCACCGTAAGTGCATAGGACGAATAGTGGATTGTCATCGCAACATCCATACCCATGAGAGCCAAACGATTCAGGAACATCTTCGCGCCGAACGTAACCAGCAAAACTGCGAGCGACACTACAACACTTACACCTTTAAGATTAGGCCTAATCAAGCCGAAACAAAAACCATAAAGGAGCAAGAGCGATATATTAGTTACCAATACGGATCGGGAACCAACTATAAGGCTATCCACGGATGGGAATACGAACAAAATGACAACCACGCATAGTAGCGGAACTGAGCGCTCATGACGCCGAAGGGACATGTAACAAAAAGGTAGGACTATTGCCAACGATGAAAGGGCAGCCCCGAAAACCGCGGTCCATCCGGGACTAGTTGCCTCTAATGCCATGCGATTCTCAAAGAGATTGCTAGTGAGCGACATGCCGCGCACTACATAATGATCAACAATGCGTAGCGTAACGCCAAGCATGGTGGTTGCTATAAGAGCTATCAGTATGGAATATACGGGCGCGTTTGTTGTTCTTCTTTTCACAGGAGCGCCGCCAACTTCCCCCAACAGACAACCGACGATAAACATACCATAAGACATAATAATGAAAGTCATTGCCTCGATTGAAATGCCATCGATGATCTCCACGGGAGCGACTACATAGATCATCCCGTATAACAGAAGACCCGCGAATGCAACGCCGATAGGCGCCGGAATATGCAAGGCAAAGTTAGAGATGTGGCTCATGGCTCGTGATTGGGATACTATCTTTCAGGCTGTACCTCGGGCGTTTTGCGCTGCGGCGTGGCAAGATTATTTATGACATCGCAAAAACCAGCATGCACTCTGGCCACATTGTCCGGAAAAATACTTTGCGGAATGCTGAATGGATTCGCAACTAGACCTGGGTAACTGGTCTGAACAAGCCACTTGGCAAGCATTATCCACTCCGCATTGTTTGCACGCGGGAAACGTTGCTCGCGCACGTCATCGACCAATTCGGCAACCTCACTGGGCAGCCGCAAGAAACGACAGGCTGGCACCTTATTGAACCCAGTTCTAACTAGCGTGCCAACAGGTTTTCCCGCAAAGACCGCTTCTATGGAAACGGTACCCACTACAGTTACGATGGCATCGATCGCGGGGAAAACATCACCCATGTTTCGTGCATGCGGCACTGGCACAAGTCGATCAGATGACTCAACTAGGTCAATTAGACCCGTGCACATCTCGTACTTGGAAAACGGGTTAGGCTTGACGACGATCCGTGTGTTTCCATCCGTCGCCGCCAATATGTCGCCAATCAGTTTAGTCTGATCACGATATGCATTACCACGTACGTCAATACTCGCCTCCGGCGCCATATGGAGCGGATATAGCAAGCTAAAACCGCCTTTATTGTGGACATGGCGTTTTACGGCGATTGAGTCCCACCTCTCTCTTGATTTAGCGAGGCTCCGGTTGTTCGCGATGCGCGTCAAGAGCGAGGGCGTATTATAACTTTCGCCTTGGAACCGCGACCAAAACATCAACATAAGGTTATATGCCTGTCGAAGTCGCTGAAAGCGCACTGGATCATTCCATAACGACCCGACCTTCGCTTTCCTTTGTCCTATGCCGTATGCGAGCGATAAGGCATCGGCGTCTGTCAGTGGTTCTCCAGATCCCCCGAATGGCTCAACCGAGTCATACCGATAGAATACGAAGCGCCCCGCCGGGTAACGCGCTACCTCCGGATTGAGATATGGAATATTGCGCTGCCGACAATATTCGACGCAAAGTAGCTCATGAAACAACGTCGCCTCGCCGAAGACTACATGGGGAGACTCAGCGTCGAGAATTCTTTCGATCTCATGCGCGTAATATCGATAATGATGCGGATTACCGCGATAGTAGTTAATGTTGCGGTCGGAACGTACAATTTGATCCCAACGAGAGGTGACTGTGTCGTCGGGATCAAGCTGCGATCGCGACGGGTATGGGATGACATAAACTGAACCGACCCTTGGCTTAAATGTGTGATTTTGAACTATCCATGCAATCTGGTGCCCATCTAAGTTAAGTCGTTCAGCGACTTTCTCCCAAAATAATGTAGCCTGCTTATTCTCAACAAAAAGGACACGCATAGGTTGTCAAGCGTCTTAAGTTAGGTACCCTAGCGATAAACACCCGGGGTCATTTGATGATTGGATTCGGTTGATTGCAGCGACGATATAAGGGCGACAACCAAACTACGCCAATTCTTTCGCATATTGCTTCTTAGGCCTGACGGGTTTAGCTCATTGATAAAGTTAAATTTGACAAACATCTCTTCTCTGTAACAGACATTCCGCGAGAATCAAATCTTCTTCAACATCAATGTCGAGGGAGTGCAGGGGGGGCATAACGTAACCTAGCGTCCCGTCACCAATAAAGCTGCGAGAATCAGGCAGCCAGGAAACCTGGGCCACATAGACAGCTCCATTCACGGCATAAACGGTCGGGAGATCCTGTCTCCGGGTCGCACTGTGTTCCACTAGCGGCTTCAAGTGCTGATTTGCATCGACTGTGTGCATCCATTGCGGATGATGCGCCGGCTCCGTCACGGACACGCAGGCGGGTGCTCCCCGTGCTTCGCACAGCGCAAGACAGCCATCGATCTCACTGGTCGTACGAAGCGGCGAAGTGGGCTGAAGTAGCACCACATAGTCATAGCCGCGAAGGTTGTCCAGGGCGTGAAGCACCGGGGCGATTCCCGGCGTCCCATCCTGCGCCAACTCAACGGGTCGCACAAACGGCACTTCGCAACCCCAAACATTTGCAACCCTAATGATCTCCGCATCTTCCGAGGAAAGCACTAAGCGATCAATGTATTCGGATTTCTTCGCTGCCTCAATCGTCCAGGCAATCAATGGCTTGCCGGCCACAGCGCGGATATTCTTCCGTAACACACCTTTCGAGCCACCGCGCGCAGGGATAATGCCCAAGACTGCCTTACCGTTTATCATGAAAAGACCCGCGCAAAATCGCCGTTGGCGCGGGCATAATCGGCCATCTGACCGATATCAAGCCAATATTCACGGATCGGGAAAACTACCGTTTCTTTGCCTGCGCCTATAAGCGTTTCAAACAACGACGGCATATCGAAAAACATTTCTTGCGGAACATATTGCATCGCCTCTGGCTCCAACACGTAAATGCCCGCGTTTACAAAAAAACGCTGGATTGGCTTTTCGTCAATGCCAGTAATGCGGCAATTATCGATTTTCACCACCCCATAGGGGACTTGGAAATCATATTCCCGAACGCACATAGTAGCTTGGGCGTGATGCTCTCGATGAAAGTCCAGAAGCTGCGCAAAATTTATTTTTGTCAGCACATCGCCATTCATAACCAAGATAGGCGCGCTGGGTTTGTCTGGCAATAGACTTAAAGCGCCAGCTGTGCCCAGCTTTCGATCTTCTTCGAGATAATGGATTTGTGCGCCCCACTTATCCCCGTCTCCGAAATGTTCTTTTATCCTATCAGCCATATAATTTACGGATACAAAGAATCGCCTAAACCCCTGTTCGATGAAGCGCTCGATGATCGTTTCCAACAGCGGTCTATCCCCAATTTTTAGCATCGGTTTTGGGCACCCATCGGTCAAAGGGCGTAAGCGGCTTCCTAATCCACCAGCCATAAGAACGACCCAATTTTCACGCCCGTGTGGCTGGGTCAGTTCCTCCAGCAATCTAACGCCAATCACGCAGCCTCGTTCATCGACAACAGGAATGCGGTGCAACTGTTTGCGCCGCATATTTACCAGCACCTCGCTAAGATTCTCATCTACTCTTGCGACTGTGGGGTGCACATTCATGATCCCTTGGATCGATTGGTTCAGGGACATCCCTCGCAAGATGCCACGCCGAATATCGCCATCCGTTACCGTGCCTAAAAGGCGTCGATCCACATCCACTACTAGGGCAATTTGCAACGAGCCCACATCTAAGGTCTCGATAGCCTGTTGCAAACTAGCGTCGCGGGAAATCAGTGTGCTTTTCCAATCCTTCATCAGATGTCCTAGCTCTGTTTTTCACCTATTACAAGCCACTCACGAATTTGGTTGGCTTCATTATTGTACGTTCGCATCAACAATTCGACTTCGGTAATGTTGAATCCCTGGATTAGATCCGGGAGCTCTTCGCGTTTTGTGAAACGGGAGAACCCTTTATTCGCCAGTGGTCCATCCGCGGCCACCCACGCATTATGTCCAACGGCTTTTCCGGTTTGGTCACCCCAACTCTCCGACGCAAATGTCCGCGAATAGAACTTACCTCCGGCTTTAGTGACTCTCGCCATTTCGAAATATATGGCCTTTGATGTGTCATAATCATTACAATAGACTGCCTCATTATCGATCACAGCATCGAACATGCCATCCGCAAAAGGCAAATTCCGTATATCTCCGCAATGCAGCTGCCCCAGCCAGCCGGGGCATTCGAGACCAAGCCGCTCTAGGGCTTGACTAATTGCGGCTTGCGACCCATCTATTCCATATACGGAAAAGCCCTCCCTCGCCATAAACCAAAGATTTGCCCCTGGGCCACAACCTACTTCAAGGATCTTGATTTGGTCGCGGTCTTGATGATGGTAGAAATTCCGCGCCACAAATCGTATTAATTCTTCGCCGGGATATTTACCCCAAGACTGATTGCAGAATACGTTTTCCCAAGTTGGATCCCAAACCATTGTTGCTCCCTTTATCTATAAAATAAGATTCGGTTTCCAGCAAGATCCTTGCGATTTGCCCAGTCAGCCTTCAGCGCTGCATACGCGCCCGGTCGGTGAATTTTTTTGCCTATTCTGAACAGTGAACGGTGCGTCGAAAAGCCCGCTTTGTAAAAGAAAAGCGGATTTTCCGGCGCAGCACTGGTTCCGCCGCCTAGATGCAGCTTTTTCTTGCCACTCTGCTGCGCCCAATTGGCTGCCTCATGCAGTAGCAAATTCGTGGCACCCAAGGTCTTCCCCGCCTCGTTAGAGGCAGATAGGTGATATTCAACCATTTCTGACCCATGGAGAAAAATAGCCGCAGCATATATGCTATTGTCATCACGACAGATTGCCAGCCTGGCCAATTCAGGGTTAGTTATCCGCTCAAAGTACGCTGGCGAAAAAAAGTAAAATTGATCCGCTGCCAATTTGTGCATCGTCTCTTCATAGAGGCGAGGAAAGCTCGTCAAGAAGGAATGACGATCGCACCATTCCACTCGAAGCCCATTTTTCATAGCCTTCCGAATGGAGGTCCTTACGCGTGGGGTATAGGTGGTCATTAGGTCTGGCACGGCCAAATCTATCCATACGGTCTGACGATCATCCAGGGCTTCGCCACAAAAATAGCGCCAATTCTCTAGAAGCGGATGGAAACGAATAAATTCGGCCAATATATTATTTTCCTGACACCAGCGGCAATGGGCGTTCCATGCTTTGTTCAAGAACGCGGGCGCAGTGGTTGTCGCTACAGGCCCACCATAACCATATGGTGACTGAATATCAAATAGCCCCACCTCAGGCACCGCCTCCATCTGAAATGCGTGGTAATGGAAATGATCTCCAGCCTGATACACGAGAAAGCGAGGGATCAATGTCGCGGATCGCTGAGCATCGGCCAACAGGTACTCGGGGTGTAGGGAGGGCGCCCGCTGGCTGATATCCAGGCGCCGGTAATATCCCAATGCTTCTTCAGCAGATAATTGTAAAGGCAGCATCTCTCGGCCGCCTAAATCGCTTCGTCTTCCGCATAATCACGCTGCGTCGGCTTTCCGATATATTCCCAATAGCGCATCGGGCTTATTCCTGTCCCCGGTCGTTTGGCGGTAAGATTGCACTCACTAAAAATTTCGCCGCACCGGACCGGTACGGAAGCAACCAGGCTTTTTCTGGCGATAGGTTTGTTTTTCAACTCGGAAGGCGCTGGAATTTTTGCACTTTTCCCTAACGCTTCCTCGACCTGTCGAATAGCGGCCACCATCTGTGCCAGTTCCATAGGCTCCAGGGATGCCTTGTGATCCGGGCCGGGAAGATTTCTATTCAATGTGAAATGTTTTTCGATAATTCCAGCCCCTAACGCTACTGCCGCTATAGGTACCACGAAACCCTCAGTGTGGTCAGAGTAGCCCACCGGCAACCCAAACGCGTTGCGCATGGTTTCCATAGCATGCAAATTCACATCAGCGAATGGCGCCGGGTATTCAGTCGTGCAATGCAGCAGCCAAACTTTTTCTTTTAGAATACGTTGGCCTGCCTCAGAGAAATAGACCTCGGAAAACCCTTCCAAGGACGGTTTGCTCTCGCAAGAAAGATAGCCGAATGCCAGTACGCCCAACGCCTGTTCGATTTCTGCAAGGGTACTCATCCCGGTTGACAATATGACTGGCTTCCCGGTGCGGGCGATTCTAAGAATCAGTGGGGCGTTAGTTATCTCGCCTGATGGAATCTTGAGCATGGAAACGTGTAGGTGATCCACTAGGAGATCCACACTTTCCAAATCAAAGGGTGTCGAGAGAAACTGAATGCCGTGCTGCGCACATCGCTCCAACATTTTCAGATGGGCAGCCAGACCTAGTTCCAATTTCTTTACCATGTCTAGCTGGCTTTCCTCTTTGCCGGTCGTCCGAATTTGGTAATCAGCCTTAATTGCAAAACGACTTATTACTGCTTCTGATTTAAACGTCTGAAACTTGACGGCATCCGCACCCGCAACGGCTGCGGCATCTATTAGCTCCAGCGCCAGATCTAAGGATCCATTGTGGTTAACTCCCGCCTCAGCGATGACAAATACTCGTTTGCTCATATTTTCCCACTGTTTGAAAAATAGACAGAAATGGCTTCTACCATATAGTCAAGTTGCTTCCCTCCTAGCCGCTGATCTATGGGTAGAGTAATAATATTGTGGCTAAGCGCGATTTCTTGAAGATAGTTTTGGCTGATGGTTTCTAAATGCTCTAGTTGCCAGTGAACCGGACAATAGATTTCATGCGCGAAAAGAAACCGTCTGAGGCCATCTCGTTTCCCTTCTTTAACTTGAACTGGCAGCCCCAACGGCACCTCGCCATCGGCGAGGGTATCAAACAAGGGCGAAAGATGGGCAAGCAATCCCCTATCTACCAGGCATTTGTTCAAACGACGCCAATTTCTCCTGCGAATCTGGGCGATTCTTCCGACGTCCGTCCGTTGCAGCATATACGAGGACAACCACGACATCTTACGCGGCTGCAGCATTCCGAGCTTTTGTTCCGCATCTTCCAGAAGCTGCAAATAATGCGTTTCTTGTCGAGAAGTTTGCCTCAGCAGTTTTCCAATGAGCTTTGCCGAAACAAATGCCTCATCAGGCTCTTCAAGTTCACAATGAATTTCTGTTCTCGAACTCAGTAACGCGCCATCCGGCTGGGGAAGGAACTTCCGGTAGCTAGTAATTACAAAATCGCCAGTCTCTCCCACATTGGAATTCAGACTCGCCTGGACGCAATCTTCGATAACGAAAAAGCGCCGCGTTTTACGTTGTTCTCTTACCCATTTAACGACGGCATCATTTTTCCTTCCGAAATAGTGAACAAGCAGAACCGTCCCACCGATTTCCGGCAAGGGAGGCGATTGGCGATTCTCTGTTATGCCACCTGTCGAGTAGAAATGCAGAGCAAATCCCTGGTCCACAAAGGGTGCGATTACCGAAGGGCAGATATAGGCTGGTAGCCAGGCTTCCTTCAATCCCTCTTGTCGGACGATTTCCTTTAGGGCAAGCAATAATGCCGAGCGGCCCGTATTCACCCAAAGTTCATAAGCACCGCATTGCGAAGGATGACTCTTTGCACAAGCCTTCGCAAGTGATTGGCCGCGTATTTCAAATTCCCCACCGATACGCATTGACGCCTAACTTAGAAGAAATGAAATATCAAAGAACGTCTTGCCTGCATGTTTGTCATTATCAACCTGCTTGAGAAAGTCCCTTATTCTTGACGAAGCATTACAGTCACCATAGAGTGACTCTGTATGGCATATGACTTGCTTGAACTCATCAGATAGGGCCTTATTAATTGCGCCCACAATTGCTTCACTATTTTCCCCACAATCAATAATTGATTGTGCTTTTAGTCTGCCATTTTGCCGGCTTCCAATATTTACCGTTGGCTTCTTTATGGCTGGCGCCTCTACGATCCCGCTGGATGAGTTCCCAATCACCACATCACAGTGCTGCATGGCGCTTAAATAGCGGAGCTGCCCCATCGAAGTATCCAAATGTACTCTGCAAGGATGTTTTTGTGCGTACGCTTCAAGCATCCGAGAGATCGTCCGGCCTCCCGCATCAGCATTGGGTTTGGTCATTATCACTTGGGCTGTCGGGAACTGGTCGAGGGCAGAGAGTAGCGCCTGCGTTGCTTCTCTATTGTTAGCGTTTCCTACTGTTACCGGATGATAGGTAACCAGAAACAATGGCGAGCCCAAAGGGAAATCTAGTGCTTTTTCTAACTCCCGCCGAGACAGTAAATGTAGGCGTCTGAAATTGTCCAATCCCGGATCACCATAGTTGAGGACCCGATTAGGCGACTCGCCCATCTGAATTACACGACGGCGATAGACTTCTGCTGCCACAAAATGGAAATTCGACATTTTGCTTATCGCATGACGAATGCTATCGTCAATGGCACCCTCGGTGATTTCACCTCCAGATATATGTGCAATCGGCACGTTCATCACCAAAGCAGTTTGCACGGCCGCCAGAACTTCAAATCGATCGCCCAACACGACCAGGACGCTCGGTCTAAGCCGTTCCAATGCATCGGCAAAGCCGATCACACCCACGCCGACAGATTTTGCAATGCCTACCGGTGTATCGCTGGAGAGTAGCATTTCCACTTTCGCGTCAATGGTGAAGCCGTCTTCCTCGATCACCTTGTACGTTAAGCCAAATTCTGGGGAAAGGTGCATGCCCGTCGCGATGAGTTGCAGCTCCAGGGCTCCGTCGGATTGGATCTCCTTCATCAGCCAATACAACAAGCCATATTCGGCGCGGCTACCTGTAACAACGCAAACCTTGCGTTTAGACATTGCATATCCCCAACACCGGACTGCTAGGTATGTTGACTAATCTGCATTCGAGGTTTTCCGCTGCGGCAAGATTCATGCGTTGACAATCCGCGAACATTGGGAGCTTGTGCATCAACGTCCATGCCGGTCGCGTCATGATGCCAAGCTGGTTGGTCGCCTCCAGCAAGGCGTCACGCTGTGTGCTATCCGCCTCGTCGAGCAACAGCGCGTTCAGCCAATAATTGCTGTAAGCAAAGTCTGGCTCGGTAAAGAAACGGATGCCGGCCACCCCCGCAAATGCCTCCGCGTAGCGCTGCGCCAAGGCGCGCTTGTTTCCGATAAAAGCCGATATCTGCTCCAGTTGCGCACAGCCGAGAGCCGCATTAATGTTTGGAAGGCGGTAATTAAAACCAACCTCGTCATGGATGAACGACCATTTATGGGATATCCGAGCGGTAGTCGTCAAGTGTTTGGCAAGCGCTCCCAAGTTCTCATCGTTTGTTAAGATGGCGCCACCGCCTCCAGTGGTAATGATCTTATTGCCATTAAAGCTCAACGCCGAGACCCGCCCTCGATGTCCAGTGTGCCGGCCTTTATAGAACGAACCGAGTGATTCCGCCGCGTCTTCCACAATCTCGATGCGGTATCGTTCGCAAACGTCCGCTAGCATGTCAAGGTCAACTGGATGGCCAAATGTGTGCATCGGCACGATAGCCCTGATGCGCTTTCCGGTGATCTTGTTGAAACAGCCCTCAACACGAACGTCGCCAATTTCGGCCAGATAATCGGCGAGTAGCGAGGGATCGAGCCCCAGCGTCTTCTCGTCGCTATCCACAAAATGGGGGTTCGCCCCGCAATAACAGATAGCATTGGCCGTGGCGACGAAAGTCAGGGCCGGCATCAATACCTCATCCCCCGCTTCCACGCCAACAAGCTTCAGACATACATGCAACGCCGCCGTACCATTAACCACTGCGATGGCACGCTTCACCCCTGTGTAGGCGGCAAGGTCGCGTTCAAAGCGATCAACAAACTTGCCGACTGACGAGACCCAGCCGGTATCAAGACATTCCTTCACGTAAACCCATTCGTTGCCCGCGAAGCAAGGTTCGTGCAAGGGAACCGGTCCGGTTGCCTCCGGCAAAACGCGCTTTAATGCGCCAATCACCCCAAGTATGTCTAGCGTCATCATTAAAGCGATCTAGATATTGTAGATGTCTGCCTTGTAACGCCTAAGGTTCTCTGAATCTGCAAACCACGCGGCTGTTATCGCCAAGCCGCGCTTAAAACCCTCCCTACCGCCGAACAGCGGTTCCCATCCCGTCAGGTTCTTGGCCTTGGCATTGTCCGCCCAGAGACGATCGACTTCGCTCTTTTCAGGGCGCAGCCGCACTGCGTCGGTTTCAATTTCGATCTCCACACCAATCGCTTCCGCGATCAACTCCACCGTATCGCCGATAGAAATCTCGAAATTGCTTCCTATGTTGATAACTTCCCCCACCGATTTATCGGACTCAGCAACGGACATGAAGCCGCGTACCGTGTCTAGAACAAAATTGAAATCACGGGTAGGGTGCATCGCACCGAGCCGAATTTTTCGCTTGCCGCTAGCAATTTGAGTAATCACCGTGGGAATAATCGCCCTGGCGGATTGGCGGGGGCCGTAGGTATTGAAAGGTCGAACGATAGCAACCGGGGTATCGAACGCATTGTAGAAAGACATGGCGACCTGGTCGGCACCAATCTTGGTTGCGGAATAAGGAGATTGCCCTTGTAGAGGATGATCCTCTGTGATAGGAACAAATCTTGCCGTCCCATAAACTTCGCTAGTAGACGTGTGAATCACTCTATCGACACCAAGTTCCCGTGCAGCTTGGACAATATTCAGTGTTCCCTTGATATTCGTATCGACATAGGTGTCGGGCGAATGATAAGAATAAGGAATGGCGATTAGAGCGGCCAGATGCATGACAATGTCACACCCCTCCATTGCCTTCTTTACGCCGTAAGGGTCACGTATGTCACCCGCAAAGACCTCAAAACAACCCATCACTTCTTTCGAACATGAATCCAGCCAGCCCCAACTTCCAAAGGAATTATAGAGAACGAAGGCACGAACTTCGTATCCGTTGGCAATAAGGGCCTCCACTAAGTGCGACCCGATGAAGCCATCTGCCCCGGTCACTAAAACTTTCCCTCGCTTGCATCTCACAATTCAACATTCCTTTTTTGAAAGTGAAAACAATTTTTTAATGATCGATAAAGAGATCAGGTGATACTCAGACAGCGGTCCGTCGCACCATGGCCATGGACATTACGGTTGATGGTTATTTTCCATTGAGGGCTACACGTGTACGCGCTTTCAGCAGGAAAGCCGTAATTATTCCGACAATCAGCCCTATCACGCCCGCCATAAAAACGATAGTTAGCTTCTCAGGAGCTACTGGTTTGTCGTTGATGTAGCTAGAAAACGCCGTAGTTGGATATGTCCGCATGGGACTTAATTGTTCCTCATACGCGAGTTCAAGCTCTTCCCATCCACGCAAATTACTATCTAGCCCATTCGCAATCGACGTTTGAAAAAGTGTCTCCAACAAACCAGGCCGGGGATTCGCGTTACTATCTTGGCGCCGTAAGATATCTACAAGTATTTTATGCGCGCGCGATAAATCGGCCACGTGCACCCTGATGCTTTCCAATTGACGGGACAATCTCTGAATGGAGGATTGAGCTAGCTGTTGGTGCGCATTCGATAAGCGCTTCACGACGGCCTCCGCAAAGCGGTTTGCTTCCTCCCTTGAACGCCCACGCACTCTAAATTCGATGAAATTGCTATTTGCCGCGGTTAAATTTGCTCGAATAGAGTGACGAAATATTGTCGCCTCCAAATTTTCCTGATCAAGAGGCACAGCCATATCCGTTAGTACGATGTTTTGGAAACCAGGATCCTTTATCCGCGCCAGGACTTGCGGCGCTGACTCAATGAGCGTCGGTTCCGCGTGCCCGCCCGCCATCGACGGCTGTCCGATCTGTCCAATCTGAATCGTCACTCGAGCCTCCCAAAGAGGCAGAAATTGCGTCGAGGCGACAATGCCCACTGCGATTGACACCAAAGGAATAACGGTAATGCAAGTTTTGCAAGACGATAATACGCGCCAAACATATCGCAGGCCAACCCGATCCAAAAGTGTATCCGGGGAAATTGGGTCTGTCATTCTTTCGCGGTTCTCGTCGATGTGCACGATCTTAATTATCTCCATAAAATGCCGAAAAATGGCGCCCATCACTATACAAACTCTCGTCCATTTACGGAAACCCATCAGTATTCTCAAGCGTTGAAATACCCCCGGTACCAGTCAACAAAACACCTAATTCCATCCACCACCGGCGTCACCGGCGAGAACCCAGTTGCAACACGCATCTCTCCAATGTCTGCGTAGGTCGCCTTCACGTCTCCATCCTGCATGGGCAGGAAGTTCTTTCTCGCCTGTTTGCCGAGCGCACCTTCAAGCGCCGCTACAAGGGTCATCAGTTCTATCGGCCTGCAGTTGCCGATGTTGAATATCTGGAAAGGTGCCCAACTTGTGGCCGGATCTGGGCTGTTCGTGTTGAAGTCGGGATCGGCGGCAGCTGGGCGATCAAGCACCCTGGTCACTCCTTCCACAATATCGTCGATGTACGTGAAATCGCGCACCATCTTGCCATGATTGAAGATATCGATCGGGCGCCCTTCGAGAATGGCCTTCGTGAAGAGGAACAGCGCCATATCCGGACGCCCCCATGGACCATAGACGGTGAAGAAACGCAGCCCTGTTGCCGGCAGACCGTAGAGGTGACTATAGGCATGTGCCAAGAGTTCATTGGCCTTCTTGGTTGCAGCGTAGAGACTGACGGGGTGATCGACATTGTCATGCTCGGAAAACGGCATACGCGTATTGCCGCCATAAACGCTCGAACTGCTGGCAAACACCAAATGATCACAATTTACGTTGCGGCATCCCTCAAGGATATTGACGAAACCAACGACATTGCTGTCGACGTATGCGTGCGGATTCTTGAGCGAATAGCGTACCCCGGCCTGAGCCGCAAGGTTGATCACCCGTTGCGGTCGCTCACGAGCGAAAAGTTCGGCGATGCCATCGCGGTCGGCGATGTCAAGCTGGGCAAATCGGAACTTCTTGCTCGGCGTCAGGCGCGCCAACCGCGCCCGCTTGAGCGAGACATCGTAGTAGTCGTTGAGATTATCGACCCCGACGACTTCGTCTCCCCGCGCCAGCAGGCGTTCGGCCACATGCATGCCAATGAAGCCGGCAGCGCCGGTGATCAGAACTTTCACTATTTCTCCACCACGAAACTTACCATTTTCGCATACTTGGCGAAGCTATTGCCGCAGCCGATCATGATGTGTACAAGGCCCGGCAGCCCATCGAGAAAGCCAAGACGCAGAAAATAGAATTTGATGAATCGTACGAGAGGGGCGAACAGGATGCGCGCAGCCGTGGCCCGCTTGCCTCTGGCTATCGCCGCCTCCGCCGCCAGCGTCGTATAGCGATTCTGCTTGGCGAGATAACCCTCCAGCGTTTCCGCCGAATCATGCATCAGGTCGCCCTTGAGCGTGCCCACCTCGCCTTCGGCAATCACCTTCTCATGCACCACATCCTCCGACCAGCGCGCATGGCGGCGGTCGAACAGGCGCAGGCTCCAGTCCGGATATCCTTCGCCGTGGCGCAGGTAGCGGCCCATGAAGCGGTTGCAGCGCGCGAAGCGAAAGGCGTGTCGAACCGGTGCGCCGAGCGCCGCTTCGATGCTCGCACGCAGCGCCTCGCTCACGCGCTCATCGGCGTCGATGCACAGCACCCAGTCGTGCTGCGCCTGCTCGACGGCGAACTGCTTCTGCGGCCCGAAGCCGCGCCAGGCGGCCTGGATCACGCGGGCACCCAATCCTTGCGCCAACTCGCTCGTGCCGTCGTCGCTGCCCGAATCCACGACGACGATTTCGTCGCAGAAATCGAGCGAGCGCAGACAAGCCTCGATCTGCGAGGCGGCATTGCGGGTGATGAGGACGGCGGAAACTGGCTGCCGGGCAGCGGGCATGGGACGGCTATAATCGCGGGCGGGGTGCCATTGTACGTTCTGGCGCCGCAATCGGCCATGCGCATCCTTCTCGTCAAAACTTCCTCGCTCGGCGACGTCGTCCACAATCTGCCCGTGGTCAGCGATCTCGCACGGCATTTCCCCGACGCAAAAATCGACTGGGTCGTGGAGGAGTCCTTCGCGGCGCTGCCGCGCCTGCACCCGGCCGTCGACCGCGTCCTGCCCGTGGCCGTCCGCCGCTGGCGGCGCAGCCTGCTGTCGCCCGCCACCTGGACGCAGATCGCCGCCTTCCGGCGCGCCTTGCAAGAGCACGCCTACGATCTGGTCATCGATACGCAAGGCTTGCTGAAGAGCGGCCTGATCGTCGGCCAGGCACGCCTCGCGGCCGGCGGACGCCGCTGCGGCTTCAGCCGCGCGACGGTGCGCGAGGCGCTTGCGGCGCGCTTCTATGACGCCGCCTTCGACATTCCGCGCCCGCTCCATGCCGTCGAGCGCAACCGGCGCCTGGCCGCCGCGGCCGCCGGCTACGTCGTCGACTTGACGCTCGATTACGGCATCGCCGCGCCGCCCCTGTCGGCGCAGTGGCTGCCGAAGAAGGATTACGCCGTGCTGCTCACGGCCACCTCGCGCGCCGACAAGCTGTGGCCTGATCCCGACTGGCATGCGCTCGGCCTGGCGCTGGTCGCCTCCGGCCTCGTTTGCGTGCTGCCGGGCGGCAGCGGCGAAGAACGCCAGCGCGCGGCGCACCTGGCCGCTCGCCTCGGACGCGCCGTCGCGGCGCCGACGCTGGGGCTGGCCGAGCTTGCCGAAGTCCTGGCCGGCGCGCAACTGGTCGTCGGCGTCGATACCGGCCTCGTCCATCTGGCGGCGGCGCTGGGCCGGCCGACGCTGGCGCTGTTCTGCGCGTCCGACCCGCAACTCACCGGCGTCCACGCCGGGCCGCAGGCCGTCAATCTCGGCGGCCGCGACGCGCCGCCCACTGCGGGCGAAGTCGTCGCCGCCGCGCTCGCGCTGTTGGGCTGATGCCGCGCTTTCTTTATTCCATCATCATTTTCGCCCTGCTGCCGTGGGCTGCGCTGCACCTGCTGTGGCGGGCGCGGCGCCAGCCGCAATACCTGCACCACTGGAGCGAGCGCTTCGGTTTTTTCGCCGCGGCGGAACAAGCGCCGACGATCTGGATTCACGCCGTCTCGGTCGGCGAGACCCGCGCCGCGCAACCGCTGGTGGCCGCCCTGCGCGCGCGCTACCCCGGCCACCGCATTCTTCTCAGCCACATGACGCCGACCGGCCGACAGACGTCGACGGACTTGTTCGGCGCCGACGTCGCGCGCTGCTACCTGCCCTACGACACGCCCTGGGCGACGCGCCGCTTCCTGCGCCACTTCCGGCCGCAGGTCGGCATCATCATGGAAACGGAACTCTGGCCCAACGCCATCGCCGCCTGCCGCGCCGCCGGCGTGCCGCTGCTGCTCGTCAATGCGCGGCTCTCGGAAAAGTCGGCGCGGCGCTATGCGCGCTTCCCGCGACTGACGCGCCAGGCCCTGGCGGGCTTGAGCGCGATCTCCGCCGTCGGCAGCGACGATGCGCGCCGCCTCGCCGACCTGGGGGCGAACGACGTCGCTGTCTTCGGCAACCTCAAGTTCGACATCGAGCCGCCGGCTGAACAGTTGCTGCGCGCGCAGGAATTCCGGCGGCGTTGCGGCGCTCGCCCCATCTTCCTCTGCGCCAGCACGCGCGAAGGCGAAGAAGCCCTGATACTCGACGCCTGGAAAGCCGGGACGAAGAACGGCGCCCTGCTCGTCATCGTGCCGCGCCATCCGCAGCGCTTCGCCGCGGTCGCCGCGCTCGCCGCCGCCAGGGGCTACAAGGTCTGCCGGCGTTCGGCGGAGGGCGCCGTTGCCGCCGACACGGATATCTGGATCGGCGACAGCATGGGCGAGATGTTCGCCTACTATGCCGCCGCCGATGTCGCCTTCGTCGGCGGCAGCCTGCTCGATTACGGCAGCCAGAACCTCATCGAACCCTGCGCGGTCGGCACGCCCGTGCTGATCGGCCCATCGATTTTCAATTTCCGCGATGCGGCGCAGGCAGCGCTGGCCTGCGGCGCGGCGCTGGCCGTGAGCGACGCGCCAGCACTGGTCGCGACGGCCACGGCCCTGCTCGCCGACGACGCCCGGCGCCGTGACATCGGCAACAAGGGCAAGGCCTTCGCCGCCAGTCACCGCGGCGCCACGGCGCGCAATGTCGCGCTGATCGAGCGCTTTATTCCAGCAGCGCGTTGATGGCGACGAGGTCGTCTTCAGTGAGGTTGCCGGCCGCGGCCTTGAGCTTCAACTGCGCACTGAGCGTGTCGAGCCGCGCCTTGGCGAGCTTCTGGCGCGTGTCGTAGAGCTGGCCTTGGGCGTTCAACACGTCGATGTTGATGCGCACGCCGACTTCGTAACCGAGCTTGTTCGAGTCGAGCGACGACTGCGAGGAAATCAGCGCGGCCTCGTACGCCTTCACCTGCGAAAGCCCCGACGTCACGCCGAGATAGGACTGCCGCGCCTGCAGTGCGGCGCTGCGGCGGGCGTTGTCGAGGTCGGCGGCCGCTTTCTCGCGCAGGGACACCGCCTCGCGGTCGCGGGACGAGACCAGGCCGCCGGAGAAAATCGGGATCGCCAGCTGCACGCCGACCGTCGTGCTGTCCGTGTCGCTGCCCGGGATGGCGCCAAAACCGGGGATGGGAACGATGGTGGCGCTCTGGGATGCGCGCCCGCGCGTGGCCACCAGGTCAACGGTCGGATAATGCCCGGCGCGCTGCTTCTTCGCTTCGAGCGCCGCGATCTCGAGCCCGGCCTTGGACAGCAGCACGGACGGATTGCCGCTCTCGGCCGTTTCCACCCAGGCGTCCATGTTGTCCGGTTGCGGGCGGCCGATCAGGACATTGGCTCTGAGGTTCTTGAGGAACTCGTGATCCTTGCCGACGATCTGGCGCAGCGCCTGATGCTTGACCAGCAGGTCGCTTTCGGCGGCGATTTCCTGGGCGACGGCCAGGTCGTAGCGCGACTGCGCCTCGTTGGTGTCGGTGATCGTCGCCGTGCCGACCTCGAAGTTGCGCTTGGCCGCTTCGAGTTGTTCGCCAATGGCCGCCTTCTGCGCCCGCGTCGTGGCCAGCGCTTCCTGGGCGAGCAGGACGTCGAAATAGGCCTGGGCGACGCGCACGATCAGGTCCTGCCTGGCCGCGCCGAACTGGGCCTCGGCCTGCACCACCTGCAATTCGCCCTGGTTGTAGGCAAGCCAGTTCTGCCAGCGAAACAACGGCTGCGACAGGGTTGCCGTCCAGCCGTTGGTGTTGTACTTGACCGACGTTCCCGCGGTGCCGCGCAGCGTGTAGTCGATATCGTTCCAGGTGGTATTGCCGGACAGGCCGATGGTCGGCAGAAGTCCCGCACGTCCCTGCGGCAGCTTCTCGCGCCCGGCTTCGACGCTGGCCTTGGCCGACGCGAATTGGGCGTCATAGGCGAGGGCGTCGCGATAGACCGTGATCAAGTCGGCGCCCCAGGCCGTGCCTGCAGCGAGCCCGGCGGCCAGCACCGCGACGAGCATCCGGGTTCTCGCATGACGCCCGCGGCGCGTGAGCTTTCCCTGAGAATCCGTCTTCTTCTTCATGCCGTTCTCCGCTCAATAGGTGGGCATCGTCGGATCGACTTGCTGCGCCCAGGCGGCCACGCCGCCGTAGAGGTTATAGAGGTTGGTGAATCCCTGCTGTTCGAGGAACATCGCCACCTGGTAGCTGCGCGCGCCATGATGGCAAACGACCACCAATTCGGCATCGCGGTCGAGTTCGCGGTAGCGGGCCGGCACCGCGCGCATCGGCATGCTCGTCGCGCCGGCGAAGCGGCAGGCTTCCACTTCCCACGGCTCGCGCACGTCCAGCAGCACGGGTTTCTGCCGCGCCGGATCGGCGAGCCAGTCGTGCAGCTGCGGTGGCGTCAATTGCCGCATCAGATCAACTCCCGCGCCGGCGGCGCCGCATTCTGCAGCGGCGTTGCCTGCGTTTCGAAGAGGCCGACGCTGCGATAGGCGTGTTCCGCTTCGCGCACGATCAGGCGCGCCGTCATCGCCGGCGCCGCGCCGACGACGGCGAAGAGGCGGCCGCCGATCTTGAGTTGCGCCAGCATGGCGTCGGGCACGACGGGCAGCGCGCCCGACACCACGATCGCGTCGTAAGGCGCGTGCGCGGGCCAGCCGCGCGCGCCGTCGCCGGTTTCCACCACGGCGTTGGCCACACCCTGGCGCTGCAGATTCGCGCGCGCCTGCTCGGCCAGCGGCGGCACGATTTCGACGGTCCAGACATGCTCGGCGCGCGCCGCCAGCAGGGCGGCGAAATAGCCCGAGCCGGCGCCGATTTCGAGCACCTTCTCGCGCTTGCGCAAGCCAAGCGCCTGCAGGGCGCGTGCTTCGACCTTGGGCGCCAGCATGGCGGCGCCATGACCGAGCGGCACTTCCAGGTCGGCATAGGCCAGATTGCGCCACGCCGGCGGCACGAATTCCTCGCGCTTGACCAGGGACAGCAAGTCGAGCACTGCCGCGTCCAGGACCTCCCAGGGACGCAGTTGCTGCTCGATCATATTGAAGCGGGCCTGCTCGAAATTCATGGCACGACTCTACTCGCTAGTACTTCGTATGTTAGTTCCGCCGCAAGAGACGGCAACGGGCATGGGCAGGCGATTTTACTCTTCCTCCACCCGGTACCAAGCGGCATAAAGCGCCGGCAGGAACAGGCAGGTCAGCGCCGTCGCGAATATCAATCCGCCCATGATCGCCACGGCCATCGGCCCCCAGAACACCTGCCGGGTGAGCGGGATCATGGCGAGGATGGCGGCCGCGGCCGTCAGCACGATGGGGCGGAAGCGGCGCACGGTCGAGCCGACGATGGCCTCCCAGGTGCTCTTGCCGGCCGTCTCGTCCTGCCTGATCTGGTCGACCAGGATCACCGAGTTTCGCAGGATCATGCCCATCAGCGCGATGACGCCGAGGTTGGCGACGAAGCCGAAAGGCACGCGGAACACCAGCAGCGCCGCGGCCACGCCGATCAGGCCGAGCGGCGCGGTGAGCAGCACCATGAAGGTCCGCCCGACGCTTTGCAGCTGCATCATCAGCAAGGTGATCACGCCCAGCACCATGACCGGCACGACGGCCTTGATGGAGTCCTCGCCCTTGGCCGACTCCTCGACGGTGCCGCCCGTCTCGATGCGAAAGCCCGGCGGCAGCGTCGCCCGGATCGCATCGAGCCGCGGCTCGAGTTCCGCCGAAATCATCGGCGCCTGCCGGTTGCCGACGATGTCGGAGCGCACGGTGATGGTCGGCAAGCGGTCGCGTCGCCAGATGATGCCCTCTTCGAGCTCGGGCTTGAGCCGCGCCAACTGGGCGAGCGGCACGTGGCGTCCGCCGGCGGCGACGACGTCGAGATCGGGCAGGCGGTCGAGCGAGCCGCGATCGGCGCCGGACGCCCGCCAGACGACATCGATCAGCTGGTCGTTCTCGCGGTACTGGGTGATCGTCGTGCCGACCAGCCAGCCCTGCAGCGCGAGCGCAATATCCTGGCTCGAGACGCCGAGCAGGCGTGCGCGATCCTGGTCGATGTCGACGCGCACCGACTTGACCTTCTCGTTCCAGTCGTACTGCACGTCCTGCAGATTCGGGTGGGCGCGCATCACGTCCGCCACCTGGCCGGCGACGCGGCGCAGGCTTTCGAGGTCGTCGCCCATGACGCGGAACTGCACCGGATAGCCCACCGGCGGGCCGTTTTCGAGCCGCAGCACGCGCGCGCGCAGGGACGAGAAATCCGGCGCGGCGAAGCGCTCTTCCAGGCGGCGCTTGAGGTCTTCGCGCTGCTCGATGCCTTTGGTGACGATGACCAGCTGGGCGAAATTGTCGGCGAACAGCTGCTGGTCGAGCGACAGGAAAAAGCGCGGCGCGCCGTTGCCGACGTAGGCGGAAGAGCTGACGACGGCGGCATCGCCGGCGAGCAGCGCCTCGACGCGCTTGGTCTCGGCGTCGGTCGCCAGCAGCGAGGCGCCTTGCGGCGGCCACAATTCGATCAGCAGTTCCGCGCGGCTGGCGGCCGGGAAGAACTGCTTCTGCACGCCCACCTTGAAGGCGACCATGGCGATGGCGAACAACGCCACCGTGGCGCCGATGACGAGCCAGCGGCGGCGCAGGCACCACACCAGCACGGCGCGGAAGCGGCGGTAGAAGGGCGTATCGTAAATGTCGCCGTGATGCTCGGCGCCGTACTTGAGCAGCTTGCCGGCATCGAGCAGCTTGTAGCCGATGAACGGCGTAAAGACGACGGCCACCAGCCACGACACCAGCAGCGCAATCGTCACGACGGCGAAGATCGAGAACGTGTACTCGCCCGCGGCCGAGCGCGCGAAGCCCACCGGCGTGAAGCCGGCGGCGGTGATCAGGGTGCCGGTCAGCATCGGAAACGCCGTCGACGTGTAGGCGAAGGTGGCCGCCTTGGCGCGGTCGAAGCCTTGCTCCATCTTCACCACCATCATCTCGACGGCGATGATGGCGTCATCGACGAGAAGGCCCAGCGCGATCACCAGCGCCCCGAGAGAGATGCGCTGCAAGTCGATGCCGAAGATGCGCATCAGCAGGAAGACGATGGCCAGCACCAGCGGAATCGACAGCGCCACGACCGTGCCGGTGCGCAGGCCGAGGCTGAGGAAGGACACGGCGAGGACGATGGCGATGGCCTCCGCCAGCGACTCGACGAAGAGCTCGATGGAACTCTTGACGATCTCGGGCTGGTCGGCGACGACATGGACGTCGATGCCGGCCGGCAGGTCGGCCTGCAGGCGCTGCATTTCCTGCTTCAGGTTGGCGCCGAGGCGGATCACGTCGCCGCCCTTCGCCATGACGACGGCGATGCCAATGGCATCCTTGCCGGCGACGCGCATGCGCGGGCTCGGCGGATCGGCGAACCCGCGGCTCACCGTCGCGATGTCGCCGAGGCGGAAATGGCGCCCGCCGACGGCGAGATCCGTGTCGCGGATCTTCGCCACGGCAGCGAAGGGACCGGAGACGCGCAGGCGCACGCGGTCGCTGGCCGTTTCGACGAAGCCGGCCGGCGTCACGACGTTCTGGCGCTGCATGGCGTCGAAGACCGCGGCGGGCGTGAGGCCCAGCGAAGCGAGCCGGGCCGGGATCGCCTCGACGTAGATCTTTTCGTCCTGGACGCCGAGCAGCTCGACTTTCTTGACGTCGGGCACGCGGTAGAGTTCGCGCGCGATGCGGTCGGCTTCGGCGCGCAGCGCGCCGAGATCGAAGCCGTCGCCGGTCAGGGCGTAAATCGACACCGAGACGTCGCCGAACTCGTCGTTCGGGAACGGTCCCTGCACGCCCGCGGGCAGCGTGCTTTGCAGGTCATCGAGCTTCTTGCGCACCTGGCGCCAGGATTCCGGCACCTCGGCCTTCGGCGTGTAGTCCTTGAGGATCACGAACACCAGCGATTCGCCCGGCTTCGAGGCCGAGCGCAGCACGTCGATCCACGGCGTTTCCTGGAGCTTCTTCTCGATGCGCTCGGTGAGTTCGTTCTCGACTTCCGTTGCCGTCGCGCCCGGCCACAGCGTGCGCACGACCATGACCTTGAAGGTGAAATCGGGATCCTCGGCGCGGCCCAGCTTGAAATAGGAGAGCGCGCCCGCGATCATCAGCACGACCATCAGGTACATGACCATCGACGGATGTTCGATCGACCACTCCGAGAGGTTGATCTTCTTCATTGCAGCGGCCGCACCTTCTGGCCGGCATGGAGCTTATGCACGCCGGCGGCGACGATGCGCTCGCCGGGCTTGAGGCCGGCGGTTACGGTCGCGCCGGCGTCGTCGTAGCTGCCGAGGACGACCGCGCGCAAGGTCACGGCGTTGTCGGCGCCGACCACCCAGACCGCCGGCTGCTGCCCTTGCTGGAAGATCGCCGCCTGCGGTACGACCAGGGCATCGCCGCCGTCCTGCGCAAAGCGCACCGTCGCCGTCATGCCCAGCGCGACCGCTGGATCGGCCGCCGTCAGCGCGACGCGCACGGCATACGTGCGCGTCGCCGGATCGGCGACCGGCGAAAGTTCGCGCAGCCTGGCGGGGAGCGGCTTGCGCTCGGCCCAGAAGCCAACCTGCGCCGGCAGCCCCGGCTTGAGGCCGGCCAGGCCGGATTCGGGCACGGCGATGGCGACTTCGACCGCGCCGGCTTCGGCCAGGCGGAACACGCCCTGCCCCGCCGCCACCACCTGGCCCGGTTCGGCCAATACCTGGGCGATGGCGCCGGCCTTGTCCGCCCGCAGCACCGCATAGGCCGACTGGTTGCGCGCCAGCGCCGCTTGCGCGCCGGCCGTTTGCAAGGCCGTCTCCTTCGCGTCGAGCGCCGATTGGCTGATGAAGTTCTTCGTCCGCAGATCGCGATAGCGCCGGGCATCGGCCTCCGCCAAGGCGCGCTGCGCCTCGGCCTGCCCGGCCTGCAGCGCCAGATCGGCCGGATCGATGCGCGCCAGCACCTGCCCGGGCCGCACCACCGCGCCGACATCGACGAGGCGCTCGACGATCTTGCCGCCGACGCGAAAAGCCAAGGTGGTCTCATGGCGGGCGCGAACTTCGCCGCTGTAGGTCCTGACGACGGACGCCGGTTGCGCGCCGGCGATGATCGTCTTCACCACCGCGGCCGTTGCCGGCGGCGGCGGCGGTTCGCCGCATGCGGCAAGCGCGAACAGGCACGGCAGGGCAAGCAGGGCACGCGGCGTCATGGCCGGGACTCCGCGGCGGGGTGGGCAAGGCCGTGGATCAAGAGGTCCACGGCCGCGGCGAAGAAGCGTTCGGGCGGCGGCAATTCGCACATGGCGTCGCCGAAGGATCGCTGCCAGATCAGGTAGGAAAACATCGGCGCGAAGAAGATGCGGGCGGCGAGGTCCGGCTCCACCGCGCGAAACTCGCCGCGGGCGATGCCGGCCTCGATGATCCGCGCCATGGCTTTCTGGGCGCGGCGGATCATGGCATCGTGGAACCAGCGGGCGATGTCGGGAAAGTTGCCCGCTTCCGCCACCAGCAGTTTCGGCAGGCCGCCCAGCGCCGTGGCGCCGACCATGCGCCACCAGCCGTCGACAAAGCGGCGCAGCAGTTCGGCGGCGGGCCTGCCCGTCTCCTTGGCCAAAGCCTCCGCCGCCTCGATGGCCGGCGTCATCCCGGCTTCGATCACGGCCTTGAACAAGGCTTCCTTGCTGTCGAAGTAGAGATACACGGTGCCTTTCGAGACGCCGGCCCGCGCGGCCACGTCGTCAAGCCGGGCCGCCGCGAAACCCTTCTCGACAAAGACCTCCAAGGCCGCGGCGACAAGCTCGCCCGGGCGCGCCTCTTTGCGACGGCGCCGAAACAGACACTTCATGGACCCCTCCCGATAACTTACTGACCGTTCAGTCAGTAACGTTACACGACCGATCGCAAGGGCGTCAAGCGGAATTACGGACTCAGCGGCCGCTGGATGCGGCGAAGCCGAGCGAGCAGTCGCTTTGCTGCTCCCCGCATTTGACCGCGCCGACGCGCCGGCAAAGGCGGCAACCGAGGAGATGCAGAGAACTCACGTCGTCCTCGTTGGGAAATGGCCGGCCGGAGAGGAAGGCGGCAAGCTCGCCCACTTCGCGGGCAAAGCCGCGGTCGTTTTCGGACAAGTCTCCACGCTGGCCCCAGGTCTGGGCGATTTCGGCGACGCGATGGAGAACTGTGCTCATGGCGGGGGCGGGGGCGGCGGAAAAACGGTGCCGCGCAAGCTACGCCGGCCCGGACGATCCGTCAATCCAACGAAAGCCATACGCCCCCAAAGCCGCGCCGGCAGGACGTTTACCGGCGCCGCGCGGCGCTCACGCCGGCGGTTCGCCCCAGCGCGGCAGCAGATCGTGGGCGACGCCGAGTTGATCGAGGATGCGGGCAACGACGAAATCGACGACCTCCGCGACCGTCTGCGGCCGGTGATAGAAGCCGGGACTGGGCGGCAGGATGACGGCGCCGGCGCGCGCCAGCCGCAGCATGTTCTCGAGGTGGATCGGCGAAAACGGCGTCTCGCGCGGCACCAGGATCAGCTTGCGGCCTTCCTTGAGCGTGACGTCGGCGGCGCGGCAGACGAGATCGTCGGCCATGCCCGCCGCCACCTTGGCGAGCGTGCCCATGCTGCAGGGGCATATGACATACGCATCGGCCGGATTGGAACCCGAGGCGAGCGGCGCGTTCCAGTCATCGCGGCCGAACACGCTGAGCTGGCCCGCCGCCGCGCCGAAGCGTTCGGACAGCAGGCGCTGCACTTCGCGCGGCTGGGCCGGCAGCACCAGGTCCATTTCCTGTTTCGCGACGATTTGTGCGGCTTGCGAGTACAGCAGCCAGACGCGCACTCCGGCATTCAGCAGGCACTCGACGAGGCGCAGCCCGTAAGGCATGCCCGAAGCGCCGGTGAAGGCGACGGCAATGGTCTTGTTCATGGCGCCGAAGCCGTGTCGTCGTTGATGAACTTCGCCGCCACTAGGCCGTTCACGACGCCGAAGACGAGTGCCGACGCGGCGAACACCGGCACGAGGTAGAACACGCCGTTGTGCGGTACGAGCCAGACGCGCGCCAGCAGCACCTGGCCGGCGATATGGGCGAAGGCGGCGAGGATGCTCAGGCTGACCGGGCCGAACCAGGCGCGCGGCAGCCGCACCGAAAACGCCAGCGCGGCGAGGCTGGCGCAAGTGCCCGCCAAGCTCAGGAAGAATCCGGGCGCCAGAAACTGGCCGATCATCAGGCTGCCGGCAACGACGCGCAGCAGCGACACCCACACCGCCTCGCGCCAGCCGTGGCGCAACAGCACGATCAGCACGACGATGTTCGCCAGGCCGGGCTTCACGCCCGGCAGCGGCGAGGGAATCGCCGCTTCGGCGATGGTCAGGACGATCGCCGCCGCCGCGTAGCGCGCGACGCGGCGGTCATCGGCAGCCACCGCCAATTCAATAGTTGAGGCTGTCATAACTCTTGCTGGCGCCGACCAGCGCCAGCGTCACGTGGTTGGGCGCGCAAATCGCCACGGCGTTTGCCTGCGTCAGCCAGCCCTGCTTGACGCAATACTGGCGCGGCCCCGGATCGGCGGCCACACGCGCGCGCCCCGGACTCACTTCGATCACCGATGTGCCCATGGCGCCTGCGACCTCGATGCGCTTGGTGATGTTGAGCGGCAGTTCGGCGACCACCGTGCCGTCGCGCTTGACGACGGCCTTTTCCGCCGGGCCGCCGCGCCACAGCAGCGGAAACGAGGCGCCGACCAGCACCAGCGCCAGCAGCGCCACCAGCCAGTCGCCGGGCCGCAGCAGCGACAGCCACGCCGTAGCGGCGATGCCGCCAGGCGCCTGCGGGCGCAGTGCGCCGTGGTCGCCCCTTTCCCTGGGCGGGGCAACGGGAGGCAGGCCGCTCATTTCATTGCGCGAGCGAACGGTGGCGCACCAACACGCGCACCTTGTCCTTGAAATGCCAGGCGAGCCGTTCGGCGAAATACACCGAGCGATGCTGGCCGCCGGTGCAGCCCAAGGCCACGGTGAGATAGGAACGATTGTCGCGGATATAGGCCGGCAGCCAGTCGCCGACGAAGCGCTCGATGTCGGCAGCCATGCGCGCGACTTCGGGCTGGGCTTCGAGAAACGCGATCACCGGCGCATCGCAGCCGGTGAGCGGGCGCAATTGCGGGTCGTAATGCGGGTTCGGCAGGCAGCGCACGTCGAAGACGAGGTCGGCATCCATCGGCAGGCCATGCTTGAAGCCGAAAGACTGGAACAGCAGCGTGAGCCCGTCCCTTTCGTCGAGGTCGATGAACTCCTTGACGAAGGCGCGCAAGGCATTCGGCCGCAGGTTGCTCGTGTCGATGTGATGGCCGAGGCCGGCCAAGGTTTCCAGCGCCTCGCGCTCGGCGGCGATGGCTTCGGCGAGCGTGGTGTCGTCCGTCGCCAGCGGGTGGCGGCGGCGCGTTTCCGAAAAGCGCTGGATCAGCATTTCGTCGCGCGCGTCGAGAAAGATGAAGCGCAGATCGATGCCGGGATTCGCCTGCAAGTCGCGCAAGTGCTTGGGCAGCGCCGCGATGCTGGCGCCGCCGCGCATGTCCATGGCCACCGCGGCGTGGGCATAGCCTTCGCGCTGCAACTCGGCTACGAGTTGCGGCAGCAGCGTCGCCGGCAGGTTGTCGACGCAGTAGTAGCCAGCGTCCTCGATCACGTTCAAGGCGATGCTCTTGCCCGAGCCGGAAAGGCCGCTGATGAGGACGAGCTGCAAGCAAGGAGCGGTCATGGCGCGAAAATCCAAGGCGATCGCCTATGTTAGCATCGGCGGCCTTTCCCGATCATTGCAGCCGATGCAAGCCGACCGCCGCTGGAAACCGCAGCCGTTCCTGGTCGGGGCGCCGCTGTTCCTGCGCCCCTGGCTGACGGACAGCAGTTCCCTCACCGCCCGCATTGCCGCCCGTTGCGGCGTGTTGCGCGTGCGCGTCCTGCGCACCGGACTGGCGCGGCCGACCGAAGACGAGCGCCGCCTCGTCGGCCTCGCGCCGGGGCACCAAGCCTGGGCGCGCGAGGTCCTGCTGCTGGCGGACGGCCAGCCGGTCGTCTTCGCCCACACCGTCCTTGCGCCGCGGCATCTGCGCGGCTCCTGGCGCATGGCGTCGGGCATGGGCGGACGTCCGCTCGGCGCCGCGCTGTTCGCCGATCCGCAGATCGTGCGCGGCGCCCTGCATTGCGAGCGCCTGACCGCCGCGCACCCGCTGCATCGCCGCGCCGCCGCGGCGCTCGGCGAAACGCTGCCGGTGTTGTGGGGACGTCGTTCGTGCTTCCTGCGCGACGGCCACCCGCTGCTGGTGACCGAGGTCTTCCTGCCGGGCATCGCGCGCCTGGGCTAGGCTGCCGTCTCGATTTTCTTCGCCTCGCCGACCAGCCAGGCGGCGAAGCGCTCGACCTCGGGACGCTGCGCCTGCGGCGAGCGCACCAGAAAGTAGGCGCGCGCGGCGATGCGCCGGCGCGCATCGCTGAGCGCCCGCAGGCGCCCCGCGGCGATGGCCTGCGCCACCAATGGGCCGCGGCCGAGCGCCAGTCCGCGGCCGTCTTCGGCGGCGCGAATCATCTGGTCGTACTGGTTGAAGCGCAGCACCGCCTGCGGCGCGGCGTGGGCGAGCCCGAGGCCGGCGAGCCACGGCTCCCACGACAGCCAGGGCGTATTGTTGCCGCTTTCGAACACCAGCAAGGTCAGCTTGGCGAGGTCCTGGGCGCGCAGCACGGCGGGAAGCGCCGCGGCCGTCGCCGGGCTCGCCACCGGGAAGACGACTTCGTCGAACAGCAGCGTCGCGCCCGGCGGCGCGACTTCCGGCGCGATGTAGCGCAAGGCGAGATCGATGTCCTCGCGCTCGAGGTCGACGATACGGTTGTCGGCGGAAATCAGCACGTCGAGATCCGGCTCGACTTCCTGGAAGGCGGCCAGCCGCGGCACCAGCCACAATGAAGCCATGCCGACCGCCGCCGACACCGTCACGCGCGGGCGCCGCGGCGCCGCCTTGAGGCCGGCGCAGACGTCGGCGAGCCGCGCCAGCATTTCGCCCGCCGCGCGATGCAGGACTTCGCCCGCGGGCGTCAATGCCAAGCGCCGCGCTTCGCGGCGGAAGAGCTTCACGCCGAGTTGGTCTTCGAGCGTCTGGATCTGGCGGCTGATCGCCGACTGCGTGAGAAAAAGCTCCGCCGCGGCCTTGGTGAAGCTCAAGTGCCGCGCCGCCGCATCGAAGCCTTTGAGCGGGTCGAGCGAAGGCAGGCGGCGGAGATCCCTATACATGACTTTTACGCATGGCGCGCATACCGCATTGTCGTTTGTCCGCCCGCAGCGACTGGCCTATCGTGGCAACGGATGCAGCGACGACGCCGTTCATGCACATGGCGCATGAAGAATACGACGATGGCAGCGATCACGCAAGAAACGAAAACCCGCTGAAGGAGCGCCCCATGCCCTACCTCGACATCGCAGGCTCGATGCCGCCAGCTACGTCATCGTCCGCGAAGTTCCCGCCGACGCCTGGGGCTACCAGGGCCTGACGCAGGCATTTCGCCGCCGCAACGACGCTCCCCTTTGAGGACTCCGCCCATGACTTCCGCACTCGTCATCATCGACATCCAGAACGATTACTTCGCCGGCGGCAACATGGCGCTCGACGGCTGCGATGCCGCGGCGGCCAACGCCGCGGCCTTGCTCGCGCACTTTCGCGACCGCCGCCTGCCCGTCGTCCACGTCCAGCACCTGATGGCGCGGCCGCAGGCCAACTACCTGGTGCCGGGAACCGTGGGCGCCGAGATTCACGCCAGCGTCGCGCCGCGGCCCGACGAAGTCATTGTCATAAAGCATTTCCCCAACAGCTTTCGCGCCACTTCCCTGCTCGAAACGCTCCAGGCGGCCGGCGCCGACCATCTCGTCATCGCCGGCATGATGACCCACATGTGCATCGACACGACGACGCGCGCCGCCTTCGATCTCGGCTTCAAGATCACGCTCGCTCACGACGCCTGCGCCACGCGCGGCCTGACTTTCGGCGCCACCACCGTCGCCGCCGCGCAGGTGCATGCCGCTTTCGTCGCGGCGCTGCACGGCGTGTTTGCCGACGCGCAAGCTACGGCGAAGATTCTCGGCAGCGTCTAGCCGATCCAGGCAAACCGGCTCACGCCGCTTCCCAACGCTCGGCGCTGGCGCCGGCCAGCGCCCGCACGCGCGCCTCGTCGGCCGCGAACTCCGCGGCGGCGCCTTCGAAGACCATGCGGCCGTCGTCGAGGACGCAGGCGCGGTCGGCGATGGCGACGGCGGCGCGGACGTTCTGCTCCACCAGCAGCACCGAGATGCCTTGCGCGCGCATGCCGACGATGACGTTGAAGACTTCCTGGACGATCATCGGCGCCAGTCCCTGGGACGGCTCGTCGAGCAGCAGGAAGCGCGGATTGAGCATCAGCGAGCGGGCGATGGCGAGCATTTCCTGCTCGCCGCCCGAGAGCTGGCGGCCCTTGTTGAAGCGGCGTTCGCGCAGGCGCGGGAAGAGTTCGTAGACGCGGTCCGGCGTCCACGGCCCGGGGCGTTCGAGCGGGACTTTCAGGTTCTCCTCGACCGTCAGGTTGGCGAAGATCCGCCGCCCTTCGGGCACGTAGCCGACGCCGGCGGCGGCGATGCGGTAGGGCGGCCAGGCCGTCGTGTCGGCGCCGAACAGGCGCACGCTGCCTTCGCGCGCTCGCGTCAGGCCCATCAGGCTGCGCAGCGTCGTCGTCTTGCCGGCGCCGTTGCGGCCGAGCAGCGTGACGATCTCGCCTTCGCCGACGTGGAAGGAGATGCCGTGCAGGATGTGGCTCTTGCCGTAGTAGGTCTGCAGCGAGTCGACTTCGAGGATATTCACGCCGCTTTCCCCAGGTAGGCGGCCTGCACGCGCTCGTCGGCGGCGATCTCGGCGGGCGTGCCTTCCGCCAGCACCTTGCCTTCGGCGAGCACCAGGATGCGGTCGGCGAGATGGAAAATCACGCGCATGTCGTGCTCGATGAGGACGATGGAAAGCTCGCGGTCCTGGTGCAGGCGGCGCACCAGCCGGGTGATGTCGTAGGTCTCCTGGTCGCCCATGCCGGCGGTGGGCTCGTCGAGCAGCAGCAGGCGCGGGCGCAGCGCCAGCGCCATCATGATCTCGGTGGCGCGCTGGTCGCCGTGCGGCAGTTCGGCGATCGGGCGGTCGGCCTTGGCGCCGAGGCTGCCAAGTTCCAGCAGTGCGTCGACGCGGTCCCGCACCTCGCGCGCGGCGCGCTGCGACAGCCACGGCCGCAGCCGGTAGCCGGCGGCCGCTTCGACGGCGATGCGCAGGTTCTCGGCGACCGTCAGGTCCGGGAAGACTTCGGTGATCTGGAACGTGCGCGCAATGCCGATGGCGACGCGCCGATGCGGCGGCAAGCGCGTGACGTCGCGGCCGTCGAACGTCATGCGCCCCGATGTCGGCGGGAAGAAGCCGCTGATCAGGTTGAAGAGCGTCGTCTTGCCGGCGCCGTTGGGGCCGATCACGGCGCGCAATTCACCGGCTGCGACGCTCATCGAGACGCCCTGCACGGCGACCAGGCTGCCGAATTGGCGCGAGACGTTGTCGACCTGCAGCAGGCTCATGACGTCGCCTTGCGGCGGCGCAGCATGCCGAGCACGCCGCGCGGGAAGAACATGACGACGAGAATGAAGAAGACGCCGATGAGGGACATCCAGTTGTCGGTCAGGGTCGACAGGTAGTCCTGCAGCACGACGAAAATGGCGGCGCCGACCAGCGGCCCCCAGAACGTGCGCATGCCGCCGAGGACGGCCATGATGACGAAGTCGCCGGACTGGTCCCAGCGCAAGTCGTGCGGATCGGCGAAGTTGTTGAGCAGCGCATAGAGCGCGCCGGCGAGGCTGACGAAGAAGCAGGAGACGACGAAGGACAGCCAGATGTGCTGCTCGACCGGAATGCCGAGAAAACGGGCGCGCCGTTCGTTCTCGCGAATGGCCAGCAGGCTGCGGCCGAAGGGCGAGCGCAGCAGCGCCGCCATCACGGCGACGGCGACGGCGAAACCGGCCAGCGTCAGGTAGTAGAAGGCCTGGTCGTTGCCGAGGATGTCGATGCTGCCGAAGCCGAGATCGATCGGCAGCCGCCGCCAGCCGGAGAGGCCGTCGTCGCCGCCGGTCACCGCATTCCAGCGGAAAGCGATGAAGTAGAAGACCTGGCCGAAGGCGATGGTCACCATGGCGAAATAGACGCCGCGCAGCCGCGCGATCAGCGCCCCGACGATGGCCGCCGCCGCTGTGCCGGCGGCGACGCCGACGAGGATGCCGAGCCCGGTGCTCGGCACCAGGTATTTGATCGTCATGCCGGCGCCATAGGCGCCGAGGCCGAAGTAGGCGGCATGGCCGAAGGACAGCACGCCCGTGAAGCCGAGCAGGAAGTTGAGCGCGGTGGCGGCCAGCGCCATGACGACGACGCGCGTGCCGAGCGAGGTGTAGCCGCCGGCGGCGCCGATCCAGTACGGCAGCGTCGCCAGGCCGAGCCAGATCGCGAGGTCGACGTAACGCCCGGCGAGCGCCTTCACTGGACTCTCCCCTCCTCGCCGAGCAGGCCGCGCGGACGCACCAGCAGGACGACGCCCATCATGACGTAGATCACGGCTTCGCTGGCCGAGGGAAAGAAGACGGTGACGACGCCCGAGGCGACGCCGATGAGCAGGCCGCCCAGCAGCGTTCCCGGCAAACTCCCCAGCCCGCCGACGATGATGGCGATGAAGCTGGGCATGATCAGCGCGCTGCCGATGGTCGGCTGCAGCCCGAGCATGCCGGCGGCGAGCACGCCGGCCAGCCCGGCCATGTAGATGCCGAGGCCGAAGTTGAGATTGCGCAGGACGCGGACATTGACGCCGAGCGCCGAGACCGTCTCGAGGTCGCCGCTGCCGGCGCGGATGCGCAGCCCGAGGCGGGTCTTGTTGAGCAGCAGGAACAGCGCCGCGACAGCGGCGAACACCAGCAGCACCATGAACAGGCGATAGCCGGTGAGGAAGAAGAACTGGTCGCTCAGCGCCGTGGTCATCCAGTCGGGAATATCGAACGGCACCGTCGCCGCGCCCCAGATATAGCGCGTGCCATCCTCGAGGATGAACGCCAGGCCGAAGGTCAGCAGCAGGCTGTAGAGCGGGTCGCGGCCGTAGAGGCGGCGGATCAGCACGAACTCGACGAGCAGGCCGATCAGCGCCGTCAGCAGCGGCGCGACGGCGAGCGCGCCCCAGAAGCCGATGAACGGCATGAGCGTGTAGGCAAGATAGCCGCCGACGGCGAGGAAGCCGCCGTGGGCGAAATTGATCACGCCGGAGAGATTGAGGATCAGCGACAGCCCGAGCGCCATCAGCGCGTAAAAGGCGCCGATGATGAGACCGTTGAAGACGTTGAAAAGAAACAGTTGCGTCATACCTGCGGCGACCTCCTCCCGCTGCCATAAAGCCCGCCCGGCAAGCCCCTGCGGCGCGGCGACGACCCTGCCCGCGGCCGCGGCGCCGGCGTTCGGCGCCGCGGGCGGATCAGCCTGCCCGGCCGCGGCTGCGCGCCGCGCGGCCTAGCTCCACTTCATATGACAGCCGGTCTCGGAAACCGGCAGGGCGGCGTCGACGCCCTTGACCAGTTCATCGACATGGAACAGGTCTTCCGGCGCGCTGCCTTTTTCCTGGGCGTGGCCGACGTAGAGGGTCGGCATCAGCTGGTGGTCGCCGGCGCGATAGAAAGTCTCGCCCGGCATCAGCGCGACTTCGGGCGGCAGCTTGAAGTTCTCGGTCGCCTTGGCCAGCTTGACGGCATCCAGCGTCTTCGCCTGGTTGGCGACCAGCGCGCAGGTCCAGGCGGCGACGTAGCCGAACCAGTGGCGCGCCGTCGGCACCTTGCCGTTGTTGCGCTTCCTGATGCCGGCGACGAATTCGGCGACGTGCGGCACGTTGGGCTGGTTCCAGTACCACTCGAAGACCCAGGTGCCGATGCGGGCGTTGGGCGACAGGCCGTCGAGCACCTCGAGTTCCTGCTGCGCGCCGGCGATGTGGAAACGCTTGTCGAGGCCGAACTGCACGGCCTGCTTGAGCGCATTGATCATGTCCTGGCCGGCTTGCAGGAAGATGATGACGTCGGGCTTGGCGGCCTGGGCCTTGATCAGGTAGGAGGAAAAGTCGGTGGCGCCCAGCGGCACCAGGTCGGCGCCGACCTCGGTGCCGCCGTACTGTTTCAGGGCGGCCTCGAAGCCCTCCTGCAGCGTGTGGCCGAAGGCATAGTCCGGGGTGATGAAGTACCACTTCTTGCCGTACTTGCTGAACAGGGTCTTCGATACCGAATTGGTTTCCATGCGCGTCGTGTTGCAGACGCGAAAGACGTTCCAGTGGCAGTCGGAGCCGGTCACGGCATCGGTGTGGCCGCCGGTGACGACATGGTAGATGCGGCGCTCGTTCGAGACCTGGCCGAGGGCGACCGCCATCGCCGAGTTGACGTTGCCGAGCAGGAAGTCGACCTTGTCGCGATCGATCAGCTTGCGCGCCTTCTGCACGGCGGCGCCGGTGTCCGCACTGGTCGAATCCTCGACCAGCAGCTGGACCTGGCGGCCGAGAATGCCGCCCTTGGCGTTGATCTGCTCGATCGCGTATTCGCAGCCGATCTGCTCGTTCTTGCCCAGCTCGGCGTAGGTTCCGGTCAGCGGGTCGTTGAGGCCGATCTTGATCGGCTGCTCGCCGCGGGCCGAGATGATGAACGGCCCGGTGGCCTGCAGGATGCCTGCCGCGGCTGCAGCCTTGAGCATGCGGCGGCGTCCGGGACTCTCCGTATGTTCGTCCATGGCGCTACTCCTCCTTCCAGCGGTTGTTGTTTGTGTAGCAATTGTTCCGCAACAAGAAGGGGCTGCCCATACCCGGGCTTAGGTAGTCGGAATACTCGAAATCCCGTATTTCATGGCGCCGCCGGCCGGCGCCTTCTTACGCCGCCATCGTCGGCACGATGATGCCGTCATCGGCGGCGATGGCCTTGGCGCGCCACAGCTCGTCATACAGCCAGCGCGCCAGCGCATCGGTGTCCAGGCCGAGGAGGCGCGCGCCGACGTCGCCGAAGAAGGGCACGCTGGCGACGTAGGCTTCGAGCCGGCTGCGCGGCAGGCTGCCCAGGTCGAGCAGGTTGAAAATGAAGCAGGCCTTGATGGCGTTTCGCGCCATGCGCGCGGGATCCTGCTCGAAGGCGGCGAGGCGCTGGTAGGCGCGCGCGAGCGCCGCGTCGACATCGGCGAAGGCCGCACCGTGGCCGGGAATGACCGTATCGACGGCGAGGCGGCCGAGCATGTCGAGGGTTTCGCGCGTCGCGCGCAGGGCGCCGGGCTTGCCCATGACCTCGCCGAAGACGATGCCGAAGCCGTCCTGCCAGAGCGCGTCGCCGGAGATCAGCAGGCGGCGCTCCGCGCAGTGGAACACCAGCGCTTCCATGTCGTGGCCGGGCGCGTGATGCGCGCGCCAGACGAGACCGCCCATGACGAACTCCTCGCCGGGGTGCATGACGTCGTCATGGATGAAGCGGTCGCCGCGCTGGCGTGCCGGCGTCAGCAGCAAGGCCTCTTCGTCCCAGGCGGCGACGTGCTCGGCGATGCCGGCGGGAATGACGATCCGGCAGCCGAAGGCGCGCTGCGCCGCGCGGTTGCCGCCGATATGGTCGGAGTGCGAATGCGTGTTGATGAGGCGGCTGAGCGTGCGCCCGGCCAGCGCGGCGCGCACCCTGGCCACGGTCTCTTCGGCGTGGCCGACGTAGCCGCTGTCGACCAGCGTCGCCGTCGCGCCCTCGAAGGCCAGCACGTTGTTCGACGACAGCCAGCCGCGCTCGATGACGCGCAGCGAAGCGGGCAGCTTGGGCGTCATCGCCGGGCAGCGCTCAGGCGCCGGCCGTCTGCGCCTGCTTCGCCAGCCAGGCGCGGGCGACTTTGGAATTGGGCGCGCGCCCGAGCTGGGCCGAGATCCAGGCGCCGGCGGCGACCAGCCGGTCGAGATCGAGGCCCGTATCGATGCCAAGTCCGCGCATCAACCAGGCCACGTCCTCGGTGGCGACGTTGCCGGCGGCGCCGGCGGCATAGGGGCAGCCGCCCAGCCCGGCGATCGAAGCGTCGAACACCGCGACGCCGAGTTCCAGCGACGCGTAGATGTTGGCGATGGCCATGCCGTAGGTGTCGTGATAGTGGCCGGCAAGCTGTTGCAGCGGCACGCGGCGGGCGACGGCTTCGAGCATGGCCTGGGTGGCGGCCGGCGTGCCGGTGCCGATGGTGTCGCCCAGGCTCACCTCGTAGCAGCCCATGTCGTAGAGCGCCGCGGCCACGTCGGCCACCGCCGCCGGCGCCACCGCGCCCTGGTAGGGGCAGCCGAGCACGCACGAAACGTAGCCGCGCACGCGCACGTCCGCCGCCTGCGCCTTCGCCACCACCGGCGCGAAGCGCGCCAGCGATGCGGCGATCGAGCAGTTGATGTTCTTCTGCGAAAAGGCTTCGGAGGCGGCGCCGAACACCGCGATCTCGCGCGCGCCGGCCGCCAGCGCGGCATCGAGTCCCTTTTCGTTCGGCACCAGCACCGGGTAGGCGACGCCGGCGCGGCGCTCGATGCGCGCCATGACCACGGCATTGTCCGCCATTTGCGGCACCCACTTCGGCGCGACGAAGGCCGTCGCCTCGATGGCCTTAAGGCCGGCGTCGCCGAGCCGCGCGATGAGCTCGACCTTAATGTCCGTCGCCACCGCCTGCTTCTCGTTTTGCAGGCCGTCGCGCGGGCCGACTTCGACGATCTTGACCTGGAGAGGGAGCGCCATGATCAACTCTTGACCGGCTCGAACTCGAGGAGTTCGGCGCCGTCCGTCACCTGGTCGCCGACGCCGAAGCAAAACGCCTTGACGACGCCGGCGGCCGGCGCGGTGATGGTGTGCTCCATTTTCATGGCTTCGAGAATCAGCAGCGGCGCGCCCTTGTCGACCGCGTCGCCGGGTTTGGCGATGAGCGCGATGACCTTGCCGGGCATGGGCGCCGTGAGCCCGCCCTCGGCACCGCCGCCTTCGCCGGCGTGGAACAGCGGATCGACGGCGGCGAAGGCGAAGGCGCGGCCGTGGAGAAAGACGTGGCGCTTCTCGCCGGCCAACACGACGGTGGCATTGATGCGCCGCCCGCCGAGGTCGGCGCGCAACTGGCCGCCCGGCAGGAGTTCGCCGGCAGCGTGCGTCGCCTGGCCGTCGAGTTCGAGCTCGAAGCCGCCCCCGCCGTAGGCGACGGCGACCGACTTCTCGGCATCGCCGGCGCGCAGGAGCAGCGCCCGGCGCGCGGTGCTGTTCATGCGCCAGCCGTCGCGCAGGTGCCAGGGCGAATGCGGGTCATCGTCGCCTTGCGCTGCTGCGCGGGCCAGGGCCTGTTCGCGCAGCAGTTCGGCGAGCGCCGCCGCCAGCCACGCCTCGCGCGGCGGTTCGGCCGCGGCGCCGGCGGCGAAAAGGAAATCCTGCTGGCGCTCGATGAGCCCCGTGTCGAGGTCGGCATGGGCGAAAGCCGGGCAGGCCACCAGCCTTGAAAGGAAGCCGACGTTGTTGGCGACGCCGACGATGCGGTACTGCGCCAGCGCCTGCAGCATGCGCGAGCACGCGCGTTCGCGCGTCTCGTCCCAGACGATGAGCTTGGCGAGCATCGGGTCGTAGTGCGGCGAGATTTCGTCGCCCTGCTCGACGCCGCTATCGACGCGCACATGCAGCGTCTCTTCGGGCGGCGCCAGATGCACGAGCTTGCCGGTCGACGGCAGGAAGCCCTTGTCCGGGTCCTCGGCGTAGATGCGCGCCTCGAGCGCGTGGCCGCGGATGGCCAGCTGCTCCTGCGCCAGCGGCAGCGGTTCGCCGGCGGCGACGCGCAACTGCCACTCGACGAGATCGAGGCCGGTGATCATCTCGGTGACCGGATGCTCGACCTGCAGGCGCGTGTTCATTTCCATGAAGTAGAACGTGCCGTCCTGATTGGCGATGAACTCGACGGTGCCGGCGCCGACGTAGCCGACGGCCTTGGCGGCGTCGACCGCCGCCTTGCCCATCGCCGCGCGACGCTCGGCCGTCATGCCGGGCGCCGGCGCCTCTTCGAGCACTTTCTGGTGGCGGCGCTGCACCGAGCAGTCGCGTTCGAACAGATAGACGACGTTGCCGTGCGTGTCGCCGAAGACCTGGATCTCGATGTGGCGCGGACGCTGCAGGTACTTCTCGATCAGCACGTGATCGTCGCCGAACGAAGCCTGCGCCTCGCGCCGGCAGGAAGCGAGCGCAGCGAGGAAGTCCGCGCTTTGCGACACCGCGCGCATGCCCTTGCCGCCGCCGCCGGCCGCCGCCTTGATCAGCACCGGGTAGCCGATGCGGTCGGCCTGCTGCCGGAGGAAATCGGGCGCCTGCTCGTCGCCGTGGTAGCCGGGCGTGAGCGGCACGCCGGCCTTTTCCATCAGCTTCTTCGCTTCCGACTTGCTGCCCATGGCGTGGATCGCGGATACCGGCGGCCCGATGAAGACGATGCCGTCGCAGGCGCAGGCCTGCGCGAACGCCTCGTTCTCGGAGAGAAAGCCGTAACCGGGATGCACGGCCTGCGCCCCGGTCTGCTTGCAGGCGGCGAGAATCTTGTCGGCGACGAGGTAGGATTCGCGCGCCGCCGCCGGTCCGATGCAGACGGCCTCGTCGGCCAGGCGCACGTGGCGTGCGCCGGCATCGGCTTCGGAATACACGGCCACCGTGCGGATGCCCATGCGGCGCGCGGTCTTGATGACGCGGCAGGCGATTTCGCCGCGGTTGGCAATCAGGATCTTGTCAAACATGCTTCCTCCGCGGCTCAATCGCCTGGTGCGCTCCGCGCACGTGGCGATTTGACTTCGTCGCTGCGCCGCTGCGCGGCTGGTCGCCGCGGTTGGCCATCAGTATCTTGTCGAACATCATGCGGTCCGCGCCATCCAGCTGGGCTTGCGCTTTTCGAGAAATGCGGCCATGCCTTCCTTCGCTTCGTCGGTGGCGCGGATTTTCGCGATGCGCTGCGCGGTATCCTCGATCACCTCGGCCGCGAGCGGCTGGCCGGCAACCGCGCCGATCAGCGCCTTGCAGGCGCGCTGGGCCTGCGGGCCATTCCTGAGCAGGCTGTCGACGAGCTGGCCGACGGCTTCGTCGAGCGCGGCGGCGTCGGCGACCATCTCGTGGATCAGGCCGAGGCGGTAGGCCTCCGCGGCGGAGAAGCGCTCGGCCGTCAGCATGTAGCGGCGCGCGTGCCGCTGGCCGATGGCGGCGATGACGTGCGGACTGATCGCCGCGGGAATGATGCCGAGCTTGACTTCGGTCAGCGCGAACTGCGCGTCGAAAGTCGCCACGGCGATGTCGCAGGCGGCGATGACGCCGACGCCGCCGCCATAAGCGGGGCCCTGCACGCGCGCCACCGTCGGCTTGGGGCTTTGCGCGATGCGCCGCAGCATCTCGGCGAGGTTGCGCGCGTCGCGCAAGTTGTCGTCGAAACCCTGCGCCGCGGCGCGCTGCATCCAGTTGAGATCGGCGCCGGCCGAGAAGCTCTTGCCGGTGCTGGAGAGCACGACGACGCGGACGTCCGGCTCGCGCTCCATGGCGTCCATGGCGTCGATCAGCTCGACGATGGTCTGGTCGTCGAAGGCGTTGTGGCGATCGGCGCGATTGAGCGTGACGATGCCGACGCCGGCGTCGATTTCGGTGAGGATGTTCTGGTGCACGTTGCCTCCCTTCTTAACCGCCGAGACGCCGAGGCGCCGAGAGTTCCTGGCTTTCTCGGCGCCGCGGCGCCTCGGCGTTTCAAATCACATTCTGAACACGCCGAAAGTCGTCTTCTCGATCGGCGCATTGAGCGCGGCGGAAATTCCCAGCCCCAGCGTGCGCCGCGTCTGCGCGGGGTCGAGCACGCCGTCGTCCCACAGCCGCGCCGTCGCGTAGTAGGGATGGCCCTGGGTTTCGTACTGCGTGCGGATCGGCGCCTTGAAGGCTTCCTCGTCTTCCTTGCTCCAGCTCTTGCCGGCAGCCTCCATGCCGTCGCGGCGGATGGTGGACAACACCGACGCCGCCTGCTCGCCGCCCATCACCGAGATGCGCGCATTGGGCCACATCCACAGCAGGCGCGGGCTGTAGGCGCGGCCGCACATGCCGTAGTTGCCGGCGCCGAAAGAGCCGCCGAGGATGAGCGTGAACTTCGGCACCCGCGCCGTCGCCACCGCGGTCACCATCTTGGCGCCGTCCTTGGCGATGCCGCCGTTCTCGTACTTGCGGCCGACCATGAAGCCGGTGATGTTCTGCAGGAAGACCAGCGGGATGCCGCGCTGCGCGCACAGCTCGATGAAATGCGCGCCCTTCTGCGCCGACTCGGCAAACAGGATGCCGTTGTTGGCGACGATGCCGATGGGATAACCGTGCAGGTGCGCGAAGCCGGTCACCAGCGTCGTGCCGTAGCGCGACTTGAACTCGTCGAAGCGCGAGCCGTCGACGAGCCGCGCGATCACTTCGCGCACGTCGTAGGGCTTCTTCGTGTCGGCGGGGATCACGCCGTAGAGCTCGGCCGGGTCGTAGAGCGGCTCTTCCGGCGTCGCCAGGTTCAGCGACAGCGGCTTTTGCCAGTTGAGGTTGCCGACGATGCGGCGGCAGATCGACAGCGCATGCTGGTCGTTCTCGGCCAGGTGATCGGCTACGCCCGAGATGCGCGTATGCACGTCGCCGCCGCCGAGGTCCTCGGCGCTGACCACCTCGCCGGTGGCGGCTTTCACCAGCGGCGGGCCGCCAAGGAAAATCGTGCCTTGATTGCGCACGATCACCGCCTCGTCCGACATCGCCGGCACGTAGGCGCCGCCGGCCGTGCACGAGCCCATGACGACGGCGATCTGCGGAATGCCCAGCGCCGACATGTTGGCCTGATTGAAGAAGATGCGGCCGAAGTGGTCGCGATCCGGGAACACCTCGTCCTGGGTCGGCAGGTTGGCGCCGCCGGAATCGACGAGGTAGATGCAGGGCAGGCGGTTCTGCTGCGCGATCTCCTGCGCCCGCAGATGCTTCTTCACCGTGATGGGGAAATAGGAGCCGCCCTTCACGGTGGCGTCGTTGGCGACGATCATGCATTCGATGCCGCCGACGCGGCCGATGCCGGTGACGACGCCGCCCGCTGCCACCTCGTTGTTGAACATGCCCCAGCCCGCCAGCGACGACAGTTCCAGGAAGGGCGCGCCCGGATCGACGAGGCCGTTGATGCGGTCGCGCGGCAACAGCTTGCCGCGCGCCAGGTGCTTCTGGCGCGCCTCCTCGGAGCCGCCGCGGGCAACCGTCTCGGTCTTGGCGCGCAAGTCGTCGACCAGCGCGCGCATGGCGGCGGCATTGGCCTTGAAGTCGTCGGCGCGCGGGCTGATCTGCGACTTGATGACCGACATCAGAAACCTCCGCTTTCCAGCCACATCTCGATCTGCGGCAGCCGGTCGGCGCCCCAGAAAGGTTCGTCGTCGACGATGACGTAGGGCGCGCCGAAAATGCCCCGGGCCATCGCCGCCTCGATCTCGCGCTTCAGGCGGTCCTTGATTTCCGGCGTCTCCAGCGCCGCCGCCAGCGCGGCGCGATCCGCGCCCGCAGCAGCCGCGAGTTCCAGCACCGTCGCCGGATCGGAAATGTCGCGGCCGTCGACGTAATAGGCGCGGAAGACGGCGTGCGCGAAACGGCGCGCCAGGTCGCAGTCCTGATCGTGCAGCCAGTAATAGCTCCGCGCCGCGGCTTGCGTCGCCACCGGGAATTTCTCGGGAAGATTGAAGGGCACGCCGAGATAGCGGGCCGAGCGCGCGAAGTCGCGGCGGCTGTAGTCGCCCTTCAGCGGCACCTGCGTCAGCGGCGCCGCGCCCGTGGTCTTGAAGACCACGCCCAGCAGCAGCGGCTTCCACTTGACCTTGCGGCCGTGCTTGGCGGCGATGGCGTCGATCTTCTCGCTGGCGAGATAGGAATAGGGCGAGGAAAAATCGAAGTAGAACTCGATGGGATTGGGCATGATGTTCTCCTGGGTTCAGGCAACCAGAGCGCGGCCGATCACCAGCCGCTGGATGTCGGACGCGCCTTCGTAGATCTGGCAGACGCGCACGTCGCGGTAGATGCGCTCGACCGGAAAGTCGCTGACGTAGCCGTAGCCGCCGTGGATCTGGATGGCATCCGAGCATACCTTTTCCGCCATCTCGGAAGCGAACAGTTTCGCCATGCTCGCTTCCTTGAGGCAGGGCAAGCCGGCATCGCGCAGGGTCGCGGCATGCCAGACGAGCTGGCGCGCGGCCTCGATTTTCGTCGCCATGTCGGCGAGGCGAAAACTCACGGCCTGGTGCTGGATGATCGGCACGCCGAAGGCCTCGCGTTCCTGCGCGTACTTCACCGCCGCTTCCAGCGCGGCGCGCGCCATGCCGACGGCTTGCGAGGCGATGCCGATGCGGCCGGCTTCGAGGTTCGACAGCGCGATGCGGTAGCCCTCGCCCTCGGCGCCGATCAGGTGGTCGGCGGGAATGCGGCAGTTTTCGAAGACGATCTGCGCGGTGTCGGAGGCGTGCTGGCCGAGCTTTTCTTCGATGCGCGCGACGACGTAGCCCGGCGTGTTCGTCGGCACCAGGAAGCAGGAAATTCCCTTCTTGCCGGCGGCCGCATCGGTGACGGCGAAGACGATGGCGATCTGCCCGTTCTTGCCCGAGGTGATGAACTGCTTGACGCCGTCGAGCACCCACTGGTCGCCGTCCTTCGTTGCCTTGGTGCGGATCGCCGACGCATCGGAGCCGACGTGCGGCTCGGTGAGGCAGAAGCAGCCGAGCAGCTCGCCCGTCGCCGCGCCCCTGAGCCAGCGCGCCTTTTGCGCGGCCGTGCCGTACTTCATGAGGATGCCGCAGATCAGCGAGTTCTGCACCGAGAGGATCGTCGACGTCGCGCCGTCGCCGGCGGCGATTTCCTCCAGCGCCACGGCCAGCGTCAGGTAATCGAGGCCGGCGCCGCCGAGTTCCTCGGGCACCGCCATGCCCCAGACGCCGAGCGCCGCGAGTTCCTGCAGCGCCTGCGCCGGGAAGACGGCGTCGCGGTCCCACGCGGCGGCCTTCGGCGCGAGCTGCTCGCGGGCGAAGTCGCGCAGCGTGTCGCGGATCATTTGTTGGGATTCGTTGAGGATCATCGCGTTTGCTCCGAAAGGATTGGCGGCAGGGTCTGCTGCGTCAGCACGACGCCGGCCAGCACCAGGGCGCCGCCCGCCAGCACCGACAGCCCGAGCCGCTCGTCGAGCAGCCAGGCGCCTTGCAGGACGGCGGCCACCGGCACGAGATTGATGAAAATGGAAGCGCGCGCCGCGCCGATGCGCGCCACTGCCTCGTTGAACCAGGTGAAGCCGAGCGTCGTGCCCAGCAGCGCGAGAAACAGGATCGCGCCCCACACCCGCGGCGCATAGTCGGGCAGCAGCGTCGCGGGAGCGTCGATGAGCGCCGTCGCCAGCAGCAGCAGCCAGCCGACGGCGCTGCTGTAGGCCGTGACGACCAGCGCGGAAAGCGTCTTCGTCGCGCGCCGGCCGATCAGCGTGTAGGTCGCCCATAACACGGCGCAGCCGACGATCAGCGCTTCGCCGCCGCCGAACTCGCCGGTGAGCGGCGCCAGGGGCGAGCCGTGGCCGATCACCGTCAGGCAGCCGACCAGCGCGATGGCGCTGCCGACGGCCTTTTGCGGCGTCAGCCGCTCGTGCGCCAGCCACGCCGCGGCGAGCGTCACCATCACGGGATTCAACGCCACCACCAGCGCCGCATGGCCGGCGGCGAGCCGTTGCAGGCCGTAGAGGAAGCACAGGTTGTAGAGGAAAATGCCGCTCGCGCCGAGCAGCGCGATCAGCGTCCACTCGCGCCGCGTCGGCCGCGGCAGGCCGCCGTGGCGCCACGCCACCAGCGCCAGCAAGGCGCCGCTGGCGAGCAGGAAGCGCCAGACGGCGATGCCGAGCGGCGGCGCTGCCAGCACCGCATAGCGCCCGGCGACCCAGGTGCCGCCCCAGATCAGCATGGTCACCACCAGCTTGAGGTAGGTGCCGGCCAAGACGATCTCAGAGCAACTCGATGCCCATCGCCGTCGCCTCGCCGCCGCCGATGCACAGGCTGGCGACGCCGCGCTTCTTGCCGTAGGTGCGCAGCGCGCCGATCAGCGTGGCGAGGATGCGCGCGCCGGAGGCGCCGATGGGATGGCCGAGCGCGCAGGCGCCGCCGTGGACGTTGACTTTGTCGTGCGGCAGCTCCAGGTCGTGCATCGCCGCCATGGTGACGACGGCGAAGGCCTCGTTGATTTCCCAGAGGTCGACGCTAGCCACGCTCCAGTCGTTCTTCGCCAGCAGCTTCTTCATCGCGCCGACCGGCGCCGTGGTGAAGAGGTTGGGCTCCTGCGCGAACGTGGCGTGGCCGACGATGCGGGCGAGCGGCGCCACGCCAAGCTGCGCGGCGGTCGAAGCGCGCATCAGCACCAGCGCCGCGGCGCCGTCGGAGATCGAGGAGGAATTGGCGGCCGTCACGGTGCCGTCCTTCTTGAACGCCGGCTTCAAGCCCGGAATCTTGTCGAGCTGCGCCTTCGGCGGCTGCTCGTCGTGCTCGACGACGATGTCGCCCTTGCGGCCGGACACGGTCACCGGCGTGATTTCCCACTTGAAGGCGCCGCCCTTGATGGCGTTCTGCGCGCGCGTGGTGGAGGCGACGGCGAAGGCGTCCTGCTGCTCGCGCGTGAAGCCGTAGGCCGCGGCGCACTCCTCGGCGAAGGTGCCCATCAGGCGGCCCTTCTGGTAGGCGTCTTCGAGGCCGTCCAGGAACATGTGGTCGAACATCTGGCCGTGGCCGAGGCGGTAGCCGCTGCGCGCCTTCGGCAGCAGGTAGGGCGCATTGGTCATCGACTCCATGCCGCCGGCCAGCATGACGTCGGCGGTGCCGGCGCGCAGCATGTCGTGGGCGAACATGGTGGCGCGCATGCCGGAGCCGCACATCTTGTTCACCGTCGTGCAACCGGTCGCCAGCGGCAGGCCGGCGCCGAGCGACGCCTGGCGCGCCGGCGCCTGGCCCTGGCCGGCAGGCAGCACGCAGCCCATGATGACTTCCTCGATCTGCGCCGGCTGCAGGCCGGCGCGCGCGACGGCGGCCTTGATGGCGGCACTGCCGAGCTGGGCGCAGGTCAGCGCGGCGAAATCGCCCTGAAAGGCGCCCATGGGCGTGCGGGCGACGGAGACGATGACGATGGGGTCGTTGTTCATGGTGCGTTCCTTTAGGCAGTCTCGTTGAACAGTTCGCGGCCGATCAGCATGCGGCGAATCTCCGACGTGCCGGCGCCGATCTCGTAGAGCTTGGCGTCGCGCCAGAGGCGGCCGGTCGGGTAGTCGTTGATGTAGCCGTTGCCGCCCAGCGTCTGGATCGCCTCGCCGGCCATCCAGGTGGCTTTCTCGGCCGAGTAGAGAATGGCGCCGGCGGCGTCCTTGCGCAGGGTGCGGCTGTGGTCCATGCGGTCGCAGGCCTTGCCGACGGCATAGACGTAGGCGCGCGTCGCCTGCCAGGTCGAGTACATGTCGGCGACCTTGCCCTGCATGAGCTGGAATTCGCCGATGCTCTGGCCGAACTGCTTGCGGTCGTGCAGGTAGGGAACGACGACGTCCATGCAGGCGGCCATGATGCCGAGCGGGCCGCCGGAGAGCACGGCGCGCTCGTAGTCGAGGCCGCTCATCAGCACCTTGACGCCCTGGCCTTCACCGCCGAGCACGTTCTCGGCCGGCACTTCGCAATCGTCGAAGAACAGCGGATAGGTGTTGGAGCCGCGCATGCCGAGCTTGTCGAGATGCGTGCCGTGGGAGAAGCCCTTCATGCCCTTCTCGACGATGAAGGCGGTCATGCCTTTCGACCCCGCGGCGAGGTCGGTCTTGGCATAGACGATCAGCGTGTCGGCGTCGCCGCCGTTGGTGATCCACATCTTGGCGCCGTTCAACACATAGCGGTCGCCGCGGCGCTCGGCGCGCAGCTTCATCGACACGACGTCGGAGCCGGCATTCGGTTCCGACATCGCCAGGGCGCCGACGTGCTCGCCGGAAATGAGTTTGGGCAGGTACTTCGTCTTCTGCGCGGCGTTGCCGTTGCGGCGCAGTTGATTGACGCAGAGGTTGGAGTGCGCGCCGTAGGAAAGTCCCACGGAGGCGGAGGCGCGCGAGATTTCCTCCATCGCCACGATGTGCGCGAGATAGCCCATGCCGGTGCCGCCGTATTCCTCCTCGGCGCTCATGCCCAAGAGACCCATGTCGCCGAACTTGCGCCACAGGTCGGCGGGGAATTCGTTGTCGCGGTCGATCTGCGCGGCGCGCGGCGCGATCTCTTTGGCGGCGAAGTCCTTCACCGCGTCGCGCAGCATGTCAATGGTTTCGCCGAGATCGAAATTGAGGCCAGTGGTCATTTCAGTGCTCCATGATGCGTCGCGTTACCCGCGAAGCGTGAGTGAGATTTGGGCGCTGGACGCCTATGACAGCGACGCGCGCCACGGCGGGCGGGTGTCCGATTCCCTCCATGTCCCCCGGGCCGAAAAAGCGCCGGCCCTCCTCCTTTACTTGCGGGAATCGGACACCCGCCCGCCGTGGCCAGAACCCTCGGTGCGTGCCTTGAACTTCAAGACTACACGGTGCTTCCGGATCGGGCCGGTGGGGTGCCCTGCTGCGCGTAAGTAAAGGAGGAGGAGGCGGTTTCACCGCCGACGGGGGACATGAAGCGCAGCAGGGCACCCCGCCGGCCCGATCGCGCGCCACTGCCGATATCAACCAGGGTTTCACCTAGCTCTCCTCGCTCTTCCCGTGCATGGTCATCAGCGTCTGCTGCATCATCGCGCAGTGGATCGTCTTCATGCCTTTGACGATATAGGCGTCGCCGCGGCAGATGACGAGATTCTTGCCGGGCTTGATCACCTCGCCGGTGGCGATCAGCAATTCGCCGTCGCCCGGCGCCAGCATGTTGATCTTGAACTCGACCGAGAGCACCGACGAGCCGGCCGGCATCAGCGAAAAGCCGGCGTAGCCGGCGGCGCTGTCGACGACGGTGGTGGTGATGCCGGCGTGGAAAAAGCCGTGCTGCTGGCAAAGATCCTCGCGGTAGGGCAGGCGGATCTCGCACCAGCCGGGACGGATGTCGGCGAGCGTGGCGCCGATCAGGGCCATCACGCGCTGGCGCTCGAAGCTGGCTTTCACCTTCTCGGCCCAGTGCGGGTCGCGCGGCTCGAAGCGCGGCGCGGCGGGCGGCGGGGGCACGGTCATCGTCGATTCTCCTCGGGTGGCGGTGGCGGGCATTCTAAGTTGACGTTGACGTTAACGTCAACTTCGGTTTCAATACATTGTCGGTCATGCGCGGCGGCGCGGCGCCCGCCCTGCGTCGGCGGCGGCGAGGATGTCGCGGCACTGGCGCTCGAAGGCGTCGAGCTCGCCGAGCACGGCCTCGATGTCCTCGCGCTGCTGCATCAGCGCCTGCCTGCGCTTGGCCAGCACGGCCAGCACCTTGACGAGCTGCGACGACTCGTCGGGTGCCGTGTCGTACATGTCGATCAGTTCCTTGATCTCGACCAGCGACAGGCCCAGGCGCTTGCCGCGCAGCGTCAGCTTGAGCCGCGTGCGGTCGCGCTTGGAGTAGATGCGGCTTTGGCCGACGCGTTCCGGGACTATCAATCCCTGGGCTTCGTAGTGGCGTATCGCCCGCGGCGTGACGTTGAACTCGCGGGACAGCTCGGTGATGGTGAAAGTGGGCTCGCCCATGGCAAGTTCTCGCGGAGATGGAAGAAGGGCATTATGTTGCACTGCACCAGCGGGAGCGCATAGAATCGACAATCGTGCATTAAACTCAAGCGGCGGCGCGAAGTTAAGCAGATTTCGCCAGCCGAATCAAACCGAGGTCCAGGCATGCAGCAATTGCACTACACCCACGAAACCACTCCCGCGCCCGGCAGCGCCGTCGAGGTCGCGCCCGGCGTGCGCTGGTTGCGCATGCCGCTGCCTTACGTGCTCGATCACGTCAATCTGTGGCTGGTCGAGGACGGCGACGCCTGGGCCGCCGTCGATACCGGCATCGCGCTCGATCCCGTCAGAGAGGCCTGGCGCACGGTGCTGGCCGGGCATGCGCTCTCCAGGCAGATCGTCACCCATTTCCATCCCGACCACCTCGGCCTGGCGGCGTGGCTCGAGCAGGAAACCGGCGCCCCGCTGTGGATGACCCAGGGCGAGTACGCGACGGCGCAACTGATCAAGCACCAGATCGCCGGCTACAGCATCGCCGCCATGGCCGACCTCTTCCGCCGCCACGGGCTCGACGCCGAGCGCATTGCGGCGCTGGAAAAGCGCGGCAACGCCTACGGCCGCGGCGTGCCGGACATCCCCGCCACGTTCCGCCGCCTCTTCGACGGCGAGGAGTTCGCGATCGGCGGCCACCGCTGGCGCGTCATCACCGGCTTCGGCCATTCGGCCGAACACGCGAGCCTCTACTGCGCCGAACTGGGCGTGCTGATCTCCGGCGACATGCTGCTGCCGCGCATTTCCACCAACGTCAGCGCCTTCGCCGCCGCCCCCAACGCCGACGCCCTCGGCAACTTCCTCGATTCGATCGACCGCTTCTGCGCGCTGCCGGCGGACACGCTGGTGCTGCCCTCGCACGGCAAGCCGTTCCGCGGCCTGCACGAGCGCGTCGCGCAACTCCACGCCCATCACGAGGAGCGCTGCGGCGTGCTGCTCAACGCCTGCGCGGAGACGCCGCAGACCGCCACCGAGCTGCTGCCGGTGCTGTTCGAGCGCGACATCGCCGACGTGCACCAGACCATGTTTGCCCTGGGCGAATCCATCGCCCACCTGATTTACCTAGAACAGGCGCGCGCCATGACGCGCGTTGTCGACAACGACATCATCCGCTTCGTCAACATCCATTGACCCAGGAGACCCACATGTCCCACCCGACCTCGGACGCCAAGGCGCAGTTGCCCGATCCCAAAGAAATGGCCAAGACCTACGCCGAAGTGGCGCAGCGCTCTTCCAAGCTGATTGCCGAACACATGCAGCGCCAGATGCACAAGGGCCTCGCCGCGCCGCAGGACGAACTCGGGCTGGCCCAGGCCTTCATGGACATGATGGCGAAGATGCTGGCCAACCCCTACAAGCTGGCGCAGGCGCAGATGAACCTGGTGTGGGACTATTTCTCGCTCTGGCAGCATTCGACGCTGCGCTTCATGGGCATCAACGGCGCGCCCATCGCCGCGCCGGCCAAGGGCGACAACCGCTTCCGCGACGAGGAATGGGAACAGCATTTCCTCTTCGACTTCATCAAGCAAAGCTACCTGATCACCGCGCGCCACGTTCATGAAGCCGTCAGCAACGTCAGCGGCATGGAAAGCCACGAGAAGGCGAAGGTCAATTTCTTCACGCGCCAGTTCATCGACGCGCTGTCGCCCTCGAACTTCGCCGTCACCAATCCCGAAGTGTTCCGCGAGACGCTCAAGTCGCACGGCCAGAACCTGGTCAAGGGCTTCAACAATCTGCTGCGCGACATCGAGGAAGGCGACGGCCAGCTGCGCATCAAGATGACCGACACCTCGGCCTTCGAGCTCGGCCGCAACGTCGCCACGACGCCGGGCAAGGTGATCTTCCAGAACGACCTGATCCAGCTGCTGCAGTTCAATCCGAGCACCAAGGAACAGTACAAGCGGCCGCTGCTGATCTTCCCGCCCTGGATCAACAAGTACTACATCCTCGACTTGCGCGAGAAGAATTCCTTCATCAAGTGGGCCACCGACCAGGGCCACACGGTCTTCGTCATCTCCTGGGTGAACCCGGACGCCAAGCTCGCCAAGAAAGGCTTCGAGGACTACCTGACCGAAGCGGCGCTGACGGCCGTCGACGTCGTCTGCCAGCAGACCGGCGAAAAGGAAATCAATGCCGTCGGCTATTGCCTCGGCGGCACGCTGCTCGGCACCACGCTCGCCTACATGGCGGCGAAGAAGGACAAGCGCATCGCCTCGGCCACCTTCTTCACGGCCATGCTCGACTTCTCCTTCCCCGGCGAACTGGGCGTCTTCATCGACGAGCAGCAAGTCGCCAGCCTGGAAAAGAAAATGGCGGAGCGCGGCTTCCTCGAAGGCACGGAAATGGCCGGCACCTTCAACATGCTGCGCTCGAACGACCTGATCTGGTCCTTCGTCGTCAACAACTACCTGATGGGCCGCGATCCCTTCCCGTTCGACCTCCTGTTCTGGAACTCGGATTCCACGCGCATGCCGTACGCGATGCACAGCTACTATCTGCGCAACATGTACATGAACAACCTGCTCAAGGAGCCCGGCGGCCTGACGCTGGCCGGCGTGCCGATCGACCTGGGCAAGATCAAGACGCCGTCCTACTTCATCTCGACCATCGAAGACCACATCGCGCCGTGGAAGAGCACCTACCTCGGCGCCCGGCGCTTCACCGGCCCGGTGCGCTTCGTCCTCGGCGGCTCCGGCCACATCGCCGGCATCGTCAATCCGCCGGCGGCGAACAAGTACGGCTACTGGGTCGGCCCGGCGGCGTTGCCCGAAGCCGCGGACGAATGGATGGCCGGCACCAAGCAGCACGAAGGCTCGTGGTGGACCGACTGGCAGGCCTGGGTATCGAAGCTCGACGATGCCAAGGTGGCGGCGCGCGATCCCGCCAAGGGCAAGCTGAAGCCGCTCGAGGATGCGCCGGGTTCCTTCGCCAAGTTCCGTCTCGACGCGCAGAAGAAACAGTGAGCGCGGAAGCGGCGCGCGTCGTGCTCGACACGAACGTGCTGGTTTCGCTCTGGGTGTTCACCGACAGCCGCTATGCGCCGCTGCGCCACGCGCTCGAAGCGGGCCGCTGGCAGGCCATCACCAACGCCGCCTGCCTGGGGGAATTCGAGCGCGTGCTCGATTATCCGCAGTTCGCGCTGGCGCTGGCGCCGGCGGGCCGGCGCGCCGCGCTGGCCGCGTACGGCGCGCTCGCGCGGGTCGTCGCGGCGCCGGCCGCCGCCGCGCCGCTGCCGCGCTGCAAGGATCCCGACGATCAGAAATTCCTC
>JAQTNK010000016.1 GCA_028713915.1 Rhodocyclaceae bacterium | reverse complement strand
AGTTGCCCGCGGTAGGGCTTGGCAAAGCGCCACAGGCGCAACAACGTCCAGGTCGACGGCGGCGTATGGATTGCGCGCGTGCAGATCGGGCACTCGTCCTGCCCGGTCTCCAGCACCGCCTTGCAATGCGGGCAGACATTCTCTTCCGGCAGCCGTACCGGCCGGCCGCTGCGCAGGCTTTCCAGCCGTCGTTCGAACTGGTCGAGCACTTGCAGCGCGGCGACGTTCTGTCCGAGCGTATAGCGCCAGGCGGCGAGGCGCGCGGTCTCGTCGCATAGCTCGAGCGTGCCGACGCCGGCATGGTCGAAGTGACGCAGCGCGAAACCCGGGCGGTAATCCCAGCTGCGCCAGGCGTCGCTGCCCGGCGCCCGCGCCAGCAGGCGGCGTTCGGTGACGGCGATGCAGCCCGGGGAGAAACGAAGATGCTCGTCGAGGTCAACCTCGACATAGGCCAGAACGTTCTCTTCCGGTGTCAGCGGCAGCCCGATGTCGGCCAAGCGGGCGTCGAAACGCGGGGGCGCATGCGGCGTGGAAGGCAAAATGTCGGTGGGCATCGTCTGGTGGTTTCAACGCGAGCCGGCGTTTAGCCGCAGGCGAACAACGAACAATTACGGTAACCTTGCAAATCGCCAACGATTCTAACCTACGGCACCCGCTCCCCGCCTTCCTCGGGCCCGCATTGCGGAAGAGCAGATGCCATTTACCGCTACTGCCGATGAATTCTCCCCTGCCGATGCGCAGCATGCTTCCGTCGCGACAATGCCTACCGTCATGAGCCGTCGGGACATCGTTTTCCGCCGCGTCACCCCGCTGCGCGGGCCCAACATCTGGACCTACCGGCCGGCCGTCGAAGTATTGGTCGACATCGGCGCCTTCGAAGATCATCCGTCCAACACGCTGCCGGGTTTCGTCGACCGGCTGACGGCGTGGCTGCCCGGCCTCGGCGAGCATCGCTGCGGCGTCGGCGAGCCGGGCGGCTTCCTGCTCAGGCTGCGCGAAGGCACGTGGATGGGCCACATCCTCGAACATGTGACGCTCGAGCTGCAGAACCTCATCGGCATGCGCACCGGCTTCGGCAAGGCGCGCGGCACGTCGGAGCGCGGCGTGTATAAGGTCGTCGTGCGCTCGCGCGACGAGGACACCACCCGCGTCTGCCTGGCGACGGCGCGCGAACTGCTGCTGGCGGCGGTGGCCGACGAGCCGTTCGATCTGCCGGCGCGGCTGGCGCCGCTGCGCGACCTGGCCGACGCGCAATTCCTCGGCCCGAGCACCGCCTGCATCGTCGACGCCGCCACGGAAAGGCGCATCCCCTCGATTCGCCTCACCGACGGCAACCTCGTGCAGCTCGGCTACGGCGCCAGGAGCCGCCGCATCTGGACCGCCGAGACCGACCGCACCAGCGCCATCGCCGAGGGCATCGCCAGCGACAAGGACCTGACCAAGACGCTGCTCCAGGCCTGCGGCGTGCCGACGCCGGGCGGCCGCGTCGTCGACAGTCCGGCCGATGCCTGGGAAGCGGCCGAAGACATCGGCGTGCCGGTCGTCGTCAAGCCGAGCGACGCCAACCACGGCCGCGGCGTGTCGATGGAGCTGACGACGCGCGAGCAGGTCGAAGCCGCCTTCGGCGTCGCCGATGCCGAAGGCAGCGAAGTCATGGTCGAACGCTACATTCGCGGCCAGGAGCATCGGCTGCTGATCGTGAACGGCCGCCTGGCGGCGGCGGCGCGGGGCGAAATCGCGCGCGTGACCGGCGACGGGAAAGCGACGATCCGCGCCTTGATAGACGCGCAATTGAACACCGACCCCCGCCGCGGTCTGGCCGAGGAATGCCCGCTCAGCCCGATCCTGCTCGACGTCGAGCCCGCCGTGCGCCTGGAACTGCAGCGCCAGGGCTACGACGGCGAATCCGTGCCGCCGGCCGGCCAGGAAGTGATCGTCCAGCGCAACGGCAACATGAATTTCGACGTCACCGGCATCGTGCATCCGAGCATCGCGGCGGCCGGCGAGCTCGCCGCGCGCATCGTCGGGCTCGACATCGCCGGCATCGACTTCGTCGCCGACGACATCACGCTGCCGCTCGACCAGCAGCAGGCGGCCGTCGTCGAAGTCAACGCCGGCCCCAGCCTGCTGATGCACCTGAAGCCGGAGTTCGGCTCGGCCCAGCCGGTCGGCGAAGCCATCGTCAACAGCCTGTTTCCCGACGGCGAGAGCGGGCGCATCCCCATCATCGGCGTCGCCGGCACGCGCGGCATGACGCTGGTGGCGCGGATCGCCGCCTGGATCGTGCATCTCTCCGGACGCCATGTCGGGCTGGCCTGCGGTGACGGTCTCTACTTCGAACGTCGCCGCGTCGAGCATCACGATTGCGCGACGTGGCAGGCCGGTCATCGCGTGCTGCTGAACCGCGCCGTCGAGGCCGCGGTGTTCGAAAACGGCTGCCGCATGATCCTTGCCGAAGGCCTCGCCTACGACCGCTGCCAGGTCGGCGTGGTGACCGGCATCGACTCGGCCGCCGGTCTCGAAGACCACGACATCCGCGAGCTCGAGCAGGTCTACAACATCGTGCGCACGCAAGTGGACGTCGTGCTGCCGGAGGGCACGGCGGTTCTAAACGCCGGCGATCCGATGGTGGCCCAGATGGCGTCGCTGTGCGACGGCGACGTCATCTTCTTCGGCGCCGACCCGGCCATTCCGGCCCTGGCCGAACACCGCCACCAGGGCGGCCGCGCGGTCTTCGTCCGCGACGGGCAGGTCGTCCTGGCGACCGGCGGCAGCGAAGCGCCGTTGACGCAACTGGCAGCGATCCCGGTCGCCGGCCCGCAATCGGCCGCAGTCGTCGAACAAGTGCTGGCCGCCATCGGCGCCGCGTGGGCGCTGCGCATCGGCGAAGACCTGATCCGCGCCGGCATCGAAACCTTCCAGCCCGATGCGGCCGAATCGACGCCGCATCGCCAGGAACAACCGGCAGCCAAGTCGGCAACGACGGCCGGGCACTAAGGGGAAATCGCTCTTCATGGAAGTTTCACGCATCCGGGCGCTGCGCGGCCCAAACCTTTGGAGCCGGCATACCTCCGTCGAGGCCATCGTCACTTGCACCGAGGCCGAGCGTGCCATCGACAACCTCCCGGATTTCGAGCCGCGGCTGCGCGCACGTTTCCCGGAGATCGGCTTCCTCCAGCCGACCAGCCACGCCGAGGCGATTTCCATCGCCCATGCGCTGGAATTCGCGGCGCTCGGCCTGCAGGCGCAGGCAGGCTGCCCGGTCACCTTCAGCCGCACGACGGCGACGCTGGAACCCGGCGTCTACCAGGTCGTCGTCGAATACAGCGAAGAGGCCGTCGGCCGCCTCGCCTTCGAGCTTGCCGAGGCGCTGTGCCTGGCGGCGGCCGCCAATGCGCCGTTCGATCTCGACAGCGCGCTGGCGCGCCTGCGCGAACTCGACGAGGACGTGCGCCTTGGACCCAGCACCGGATCCATCGTCCAGGCCGCGGTGGCGCGCGGCATTCCGGCCCGGCGCCTGACCTCGGGCAGCCTCGTGCAGTTCGGCTGGGGCAGCCGGCAGCGCCGCATCCAGGCGGCGGAAACGGACCGCAGCAGCGCCATCGGCGAAGCCATCGCGCAGGACAAGGAACTCACCAAGAAACTGCTCAACGCCGCCGGCGTGCCGGTGCCCAACGGCCGCCCCGTCGCCGATGCCGAAGACGCCTGGAAAGCCGCCTGCGAAATCGGCGGCGCGGTGGTCGTCAAGCCGCGCGACGGCCGTCAGGGCAAGGGCGTCGCCGTCAATCTGGCGACGCGCGAGCAAGTGCTGGCGGGCTACGCCGCCGCCGCCGAGGTCAGCGCGGAGGTGATGGTCGAGCGCTACATGACCGGACACGACTACCGCATGCTGGTGATCGGCGACCATCTCGTCGCCGCCGCGCGCCGCGACCCGCCGCTGGTGATCGGCGACGGCACGCATACCGTGCGTCAGCTTGTCGACCAGGTCAATAGCGATCCACGCCGCAGCCACGGCCACGCCACTTCGCTGACCAAGATCCGCTTCGACGACATCGCCCTGGCCCGCCTCGCCGAGCAAGGCTACACGGCCGCGTCGGTGCCGCCCAAGGGGGCGCGCGTCATGCTGCGCAACAACGCCAACCTCTCCACCGGCGGGACGGCGACCGACGTCACCGACGACGTGCATCCGGAGATGGCTGCCAGCGCCGTGGCCGCCGCGCAGATGATCGGCCTCGACCTCTGCGGCATCGACATCGTCTGCGACAGCGTGTTGAAGCCGCTGCAGGAGCAAGGCGGCGGCATCGTCGAAGTCAACGCCGCGCCGGGCCTGCGCATGCACCTCAATCCGTCCTACGGCAAGGGGCGCGAGGTCGGCAAGGCCATCGTCGACATGATGTTCGCGGGCGGCGACGACGCCCGCATTCCCATCGTCGCCGTCGCCGGCACCAACGGCAAGACCACGACCGTGCGCCTCACCGCCCACCTGCTGGCGGCCGCCGGCAACCGCGTCGGCATGACCAACTCGGACGGCGTCTATGTCGAGCGCCAGCGCATCGACACGGGCGATTGCAGCGGCCCCAGGAGCGCGCGCAACATCCTGCTGCATCCGGACGTCGATGCCGCCGTCTTCGAGACGGCTCGCGGCGGCATCTTGCGCGAAGGGCTGGCCTTCGACCGCTGCAACGTCGCGGTGGTCACCAACATCGGCATGGGCGATCACCTCGGCTTGAGCTACATCAGCACCGTCGAAGACCTCGCCGTGGTGAAGCGGGTCATCGTCGAGAATGTCGCCGCCGCCGGCGTCGCCGTCCTCAACGCCGCCGATCCGATCGTCGTGCGCATGGCCGACGCCTGTCCCGGTGCGGTGACGTTCTTTGCCCGGGACCGCTATCTTCCCGTCATGGCCACGCATCGGGCGCAGGGCAAGCGCGTCGTGTTCGTCGATGGCGACGCCATCGTCGCCACCGAAGGGACGCAGGAACATCGCATCGCCCTGGCGGAGATTCCGCTCACGCGCAACGGCAGCATCGGATTCCAGGTCGAGAACGCCATGGCCGCCACCGCCGCCGCCTGGGCCCTGGGGCTGGAATGGGCCGTCATCCGCCGGGGGCTCGCCACCTTCGTCAACGACGCGCAGACGGCCCCCGGCCGCTTCAACGTCTTCACGTATCGGGGCGCGACGCTGATCGCCGACTATGGCCACAACCCGGACGCCATCCTGGCGCTGGTGGGCGCCATCGAGAACATTCCGGCGCAACGGCGGAGCGTCGTCATCAGCGGCGCAGGCGACCGCCGCGACGACGACATTCGCCAGCAGACGGAAATCCTCGGGGATGCCTTCGACGAACTGATTCTTTACCAGGACCAATGCCAGCGCGGCCGCGCCGACGGCGAAGTGCTGGCCCTGCTGCGGCAGGGCTTGGCGAACGCCAAGCGCGCCACCACGGTCGAGGAAATCCGCGGCGAATTCCCGGCGATCGACACCGCCCTGGCGCGGCTCAAAGCAGGAGATTTATGCCTGATTCTCGTCGATCAGGTCGACGAGGCCCTCGCCCATATTGCGAAACGCATCGCCGAAGGCTGACGCCGACGCCGGCGGCGGGCAAAACAAAGGGCGGGTTTCCCCGCCCTTCGTTATTCCGCGAAACCTGAATTACTTGGCTTCGGCGGGAGCAGCTTCCTTGGCCTTCTTGGCCTTCTTCGCCTTCTTGGCCTTCTTGGCCTTCGGGGCCGGGGCGGCTTCAGCAGCCGGGGCGGCGGCCGGGGCAGCGGCGGGAGCCGGAGCGGGCGTCGGAGCAGCCTTCGGCGCGTCGGCGGCGATGGCAACGGAAGCGGCGAACAGGCCGGCAATCAGGGTGGCGATCAGTTTGTTCATTTTTGTACCTTTCATCTGACAAGTGGACGATTACGGTGACGGTGACGGTGACGGCCCGCAAATTGCGACGTCATCGCGCTTAACGCACGGTGTTCGGCCAGGTTGACAGCCGCATTCACGAGAATGTGGAAAAACCTCGATTCAATTCGTCGTCCGCCAGCAAGCGCCACGCTCCCGGCGGCAAATCGGCGAGGGTCCAGCCGCCGACGGCCCAGCGGATCAGGCGCAGCGTGGGATGGCCGACTTTCGCCGTCATGCGCCTGACCTGGCGGTTCTTGCCTTCGGCAATGGCGATCTCGAGCCATGCAGTGGGAATCGCCTTGCGGTAGCGGATCGGCGGATGGCGCGGCCAGAGCAGCGCCGGCTCGGCAATGAGCCGGGCCTGGCAAGGCCGGGTACGAAAATCGCCGAGATCGAGCCCGCGCCGCAGGCGCGCCAGCGCATCGTCGTCGGGAATGCCATCGACTTGCGCCCAGTAGGTCTTGGTCAGCTTGTGGCGCGGATGGCTGATGCGCGCTTGCACGGCGCCGTCGTCGGTGAGCACGACCAAACCTTCGCTGTCGGCATCGAGCCGGCCGGCGGCATAGACGCCCGGCAGCGGAATGTAGTCGGCCAAGGTCGGCTGCCCTTCGGGCGACGTAAACTGGGTCAGCACGCCGTAGGGCTTGTTGAACAGCAGTATCTTGCCCATGTCCGTTTCAGCGGCCGGCGCGGCCGAGTTCGAATTGGTGGCAGAAGCGCATGGATTCGGGATAGGGAAAGAAATCGCGTACTTCGCCGCAGCGTATCGAGGCCTGCGCCTGGCGCCAGAATTCCGCATCCAGCAAGTCGGCATGGTAGCGGAGGAAGGCATCGCGGATGCGATCCGAGACCAGCAGGAAGCGGGGAAACTCCTCGGGAAAAATGTCGTTGCGCCCGACCGAGTACCAGGCTTCGCTGGCCATTTCCGCTTCGAAATTGGGCGGCGGCGGAATCTTGCGGAAATTGCAGTCGGTCATGTACTCGATCTCGTCGTAGTCGTAGAAGACGACGCGGCCGTAGCGCGTCACGCCGAAGTTCTTCCACAGCAGGTCGCCGGGAAAGATGTTGGCGATGGCGAGTTCGCGGATGGCATTGCCGTATTCGCGCACGGCTTCGTCGATGACGTCCTCGCGCCCGTCTCTTTCGGCCTTTTCGAGATAGATGTTGAGCGGCACCATGCGACGCTCGATGTAAAGATGTTTGATGATGAGGTCGCCGCCGTCCTCTTCCAGCATGGACGGCACCTGTTTGTGCAGTTCTGCGATCAGTTCCGGCGCAAAGCGCGCCTTCGGCAGCGCCACCTGGGAGAACTCCAGCGTGTCGGCCATGCGGCCGACGCGATCGACCTGCTTGACCAGCTGGTACTTGCGCTTCACCGTCGCGTGGTCGACTTCCTTCGAGGCGCCGAACACGTCCTTGATGACCTTGAAGACGTACGGATAGGACGGCAACGTGAACACCAGCATGACGAGGCCGGCGATGCCGGGCGCGACGATGAACTGGTCGCGCGAGTGGTGCAGGTGGGAAATCAGCCCGCGGTAGAAAGCGGTCTTGCCCTGCTTGCCCAGGCCGAGCATGGTGTAAATCTCGGAACGCGGCTTGTTGGGCATGATGGAGCGCAGGAACTGCACGTAATTCGCCGGCACCTGCATGTCGACCATGAAGTAGGCGCGCGACAGCGAAAACAGCGTGCGGATGTGGTCGGCGTCGAACAACACGGTATCGACGTAGAGCCTCGCCGCCGTCGAGTGCAGCACCGGCACCATGAACGGATATTCATTGGCGCCGTTCACGACCTTGCCGATGACGTAGGCGGCCTTGTTGCGGTAGAAGGCTGACGCGAGAACCTGGATCTGGAGATTCGCCTCGGCCTGCGGCCAGTCGCCGATCTCGCGCTCGGCCCGCAGCAGGATGTAATCGATGTCGCGCTCGAGGTCCTCGAATTCGCGCGCCCATTCGAAATCGAGGAAGACGCGCCGAATCGATTCGCGAAAACCCTCCTGGTTCGGGTAGTAGCTGCGGTAAGTCGGCGGCTCGGACTCGATGTATTCGGTGGACGTGGCCGGCCGCACGAAAATGAAATCGTTGTGGAAATACGTGCGGTGCATGATGCGGCAGAACACCGTGTTGAAGAAGGTCTCGGCGAGTTCCGGCTGTTTGTGGTCGATCAACAGGCCGATGTAGAGCAGCTTTGCCGGCTGCCATACGGACTCGTCGAGGAGTTCTGACTGGAACTGCTCATGCAGGTGCGTCACGGTTTGGGTGACGCGCTCGTCGTAGTAGCTGATGCGTTCCTTGACCGCCTGCTGGACGCCATTCCAGTCAGCCGCTTCGAAGCGCGCCTTGGCGCGCGCCGAACACTCGCGAAACCGGCGGTAGTGCTTGTTGAATCCCTCGATCATCGCCTGGGCGATGCGCCGGGCGGTGGCACCCCGACTTACGGCCGCATCCATTGGAACCTGCTCTCCTTCCGGCCTTCTCACCCCACGCGGGTCCGAAGATTCTAGCACCGCGATCTGGCAGATAAACTCCGCTTGGGGGATAATCGAAAAAGTTGCGGATCAAGACTTGTATAAGACACAAGTCTCCGCCGGGAAGTCCGTCGCGCATGCGGCATATCAATAAACAAGGAGTGGAGTAGCCATGAGTACCTCGCTGATCAAGATTCCCCCGGGCCAGAAGATCATTCCCGGCGAACCGGTCCCCGACCATCCGATCATTCCTTACATCGAAGGCGACGGCATCGGCGTCGACATTACGCCGGTGATGAAAGCCGTCGTCGATGCGGCAGTCGCGAAGGCTTATGCCGGCAAGCGCCAGATCTCGTGGATGGAAGTCTATGCCGGCGAGAAGTCGACCAGGATGTACGGCCCCGACGTCTGGCTGTCGCAGGAAACCCTGTCGCTGCTGAAAGAGTATTCCGTATCCATCAAGGGTCCGATGACGACGCCCGTCGGCGGCGGCATCCGCTCGCTCAACGTCGCCTTGCGCCAGGAACTCGACCTCTACCAGTGCGTGCGCCCGGTGCGCTACTTCAAGGGCGTGCCTTCGCCGCTGAAGGACCCGTCGAAGACCAACATGGTGATCTATCGCGAAAACACCGAGGACATCTACGCCGGCATCGAATGGCAAGCCGAGTCGGAGCCGGCGAAGAAGCTCATCAAGTTCCTCCAGGACGAAATGGGCGTGACGAAAATCCGCTTCCCGAACACCTCGGGCATCGGCATCAAGCCGGTTTCGCGCGAAGGCACCGAGCGGCTGGTGCGCGCCGCCATCAAGTACGCGATTGCCAACGACCGCAAGTCGGTGACGATCGTGCACAAGGGCAACATCATGAAGTACACGGAAGGCGGCTTCCGTGACTGGGCCTACGCCCTGGCGCAGAAGGAATTCGCGGCGCAGCCGATCGACGGCGGGCCGTGGTGCTCGTTCAAGAACCCGAATACGGGCCGCGAGATCGTCGTCAAGGACGCCATTGCCGACGCCTTCCTGCAGCAGATCCTGCTGCGTCCGGCCGAGTACGACGTCATCGCCACGCTCAACCTCAACGGCGACTACATTTCCGACGCCCTGGCAGCCCAGGTCGGCGGCATCGGCATCGCTCCCGGCGCCAACATCTCCGACCAGTACGCCTGCTTCGAAGCCACCCACGGCACGGCGCCGAAGTACGCCGGCAAGGACTACGTGAACCCCGGTTCGCTGATCCTTTCCGCCGAGATGATGCTGCGCCACATGGGCTGGACCGAAGCGGCCGACCTCATCATTTCCGCGATGGAAAAAGCCATCGGCGACAAGGTCGTCACGTACGATTTCGCGCGCCTGATGGAAGGCGCCACGGAAGTGAAGTGCTCAGCCTTCGGCCAGGCGATGATCGATCGCATGTAAGCGGCCGCGCCGGCAACAGGCGACGAGGCCCCCGCCAGGGGGCTTCGTCTTTCCGGGCGCGAATGGCGCGCCCAGAAACAAAAACCCACCGGGGGCGAGCCGCGCGGCGGGTTGCAGAAGGCTGCGAAGATAGTGTCGTCAGGCTTTCTGGATGTTCGATGCCTGCTTGCCCTTGGGGCCTTGCGTGACTTCGAACGAAACTTTTTCGCCTTCCTTCAGCGTCTTGAATCCAGCCATGTTGATCGCTGAGAAATGCGCGAACAAGTCTTCGCTGCCGTCATCCGGCGTGATGAAGCCATAACCCTTGGAATCGTTGAACCACTTGACAGTACCCGTTGCCATAACGCCTCTTTCCTAAACATGACACGAACCGGAAACCTCCCCAAACCTACCCAGGGGCGCCCACCGGGAAATGTTTGCGTAACAAGTTCTCGACAGCGGAAGAGGCCAAGGCGGTATTCAGGGAACTGAAGCACTGCGGGCCACTCGAATTGCTGGACACTGCGGTGAATCTTGAACCAAACACGCCTGCCTTTTACTCATTCTGGCTGACGGCGTCAAGTGGTTTCTATTGTTGCAGGACAGCAAGGATGCGCGCGGGGATTGGATCGATGTCGAGGAACGGCGGTGGCAGGAGCGGAGATGTGCGACGATCAGTGCGCTATTCCCCTATTTCCAGCGCAGTTGCTTGACGAACAATTCGCATTAGAATTGTTCCATGGCTACACGCAAGCAACGCGAGGGCGGAACGATACTTGAACCCGAGAAGAGCCGGGTAAAACAGCCCCCGCTCTTTCGTGTTCTGTTGCTTAACGACGATTACACGCCGATGGATTTCGTCGTCGTCGTACTGCAGAGGTTTTTCAACATGAGCCGCGAACAGGCGACCGTTATCATGCTTCAGGTGCATCGCGCCGGGAAAGGTATTTGCGGCGTCTATCCGCGCGACATGGCGGCGACGAAAGTCGAGCAGGTCTGCGCTTTCGCGCATCAACATCAGCATCCGCTGGCGTGCGTGATGGAGGAGAACTAGATGCTCCTTCATGCGTACATTCATTCTCCGTCCTCCACCGGGGGGCGCCGTCTCCCATGGAGCGGCTCGGCAGGAGGCAAGGCATGATCGCCCAGGAACTAGAAGTCAGTTTGCACATGGCCTTTGTCGAGGCGCGGCAAAAGCGCCACGAGTTCATCACCGTCGAGCACTTGCTGCTCGCGTTGCTGGACAATCCATCGGCGGCCGAGGTGCTGCGCGCCTGCGCCGCGGACATCGACATGCTGCGCAGCGAGTTGCTGGCGTTCATCAATCAGCACACGCCGACGGTCGCCGGCAACGAGGAAATCGACACCCAGCCGACGCTGGGCTTCCAGCGCGTGATCCAGCGCGCGATCCTGCACGTGCAGTCCTCGGGCAAGAAGGAAGTGACCGGCGCCAACGTGCTGGTCGCCATTTTTGGCGAAAAGGATTCGCACGCCGTCTACTACCTGCACAAGCAGAACATTTCGCGCCTCGACGTCGTCAATTACATTTCGCACGGCATCACCAAGGCGCCTCAGCCGGTCGGCAAGAGCGAAGAGCCGGCCGAGCAGGAAGCGGAGGCGCCGTCGCCGGCGACGGCGCTGGAAAACTTCACGCAGAACCTCAATCAGCTCGCGCTGACGGGCAAGATCGACCCCTTGATCGGGCGCAGCAAGGAACTCGAGCGCGTCATCCAGACGCTCTGCCGCCGGCGCAAGAACAACCCGCTGCTGGTCGGCGAAGCCGGCGTCGGCAAGACCGCCATCGCCGAAGGGCTGGCGAGGCACATCATCGAAAGCCGTGTGCCGGAAATCCTCGCCGACGCCACCGTCTATGCATTGGACATGGGCGCGCTGCTGGCCGGCACCAAGTACCGCGGCGATTTCGAGCAGCGCCTCAAGGCCGTGCTGAAGCAGCTCGCCGACAATCCGAGCGCGATCCTGTTCATCGATGAAATCCATACGCTGATCGGCGCCGGCGCCGCCTCGGGCGGCACGCTCGATGCGTCCAACCTGCTCAAGCCGGCGTTGTCCTCCGGCGCCTTGAAGTGCATCGGCGCCACGACGTACAACGAGTTTCGCGGCGTCTTCGAAAAGGACCACGCGCTGTCGCGGCGCTTCCAGAAGATCGATGTCGACGAACCGTCGGTCGATGAAACCGTGTCCATCCTGCGCGGCTTGAAGTCGCGCTTCGAGGAGCATCACGGCGTCAAGTACTCGACCGCGGCGATCAACAACGCCGCCGAACTTTCGGCCAAGTACATTACCGACCGCCACCTGCCGGACAAGGCCATCGACGTCATCGACGAAGCCGGCGCCGCGCAGCGCATCCTGCCCAAGTCGAAGCAGAAGAAGATCATCGGCAAGCAGGAGATCGAGGAGATCGTCGCCAAGATCGCCCGCATTCCGCCGCAGCATGTCTCCGCCGACGACCGCTCGGCGCTGAAGAACCTGGAGCGCGACCTGCGCAGCGTCGTCTTCGGCCAGGACCAGGCCATCGATGCCCTGGCGAAAGCCATCAAGATGTCGCGCTCCGGCCTCGGCAGCCCGTTGAAGCCGATCGGCAACTTCCTCTTCTCCGGGCCGACCGGCGTCGGCAAGACCGAGGTGGCGCGTCAGCTCGCCTACTGCATGGGCATCGAGCTGATCCGTTTCGACATGTCCGAATACATGGAGCGCCACGCCGTCAGCCGGCTGATCGGCGCGCCGCCGGGCTACGTCGGCTTCGACCAGGGCGGCCTGCTCACCGAGGCCGTCACCAAGAAGCCGCACGCCGTGCTGCTGCTCGACGAAATCGAGAAAGCGCATCCCGACATCTTCAACATCCTGCTGCAAGTGATGGACCATGGCACGCTGACGGACAACAACGGCCGCAAGGCCGACTTCCGCAACATCGTCATCATCATGACCACCAACGCCGGTGCGGAAGCGCTCAACAAGACGACCATGGGCTTCACCGCCAGCAAGGCGCAGGGCGACGAGATGGCCGACATCAAGCGCATGTTCTCGCCCGAGTTCCGCAACCGCCTCGATGCCATCGTCTCCTTCAAGTCGCTCGACGAGGACATCATCCTGCGGGTCGTCGACAAGTTCCTCATGCAGCTCGAAGGCCAGCTTCACGAGAAGAAGGTCGAAGCGATCTTCACCGACGATCTGCGCCATTGGCTCGCCGGCAAGGGCTTCGATCCGACGATGGGCGCACGCCCGATGGCCCGCCTGATTCAGGACACGATACGCTCGGCGCTTGCCGACGAGCTTCTGTTCGGCCGGCTCGCCAGCGGCGGCAAGGTGACCATCGACCTCGACCCGGAGGGCAAGGTCAGGCTCTCGTTCGAGGAAGACGCCGAGGCCGTCGCCCATCACTGAATCGCGCATGCCATCCGCGGCGGCCTGCGGGCCGCCTTTTTTTTTGCGAAAGGACGCCCATGGAATTCCTCACCACCGATCTTTGCGACGCGCACGAAGGCAAAGTCCGCGTCGTCGCGCCGATGTTCCGCTCCTACGGCGGGCGCCAAGCCTGCTGCGGCCCGATCGCCACGCTCAAGCTGTACGAGGACAACGGGCTCGTGCGCAAGGCGCTCGAAAGCCGCGGCGAAGGCCGCGTGCTGGTCATCGACGGCGGCGGCAGCCTGCGCTGTGCACTGGTCGGCGACCAGCTCGCCGCCCTCGGCGTGAAGAATGGCTGGAACGGCATCGTCGTCTACGGCTGCATCCGCGATTCGCGCGCCATCGCCGGCATGGACATCGGCGTCTTCGCACTGGCGACGCATCCGCAGAAGACGGTGAAGAAGAACGAGGGCGACAGCGAGATCGCCGTGACTTTCGGCGGCGTGACGTTTGCGCCGGGCGAATGGCTTTATGCCGACGAAGACGGCATCGTCGTCACTTCCTCGCCGCTCGCCTGAGGCACTGCACCTGACTCTTATACAAGAGTTTGATGCAGCGCACACAACGCTATTTCACTAATGCGAAACATCTTCCGCAATGCGGAATCATGCTAACAACCTATTGATTACTATACGATACAAATACATCACAGTCTTATATAAGACTCGTGTTGCTGTGCAAGATCGGGGCTATACTTTCGGCGAACGAATGCCGCAAGCCTGAGTCGCGATATGAAGAGAAGCAGGCCGGCCTTCGTGTTCTTGACATCACATATAAAGGACCCCGACATGACCGACCGCAAAGCACAAGCCGCAGCCCTGGCCAGGGACTGGGCGGAAAATCCCCGCTGGAAAGGCATCAAGCGCAGCTACACCGCCGACGACGTCGTTCGCTTGCGCGGTTCGTTCCCCATCGAGTACACGCTGGCGCGGCGCGGCGCCGGCAAGCTCTGGGAGCTCGTCAACAACACGCCTTACGTCAATTGTCTCGGCGCCCTCACCGGCGGTCAGGCCATGCAGCAGGTGAAGGCGGGCATCAAGGCCATCTACCTGTCCGGCTGGCAGGTCGCCGCCGACAACAACGGCTACATGTCGATGTACCCCGACCAGTCGCTGTATCCCGTCAATTCCGTTCCGACCGTGGTCGAACGCATCAACAACTCGTTCAAGCGCGCCGATGAAATCCAGCACGCCAAGGGCATCGATGCCGGCGACAAGGACTACATCGACTACTTCGCGCCGATCGTGGCCGACGCCGAAGCCGGTTTCGGCGGCGTGCTCAACGCCTATGAACTGATGAAGTCGATGATCCGCTCCGGTGCCGCCGGCGTGCATTTCGAAGACCAGCTGGCTTCGGTCAAGAAGTGCGGCCACATGGGCGGGAAAGTCCTGGTGCCGACCCAGGAAGCCGTGCAGAAGCTGATCTCCGCGCGCCTCGCCGCCGACGTGCTGGGCGTGCCGACCATCATCCTCGCCCGCACCGACGCCGAAGCCGCCGACCTCATCACCAGCGACGTCGACGCCAACGACAAGCCCTTCATCACCGGCGAGCGCACCGCCGAAGGCTTCTACAAGACCCGGCCGGGCCTCGAACAGTCGATCTCGCGCGGCCTCGCCTACGCGCCCTACGCCGACATGGTCTGGTGCGAAACCGGCAAGCCCGACCTCGAGTTCGCGCGGAAATTTGCCGAAGCCATCCGCGCCAAGTTCCCCGGCAAGCTGCTGGCCTACAACTGCTCGCCGTCGTTCAACTGGAAGAAGAACCTCGACGACGCGACCATCGCCAAGTTCCAGCGCGAACTGGGTGCGATGGGCTACAAATACCAGTTCATCACGCTCGCCGGCATCCACAACATGTGGTACCACATGTTCGACCTGGCCCAGGACTACGCGCAGCGCGGCATGTCGGCCTACGTCGAGAAAGTGCAGGAGCCCGAGTTCGCGGCGCGCGACCGCGGCTACACCTTCGTTTCGCACCAGCAGGAAGTCGGCACCGGCTACTTCGACGACGTCACCACCGTGATCCAGGGCGGCACGTCCTCCGTCACGGCTTTGACCGGTTCGACGGAGGAGGAGCAGTTCCACTGAGCAGCAACCAAACCCTCGACACAGAGGGAGTGGAGCGGAAAGGCCACGCCGGTGATCCGGCGTGGCCCTTTCTTCAATTTCCGGCGCAGCTGCCGCTGGCGCGGGCGTCAGCCTGCACGGGAAGCGGACTGCCTCCGCTGCAGCTACTTTTCAGCAGACCCAATAACCGGGACTTCCGTAGGCATGCTTGAGCAGGTCGATGAACAGCCGCACGCGCAAGGGCAGCTGCCGCCGCCGCGGAAACACCGCGTAGATGCCCAGCGGCGGCGCGGCGTAGTCGTCGAGCACGGGCACCAGCCGGCCCGCGCGCAGGTCGGCGCCGACTTCCCACAGCGAGCGCCACGCCAGGCCGCGTCCGGCCAGCGCCCATTCGTGCAGCACGGCGCCGTCGTTGCATTCGAGACGGCCGCCGACCTTGATGACGAGGGTCTTGCCGGGCTGCTCGCGGTGGCGAAAAGTCCAGCCGCGCTGCTGGCCGAGGGACAGGCACTCGTGCCCGACCAGATCCTCCAGCGTCTGCGGCGCGCCGCGGCGCGCGAGGTAGGCGGGGCTCGCGACGACCGTGCGCCGCATGTCGCCGAGCCTGACGCTGACCAGGCTCGAGTCGGCAAGCTCGCCGATGCGCACGGCGCAATCGATGCCCTCATTCACCAGGTCGACGAGGCGGTCCGACAGATCGAGGCTGACCGTCACTTCGGGATTGGTCTCGAGAAACGCCGCCAGATGCGGCGCCACATGGATGCGCCCGAAGCCGGCTGGGGCCGACAAGCGCAAGTGGCCGCTCGCCTTCACGCCGCCCAGGCTGACCGATGCCTCGGCGTTGGCCAGATCGTTGAGCACCCGCTGGCAGTCTTCGAGGAAAGCCTGGCCCTCGAAAGTGAGCGTGAGCTTGCGCGTCGTGCGCGTCAGCAGCCGCACGCCGAGGCGCGCTTCCAGGGCATCGAGCCGCCGCCCCATGATCGCTGGCGTCACGCCCTCGGCCCGCGCCGCTGCCGACAAGCTGCCGCGCATGGCCGCCTGGACAAACGCCGAAATCTGCTTGAACTGATCCATTGCTTACTTTTCGTACAAGATGATTTGCCAGAATCGTATCTTCTCTCGCTATAAAAGCAAGAATACGATTACAGCCATGACCATCCGCGCCCTCCTCTTCGATGCCTACGGCACCCTGTTCGACGTGCATTCCGTCGCATTGATGGCCGAGCAGCAATTTCCCGGCCACGGCATGGAGATTTCCGCGCTTTGGCGTGGCAAACAGATCGAATACACCCAGCTGCGTACCCTTTCCGGTCGCTACAAGAATTTCTGGGACGTCACGCGCGACGCCCTCGATTTCACGCTCGCGCGCCTGGCGCCGGGCGCGACCGCCGCCCAGGCCGAACGGCTGATGAGCCAATACGCCTGCCTTAGCGCCTTTCCGGAAAATCTCGGCGCGCTGAAAGCCTTGAAGACGCTGGGCCTGCCGCTGGGCATTCTCTCCAACGGCACGCCGCAGATGCTCGACATCGCCATCAAGAGCGCCGGCATGGGCGGGATTTTCGACCATGTTCTGTCGGTCGAAGCCGTATGCCAGTACAAGACCGCCCCCGCCGCCTACCAGCTCGGTCCCGATGCGTTGGGGCTGGCGGCGAAACAGATTCTGTTCGTCTCCTCGAACGGCTGGGATGCCGCCGGGGCGACGTGGTTCGGCTATACGACTTTCTGGATCAACCGCGGCGGCCAACCCGCCGAGCTCCTCGACGTCCAGCCGACGGCGACCGGCCGGCTGCTGACCGACGTCGTCGCCTTCGTCAAGTCAAACCTCGAATAAATCCCTAAAAAAGGAGTGGAAACCATGAGCCTCAACCTGCCCCAAGGCGTGCAAATTCCGGCGCCGCTGCATCCGCGCTTCGACGAGATCCTGACGCCCGAAGCGCTCGCCTTCGTCGCCAAGCTGCACCGCGCCTTCGAGCCGCGCCGCCGGGAACTGCTGCAAGCTCGCGTCGCGCGCCAGGCGCGCATCGATGCCGGCGAGATGCCCGATTTCCTGCCGGAGACCCGCCACATCCGCGAAGGCGAATGGAAGATCGCCAAGCTGCCGCGCGCACTGGAATGCCGCCGCGTCGAGATCACCGGTCCCGCCGAGCGCAAGATGATCATCAACGCCTTCAACTCCGGCGCCGACTCCTACATGACCGATTTCGAGGATTCCAACAGCCCGAACTGGTTCAACCAGATCAACGGCCAGGTGAATCTCTACGACGCCATCCGCCGCAACATCAGCCTCGAGTCCGGCGGCAAGACCTACAAGCTCAACGACACGATCGCCACGCTGCAGATCCGTCCGCGCGGCTGGCACCTCGACGAAAAGCACGTCACGGTCGACGGCCAGCGCGTCTCCGGCGGCATCCTGGATTTTGCGCTGGCGTTCTTCCACAACGCCAAGGAACAGCTCGCCCGCGGCGCCGGTCCCTACTACTACCTGCCGAAGATGGAGAGCCATCTCGAAGCGCGCCTGTGGAACGACGTTTTCGTCATGGCGCAAAATGAAATCGGCATACCGCGCGGCTCCATCAAGGCGACCGTGTTGATCGAAACCATCCTCGCCACCTTCGAACTCGAGGAGATTCTCTACGAACTACGCGAGCACAGCGCCGGCCTCAACGCCGGCCGCTGGGACTACATCTTCTCCTGCATCAAGAAGTTCAAGCGCAACAAGGATTTCTGCCTCGCCAACCGCGGCGCCATCACCATGGAAGTGCCGTTCATGCGCAGCTACGCGCTGGCGCTGGTCAAAGCCTGCCACAAGCGCGGCGCGCCGGCCATCGGCGGCATGGCCGCGCTGATTCCGATCAAGAACGACGCGGCGGCGAACGAGAAGGCGCTCGCCGGCGTCCGCCACGACAAGACGCGCGACGCCAACGACGGCTACGACGGCGGCTGGGTCGCCCACCCCGGCCTCGTGCCGATTGCCATGGAAGAGTTCGTCAAGGTGCTCGGCGACCGCCCCAACCAGTGGGACAAGCAGCGCACCGACAGCTACGGTCCGAAGGACTGGCTCAACTTTCAGCCCGAGCAGCCGATCACCGAAACCGGCCTACGCAACAACATCAACGTCGGCATCCACTACCTCGGCTCCTGGCTCGCCGGCAACGGCTGCGTGCCCATCCACAACCTCATGGAAGACGCCGCCACCGCCGAGATCAGCCGTTCGCAGGTGTGGCAGTGGGTGGTGTCGCCGAAGGGCAAGCTCGACGATGGCCGCAAGGTCACCGCCGAGATGGTGCGCGCCCTGATCCCCGAGGAACTGGCGAAGGTGAAAACCACCGTCGCCGCCGCCCACGAGCCCACCGCCACCTACGACCGGGCCGCGAAGATCTTCGAGGAAATGTCGCTCGCCGACGACTACCCGGAGTTCCTCACGCTGCCGCTCTACGAGGCGATGGAGTGATGGCCTAGGCGTCGCGGCGATCCGCGCGAAACGGCACCGGCGGGTGCCGTTTCCTTTGTTCGGCCACGGAGGCAGACATGCTCGAAGCCTTGACCCAACTGCTGCTGTTCCAGCTTGCCGGCGAGGTCGTCGCGCGCGGCCTCGACCTGCCCGTGCCCGGCCCGGTGCTGGGCATGCTGTTCCTGCTCGCCGCGCTGGTGCTGAGGAGCGGCCCCAGCCACGAATTGCAAGCCACCAGCCACGGCCTGCTGCAGCATCTGTCGCTGCTGTTCGTGCCGGCGGGCACGGGCATCATGGTGCATCTGCATCGCGTCGCCGACGAGTGGCTGCCGCTGGTGGCCGCCCTGTTGGCGAGCACGGCCGCGACGCTCGCCGTCACGGCGCTGGTCATGAAGCTGCTGATGCGGCCGCGCACCGCAGCGGCCGCGGATGCGCCATGACGCCCAAGCTCGCCGAAATCTGGGTCTATCTCGCCGCCTCGCCGCTGCTCGGGCTGACGGTCACGCTCGTCGCCTATCAGGGCGCCTACTGGCTCTACCGGCGCGCGGGCTGCAACCCGCTCGCCAACCCGGTGCTGATCGCCGTCACTGCGCTCGTCGCCCTGCTCACGCTCACCGGCACGTCCTACCCAACCTATTTCGCCGGCGCCCAGTTCGTGCACTTCCTGCTCGGCCCGGCCACCGTCGCGCTCGCCGTTCCGCTCTACGCGCAATTCCGCCGCGTGCGCACCCTGCTCGTGCCCGTCGCCGCCGGGCTCGTCGCCGGCTGCCTCACGGCGATCCTCACCGCCATCGCCGTCGGCAAGTGGTGCGGCGCCAGCACGCCGACATTGCTGTCGCTGGCGCCCAAGTCGGTGACCACGCCGATCGCCATGGGCGTGGCCGAGCGCATCGGCGGCATCCCGTCACTGACCGCCGTGCTCGTTATTGCCACCGGCATCCTCGGCGCCGTCGGCGCGCGCTGGCTCTTCAATTCCATGCGCATCGACGATCCCGCCATCCGCGGCTTCGCCATCGGCGTCGCCTCGCACGGCATCGGCACGGCGCGCGCCTTCCAGGTCAGCGAAGAAGCGGGCGCGTTCGCCGCGCTGGCGATGGGCTTGAACGGCGCGCTGACGGCGTTGTTGCTGCCGGCCTTGCTGCCGCTGCTGCGGGCGTGGATGGGCGCGTGAGCATCGCGGCGGCGGCCAGGCGCCATTTTTGCGCCGCAATATAATCGCGGCATGGATATCCTGATCGACGTCATTCTCCGCGCCGGACGCTCCGCCGTGGAACTCTCCTTGTTCGTGTTGCTGCCGGTGATGGTGGTGATGCTCTCGCTGATGCGCCTGCTGGAAGCGAAAGGCGCGCTCGACTGGCTGGTGGCGCGCCTCGCGCCGGTGCTGCGGCCGCTGGGGCTGACGGGCCTGGGCGTGTTCGCCGCCGTGCAGATCAACTTCGTCAGCTTCGCGGCGCCGGTGGCAACGCTGGCGATGATGGACCAGCGCGGCACCTCGGACCGCCATCTGGCGGCGACGCTGGCGATGGTGATGGCGATGGCGCAGGCCAACGCCTCCTTTCCGCTGGCGGCGCTGGGCTTGCGCCTCGGGCCGGTGCTGCTGTTCTCGCTGATCGGCGGCCTGGCGGCGGCGACGGCGACCTACTACGGCTTCGGCCGCGGCTTGAATGCCGCCGAGCAGCCGCTCGACGAGACCCTGCATCATCCGTCGGCGGAAACGGCCAAGGGCGTGCTGGATGTCATCAATCGCGCCGGCGCCGAGGCTTTCAAGATCGCCGTCGGTGCGATCCCGATGCTGGTGCTGTCCCTGGTCGTCGTCACGGCCCTGCGCGCCGGTGGCGCCATCGACCTGTTGACGCCTCTGCTGGCCCCGACGATGGCGGCGCTGCATCTCGACACGGCGCTGATCCTGCCGACGTTGACCAAGTACCTCGCCGGCGGCACGGCGATGATGGGCGTCATGGACGAAATGCTGCGCGCCGGCACGGCGACGCCGGCGATGCTCAATCAGGGCGCCGGCTTCCTGATTCACCCGCTCGACATTCCCGGCGTGGCCGTGCTGATCTCGTCCGGCCGGCGCGTCGCCGCCGTCTGGAAGCCCGCCGCGCTTGGCGCCGGCGTCGGCATCCTGGTGCGCACGCTCGGCCACGCGCTGATCGGCTAGGCCGGGTCCAATTGTCGCCGCGGCACCAGAGTTCGGCGCCGCGGCATGATAGATTCGAACTCTTGGTTCAGCCACGTCCGTCCCGAGAGGAGACAAAATGCCCTACACCGTCACCGTGTCATTTGGCCAGAACAGCGAATTCGAATTCAAATCCCTCGACCCGGATGTTCAACACATGACGCGCGAGGAAGCGAGCCGCTGGCTGCACCAGGAATATGAATCGCTCGAATGCGCGCCGCGCAATCCTATAGGAAAAATCCTTCTCCTCGACGTCCTCCTCGACGTTGCCAAATACGCTGGCGCAGCGCGCTTCGCCGCTGGCGGCGAATGGGCGCAGCGCTTCGCCCAGTGCTGCGCCGCGGCATTGAAACGTGACGTTCGCATCGACGTTCCCAACTTCGTCGTCGGTTAAGCACGACTCCCCGAATGCCAGGCCAGGAGCGGATTCCGCTCATATCAGCAATACAGCATATAACGATGCGCTGAAAAAACCGCATTGATCCGACAATCATAATTTTTGCCTTGTTCGCCAGGGACCGGACTGCAATAATCGGTTCCGAATAACAAATAGATATCCAAAAACAATAATCCAAGCCGGTCCAGCGGAGGAGATAAGCAGGGCAGGAGGAGGTGCGGCGTCGGTGTAGTTGCCGCACCTGTGCAGTTCGGAAGCGTGGCGCGCGCCCGCTCCGTTCGCGCATCTTGCCGTCATTGTTTTGCCTCTTCATTTCCACGCTGGCCCAGCCCGCAATCGGCGTTGCAACACATAGGAAATGAAATGGCAGAAAACGAGAAATCCTCTTCCGGCGGCACCGCGTCATCCGCAGCCAAGGACGGCTGGTGGCGCCGCTTGACGCGCCCGCCGAAGTGCTCGATGTTGCGCATCTCCGCCATCGGCATCATCGGCGGCATCATCGTCTGGGGCGGTCTCAATACCGGCATGGAATTCACCAACCGGACCGACTTCTGCATCTCCTGCCATGAGATGTCCATTCCGTTCGAAGACCTGAAGAAGACCGTCCATTACAGCAACCGCACCGGCACGACCATCGCCTGCGCCGACTGCCACGTCGCCAGCAGCAAGAATCCGATCGACTACGGCCGCAAGTTCACGATGAAGGTGCTGGCGGCGAGAGACATCCTGAGCCATCTCTCGGGCTTCGTCGACACGCCGGAAAAATTCGAAGAGCATCGGCTCGAAATGGCCAAGATCGTCTGGAAGAAGATGAAGGACGCCGATTCGAAGGAGTGCCGCAACTGCCACAACTTCAACACCATGGACAAGTCGAAGCAGAAGAGCCGCACCGTGGTCAAGCATGAAGACGCCGTCGCCGATGGCAAGACCTGCATCGACTGCCACAAGGGCATTGCGCACAAGGCGGTGCACACGAACTTGGACCCCGATGAGCTGGAAAAGGAAGGGCTCTAGGATTGCGGCCGCGGCCAACGCTGCGGCCTTTTTCATGCCGCCGATGCGTGCGGCTGTAGGAGGAGCTAGGCAATGCAAAAGAAGAAGATCGCGGTTGCGGTAATGGGCGTTTTCGTGGCCGGTGCGGCCTTCGCGGCACCGGACTGGAGCAAGGTCGCGCCGCGCACGGTGACCCTGTTCTATCCCGGCCAGGCCGGCCTCGAATGGGTGATGAACGTCACCGACCATTCCGCCGTTCCCGACATCACGAAGAAGAAGCGCTTCTGCGCCAAGTGCCACGACGGCGACGCCAACGAGATCGGCGACAAGATGGTCGCCGGCAAGCCGGTCGGCAGTTCCAAGTCCGTGCTCGAACCGGCGCCCGTCGCCGGCAAGGTCGGCTCGGTGCCGGCCACGGTGCAGATCGCCCACGACGACTCCAAGATCTATTTCCGCTACGAGTGGGAAAGCCCGAAGCCCACCGCCGGCAAGAAGATGGATGCCAAGAACGAAGTCAAGCTGACCATGATGTTCGACGGCGGCGGCACGGTCGATGGCGCCGAGATCGGCGGCTGCTGGGCGACCTGCCACACCGACCTGCGCACCATGAAGGATGCCAAGGACGACAAGAAGACCAAGTACATCAAGGGCGCCGACCTCGCCAGCGACAAGTACATGGACCTGATGCAGTTCAGGAGCGGCAAGGGCGAGAAGCCGGTCGACGGCTACGTCGATACCGAGCGTCACATGGATGGCGGCAAGAGCCTTCTCAAGGCCGAAGGCAAGAAGCAGGGCGACAAGTGGGTCGTCGTCTTCGAGCGCGAACTCGCCGGCAAGGGCAAGGGCGACCACAACATCGTCCCCGGCAACGTATACAACTTCGGCTTCGCCGTTCATGAAGACCATGCCGGCGCCCGCTACCACTACGTTTCGCTCGGCTATCAGTTCGGTCTCGACAAGCCGGAGCCGGACGTGAAGAACTACATCAATGTGCAAAAGCAGTAATGGCAGTCGAGCCACGCATCATCCATTTGTTTTGTATTGGGGGAACGGCGCATGACAAGAAGGTGGAGCGTTTGGGCACTGGCCACCGGTGCCTTGGCGATGTCGGCGGCAGCGCATGCCGCGCCGCCGACGGCGGCGATGCTGGCCAACGCCTGCGGCGGTTGCCACGGCACCCAGGGCGCCAGCGCCGGCCCGAGCATGCCGAACCTGGCCGGCCAGTCGAAGAAGGCTCTGGTCGAGGCGATGAAGGCATTCAAGAGCGGCGAGCGCTCGTCGACCGTCATGGGCCGCCTGACGAAGGGCTACAGCGACGCCGACATCGTGGCGATGTCCGAATATTTTTCCAAGCAGAAGCCGACTGCCTACGCGCAGGCGGTGGACGCCAAGAAGGCGGACAAGGGCGGCATGCTCCAGGAGAAGCACTGCGGCCGCTGCCATGTCGACGACGGCCAGGACTTCAAGGACGATGCTCCCATCATGGCGGGCCAGTGGCTGGGGTACCTGCAGATCCAGATGGACGAGTACATCTCGGGCAAACGCAAGATGTCCGAGAAAATGGCCGAGAAGGTGAAGCACCTGTCCGCCGATGACATGGACGCCATCGCCCACTTCTACGCCAGCGAGAAAATGGGGGAAACGAAATGACGATGGATCGCAGAAGCTTCATCAAGCTCGTCGGCGGGGCTTCCACCGTGGCGCTGGCCGGCTGCGCCGGCGGCCCGGCGGTGTCGTCGGGCGCCGCCGCGGAAATCATGCCGAAGAGCGGCCGTCGCGTCGTCGTCATCGGCGGCGGCTATGGCGGCACCATCGCCGCCAAGTACGTGCGCATGCTGGATGCCAGCATCGAGGTGGTGCTGATCGAACGCAACCGGCAGTACATCTCCTGCCCGTTCAGCAACTACTACATCGGCGGTCTCATGAAAGACCTGACGCCGCTGACCATCGGCTACGACAAGCTCGCCGCCGACCACGGCGTCAAGATGGTGTATGAGGAAGTCACCGGCATCGATGCGGCGGCCAAGGTCGTCGCCACCAAAGGCGGCACGCTCGCCTACGACCGCCTCATCGTCTCCCCGGGCGTCGACTTCCGCACCGAGGAAATCGAGGGCTACACGGCCGAAACGCCGAGCCTGATGCCGCACGCCTGGAAGGCCGGCGAACAGACCATCCTGCTGCGCCAGCAGCTCGAAGCCATGCCCGACGGCGGCAAGGTCGTCATCAGCATGCCGCTGACGCCCTACCGCTGCCCGCCCGGTCCTTACGAGCGAGCCTGCCTGATCGCCAACTACCTGAAGACGCAAAAACCCAGGTCCAAGCTCGTCCTGATCGACGCCAATCCCGACGTGGTGTCGAAGAAGCCATTGTTTACCAAAGCCTGGAACAATTATTACAACGGCATTTTCGAGTACGTGCCGGGCAAGAAGGTCACCAAGGTCGACGCCCAGCACAAGACGCTCGTCGTCGAAGGCATCGAGGACCACCAGGGCGACGTGGTGAACTTCATTCCGCCGCAGCGCGCCGGCCGCATCGCCGTCGCCGCGGGCCTCGTCGGCGACGACAAGAACTGGTGCCCGGTCGACGCCACGACTTTCGAATCGACGAAGCACAAGGACATCCACGTCATCGGCGACGCCGCGGTCGCCGGCGCCATGCCGAAGTCCGGCTACTCGGCGAATTCGGAAGCCAAGGTCTGCGCCACCAACGTCGTCGCGCTGATGAACGGCAAGGAGATCACCGAACTGTCCGGCATCAACGTCTGCTACAGCGCGATCAGCAGCAGCGAGTCGATCAGCGTCGCCGGCGTCTATCGGGTCGAAGGCGGCAACATCGTTGGCGTACCGAATTCCGGCGGCATTTCCCCGGTCGACTTTTCGCAGGCCAAGCTCGAGCATGTCTATGCCGAGAGCTGGCTCAAGAACATCCTCACCGAGATGTCTGCCTGAGGACTGCGGGAGAGTGGCCGCGGCGGCGGGCGCCAGCACCGCGCGCGCCGTCGGCGCCTGATCAGTATTGAAAGGAGGTTTGCACACAGCTTGGTTTTCCGTTCGACGCAAAGAGCAATACCGTTTATCGAAGTGCCTGAAATAGTTCTAACAACTCGGAGGAGGCAATATGAACGACAACAGTAATGATCTTTCCCGGCGCAACTTCATCAAGTTCGGCGGCGTGGCTGCGGCCTCGATCGCGGCGGTCGGCGCGAGCACGATGTCACAGTCGGCGCAGGCTGCCATGGTCGGCACCAAGGGCAAGGCGAATCTGCCCAAGGCGAAAGGACCCCGGCTCGTCGTGGTCGGCGGCGGCACGTCCGGCCTGACCATCGCCAAGTATGTGAAGAAGGCCAACCCGAAGCTCGACGTGGTGCTGGTCGAAAAGCGCGACATGTATTCCTCTTGCTTCGCCAGCAACCTGCTCTACTCGGGCATGATCAGCCTCGAATTCCTCGCCGATCACAGCTTCCTGGATGCCGCCGTCAACAACAAGTACACGTTCTTCAACGCCACGGTGACCGGCCTCGACCGTGCGGCCCGCAAGCTGATGACGAACGAAGGCGAGATCGATTACGACTACCTCGTCGTCGCGCCGGGCATCCACTACGACTACTCGCGCATCGGCGTCACCGATCCGGAAGTCGAGTTCATGCTGCGCCAGAACGCCCCCGGCGGCTTCGTCAGCCCGACCGAGCACATCACCATCCGCGACAAGGTGCGCAACTTCGAAGGCGGCACCTTCGTCATCACGGTGCCCGGCGGCAACTACCGCTGCCTGCCTGGACCTTACGAGCGCGGCTGCATGGTCGCGGCGGCCTTCAAGAAGAACAAGGTCAAGGCCAAGGTGCTGGTGCTCGACCACAACCCGAACTTCACCATCAAGGCCGCCGGCTTCAGCGCCGCCTACAAGGAGCTCTACGGCGACTACATCGAGTACAAGCCCTCGAGCGCCATCAAGAGCGTCGATCCGGTGAAGAAGGTCATCACCACCGAGTTCGACACCATCAACTACGACGAAGCGACCATCTACCCCGGCGTGCGCGGCTCGCGCCTGCTCGAGGCGCTCGGCCTGATGGATCCGAAGAGCCCGCAGAAGGAAGCGCTGATCGACGACCACAAGTACAACTTCCCCGGCGATGACCGTGTCTATGTCACGGGCGACTCGCGGCCGATGGGCTTCTCGAAGAGCGCGAACACCTCCAACACCGAAGCCAAGTACGTCGCCAAGCTGATCGCGGCGCGCTCCCTGGGCAAGGAAATCGACTGGGTCAGCCCCGAAACCATCTGCTACTCGATGTGCAACGCCGAGCCCGGCGAAGCCATTTCGGTTTCCGCGCGCTACGTCTATGACAACGCCAAGAAGGCGTTCGGCTTCTCGCCGGACACCACCATGGACGAACATCGCGACGTCGCCAAGGGCAACCGCCTGATCGAGTGGAACAAGGGCATGTACCGCGACCTGTTCGCGTAAGTCTGTCGTCTTCGGACCGGCGGGGGCTACGGCCCCCCCCGGCCACCATTTCTGGAGGAGCAATGGATAGAAGGGGCTTTATCAAGATTTGCGGCGGCACCGCCGCGCTGGCCGGCCTGCAAGCGAGGTACGTGCAAGCCGTCAGCGCCGCGGAGACGAAGAACTTCAACCGCGTCAAGCTGGTGGACGGCGACGGCAATCCGATCAAGGCCAGCCAGCTCAGCAGCGAAGAAGCTTACATCTTCCACTATCCGTACAAATCGACGCCGTGTTTCCTCATCAACCTGCCGGCCAAGCCGGCCGCGAGCATGGCGATGCAGGCCGACGACGGCGAATACGAGTGGAAAGGCGGCGTCGGGCCGAACGGCTCGCTGGTGTCCTACAGCGCGATCTGCGCCCACCAGCTTTCCTATCCGACCAAGGAACATTCGCCGATCAGCTATACCGGCGGAACGGTCAGCAAGCTGGCCGGCCGCGGCGGCATGATCACATGCTGCGAGCATGATCGCGTCTACGACCCGTCGCAAGGCGGCAAGATGGTCGTCACCAGCAAGGAGGCCACCCAGCCGCTCGCCGCCGTCGTCATCGAATACGACGGCGCCAACGACGAAATCTATGCCGTCGGTGTCACCGGCGGCCTGCTCTACGACGAGTTCTTCCGCTCCTACAAGCGGGCGCTGCTGGCCGAATACGGTCCCGGCGTCGCGCGCGAGGAAGTCAGCGGCACGACCGCGACCACGCTGATGTCGAAATTCACCGGCGGCTTCGACAAGTGCTGAACGATCGGCAGGGCTCGCCGCCCTGCCGATGCTTTACTTGTGGCCCGTGCTGCCGAAGCCGCCCGCGCCGCGGTGGCTTTCCTCGAAGCTGTCGACGACGTTGAACGCCACCTGCACCACCGGCACCACGACGAGTTGCGCCAGCCGGTCGAGCGGGTTGAGCGTGAACGTCTCGCGGCCGCGATTCCAGGTCGACAGGAAGATTTCGCCCTGGTAATCGGAATCGATCAGCCCGACGAGATTGCCGAGCACGATGCCTTGCTTGTGGCCCAGACCCGAGCGCGGCAGGATCATCGCCGCCAGCCCCGGATCGGCGAGATGGATGGCGATGCCGGTCGGCACCAGCGTGGTTTCTCCCGCATGCAAGCGCAGCGGCGCTTCGATGCAGGCGCGCAGGTCGAGCCCGGCGGCGCCCGGCGTGGCGTAGTGCGGCGGGTTGTCGCGCAAGCGCGGGTCGAGGATCTTGACGTCTATACGGTGCATGGGTCAATCATAGCGGCGATATGTGAAACGATGTCGCGGGCCACGGCGAGCTTTTCGCCGGGTGGCAGCGGATGCGCGCCCTTGGCATCGAAGAGCGTCACGGCGTTGGTCTCGCCGCCGAGCCCGTCGGCGACGAGATTGCCGACCACCAGGGGCAATTTCTTGCTCTGGCGCTTGCCCTCCGCGTACGCGGCGAGGTCGCGGCTTTCCGCGGCGAAGCCGACGCAGAACGGCGCATCGGGCCGCGCCGCGACTTCGGCGAGGATGTCGGGATTTGCCGCCAGCTGCAGCGTCAGCGGCGCGGCGGATTTCTTGATCTTGTCGGCGGCGGCGGCAGCCGGCCGGTAGTCGGCAACGGCGGCGACGCCGACGAAAATGTGTTGCCCCGGCAGGGCCTGCAATACCGCTGCGCGCATGTCCAGCGCGCTGACGACATCGACGCGCGCGACGCCGCGCGGCGTCGGCATTTCCGTCGGCCCGGCGACGACGGTCACGTCCGCACCGGCATCGCGGAAAGCGCGCGCCAGGGCGAAGCCCATGCGGCCGGAACTCGAATTCGTGATGCCGCGCACCGGGTCGAGGGCCTCGAACGTCGGCCCGGCCGTGAGCAGCACGCGCCGGCCGGCCAAGGGCTTGGGCTGCAGCGCCGCGACGATTTCCTCGAAGATCTCGGCGGCTTCCAGCATGCGCCCGAGCCCCTCCTCGCCGCAGGCCTGTTCGCCGCTGGCGGGGCCGAGGACGCCGACGCCGTCGGCCCGCAGCTGCGCGATATTGCGCTGCGTCGGCGGGTTCTCCCACATCTGGCGGTTCATCGCCGGCGCCACCAGCAACGGGCAAGCGCGCGCCAGGCACAGCGTCGCCAGCAGGTCGTCAGCGAGGCCGTGGGCGAGCTTGGCGATGAAGTCGGCGGTGGCCGGCGCAATGACGCAGGCGGCGGCGCCGCGCGTGAGTTCGATGTGCGCCATGCCGTTGTCGGGACGCGCATCCCAAAGATCGGTCCACACCGGGCGGCCGGACAGCGCCTGGAACGTCGCCGCGCCGACGAAGCGGCTGCCTGCCGCCGTCAGCGCCACGTCGACGGCCGCCCCGGCCTTGACCAGCAGGCGCACCAGCTCCGCCGCCTTGTAGGCGGCCACGCCGCCGGTGACGCCGACCACGATGCGCTTGCCCGAAAGTTCCGTCATGACGTTAGAATTATGCGATCCTCAATAACCGGCAATGATTCTAACGCGAATGGCGATCACCGACTGGCCCGCCACCGAGCGTCCGCGCGAACGGCTTCTGGCCCACGGCGGCGGCGCGCTCTCGGATGCCGAATTGCTGGCGCTGTTCCTGCGCGTCGGCATCCGCGGCAAGAGCGCCGTCGACCTCGCCCGCGACTTGCTCGCCCATTTCGGCGGCAGCCTCGCGCGCCTGGCCAGCGCCGCAGCGCCGGCACTCGCCGCGCTGCCCGGCATCGGGCCGGCCAAGGCCGCCCAACTCGCCGCGGTGCTCGAACTGGCGCGCCGCACCCTGGCCGAGGAAGTGCGCGCCGGCGACCTCCTCTCCTCGCCCGCCGCCGTGCGCGACTGGCTGCGCCTGCGGCTGGCCGCCCTGCCGCACGAGGTATTCTGCGCGCTGTGGCTCGACAACCAGAACCGCCTGATCGCCTGCGAGGAGCTGTTCCGCGGCACGCTGGCGCAGACCAGCGTGTATCCGCGCGAAATCGTCAAGCGCGCGCTGGCCTGCAACGCCGCCGCCGTGGTCTTCGCCCACAACCATCCGTCCGGCGTCACGGAACCGTCCGGCGCCGACGAGATGCTGACGCGCTCGCTGCAGCAGGCGCTGGCGCTGGTCGACGTCAAATTGCTCGACCATTTCGTCGTCGGCGGCTTCGCTACGCCGCTGTCCTTTGCCGAACGCGGCTTGTTGTAAAAAGTCTTGAATACCCTGCGGCTTTTCCGGTAGAATGCGCGGCTTTCCGGCGTAAGGCCTGCTGATGCAGGCGTTAGCCATCTCTGAATCTTTCCGTTTTCCGAAGAACCGGATCAACTGGAGTACAACCATGTCCCGCGTCTGCCAAGTGACGGGCAAGGCCCCGATGGTTGGGAACAACGTTTCCCACGCCAACAACAAAACGAAGCGCCGCTTCCTGCCGAACCTGCAATCGCGCAAGTTCTGGATCGAGTCCGAAAACCGCTGGGTGCGCCTGCGCGTCTCCAACGCCGGCCTGCGCACGATCGACAAGAAGGGCATCGAAGTCGTCCTGTCCGAGCTGCGTAGCCGCGGCGAGGCTGTCTAAGGAGATCAATCATGGCCAAAGGCGGTCGCGAAAAAATCAAGCTCGAGTCCTCTGCCGGGACCGGTCACTTCTACACCACTTCCAAGAACAAGCGCACCACGCCGGCGAAGCTGGAGTTCATGAAGTACGACCCCAAAGCTCGCAAGCACGTGCTGTACAAGGAAGTGAAGCTCAAGTAAGCAGCTTCGCTGCCAATAAAAAACCCGCCGCCGGCGGGTTTTTTATTGGCGCTCGGATCTCCGTCTCGGCAACTTCGCTCAGGCGGCGTAACGCCGCAGCCGCAGGGAGAATTCCTCCAGTTGGCGGATGCCGCTCGCCTCGGCGCGGGAAATCCAGTCCTGAAGCTGGGCCACGAGCTGCTCGTGCGTCGCGGCCGAGCGTGCCCACAAGGCTTCGAGTTCGCCGCGCATCGCCACCAGCTTCGCCAGGCTGTCGCTGCGGGCCAACAGCGAGGCCAGCACCTCCTTTTGCGGCATCGCCAGCGTCGCCTCGTCCCGCTGCAACAGGCGCTTGAGCGTGCGGCCCTCGCGCGCGCCGAGCCGCATGCGGCGGAACTCCTCGCCGGCCAGGCGCTGCAGCGACTTCAGATACTTCGCCAGCACTTCGTAGCGATGGGTGATCACCGCCTGCAGGGTGTCGCGGTCGATGGCGGCTTTCGCCGCCGCCAGGCGCGGCCGCAACGCCACTTTCTTGACGCGCGCCTGGCCCAGCATCTCCATGATGCGGATGTAGAACCAGCCGATGTCGAACTCGTACCACTGCTTCGAAAGCTTGGCCGAGCTGGCGTAGGCGTGGTGGTTGTTGTGCAGTTCCTCGCCGCCGATCAGGATGCCCCACGGCACGATGTTGGTCGAGGCATCGGCGGAGGCAAAATTGCGGTAGCCCCAGAAATGCCCGACGCCGTTGATGACGCCCGCCGCCCAGAACGGAATCCACAACATCTGCACGCCCCAGATCAGCGCGCCCGGCACGACGCCGAACAGCGCCAGGTCGACGGCCAGCATCAGCGCGATGCCGAACTTGTGCCACGGCGTATATACGCGGCGCTCCAGCCAGTCGTCCGGCGTGCCGTGGCCGTAGCGCGCAAGGGTTTCGCCTCGATGCGCCTCCTGCGCGTAAAGGAAGACACCACCGAACAGGACGCGCGGCAAGCCGCGCACCTGCGGGCTGTGCGGATCCTCCGCCGTGTCGACCTTGGCGTGGTGCTTGCGGTGGATGGCCGCCCATTCCTTGGTCACCATGCCCGTCGTCAGCCACAGCCAGAAGCGGAAGAAATGCGCCGGCACGGCTCCGAGTTCGAGCGCGCGGTGCGCCTGGTGCCGGTGCAGGAAAATGGTCACCGCGGCGATGGTGACATGGGTCATGCCCAGCGCGGCCAATACATAGCCCCACCAGGGCAACGCGAAATATCCTGAATACATGAATGGGAACGCCTACGTGGAAACGAGAATCAATTCTACGTCGCTTGCCGGCGCCAAAAAACTGCAACTTGAAGAGGGGTAAGCGCTACTTTTTGGGACCGTCCGCGCCGACGAACCGCACTTCGCGCTGCGGGAAGGGAATCTCGATGTCCGCGGCCTTGAAGGCCTTCCAGATGGCGAGGTTGATGTCGGAACGCACCTGGCCGATGCCGTTGGCGGGATCCGCGATCCAGAAGCCGAGTTCGAGATTGATGCCGGAATCGGCGAAGGCCAGGACCAGGGCGCCCGGCGCCGGGTCGCGCAGCACGCGCGGCTGGGCCAGCGCGGCCGCGACGAGGATCGCCATGGCGCGCTCGAGATCGGCTGCGTAGCTCACCTGCACCGGCAGCGCGATGCGCACCTTGGGATCGGTGTAGGACTCGTTCTGCACGACGCTGGACACCAGCACTTCGTTGGGCACGATCGCCTCGACGCCGGTGAGGTTCTTCAGCACCGTATAGCGGGTCGTGATCTGCGTCACCTGCCCCTTGTGGCCGTCGACGGAGATCAGGTCGCCGATGCGCAGCGAGCGATCGAGCAGGATGATGAAGCCCGAAATGTAGTTGGCGGCGATCTTCTGGAAACCGAAGCCGAGGCCGACGCCGAGCGCGCCGCCGAACACCGACAGCATGGTGAGGTCGATGCCGACCGCCGGCAGGCCGATCAGCACCGCCAGGACGATCAGCAGCGCCTTCGACAGCCGGGTCAGCACGACGCGCAGGTTGTTATCCATGCCTTGCGCCGCCAGCAGCCGCGCCTCGATCAGCCCGCCGCCCCAGAGCGCCACCAGCAGCGTCGTCAGCACGGCGCCGATGCCCTGGATGACCATCCAGAGGTTGAGCTTCTGCCGGCCCGCGGCGAAGCTCACGCTTTCGAGCATGTCGATCAGTTGCGGCAGCACGCCCGTGATGTACAAGGCGACCACGCCCCAGGCGAGCAGCGCGAAGCTGCGCTCGAAGGACGCCAGCCAGCCGGCGTTGCCGAAGCTGTAGCGCAGGACGAAGAAGACGATGCGGATGACCGCCAGCGAAGCCAGCAGCGGCACCGCCACCGAGAGCAGGTTGACGTGCTGCCAGTGCCCGAGGATGGCGCGCGCCACCAGCACCAGCACCAGCGCGACGAGCGGGAACACCAGGCGCCGCAAGCCGCGGCGGCCGAGCGCCAGCAGCCCGGCCGTGCCATCCGCCGCCTTGCTGCTGCGCGCGACGCGGTTCGCCAGCCAGCCCAGCGCGAGGCACAAGGCCAGCGCCGCGGCCTGCCACAGCACGTCCGGTCGCTGCAGGTCGCGCCAGAGGCCGATCAGCAAGCTGCCGAATTCGTTCGAGTCCATGTCGCGTTCACCTCGAATAGGGCACGGCGTCCCGCCGATGGCGCCGCCAGTTGTCGAGATAGGCGCGCGCCAGCGGCGCGTTGCCGCGCAGGATGACGAGATTCTCGGCATTGCGCGCCTGCGCCGAGAACGTGAAATTGTAGCTGCCGGTGACGACGACGGGATCGCCTTCCTCCGCATCGACGAGCATGACCTTGTTGTGGGCGCTGGCATAGCGCACTTCGAACCAGACCGGGATGCCGGCGTCGTGGAGCGCATTGACGAGGCTGTGCTCGTTCTTCGTCGCCTGCTCGCGGTCGGTGAGCATCTCGATGGCGACGCCGCGCTTCTTCGCCTCGCCCAGCGCCCAGGCGAGGTTGCGGCTGCTGAAGGTATAGGCCTGGACGTGGATGCTGTGCCGCGCCTGCCCGATGGTGCGCAGCAACGCGCCCTCGGCGTCGTCCCAGGGCGTGAAATAGACTTCGACCGTGCCCTGCGCCGGCAGCGGTCCCAGCGCCGCTGCCGCCGGCGCCAGCAAGGCGGCGACCAGCAGCAGGACGATGCGCATCGTCACCTGCTGCGCTCCAGCACCGCGGCATAGAAGCCGTCGGTGCCATGCCGGTGCGGCATCAGCCGCATGTCATCGCCGCAGTCGAGCGCGATGCCCTGCTTGGCGAGCAGGTCCCGGGCCGAAAGGCGATGGAAGTCGGGATGCGCCTGCAGGAAGGCGTCGACGATGCCGGCGTTCTCCTCGTCGAGAATGCTGCAAGTGGCATAGACGAGGCGGCCGCCGGGCTTGAGCAGGCGCGACGCGCCGGCGAGGATGTCGGCCTGCTTGCGCGTCAGCTCGGCCACGCTCTCCGGCGTCTGCCGCCACTTGAGGTCGGGATTGCGCCGCAGCGTGCCGAGCCCCGAGCAGGGCGCGTCGACCAGCACGCGGTCGATCTTGCCGGCCAGCCGCTTCACGCGCGGATCGTTCTCGCCCGACAGGCACGCCGGATGGACGTTCGACAAGCCCGAACGCGCCACGCGCGGCTTGAGTTTCGCCAGGCGCTTGTCGGAAACGTCGAAGGCATACAGCCGGCCGGTCGAGCGCATCAGCGCGCCGAGCAGCAGCGTCTTGCCGCCGGCGCCGGCGCAGAAGTCCACCACCATCTCGCCGCGCTTCGGCGCCAGCAGATAGCCGAGCAGCTGCGAGCCTTCGTCCTGCACCTCGATGCTGCCGGCAAGGTAGAGCGGGTGGCGCGAGAGCGCCGGCTTGCTCTTGAGGCGAATGCCCTGCGGCGAATAGGGGCAAGGCTCGGCGGCAAGGCCTTCGGCGGCGAATTGCGCCAGCACGTCCGCGCGCTTGGCCTTGAACTCATTGACGCGCAAGTCGAGCGGTGCCGGCCGGTTGAGGGCGCGGGCCAGTTCGAGGATTTCGTCGGCGCTCATGCGCGCCGCCAGCCGCTCGGCCAGCCAGTCGGGAAAATCCGCTTGCTCGGCGAGCGTCAGCTGCGGCTCGGGCCTGGCCTTGAACGCGACCACCCAGGCCATCTCGTCGGCATCGAGCGCCACTTCGAGCTGGCGCAGGTTCACGCCCTGGATGCGCACCAGCGCCGCCAGCGCAAGTTGCCCGGGGTTGGCGTCGGCGCCGGCCAGGCGCGTCAGCCAGCGGCGGCGGCGCAGCACGGCATACGCCGTCTCGGCGATGAAGGCGCGCTCGCGGCTGCCGGTCTTCTGGGCGCGGAAATAATGGGAGAGCGCGGCATCGGCCGGCTGGGCGAACTTGAGCAGTTCCGCGGTCATCACCGCGGCGCCTTCGATCATTTTTGCAGTTATGCTCATGTCAATTCAGGTCCAGTAGGTCCGCCGTCTGCTCGAATGCGTCGCCCTTGCGATCGACATAGCGGATTTTAACCGGCAGGCCGCCGTACGCCGGGGCCAGCCACACTTCAGTACTGTCGCCATCCGCGCGGGTGCGCAGATGCAGCGTGGCGACGATGCCCGTCGCCAGTTCCAGCTTTTCCTCGCCGACCCATTCGAAGGTCCAGCGGCCGACGCGGCTGCCGGTCGCCACGGCGAACTCCACGTCCTGCCGCGGCGCCAGCCAGGCGAGTTGATAGAACACCGAGGTCAGATCCTCCGTCCCGTCCGCCAGGCGGCCGGCCGCGCGCCCGCCGGAGAAGACGATCTGCGCGCCGGCCCAGTCGAAAGTGGCGACGTCCGCGTCGCGGCCCTCGCGCTGGTCGCGAAATTCATGCGGGCGCAGGCCCGCGGCCGTCACCTCGCCGCTGCTGGTCTGCGTCCGCGTCCGTCCGCGCAGCGCCGCCAGGCCTTTCGGTTCGAACGACGAGCGGATGGCGTAATGCTCACCGTCGATGCGCCATGCCTCGGTCCGCTCGCCGATGATGAAACCGCCGTCGCCATAGCGAACGAGGTAGCGCACATGGCCCTGGTGCGCCCAGGGCGGCGACGGCGGCGGCGGTGGCGGCAGCGCAACCGGCGCAGGCGGCACCACAACCGCCGGCGCGGCCGCCGCGGCATCGGGCTCCGCTGCCGCGGCGACCGCCTCCGGCGCTGCGGCCGCCGGCGCCGGCCCATCGGCATCGACAGGCGTCGCCGGCGGCGCGCGCCGGGTCGGGCGCGGATGCGGCTTCGGCGCTGCCGCGGCGACCGGCGCCGGCTGCGCCGGCAGCACCAGCCGCGCCTCGAGCGGCTGCGGCTCGGGCTCGGCATCGCCCGGCAGCGCCCACCCCGGCATGACGATCGCCGCGGCATGCAGCAAGACCGAGACCGCCAAGGCGATGGCGAAGGGCATTCCTCAATCCAGCGGCACGCGCAGCGCGCCGTCGGCGTTGGCCGCGCCGGCCAACTGCACGTGGCCGTCGATGACGGCAATGCGCCCTTCGAGGAACCAGCGCGCCGCCTGCGCATAGACGACGTGCTCCTGGGCCAGGACGCGCGCCGCCAGCGCAGCTTCGCTGTCGCCCGGCAGCACCGGGACCGCCGCCTGCACGACGATCGGCCCGCAGTCGAGCGAGGGTGTCACGAAATGCACGGTGCAGCCATGGATCTTGACGCCTGCCGCCAGCGCCGCGGCATGCGTGTGCAGGCCCGGGAACGACGGCAGCAGCGACGGGTGGATGTTGAGCATGCGGCCGTCGAAGCGCTTGACGAAGTCCTGCCCCAATACGCGCATGAAGCCCGCCAGCAGCACGAGATCGGGCGCGTGGCGCTCGATCTCCGCCGCCAGCGCCGCATCGAAAGCCGCGCGACTGGCAAACGCCTTGTGGTCGACGACGGCGGTCGGCACGCCGCGCGCCGCGGCCCAGGCGAGACCCGCGGCATCGGGCCGATTGGAGATCACCGCGGCGCAGCGGCCCGGCAGTTGCGCCGCGATCAGCGCCTGCATGTTGCTGCCGCGCCCCGAGATCAATATGACATATGACTTCATTATTTCAGGCCCGCGACGGGAAGGAACATGAACGACGCCACGCTCTGGATCGCCTTGACGATGCCGCGGTGGGTCTTGTCGGCGACGACGTCGGTGAGCAGGTCCAGGTTGCCGATCATCTTGCCGAACTCGCGCTCGAAACTCAGGTTGTATTCCGGATTCATCTCATTGGAAAGCAGCAGCGGACGGCCCTCCGCGTCGTGCGCCTGGGCCAGTTTCCAGGCGGCGATCTCGACGTTGCGCGCGCTGTTGTAAAGCTTCTGCGGATCGAGGTCGTCGGTCACGAAAAACTCCGTTTTTTCTTCGAAAGCGGCATGCAGCATCCCCCCCAAGCCACCGATGAACGCGGCGACGCGGTCGCCCCGATAGTCTTCGCGCAAGCCCAGCAACACCAGTTCGGTGCCCCACTTGCCCTCGAACTCGGGCAGGCGCCAGGCATAGCGCGGCTCGAAGATCCGCCCCACCGCCGCCTCGACGCTAGCCGCCGACTTGCGCCATTCGCGCGGATTGCGCCGGTAGAGCTTCTCGGCCAGCAGGTGCAGGCTGGCGAAAATCTCGCGGCGATGCGCATCGGTAATGCGGTCGACATCGGTCTTGGCGAGCTGGGCCGGATCGAAGCCGGTCGTGCCTTGCGGCCCCGAACCGGACGTGGCGGTGCAGGCCGTCAAGACTGCCGAAAACGCCGCTGCCAGCAGGGAAACGCGCATGACCTATGTTAGCGCATACCGCCAAGCGCGCCCCAAGGCCATGTTTCAACGGGCGAAACGCTGCCGCAGCCAGCCGACGGCGATAGGCGCCAGCGATATGCCGACGATGACGACGATGACGACGGAGAGGTTGTTCTTCACGGCCGGCAGGTTGCCGAACCAGAAACCGGCCGCCGACAGCGACACCACCCAGACGACGGCGCCGAGCAGGTCGAAGGCGAAGTAGCGCACGTAAGTCATGCGCGCCACGCCGGCGACGAAGGGCGCGAAGGTGCGCACCAGCGGGATGAAGCGCGCCAGCGTCATGGTCAGGCCGCCCCAGCGCTCGTAGAAGCCATGCGCCTGGTCGTAGGCGCCGCGGTTGAAGAAGCGCGGCGCGCCTGCGCCCCAGTGCAGCACGCGCTTGCCGATCCAGCGGCCGATCCAGTAGTTGCAGTTGTCGCCGAGCACCGCCGCCGCCAGCAGCACGCCGATCAGCGCCGCCATGTCCATGCCGCCGGTCGCCGCCAGCGCGCCGGATACGAACAGCAGCGAATCGCCGGGCAGGAAGGGCGTCACGACGAGGCCGGTCTCGCAGAAGACGATCAGGAACAGCAGCGCATATATCCAAACGCCATACTGGACCACCAGCAGGGCGAGATGCTTGTCGAGATGGAGGACGATGTCGACCAACGGGGCGAGGAAATCCATGCGCTGGGACCGGAGACGTGGCGTTGCGAGGCGCGCATTCTACCGCGCATCGGCAACGGCGGCCCGCCGCCCCGGCACCGCTATAATCCGCCGGTGTCGCGCATTTACGCCCTTCCCGACCTTCTCATCAGCCAGATCGCCGCCGGCGAGGTCGTCGAACGCCCGGCCTCGGTGCTGAAGGAGCTGATCGAGAACAGTCTCGACGCCGGCGCCACCCGGATCGACGTGCAGATCGAAGAAGGCGGCGTCCGGCTGATCCGCGTCGCCGACGACGGCGGCGGCATCGCGAAGGACGACCTGCCCCTGGCGCTCGCCCGCCATGCCACGAGCAAGATTGCCTCGCTCGCCGATCTCGAGTGCGTCGCCAGCTATGGCTTCCGCGGCGAGGCGCTGGCGTCCATGGCCGCCGTCGCACGCCTGAGCGTCACCAGCCGCACCGCCGACGCCGCCCATGCCTGGCGCATCCGGAACGGCACCGCCGCCGAGCCGGCCGCGCTCGCCGCCGGCACCGTCATCGAAGTCGCCGACCTCTACTACAACACGCCGGCGCGGCGCAAGTTCCTGAAGACCGCGAACACCGAGTTCGCCCACTGCGACGAAGTCGTGCGCCGCATGGCGCTGGCGCGGCCCGGCGTGGCTTTTGCGCTGACGCACGACCGCGCCGTCAAGCGCCGCCTGGCGGCCGGCGACGCCGAGCGCCGCCTGCGCGAGATTTTCGGCGACGAGTTCTTCGCCCACGGCCGTCTCGTCGACGCCGTCGCCGGCCCGCTGCGGCTCGCCGGCTATGCCGCCCTGCCCGCCTATTCGCGCGCCGGCCGCGACGAGCAGTATTTCTTCGTCAACGGCCGCTTCGTGCGCGACAAGCTGCTCGCCCACGCCGCTCGCGAAGCTTATGCCGATGTCCTGCACGGCAGCCGCCATCCGGCCTATGCGTTGTTCCTCGAGCTCGACCCGGCCGGCGTGGACGTCAACGTGCATCCGGCCAAGACCGAGGTGCGCTTTCGCGACAGCCGCGGCGTGCATCAGTTCGTCTTCCACGCCCTGACGCGGGCGCTGGCGGCGCCGCTGGGCGCAGCGCGGCCGGCGCCGGTGGCGGCGGCACCGGCATTCGCGCCGCCGCTGCGCCAGACCGGCTTCGTCATGCGCGAACCCGACGCCGGTGCCTACCTCGATTTCGCGCGACAGGCCTTCGCCAGCGCCGCCGCGGCGGCCGAACGCAGCGAGCCGGCGGGCGCCCCGTTTGCCGCGCCGGCGGCGGCGGAAGACGGCGCCGGCACGGCGCCCTTGGGCTACGCCATCGCCCAGCTGCACGGCGTCTACATCCTGGCGCAAAACGCGGCCGGCCTCGTTCTCGTCGACATGCACGCCGGCCACGAGCGCATCCTCTACGAGAAGCTCAAGAACGCGCTCGATGCCGGTCCGCCGGCGCTGCAGGCGCTGCTGGTGCCGGCGCTGATCGCCGCCGACGCCGGCGAAATGGCCAGCGCCGAAGAAAACGCCGACGCCTTGCGCGACCTCGGCTTCGACGTGGCGCCCGCCGGTCCGCAGCAGCTGGCCGTGCGCGCCGTGCCAGCGCTGCTCGCCGGCGGCGATGTCGCGGCGCTGGTGCGCAGCCTGCTCGCCGAACTCGCCGAACAGCCGGCCAGCCGCATCGTCGAATCCCGCCGCAACGAGATTCTCGCCACCATGGCCTGCCACGGCGCGGTGCGCGCGCACCGCGCCCTCGCCCTGCCGGAAATGAATGCGCTGCTGCGCCAGATGGAAGCCACCGAACGCGCCGACCAGTGCAACCACGGCCGGCCGACCTGGGTGCAGCTCACCATGACGGACCTCGACAAGCTTTTCATGCGCGGCAAATGACGTTGCCACCGGCCATTCTCCTCATGGGGCCGACGGCGAGCGGCAAGACCGCCGTCGCCATGGAACTCGCCGCGCGCTTTCCCGTCGAGCTCGTCAGCGTCGATTCGGCGCAGGTGTTCCGCGACATGGACATCGGCACGGCCAAGCCCGACCGCGACACGCTGGCGCGCTTTCCGCACCACTTGATCGATCTCGTCTCGCCCGAGGAAAGCTATTCGGCCGCGCGCTTTCGCGCCGATGCCCTGCGCGTCATGGCCGAGATCACCGCACGCGGGCACGTGCCGCTGCTGGTGGGCGGCACCATGCTCTATTTCAAGGCGCTGCGCGAAGGCCTTGCCGACCTGCCGCCGGCCGATGCCGCGCTGCGCGCCGCCATCGCCGCCGCCGCGCAGGAGCGCGGCTGGCCCGCCCTGCATGCCGAACTGGCGCGGCTCGATCCGGCCACGGCGGCGCGGCTCGCCCCCGCCGATTCCCAGCGCATCCAGCGCGCGCTCGAAGTCGTGCGCCTGACGGGCGAGCCGCTCGACGCCATCTTCGCGCGCCAGGCAGCGGATGTGCCGCCCTACCGGCCGCTCGCACTCGCCTTGCTGCCCGGCGACCGCGCCTTGCTGCACGAACGCATCGCCCGGCGCTTCGACGCCATGCTGGCCGGGGGCCTGGTGGCCGAAGTGGCAATGCTGCGCCGCCGCTACACGCTCCACGGCAGCCTGCCGTCGATGCGCTGCGTCGGCTACCGCCAGGTCTGGGAGATGCTGGAAGGGCGGCTGCCCGCCGCCGAACTGCGCGATCGCGGCGTCTTCGCCACGCGCCAGTTCGCCAAGCGGCAACTGACCTGGCTCAAGTCCACGCCGGATCTTGCGCTTATCGATTGCCTAGACACCTCGTCCCAAGCGAAAATAGCGCAACTCGTCGACAACCACCTTGCGGGCTCCCTTTCTCGTCCATGATCGCGACTCCGGAAGACAACGCAGCAGCGTTCGACATCACGTTCCGGCGCGAAATCGCGTTCTACCTGCGCCAACTGATCAACGACGGCGAACTCGTCAGCGTGATCTTCGACGAAGGCCGCGAAACCTTCCTCACGGTACTGCTCGAGATCGACGAGGAAACCGACACCCTGGTCTTCGACTGGGGCGGCAGCGAAGAGATCAACGCGCGTCTGCTGGACAGTCCGCGCACCTTCTTCATCGCCAATCCGCAAGGCGTGCGCAACCAGTTCATCGCCAGCCGCATCTGGAAGACGAACTACCAGGGGCGGCCCGCCTTCGCCACGGCGATTCCGCAGCGGTTCGTGCGCATGCAGCGCCGCGACTTCTTCCGCCTGTCGCTGCCGCTGACCCAGCGGCGGCCGTGCAGCTTCAAGCTCGGCGAGGCCGCCACGCCGTGGGAGATGGCGGTCGTCGACATCGGCATCGGCGGCGTCGGCCTCGAAGCGCCGGAGGAGACGCTGCCTTTCACGCCCGGACAAGTCATCCCGCGCGCCACCATCGACCTCGGCAAGTACGGCAAGCTGGAAATGGACCTGGCCGTCTGCTTCGTCGGCACGGTGACGCGCGGCTACAAGAATACGGGACGGCTGGGCTGCCGCTTCGTCAAGCTGACGCACCCGCAGGAAAATGATCTGCAACGCTTCGTCACGCAGGTGCAGCGCGAAGAACGGGCCAAGCTCGGCTAAGCGTGGAGCGTAGATGGGGCCGCGCGCCGCGCGTCCTCAGGCGACGGAATCGAGGAAGGCTTCGCCGCTTTCGGCCGAGGAATAGTGCCGGAAGGCATCGCGGACGTGCGTCTTCAGCAGGCGATCGTCCAGCGGCTTGGTCAGGAAGCGATAGATGACGCCCTTGTTCACGGCATCGACGACGGCCTCGATATCCGGGTAGCCGGAAAGCACGATGCGCACGGTTTCCGGGTAGAGGCTCTTGACCCGGCCGCAGAACTGGGTGCCCGACATGCCCGGCATCCTTTGATCGCAGACGATGACCTGGACCGCATTCACGCTCATGACGTCGAGCGCCTGCTCGCCGCTTTCCGCGGTCAGGACGTCGCAGCCTTCCGTCTGCAGCAGCCGCTTGAGCGTCGTGATGGCGGCCGCGTCGGCATCGACCACCAGCACCGTGCGCGCCGCCCCCGGCTCGGCAACCGGTGCGAACTCCAGCCGCTTGCCGGTGCGCAGCATCTCGCCGAACAAGGCGCTGGGTACGGCGCGGCTGAAGTAGAAACCCTGGATTTCGTCGCAGCCGTTGGCCCGCAGGTAGGTGAGCTGCGCCTCGGTTTCCACGCCTTCGGCGACGACGCGCAAGTTGAGGCGGTGCGCCAGGGCGATGATGGCCTTGGCGATGACGGCGTCTTCGGGGTTATGGACGATGTCGGCGATGAACGACTTGTCGATCTTCACGAAGTTGAAGGGGAAGCGCTTCAAGTATGCGAGCGAGGAATAGCCGGTGCCGAAGTCGTCGAGCGACAAGGCGATGCCCAGCGCCCGCAAGGCCGACAAGGTGCGCATGGCGTCGTCGAGGTTCTCCATGACGGCGCTTTCGGTGAGTTCGACTTCGAGGTATTTCTTGTCGAGATCCCGGCCGGCCAGCGCCTGCTGCAGCGTGGTGAGGAAGTCCGCCTTGCCGATCTGCACCGCCGACAGGTTGAACGCCACCGGCACCGTCGCGCCGTATCGCGCCAGCCACGCCACCTGCTGGGCGCAGACGCTGTCGATGACCCAGTCGCCGATGGCCTCGATGAGGCCGTTCTGCTCGGCCAGCGGGATGAACTCGTCGGGCTCGAGCAGGCCGCGCTCCGGATGCTGCCAGCGGATCAGCGCCTCGGCGCCGACGATCAGCCCGCTGGCCAGATCGACGCGCGGCTGGTAATGCAGGACGAATTGCTGCGCGCGGATGGCCTCGCGCATTTGCTGTTCGAGCGCCAGTCGCGCGGCGATGCGGGCGTTGGCTTCGGCCGAGTAGTAGAGGAAGCGCGCGGCACCGGACGCCTTGGTCTGCTTGAGCGCCGACTCGGCGTGCTTGAACAGCGTATGGGCGTCGCCGCCGTCGTCGGGGAAAAGGGCGATGCCGGCGCGCGCCGACAACTGCATGTCGATGCCGCTGACGTCGAACGGCCGCGCCAGCGGTTCGAAAATCCGCTCCTGCAAAATGCTGACAGCATCGGCGCCGCGCTGCAGGCCGCCGACGGCGGCGGCGAAGGTGTTGGCGCCGATCCGCGCCACGGTGATGGGCTCCGTCAGCGCCTGGTCGAGGCGCTTCGCCACCAGCTTGAGCAAAATGTCGCCGGCATGGCGACCGAGGCGGTCGTTGATTTCGGCAAAGCGGTCGAGATCGACCACGATGACGGCGATCTTCTCCGTCTCGGGCGCGGCGCCGAGGACCAGCTGGCTGAGGCGATCATGGAACAGCGTGCTGTTCGGCAGCCCGGTCAGGGCGTCGTAGTACGCGAGGTAGTCGAGCTTTTCGGTCTTGGCGATGAACGCCAGCGCGAACGACACGTCGCCGGCGAGTTCCTCCAGCAGCGGCAGTTCGTCGGCATCGAAGAAGTCCGCGTCCCGGGAGCACAGTTCGATCATGCCGGTCACCGCGCCGTCGAGCAGCAAGGGCAGGGAAATCACCGAGCGGTAGCCGTGCTCGAGCATCTCCGCGCGCAGCTCGCTGAGCCGCGGTTCGAGCGCCAGGTCGTTGCAGAACGACGGCTTGCCGGTGCGCAGCGCCTCGCCCGTCGTGCCCATGTCCTCGCCCGGGCGGTCGCGCATGGCGGAAAAGACTTCGGCGTCCTCGCCGTGCATGGTCAGCGTCGCCAGCGCGCCCGTCTCCGGGTCGAGGACGGCGATCGACGCCAGCGCGAACTGGCCGAACTCGACGGCGATGCGGCAAGCCTCCTGGAACAGCGCCCCGCGTTCGTGGATGCGCACGATCGCCGAGTTGATGCCGCTCAGCACGCGCTGGATGCGGCTCAGCCGGGCGATCTTTTCTTCCTGCTCCTTGCGCTCGCTGACGTCCTCGAAGATGCCGGCGACGCGAAAGATTTCGCCGGCCTCGTTGCGGGCCGGAAAGCCGCGCGCGCGGATCCAGCGCAATTGCCCGTCCTGGCGCACGATGCGAAACTCGAAGTCGAACTCGCCGCTGGTCCGCAAGGCCTTCTGGAAGCGCGCCACCGCGGCGTCCTTGTCGTCGTCGTGGATCGGCTCGGTCCACGACCACGGCGCCGCGTACAGGCTGTCGCGGCTGCGGCCCCAGATGTCCTCGTAGGCGGGATTGACGTAGAGCGTTTCGCCGGCGATCGAATCGAGGAAGAAGACGTCGCGCACGTTCTCTGCCAGCTGGCGGAAGCGCTGCTCGCTTTCGCGCAAGCGCACTTCGGCGGCGGCGCGCTGCGTCGACTCCACCTGCAATTGCGCGGCGTGGCGCTGGATGAGATCGTAGAACATGACGTTTTCATACATCAGGGCGAGCTTTTCGACGAGGATGGCGGCGAAGCGCTCGTCCTCCTCGCTGAAGGCCTGGTCGCCGTGCTTGTCGGCGAAGTAGAGCCAGCCGTAGGTCTGCCCGCGCGCGGCGATGGCCACGCCCAGCAGGTTGGCGACCGCCGGGTGGCCGGGCGGCAGCTCGCCGATGTTGGCGCGCGCCGCGACGCCGTCCCAGCGCAGCGCGCGCTGTCCGGCGGCCAGCGCGCCGAGCGCGCCGTGCAGCGGATTGCGCTGCAGCGGACCGACCGGCACGTCCTTGCTGTAGAGGTGCCGCAGCGTGCGGTCGTGCTCGTCGAACATCGCGATCGCGGCGTAATGCGAATTGATGACCTCGCAGGCGGCGCCGAAGAAGATCTCCACCAGCCGCGCCGGATCGCGTTCCGCCGCCGTCTCGGTGCTGACCTCGATGAGCACGGTCAAGCGGAACAGCAGGCGCCGCAGGTCGGCGATGTCCTCCGAGAACTCGTCCGCCAGCAGGTCGGCCAGTTCGCGCTCGAGCACGGTCTTCAGGTTGCGCACGACGATGTCGTCGAAGCCGCGCTTGGTCATTTGCAGCTTGGTGATGTATTTCGTCAGGTTGTAGTCGGCCGGCAACGCCGGCGCGCCGGCGGCCTCGGGCGCCGCGGCGGCGACGGCGGCAGTCTTCTCGGCGATGCCGAGAAGGCGATTGACCGTGGCCAGCAGGTCCGCCGGATCGCAAGGCTTCATCAGCACGGCATCGACGCCGCAACTCGCGGCCATGTCCTGCGCCGCCGGAGCGCTGTAGGTCGCCGTGTAGAAGATCAGGCGCGGCTGCGGCCCGGCGGCATCGGCGCGCAATTGCAGCGCGAACTGGTAGCCGTCCATCGTCGGCATCAGGATGTCGGTGATCACCAGGTCCGGCTTCACGGCGCGCACGACGTCGAGCGCTTCCGCGCCGTTGGCCGCCTCGAACAGCTCGTGCCCGTAGTAGCCGAGCAGCGTCATCAGATACTGTCGATTGGTCAGACGGTCGTCAACGACCAGGATCTTTGCCATAAGGCTTTCCTCTCTTGTCGATGGGCAGGCAGGCGGCGATCTCCGCGAGCAGCGCTTGCGGCTCGATGGGCCGGCGCAGCGAGCGCGTCACCCCCAGCGACGTGGCGAGCTGCTGATTGACTTCGTCCTCGTAGGAAGCGCTGAGAAAGACGAAGGGGATGGCGGCCAGTTCGGGATCGCCTTTCACCTCGCGCAGCAGGGCAATGCCGTTCTCCAGCGGCATGTGCATGTCGCAGACGATGAGGTCGAACGCCGCGCGGTGGATCGCCTGGCGGCCTTCCTCCACGCTTTGCGCCAGCTTGACGACGTAGCCGAAGGGTTCGAGCAAGTCGCGGATGAGTTCGCGGTTGATGGCGGAATCGTCAACCACCAGGATGCGCGCCCGCCCCGCCACCGGCTTGGGCGCGTCGGCGCAGGCATTGGCGCTGGGCCCCGGCGGCGGCGCGGCGCGCAGCGCGGCCGGCAAATGGCCTTCGACCTGGCCGATGAAGCGCTCCGGTTCGATGGGCTTGCTGATGTAGTCATCGAAGCCGGCCTGCAGCAGCTTCTCGCGATCGCCGACCATGGCCAGCGCGGTGACCGCGATCACCGGAATATGCCGGACGTCGGGCGACATCTTGAGCTGGCGCACGACGCCGTAGCCGTCGAGCTTCGGCAGGTGCACGTCGCAGACGATCAGGTCGGGCCGATCGCGGTAGGCGGCTTGCAGACCTTCCTCGCCGTCGTAGGCCGAGAGCGCCTGGTAGCCGAACGATTCCAGCAGGAAGGTCATCATTTCCATGTTCGCCGGATGATCTTCGACGATGAGAATGCGCGCTGCCATCATTGTTGTCCGATGTGATGCCGACGCGCGGTCACGCGCCGGCCTCCCTGGCTGCGTCGCCGACGGAGACGGCGGCGTGCCGCAGGTTGAGGGTGAAAGTGCTGCCTTCGCCGGCGCGGCTGACCAGCGAGAGCTGGCCGTGCAGCAGGCCGGCCAGCTTCTGGCTGAGGTAGAGCCCGAGACCGGTGCCCTCGTGGCGCCGCGTCGTGCTGTCGTCCATTTGCGAAAACGCCTGGAACAGCTTGGCCTGGTCCGCTTCGCGGATGCCCGGCCCGGTGTCGGTCACGCTCAGCTCCGTGCACACGTCGGCGCCGCTGCCGCGGCGCGCCAGCCGAACCAGAACTTCGCCGCGCTCGGTGAACTTGATCGCGTTGTTGACCAGGTTGATGATGATCTGGCTGAGGGCGCGGCGATCGGTATCGACGATGATTTCCTCGTCCGCGGTCTCGACGCGAAACGCCAGGCCCTTCTGTTCCGCCAGCGGCCGCAGCGTCTCCGTCACCTGGCGCACGACTTCCTTGCAATCCACCGTTTCGAACGCCAGCTGCAGCTTGCCGGATTCGATCTTGGCCAGGTCGAGCAGGTCGTTGATCAGCGACAAGAGGTGCTTGGCGCTCGACTGGATGGTCTTCAGGTGCTTGTCCTGCGTGGCGGACAGCGGACCGGCGAGCTGCATCAGCAGCATGCCGGTGAAGCCGATGATGGCGTTGAGCGGCGTGCGCAACTCGTGCGACATGCTGGCGAGGAAGCGGTCCTTGGCCAGGTTGGCGTTTTCCAGCTCGATGTTCTTCTCGTGCAGCGTCTGCTCGATGCGCTTGCGGTCGCTGATGTCGCGCACCGCGCTCATGACCAGCGTGCCTTCCTCGGTGGCGAGCGGGCTCAGGCTGATCTCGACGGGAAACTCGACGCCGTCCTTGCGCAGGCCGTAGAGCTCCATGCCCGCGCCCATCGCCCGCGTGCGCGGGCGGGAAAAATAGGCCGAGCGATAGTTGACGTGGCCGCTGCGAAAACGTCCGGGCAGCAGCACTTCGATGAACTGGCCGCGCAGCTCGCCCGGCGGGTAGCCGAACAATTTTTCCGCCTGCGTATTGGCCATGACGATGCGGCCGGTCGAGTTGGTCATGACAATGCCATCGGGCAGCGATTCGAGCAGGTCGCGGAACTTGGCTTCCAGCAATTTCGCTTCGCGCTGCACCTTCTGGTTCGTGACGTCCTTTTGCGTCAGCAGGAAATAGCCCGGCGCACCGGCGACGACCTTGCCGGACACGGCGACATAGATCAGCGAGCCGTCCTTCGTGCAGCGCACGGATTCGTAATCGGCGCGGCCGTCGGTCAGCGCCCGCGCGAAAGCTGCGTCTTCCTGCTCGGCCCAGCTCGGCGGGATGACCATGTCGCGAACCTTGCGGCCGATAGCCTCGTCAGCGGCGTAGCCGAACAGGTTCTCGGCACCGCGGTTCCAATACACGACCACCCCTTCCGGCGTCGTCACCACCACGCCGTCCGGAGTTTCGTTGAGGACCAACCTCTCGATCTCTGGCACCATGCGGCCTACCTCTGTCGATACCGCGGCACTGACGCATCGGCCCATGCGACGTTCGACAAAAAACCTTCGCGGGAAAATCGGCGCAGCGAACACACTGCCCGCCACGTCGCCGGAAACAAAAAACCATTCTGTAAAAGCCAGATCACTTCATGTGACTGACGTTTGCGCCTGAAGTTTCAGTCGCCGCCGCGATCGGCGCCGCCGCGCAACGCCAGGCGCGCACGAGCGCCCGCCGCCCGCTCCCCGGGGCGGTCGCTGGCGACCCTCAAGCTTGGGAATTGAGCCCGCGGGAACGCGGGCCCGCTGCCGTCTAGACGACGACGGTCTGCGCCTGCCCGGCCTCGCGCGCTGCGATGCGGCCGATGCGGTAGGCGGTTTCGCCGGCAGCGCGCAGGAGTTCCAGCGCGCGCTCGGCATCGGACTGCGCCACCACCACGGCCATGCCGATGCCGCAGTTGAAGACGCGATGCATTTCGGCGTCGGCGACGTTGCCTTCCTGCTGCAGCCACTGGAACAGCGGCGGCAGCGTCCAGGAATTGCGCTCGACGACGGCCGTGACGTTCTCGGGCAGCACGCGCGGAATGTTCTCGGTGAGGCCGCCGCCGGTGATGTGGGCCATGCCCTTGACCGGCAGTTGCGCCATCAGCGCCAGCAGCGACTTGACGTAGATGCGCGTCGGCGCCAGCACGGCGTGGGAAAACGGCTGGCCGTGGAAGTCGGCGTTCATGTCGGGCCGGGCGCGTTCGATGATCTTGCGGATCAGCGAGTAGCCGTTCGAGTGCGCGCCGCTGGAAGCCAGCCCGAGCACGGCGTCGCCGGCGACGATGGTCTTGCCGGTGATGATGGCGGATTTTTCCACGGCGCCGACGGCAAAGCCGGCGAGGTCGTATTCGCCTGCCGGATACATGCCGGGCATCTCGGCCGTCTCGCCGCCGATCAGCGCGCAGCCGGCCAGTTCGCAGCCCTTGGCGATGCCCTCGACGACGGCGGCGGCAGTCTCGACGTCGAGCTTGCCGCAGGCGAAGTAGTCGAGGAAGAACAGCGGCTCGGCACCCTGCACGAGGATGTCGTTGACGCTCATGGCGACGAGATCCTGGCCCACCGTGTCGTGCTTGTTCAGCTGGAAGGCCAGCTTCAGCTTGGTGCCGACGCCGTCGGTGCCGGAGACCAGCACCGGCTCCTTGAACTTCTTCGAGATCTCGAAGAGGGCGCCGAAGCCGCCGATGCCGCCGAGCACCTCGGGACGCAGGGTGCGGCGGGCAAGCGGCTTGATGCGCTCGACGAGGGCATCGCCGGCATCGATATCGACGCCGGCATCGCGATAAGTCAGGTTGGGAGATGAGGACACGGCCTGTTTTCCAGCGGAATGGTAAAGTGGCGCCTTCTCGGCAATCGCCGGATTTTACCGGAAATGATCCTCCAAGACCGACTGCAAACAGCGCTGTGGGTCGGCGCCGGCCTGCTGCTGCTTTGGCTGCTGGCCGCCCTGAGCCCGATCCTCGCGCCCTTCTTCCTCGCCGCGATCCTCGCCTACATCTGCAATCCGCTGGTGGATCGCTGGCAGCGCTTCGGCCTGCCGCGCAGCGTCGGCGTGCTGGCGGTGATGCTGCTCGCCGGCGCCATCCTGGCGACCCTGCTGCTGATCGTCCTGCCGCTGCTCATCGACGAGGCGCGCATCGCCGTCGAAAGCCTGCCGCAGCTGTCGGCCATGATCACCGACCGGCTCGTGCCCTGGCTGCACGAGCACTATGGCATTCGCGTCCGGCTCGATGCCGAGTTCCTGCGCCGCACTCTGGCGGCGAACCCGGACGGCTGGGGTTCCCTCGTCGACAAGCTGTTGCAATCCCTCAAGATCGGCGGCATCGCGCTCCTCGGCATCGTCGCCATGGTGCTGCTGACCCCGGTGGCGATGTTCTACCTGCTGCTCGACTGGCATCGCCTCCTCGGCCGCATCGAGAACGCCATTCCGCGCGCCTGGCATGCCAAGGCCATGCAGCTGGTCGCCGACATCGATGCCGTGCTCTCGCAGTTCCTGCGCGGCCAACTGCTGGTGATGCTGATCCTCGCCCTCTATTACAGCCTGGCGCTCTGGCTCGTCGGCCTGCCCTCGGCGTTTTCCGTCGGCCTGCTCACCGGCCTGCTGATCTTCGTGCCCTATGTCGGCTACGTCACCGGCCTGTCGATCGCATTGATCGTCGCCACGCTGCAGTTCCAGGGCTTCACTCCCGTCATCGCCGTGCTCGTCGTCTATGGCATCGGCCAGGTGCTCGAGGGCGTCCTGCTGACGCCCTATCTCGTCGGCGAGCGCATCGGCCTGCACCCGCTGGCGGTGATCTTCACCTTGCTGGCCTTCGGCCAGCTCTTCGGCTTCGTCGGCGTGCTGCTCGCCCTGCCCGCCTCCGCCGCCTTGCTGGTCGGCCTGCGCGAAGTGCGCCGGCTTTACCTCGACAGCCGTTTATACCGGGGGGACGCGTGAGCAGCGGAGGGGGACCCATGAGCGGAGCGCATGGGGGCGCAGCGTCCGCGAGCGCGGCCGGCCGCCGACAGCGCCGCGCTAGAACTTGGACAACTGGCTCGGAGGCGGCGGCGTGACCCAGCTTCTGCTCGACCTCGCGCCGGAGCGAATCCCCTCGCTCGACAACTTCGTCGCCGGCATCAACGCCGAACTCGTCGACCGCCTGCGCGCGCTCGCCGACCCCGGCGGCTTCGACATGATCTACCTCTGGGGCGCGCCGGGCAGCGGCCGTTCGCACCTGCTGGCCGCCGTGGGTCGGGCGGCGGCGCTGCGCCGCCCGACCCACGCCGTTGCCGGCGCCGCCGCAGGTGCCGACCTGCACGTCGCATCCGGCGGGCTGCTGATCGTCGACGACGTCGATCAGCTCTCGGCCGAAGCGCAGGTAGCGCTGTTTCGCACCTTCAACTCGGTGCGGCTGCTCGGTCTTTCCCTGCTGCTCTCGGGGCCCGTGCCGCCGCTGCGGCTCAGCCTGCGCGAAGACTTGCGCACGCGCATCGGCCAGTCGCTGATCTACGAAGTGAAGCCGCTGACCGACGAGGAGAAATCCGCGGCGCTCGCACGCCACGCCCTGCTGCGCGGCATGAAGGTCGACGCCGGCCTCGTGCATTACCTGCTGCGCCACGGCCGCCGCGACCTGCCCTCGCTGATGGCCGTGCTCGACGGCCTCGATCGCGCCTCGCTGGAAAAGCAGCGGCCGGCGACGCTGCCGCTGTTGAAGGAAGTCATGCAAAGCAACTGGATAACGGAAAACGATGAAACTGGTCCTGTTTGACCTCGACAACACGCTGCTCGCCGGCGACTCCGATTTCGAGTGGGCGCAATTCCTGATCTCGAAAGGCGTGCTCGACCGCGAGGTGCACGAGGCGAAGAACCTCGAGTTCTACGAGCACTACAAGGCCGGCACGCTCGACATCCACGCCTTCCTCGACTTCCAGCTGGCGCCCTTGGCGCGCCACCCGCGCGCCGAACTCGACGCCTGGCGCGGGCAATTCGTCGAGCAGCGCATCAAGCCGCTGATCGGCGCCCCGGCGCGCGCCCTGGTGCAGCGCCACGTCGATGACAATGGCATTGCCGCCATCGTCACGGCCACCAATAGCTTCGTCACCGGCCCCATCGCCCGCGAGTTCGGCATCCCTCACCTGATCGCGACGATCCCGGCCTGGGACGGCGCGCGCTTCACCGGCAAGGCGCGCGGCACGCCGGCATTCAAGGCCGGCAAGATCGAGCGCGTCGAAGCCTGGCTGGAAAGCCTCGGCTGGTGGTGGGGAAGTTTCGAGGAAAGCTGGTTCTACAGCGATTCCCACAACGATCTGCCGCTGATGGCGAAAGTCGGCAATCCGGTGGCAGTGGACCCTGACGACACGCTGCGCGCCCATGCGCGCGAAATCGGCTGGCCGGTGATCAGCCTGCGCTAGCGCCTCACTTCAGCACCGCGAACACGCTGCTGTAGTCGTCGCGCCAGAGGCGGAAATTTGGCGGCGCGTCGATCTCGGCGGCGACCTGCAGCAGCGGGTCGGCGAAGAAGCTCCGATCGGCGCTCACCAGCACCCACACGGAATGGAACACCTGGCGCGCGCGGTCGCCTTCGAAGGTGACGATGCGCGCCTGGCGGCCGAAACTTGCGGCGGCGGTCTTGACGACGGGCGCGAGATCGAGGAAGCGGTTGGTGATGTGCACGGCCAGCACGCCGCCGGGCTTGAGGTGGCGGAAGTATTGGGCGAAGGCTTCGCGCGTCAGCAGGTGGATGGGCACGGAATCGCCGGAAAAAGCATCCAGCGCCAGCAGGTCGAACTGCTGCGACGCCTCGTTTTCCAGTTGCAGGCGCGCGTCGCCGAGCACCATGTCCTGCGTCGCCTTCGATGCCGACAGGAAGCTGAATTCGCGGCGCGCCAAGTCCATGACCAGCGGATCGATGTCGTAAAGGCGGAAGTAATCGCCGGCGCGGCCGTAGCTTGCCAGCGTGCCGACGCCGAGGCCGACGACGCCGACGCGCAGCGGGCCGCGGTGCGCCAGTGCCGTCAGCGCCCGGCCGACGCCGGCCTCCCGGCTGTAATAGGTGGTGGGCTGGTCGGCGCGGCCGGGCGCGGTGAATTGGCGGCCGTGGATGATGCGGCCGTGCATCAGCGTGCGATAGGCGTCGTCGCCTTCGCCGCCGGCGAACACGCGCAGCGTGCCGTAGAAATTGCGCGCGGTGACGCGGGCGCCGGCGAGGTCTTCGATGTGGTCGTCGACGCGGATCCAGGCGATCGCCAGTACCGCCGCCGCGGCCGCAGCCCACGCCGCCGTGCGGCGCTGCGGGCTGGCGAAGGCGTGGCCGCGCAGCACGACGGCCGCCGTCACCAGCGCCGTCAGCACCAGGCCGATGGAAAATTCGTAATTGCTGTTGAACCAGTAGGGCGCGACGAAGCCGACGAAAACGCCGCCGCAGGCGCCGCCGCTGGCGAGCATCAGGTAATAGCCGGTGAGGTGCGAAGGATGCGGCTGGCGCCGCGCCAGTTCGCCGTGGCAGACCATGCAGGCGACGAAGAAGGCGGCGAGGTTGATGCCCATCGCCGCCAGGATCGGCAAGGCGTTGAGGCCGAGCGTCGGCAGATAGGCCAGGGCGCCCAGGCCAGCGACCAGCAGCGGCAGGAAAATGCGGCGCTGGTACCAGCCCTTGCGCTCGAAGCAGAAAATGAAGGAGAGCAGGTAGAGCGCGAGCGGCACGACCCACAGCAGCGGGATCGGCGCGATGTTCTCGGTCAGGTAGCTGGTGTCGGCGATGAGCAGGATGGACGGACAGGCGGCCAGCGCCACCCAGGCCAGGCGGTCGGCGCCGCGCGGCGCGACCTCTCCTTCATGATGCGCTGCGCGCGCCGACTCGCCGTGGCGCCCGCGCCAGGCCAGCAGCGCGCAGGAAATCGCGAAGCCGACGAACAGCCCCGACCACAGCCACGACTGCCAGCGCGTCGGCAGCAGCGGCTCCACCGCCAGCGGATAGGCGAGCAAGGCCAGCAGCGAGCCGAAATTGGACAGCGCGAACAGGCGGTAAGGCACGGCGCCAGAACGTTCGCGCGCGAACCAGGCCTGGATCAGCGGCCCGGTGGTCGACAGCACGAAATAGGGCAGGCCAATGCTGGCGGCGAGCAGCCCGAGGATGCGCAGCGTCGGATTCTCGGCGCCGGTCGGACGCCAGTCGGCGCTGAGGCTCAGGGGCAGCAGCAGCAGGCTGATCGCCAGCAGCGCAACATGCACGAGGCTCTGGCTGCGCGCCGAAAGAAAGCGCACCACCCAATGCGAATAGAGGTAGCCGAGCAGCAGCAGCACCTGGAAGAACAGCATGCAGGTGGTCCACACCGAGGCGGAACCGCCGAACCACGGCAGGATCATCTTGCCGATCAGCGGCTGCACCTGGAACAGCAGGAAGGCGCTGAGAAAGATCGTCAAGCCGTAATGGAAAGCCAGTCGCGGATTGGCTCGCATGCTTGCAGACGATGGGAAAGGTTCGGCATCATCGCATAAACAGCGGGGATACAAGCCACTTCCGGTATCATTGTGGCCTTTTCCGTTCCCACGACCCGCATGATCCGCAAGCTGCTGCGCCGCGTGTTCCGGCGCGATGCACCCAGCCGCCACGCCCCGGCGACCATTCCGCACGCCCGCCACGGCATCGACCGCGCGCTCGTCGCCGTCGGCGCGCGACGCGTTTGCGAGACGCTGCAGGGCGCCGGATTCAAGGGCTATATCGTCGGCGGCGCCGTGCGCGACCTCATCGCCGGCATCGAGCCCAAGGATTTCGACATCGCCACCGACGCCACGCCCGACCAGGTGCGCGCGCTATTCCGCCGCTCGCGCATCATCGGCCGGCGCTTCCAGATCGTGCATGTGATGATGGGCTCGGAAACCCTCGAGGTATCGACCTTCCGCGCCGCCCACGACGAGAACACGCTCAAGGACGAGCACGGCCGCGTCCTGCGCGACAACATCTGGGGCACCATGGAAGAGGACGCGGCGCGCCGCGACTTCACCGTCAACGCGCTCTACTACGATCCGGTCACCGAGACGGTCTTCGACTACCACCGCGGCGTCGACGACCTCAAGCAGAAGACCATGCGCATGATCGGCGAGCCGAAGAGCCGCTACCGCGAAGATCCCGTGCGCATGCTGCGCGCCGTGCGCCTCTCCGCCAAGCTCGGCCTGACGCTCGATCCCGCCGTGCGCGCGCCGATCAAGGAGATGGCCGCGCTGATGGAGAACGTGCCGCCGGCGCGGCTCTTCGACGAGATGCTGAAGCTCTTGTTTTCCGGCTGCGCCGTCGAATGCGTCAAGCGCCTGCGCCACGAAGGCCTGCACCACGGCCTGCTGCCGCTGCTCGATGTCATCCTCGACCAGCCGCTCGGCGAGAAGTTCGTCATGCTGGCACTCGCCAGCACCGACGCGCGCGTGCGCGCCGACAAGCCGACCTCGCCCGGCTTCCTCTTCGCCACCTTGCTGTGGCACGAAGTGCTGGCGAACTGGGCGGAACGCAAGGCAGCGCAGGAACTGCCCGTGCCGGCGCTGTTCGCGGCCATGGACGAGGTCCTCGACCAGCAAGCCGAGAAGCTCGCCATCACGCGCCGCATCGCCGGCGACATCAAGGACATCTGGCTCCTGCAGCCGCGCTTCGAGAAGCGCTCGGGCAAGTCGCCGCTGCGCATGATCGAGCAGCCGCGCTTCCGCGCCGCCTACGACTTCCTGCTGCTGCGCGCCGAGAGCGGCGAAGTGCCGCAGGAACTCGCCGACTGGTGGACGAAATTCCAGGACGAAGACCACGCCGGGCGCGAGGCGATGCTGCTGCCCGACACCACCAAGAAAAAGCGCCGCAGCCGCAGCCGCGGACGCAAGGCCGCCGAGGCGGCAGCGCCGGAGGCGGCGGATTGACGCTGGCCTACGTGGCGCTCGGCGCCAACCTCGGCAACCCGATCATTACCGTCAAAGCCGCCATCGCCGCGCTCGACGGCGTGCGCGCGTCGGCGCGCCGCGCCACCTCGTCGCTCTACCGCACGGCGCCGGTCGGCCTCCAGCACCAGCCGGACTTCATCAATGCCGTCGTAGCGCTGGAAACCGACCTGGCACCGCAAGCCCTGCTCGATCAACTGTTCGCCATCGAGCAACGCTTCGGCCGCCAGCGCAGCGTGAAGAATGCGCCGCGCACGCTCGACCTCGACCTGCTGCTGCATGGCGACGCGACGCTCGCCACGCCGACGCTGACCTTGCCGCATCCGCGCATGCATCAACGCGCCTTCGTCCTGGCGCCGCTGGCGGAGATCGCGCCGCGCATCGTCGTGCCCGGGCACGGCGAAGTCGCCCTTCTCCTCGCGGCTTGCGCCGATCAGGCCATCGTCAAGCTAGCCGATTGATGCGGCCATGACGGCGACGGTTCTCGCGGTCTTCTGCATCGTCTATCTGGGCATGATTCTCGGCGGCCTGCCGTTTCTCCAGCTCGACCGCACCGGCGTTGCGCTGCTGGGCGCGATTGCCCTCATCGGCATCGAAGCCGTCAGCCCCGAGGCGGCGGCCAAGTCCATCCATATTCCGACGCTGATGCTGCTGTTCTCGTTCATGGTGATCTCGGCGCAAATGCGCCTGGGCGGCTTCTATGCCTGGGTGACGCACCGGCTCGCGGCGCTGCCGATGGCGGCGCCGCAGCTGCTGGCCGCGCTGATCGCGATCGTCGCGCTGCTGTCGGCGGTGTTCAGCAACGACATCGTCTGCCTCACCGTCGCGCCGGTGCTCATGGACACTTGCGTGAAGCGCCGCCTCGACCCCGTGCCCTTCCTGCTGGCGCTGGCCTGTGCCGCCAACGTCGGCTCGGCCGCGACGCTGATCGGCAACCCCCAGAACATGCTGATCGGCGAAACCCTGAAGCTCTCCTTCGGCGGCTATTTCGCCCAGGCGCTCGCGCCCGTGCTGCTGGGCCTGGCGGCCACCTGGGCGCTGATCGCCTGGCAGACGCGCGGGCGCTGGACGCTGCCCGAAACCGCGGCGGCGCGACTCCCGGCCGTCGATGCGCCGGCGGGCGCAGCGGCGGGCCTCGATCGCTGGCAGACGGCCAAGGGACTCGCGGTGGCCGGCGTGCTGGTGGCGGTATTCCTGTTCCTGCCGGCGTGGCCGCGCGACGTCGCGGCCTTGACTGGCGCGGGGCTGCTGCTCACAAGCCGCAAGCTGCACTCGCGCCGGATGCTGGGGCTGGTGGATTGGGAACTGCTGATCCTTTTCATCGGACTGTTCGTGGTGAACCACGCCTTGCAGCAGACCGGCATCGTCAGCGGCATCGTCGCCGGACTCGGCGCCGCCGGCGTAAACCTGGCGCAGCCCGCGCCGTTGTTCGCCGCCATCCTCGTGCTGTCCAACATCGTTTCCAACGTGCCGGCGGTGATGCTGCTGCTGCCCTTCGCCACGCACACGCTGGCCGGCCAGACGCTGGCGCTGGTGAGCACGCTGGCGGGCAACCTGCTGATCGTCGGCAGCATCGCCAACATCATCGTGGTGGACGCCGCCGCGCGGCGCGGCATCGGCATTCCCTGGCGGCGGCACGCCGCCGTCGGCGTGCCGGTTACCCTCGCCACGCTGGCGATCTGCGCGGCTTCGCTGTGGTGGCGCGCGCAGCCCGCGTCGTGAGTCGAGGCCGACTTTATTTGCGCAGCGCGGTATATTTCGTTTCCCGCTGAACCGGAGCGCCCCATGACCTACCTCGCCAGCAACAAGCCGATCACCCTGCCCGAGCTCGCGCGCATGAAGAAGGACGGCGAGAAGATCGCCATGCTCACGGCCTACGACGCCAGCTTCGCCGCGCTCGAAGACCGCTGCGGCGTCGACGTGATACTCGTCGGCGATTCGCTCGGCAACGTCATGCAGGGCAAGACCTCGACCCTGCCGGTGACCATGGAGCAGATGGTCTATCACACCGAATGCGTCGGCCACATGGCGCAGCGCGCGATGTGCGTCGCCGACCTGCCTTTCGGCAGCTACCAGGAATCGAAGGAGCAGGCCTTGAGGAACGCCGTGCGGCTCCTCGCCGCCGGCGCCGAGATGGTCAAGCTCGAAGGCGGCGAGGTGATGGCCGAGACGACGCACTTCCTCGTCGCGCGCGGCATTCCCGTCTGCGCCCACATCGGGCTGACGCCGCAGTCGGTGCATGCGCTGGGCGGCTACCGCGTGCAAGGCCGCGGCGACGAAGGCGCGGCGCGCATGAAGGCCGACGCCCAGGCGCTGGAACAGGCCGGCGCGGCGCTGATGGTGCTGGAAATGGTGCCGGCGCAGCTGGCCGGCGAGATCACGCAGGAACTCAAGGCCTGCGCCACCATCGGCATCGGCGGCGGCAAAGACTGCGACGGCCAGGTGCTGGTGCTGCACGACATGCTGGGCGTCTATCCCGGCAAGAAGGGGCGCTTCGTCAAGGACTTCATGCGCGAAGCGCAAAGCATCGACGGCGCCGTGATCGCCTACGTCAAGGCCGTCAAGGAGGGCAGCTTCCCGGCGCCCGAACACTGCTACTGAAATCATCGCCATGCACATCCACGAAACCATCGCCGGCCTGCGCGCCGCGCTGAAAGAAGCCGGCCCGACGAAACGCGTGGCGCTGGTGCCGACCATGGGCAACCTGCACGAAGGCCACGTCGCGCTGATGACCCAGGCGCGCGGCCTGGCCGACACCGTGGTGGCGACGATTTTCGTCAACCGCCTGCAATTCCGCCCCGGCGAGGATTTCGACAAGTACCCGCGCACCTTCCAGTCCGATGGCGACAAGCTGGCCGCCGCCGGCGTCGATCATCTCTTCGCCCCGGACGAAGCCGAAATGTATCCGCAGCCGCAGGGCTATCACGTCGAGCCGCCGCCCGAGCATGCCAACATCATCGAAGGCGAATTTCGCCCGGGGCATTTCCGCGGCGTCGCCACGGTCGTCATGAAGCTGTTCCAGATCGTGCAGCCCGACACGGCGCTGTTCGGCAAGAAGGATTTCCAGCAGCTGTTGGTAATCCGCAACATGGCGCGGGACTTCAATCTGCCCATCGAAATCGTCGCCGGCGAGACCGTGCGGGCCGCCGACGGCCTGGCGCTATCGTCGCGCAACGGCTACCTCAGCGAGGCCGAAAGGCTTGAAGCGCCTAGGCTTTTCCGCACTCTAACTAAGGTGGTAAGCAATATCCGCAACGGGAATCGCGATTTTGCCACCCTGGAACGGCAAGCGCTCGCCGAAATGGCCGAGCATGGCTGGTCTCCCGACTATATTGCGGTGCGAAATAAAATTGATCTACAATTGCCGACCGCTCACGAATCCAGGTTGGTGGTGTTGGCTGCGGCGCGCTTGGGCAGCACGCGCCTCATCGACAATCTGGAAGTTTAGGCCACCGCGATGCGCTCATGCCGGCGTTGGCCAGTAGCAGACAGGACGGAGCCCTTTGCCGGGCGCCGATGATTGCCGCCTTCCTTTGCATGAGAAAGGACCGACAATGCAACGCACGATGTTGAAGTCCAAGCTGCACCGCGTCACCGTGACGCAAGCCGAGCTCCATTACGAGGGCTCCTGCGCCATTGACGAGAACTTGCTCGACGCCGCCGACATTCGCGAATACCAGCAGATCGAGATCTGGAACGTCGATAACGGCGAACGCTTCACGACCTATGCCATCAAGGCCGAGCGCGGCTCGGGCACGATTTCGGTGAATGGCGCCGCTGCCCGCAAGGCGGCGCCCGGCGACCTGCTGATCATCGCCACTTTCGCCGCGTACAACGAAATCGAGCTGGCGAAGTTCGAGCCCGACCTGGTGTACGTCGACGCCAAGAACCGCATCACCCATCACAGCAGGAAGATTCCGGCCCAAGCCGCCGCCTGACGCGCGCCGCCGCTCGTCGCCAGCACGCGCGCCGCGCCTCGGGCGGGACGCGCGGGCGTTTTCTATTCCCTCAGCCGGCGACGCGCAGCTCGTGGTTCAGCCACAGCAGCGCGCCGAAGAAGACCATCGCGCCGCCCTGATGGGCCGCGCCTAGCGCCACCGGCACCGCCAGCAGCAGCGTCGCGATGCCCAACGCGATCTGCAGCGCCAGCGCCGCGAGCAGCAGGCGCGCGGCTTGGCGCACGCGCGCCGAGACGGCGACGCCCTGCAGGCGCCAGACGAACCAGGGCACCAGGCCCGCCAGCAGCCAGGCGCCGAGGCGATGGTCGAACTGCACCGTCGCCGAATTGCCGAAGAAGTTCAGATACCACGGTTCGAGCATGAGGATTTCCGGCGGCACGACGTGCCCGGCCATGAGCGGAAAACTGTTGTAGGCCTTGCCGGCGTGGATGCCGGCAACGAAGCCGCCGCTGCCGACCATGACCAATGCCAGCAGCATGAGCGCGGCGCCGCCGCGCCGCAGCCGCATCAAGGCGGCGTTCGCGGCCGCGCGCCGACGCGGCGCCGTCAGCCCCAGCGCGATCCACAGCGATGCGCCGAAGATCAGGAAGGCGAGCGCCAGATGCGCCGCCAGCCGGTATTGGCTGACGCGCGGATCGGCGACCAGCCCGCTCTTCACCATGTACCAGCCCAGCGCGCCCTGCAGGCCGCCGAGGACGAAGATGCCGAGCAACCTGGCGGCGAGGCCGCCGTCGAGGCGCCGCCGCCAGAGGAACCAGCAAAACGGCAGCAGGAAAACCACGCCGACGACGCGGCCGAGCAGGCGGTGCGCATACTCCCAGGCGTAGATGCGCTTGAAGGCGTCGAGCGACATGCCGGCATTCACCAGCCGGTACTCGGGCGTCTGGCGGTACTGGGCGAAGCGCTCCTGCCATTGCGCCGCGTCGAGCGGCGGCACGGCACCGAGCACCGGCTGCCATTCGACGATCGACAGTCCCGACTGCGTCAGCCGCGTGACGCCGCCGACGACCAGCGTCAACCACACCAGCGCGGCGCAGACGAACAGCCAGCGGGCGACGCGGCGGCGGTCGGCAAGGTCCCTGGGCGCACTCATTCCAATGGCATTCCTCGGCGATGGACGAACGATTTCTCGGCAAACAATTATAGGCCTGAGCTAACATACCGAAATCATGCCGAGCCCCGCGCAAGGCCCTATTCATCGGGATCTCACCACAACGCGATCATGGAATTCATCGAGTCTCAAGTGACGCCGGCGGCAGGGTCATGGCGCAGCATCCTCGGCGTTTTCAAGCTGCGCATCGGCTTCGTCATCGCCTGCACCGCGCTCGCCGGACTCGCCGTCGCGCCCGCTCCCGCGCCGGGCCCCTGGCACATCGCCGTGCTCTGGCTCGGCGTGCTGGTGTCGTCGGCCTGCGCCGGCGCCTTCAACCAGTATTATGAACATGACATAGATCTTCTGATGCGCCGCACGCGTACGCGCGCCTTCGCCAGCGGCAAGTTCCGCCGCGATGCGCGCTGGCCGGCCGCCTTCGGCGCCCTGATCGCCGCCGCCGTCGCCGCCGTCGGGCTCGCCGCCAACGCCTGGGCGGCGCTCTACGTCTTCCTCGGCGCGTTCTTCTACGCCGTCGTCTATACGATCTGGCTGAAGCGGCGCAGCTGGCTCAACATCGTCGTCGGCGGGCTCGCCGGCAGTTGGGCGGTGCTTGCCGGCGCCGCCGCCGCCGACCCGCACCTCGGCGCGGTGCCGCTGCTCCTGGCCGGCGTGCTGTTCCTGTGGACGCCGCCGCATTTCTGGAGCCTCGCCATCGCCTTTCGCGACGACTACGAGGCCGCGCGCGTGCCCATGCTGCCGGTCGTCGTCGGCGACGCGCGTGCCGCCAAGACCATTTTCGCCTGCACGCTGCTCCTGGTCGGCGCGTCCTTGCTGCCGGTTTTTTTCGGCCTCGGCGCGATCTATGCCGTCGGCGCGGCGAGCGGCGGCGCGCTGTTCATCGCCAAGGCCTGGCGCCTCGCGCGCCGGCCCGACCGGCGCACCGCCATGGCGAGCTTCCATGCCTCGCTGCTGCAACTGACGCTGCTGCTGCTCGCCGCCGGCATCGACGCGCGCTGGTAGCCGGCATCACCCGGCGCGCGGCCACATCGCACGCAGGCAGAGCAGGACGAACAGCAGGCCGCCAATGACGGCGATGAGGCCGCCCAGGCCCATCAGGGCCATGCCGAGTTGCTGCGGCAGCGCACTCAGCGCCTGTTCCGCGCCGGCCGCCTTGCGCTGCACGCCGTAGCCGCCCGACCACGCCAGCCCGAGAATATGCAGCAGCTGTCCGCCGCCGTAGATGATCGGCTGCAGCCGCGCCAGGCGGCCGTCGACAGCGCGGAAACCGAGCTGCGGCAGCAGCACGTAGGCGAGTCCCATGAAGGCCAGCGTGACGCCGACGATGGCGCCGTGGTAATGGGCGGGAATCACCACGTTGGCGCCGCGGATCAGGTAGCCCAGCACGCCGCCGACGGCAAACAGCACGAAGGACGCATACAGCGCCGACTTCGCCGCATGCGCGACGGCGCGCAATTGCCACAGGCTCGCCAGTGCCACCACGATCAGCGGCGCCATCGCCGGATGGCCCCAGACCATGAGCCTGGCAAAGGCCGCGACGTGCTGCGGTTCGCCGGCCGGCCAGGCGATGTAGATGACCGGCGCGGCGAGCACCGGCAGCGCCGCAAGCACGAACAGCAGCGACAGCGTGCGCGCGCCGACCGCCGGCTTGGCGCCCAGATGACCGGCGCACCACAGCCAGGCCACCACCGTCAGCAGCGCGTGCTGGTATTGCAGCAGATGGCCGCCGCTCCAGAACAGGGCTTCGAAATAAGCCTGGTCCATGGCGCGCGGCAGCGTCAGCCAGGACCAGAGGAACGCGGCAAAGGCGCAAGTCCCCGCCACGGCGCCGAGGAACGCGCCCAGCCGCAGCGGCTCGGACGCGGGCCGGCGCGGCCAGGTGGTGGCCAGCGCGCGCAGCAGCGCAAGGCCGAAGCCGGCGCCGCAGAGGCCCAGGCTAGCGTAGAAGACGCCATGGCGCAGCACCGGGATGTAGTCGTTGAGCAGCGGCTGCGCGGCAGGGAAGAACGGCGCCAGCAGCATCAGCAGCATGCCCGCCGCCGCCAGCGCCGCGGCCGCGCGCCCCGCCGCATCGCCGCGCGCATCGCCGAGCGCGCTCCACATGACGGCGGCGAAAGCCATGAACCAAACCGCGACCGTGAGATCGACATGCGCGATCAGCGCCGCGCGGAAGAAGTCGCGCAGCGGCAGCAGATCCTGGATGCCGGGCGTGCGCGCCAGCACCAGCAGGATCGCCAGCAGGCCACCGCCGGCCAGCGCGCAAAGGCCGACCGCGAGCCAGGCACGGGCAAGCCGACGAGGAGCGCCGGAGGCGATTGCAATCATGGTCGTGGACCGGGCGGATGCGACGATAGGTCGCAGTATAGGGGCATCCGGCCGGTGATAAACTGGCCGCGCCGTAGGCCTTGCGGCACTCCCAACTCGACTATCCCCGGTTGCCCATGAAATTCCTCGCCCTCGCGCTTGCCGTCCTCGCCATGATTTTGTCATCCTGCGGGGAGCCGGCGAAGTTCAACGCCACCGACATCACCGGCGCCGACTGGGGCAAGGACTTCGCGCTCATCGACCACAACGGCAAGCCGCGCCGCCTGGCCGACTTCAAGGGCAAGGCCGTCGTGCTGTTCTTCGGCTACACGCAATGCCCCGACGTCTGCCCGACGACGCTGGCCGCCATGCGCGACACCATGAGGCTGCTGGGTGCCGACGCCGCCCGCGTCCAGGTCCTGTTCGCCACGCTCGACCCCAGCCGCGATACGCCGCACCTGCTGGCGCAATACGTGCCCTGGTTCGATCCGAGCTTCCTCGGGCTCTGGGGCGACGAGCAGACCATCGCCGCCACCGCCCGCGACTTCAAGGTCTATTACGCCAAGCAGCCGGGCGCGGAGCCGGGCAGCTACAGCATCGACCACACGGCAGCGAGCTACGTCTTCGATCCGCAGGGACGATTGCGGCTGACCATCCGCCACGGCGAGGCGCCCGAGCGCATTGCCGCCGACCTCAGGCAATTGCTGGCCGGCAAGTAAGAGTCGGGAAGCGCGCTCAGCGCTTGGAAGCCGCCGCGAACGCCGCGTCGATATCGGCGGCCGTCATGGTGCCGAGCTTCAGGTAGACCACTTCGCCGCGGCGGTCGATGGCCAGCGTAAACGGCAGGCCGCCCTGGGCGTTGCCGAGCGCCTGCATCAGCGTTATGCCGTTGTCCTTGGCCAGCAGCAGCGGATAATCGATGTCATAGGCCTTGGCGAAATCGCGCACCGCCACCGCCTGCTCTTCGATGGCGATGCCCAGCACTTCGACGCCGCCGCCCTTATGGCGGGCGCGCGCCTTGATGAATTCGGGTATTTCCTTGCGGCACGGCGCGCACCAGCGCGCCCAGAAATTGACGACCAGCGGCCGGCCCTTGTAGGCGGCGAAGGCCTGCGGCTGGTCGTCGAGGCCGGACAGCGTCGCCGCGAACAGCGGCCCGGACGCGGGCAGATCGACGGCGGCGGCCGGTTCGGCCAGCGCGCACAGGGCGACGAGGGCCAGCATGGCGGCCGACTTGGCGGCCGAGTTCGGGAACGGAATCGTCATGATGGCCGCGAGTATAACGGTTCGTCCGGCGCCGGACCGCTGCCGGGGTGCGGCAAGTTGCCGCACCCCGGGCGGCCCGGGCGGGCGACGGGTTAAACTCGCCGCCTGTTAACGTCCCCACTCGCGCCCGTGCCCGCCAACAAGAATCTGCTCGTCGACGCCGCCATCATCCTGGCATTGCTGCTGGTCGGCGCCGCCGGCTATTGGTTCTCGCCGCTGCTGCTGCCGAAGAGCGACGTCACCGCGAACCCCGATGCCGGCTGCGACCTGCATCGCCAGGCCTGCGGCGCCACGCTGCCGGGCGGCGGGCGCGTCGAGCTGGCGATCACGCCGCAGCCGATCCCCACGCTGCGGCCGTTCGACATCGAAGTCCGCGTCGCCGGCGTCGAGGCGAAGAAAGCAGCGCTCGACCTCGCCGGTGCCACCATGAACATGGGCTACAACCGCGCCGACCTGACGGCATCCGGCGCCGGCCGCTTTGCCGGCTCCGCCAGCCTGCCGGTCTGCGTCAGCGGCGCCATGTCCTGGCGCGCGACGGTGCTGCTGGAAACCGATCGCCAGCGCATCGCCGTGCCCTTCCGCTTCGACTCGCCCCCGCATTAACCACCCAAGGAGTTGTCATGAACCTCGCGCCCCGCCTCTGCTTCGCCCTGCTGATGACCGCCAGCGCCGCCGCATTCGCCGCCGGCACCGCCGACAGCGTGCAGGTCGTCGATCCCTATGTGCGCCTGATCCCGCCCGGCGCCAAGGCCACCGCCGCCTTCATGACGCTGAAGAACAACGGCAATGCCGATGCCACGCTCGTCAAGGCGGAAAGCGCGGCGGCCAAGAGCGTCGAGCTGCACAGCCACGTCGACAAGGGCGGCGTCATGGAGATGCGCCAGGTCTCGGCCATCGACATCAAGGCCAAGGGCGAGACCGCCTTGCAGCCGGGCAGCTACCACATCATGATGATCGATCCGGTGGCCATGAAGGAAGGCGACAAGGTCACGCTCACGCTGCGCTTCGCGGACGGCAGCAGCAAGCAGGTCGAGGCGCCGGTGAAGAAGCCGCAAGCCGCGTCGATGTCGATGCCGATGATGGATCACTCCCAAATGCATTGATGTCGCCGCCGCCCGGCGCCGCGCGCCGGGCGCTATTGCTTCGCCGGCCGCTTCATCAATTTGCGCTGGAGCGTGCGGCGGTGCATGTTCAAGGCGCGCGCCGTCGCCGATATGTTGTTGTCATGGTCGCGCAGGACGCGCTGGATGTGTTCCCATTCGAGGCGATCCACCGACAGCGGCATGTCGTCGACGGCCGCGGCCGTCTGCGGCTGCCCGTCGGCGAAGGCGGCGAGCACGGCCGCCACTTCCACCGGCTTCGCCAGGTACTGCAAGGCGCCGAGCTTGATGGCGTCGACCGCGGTGGCGATGCTGGCGTAGCCGGTCAGGACGACAATGCGGCAGGCGGCATTGGCCTCCAGCAGCGGCCGGATCAGCGCCAGCCCTGACGTGCCGCCGAGGTTGAGGTCGAGCACCACTTGCGTCGGCGCATCGCTGCGCAGCACCGCCAGCGCTGCCTCGGCGCTCAGCACGCCCTGGGCGTCGTAGCCGCGGCGCACCAGCGCCCGCGTCAGCACGGCATTGAAAGTCGGGTCGTCGTCGATGACGAGGATGCGTTCGCTCATGCACTCACCCTTTGGGTAACACTGCCGGCCAGCGGCAGTTCGATGCGGGCGATACCGCCGCCGCGATTTTCCAGCGTGAGCTTGCCGCCGATGCGGCTGACCGCGGCGTGGGCCAGCAGCAGGCCGATGCCGGCGCCGCCCGTCGTCGACAACAGCGGCGCCCGGCCGGCCTGCGCCAGCACCTGGGCGGGGAAACCCGGACCGCGGTCGGCCACTTCGGCGCTCAGCGTGTGCTCGTTCCAGGCCAGCCGCAGCGCGATGGGTTCCGGGCTGGCATTGGCGGCGTTGTTGAGCAGATTGGCGAGGGCCTGCTCCAGCGTCGCGTCCACGGCGATCTGCGGCGCCGGCACCGGTCCGGCGATGGCGACGGTGCAGGAAGCCCGCGGCCGCGTCGCCTGCCAGCGCTCGACCACTTCCGCCGCCCAGCGGTCGGCCGCCACCGCGCGTGCGCCTTCGAGGCGCGCCGCACCGGCACGCTCGGCCAGGCTGGTGACGATGGCCTTGCAGGCCGCGACTTGCCGCCGCAGCAGGGCCAGATCCTCGCCTACAGCGGCCGGCAGGCCCGGCTCGTTCGCCAGTTCGCCGGCGATCACCGCCATGGTCGCCAGCGGCGTGCCGAGTTCGTGCGCCGCGCCGGCGGCCAGCGCGCCCAGGGCGACGACGCGCTCGTCGCGCAACGCCTGCTCGCGCGCCGCGGCGAGCGCCGCATCGCGGCTGCGGATCAGGGCCGTCATGCGCACGATGAGCCAGGCGATCAGGATCACGGAGACGACGAAGGTCAGCCACATGCCGGCCAGGTGGAGACTGGTGGCGCGCTGCGCATCGGCGATGCGCAAGGGGACGAACCACACGGCGAGGAAGGAGTAGAGCGCGATGGCGCCGCCGGCGATGCCGGCCACCCACGGCCACGGCAGGATCAGCGCCGCCGCCGCGACCGGCAGCAACAGCAGCGAAACCAGCGGATTGGCGCCGCCGCCGGTGAGGAACAGCAGCACGCCGAGAACGACGAGATCGACGCCGAGCTGGACGCCCAGCGCCTGCGGCGTCAGCGTCGCCTCCCGTTGCAGCCGCCGCGCCGCGAGGGCATTGAAGACCGCCAGCAGCGCCAGGGCGAGCAACAGCGGCAACAGCGGCAGCGGAATGTCCAGCCACGCCGGCACGACCAGGATGGCGACGAGCGACGCCGCGAGCAGGATCCAGCGCAGATGCACCAGGCGGCGCAGCGTGGCGCGCGTGCTCTCGCGGTCGGGGAACGATGTCGGCATGGCGGGATTATCCCGCATCCGGACAGCCGGCTTCGTCAGCGCAAGCACCTGCGACAATTTGCCTCACGTGCGCGCCGCGCGGCTTCACCCTTCCAGCAGGACGTTGCTGTCGCAGCCGATGCGCACATTGCCCCAGTGACGGCCCGCGATCATGATCGGCATGTCGATTTCCGAGAGGATTTCGCCGGTATCGCGGGCGTACGTTTGCAGCAGCAAGGGCATGGTGTTCTTCGCGCTGCGCTGGCCGGTCGGGTCTTGCCAAAGCCGGCGCGTGCGGTTGCCGACGAGGTCGGCCTGCTGATCGCCGGTCAGCGGCTTGGAGAACTTGCTGTTGTGGATCGCCGCATAGCCTTTGACGTCGGTGATGATGGCATAGGAGCCGCCGCGCAAGGATTGCAGGCATTTCTCGAGCAAGGGCTGCACCTGCTGCTCGAAGGCGCGCACGTAGCTGACGTCGTATTTCTGCGGGTTGGTCCCCGCCACGGGCCGGTAGCGCTGGTCCCAGATGTCGACGCCGCCGCCCGCCAGCTCGCCGAGCTTTTGCTCGATCGCCGCGCGGAAGATGTGCGCCTGGTCGACGTTGAAATCGAACGCGCCGCGGCCGATCTTGAAGCGCGACACCAGCTCCTGGACGCTCTCGGTCGCCGTTGCCAGCGTCAGCGTCGATTCCTCGGATGACTTCATGCTGCCGGTGACTTCCGCCGACAGCGCGTGAACCTGCGTGACCGCGTCGTGCACCTGGCCGTTGGTGGCCGTCAGCTCTTCCATGGCGGCGGCGATCTGGTTCAACTGGTCGCTGGTGCGCTCGAAGTCGGACACCATCTTGCGGAATTCCCCGGAGGAACGCTCGACCACTGCCCGCGTGTCGCGGATGTCGGCGTTGATGAGTTCGTTCTCGCTTTGCGTACTCTTCACCAGGGCGCTCATGCCGGCAATGTTGTCATTGATTTCCTGGGTGGCGACGTTCACGCGCTCGGACAGCTTGCGCACTTCGTCGGCGACGACGGCAAAGCCCCGGCCCGCTTCGCCGGCGCGCGCCGCCTCGATGGCGGCATTGAGCGCCAGCAGGTTGGTCTGGTCGGCGACGTCCTTGATCAGCGCCGCGATCTGGCGCACGCTGTCCGAACGCTGCGCCAGGTTGCCGACGGTATCGTTGAAGCGCGACAGCCGCTCGCTCACCATCTGCACCTTGCCGACGATCTGCAGCGTTTCTTCGAGCGAGGCATGAGCCGCGTCGAGATTGGCGCCGGTCGAATGGGAGATCAACTCGGTCGACACCGAGACCTCATGGATGGCCTGCGTCGCTTCGGTGCTGGCGCCGAACACCGCTTCGGTGATTTCGCCCTGGCGCGCCGCCCGCGTCGCCGTCGCGGCGACGGTCTTCTTCACGCACACCGCTTCGCGGGCGATGCTGACGCTCATCTTGCGGACTTCGCTGATGATCTGGCGCATCTTGTCGGCGAAGCGGTTGTAGCTTTCCGCCAGCGTGCGCAACTCGTCGTGCGTCACCGTCGGCAGGTTGCGCGAGAAATCGCCCTCGCCGCCGGCGATTTCGTCGAAAACTGCGGAAATGGACCGGATCGGCCGCACGATCAAATGGCGCAGATAGAGGATCTGAAGGACATTCCAGGCCAATGCGACGAGGGTCAGCACGACCATCAGCATGAAGCCGTCGTCGAGCACGGCCGCCACTTGCCGGGTCAATTCCGCAGCGGCGCCGGCCTTCGTCATGGCTTCGGCGACGAGTTGCTTGTGATAGAAAAATACGGCGAGAAAGCCGACGTCGATGAAAAACAGCACCAAAAAGCTCATCAACTTCTTGGTGAGCGAATTCCAGAACGTGCGTTCGTTCCAATCGTAGAATTTCCAGAAGAATTCCATCGCCCCTCCGACCATATATTTTAGTAATAGACGAATTCAACGCGGTTTTATGTCCGACGTCAAGCTGGGCGCGGCAATGCCGGCGGAAGAGCGAGCGGAAATGGCCGCCGGATCGGCGTTCGCGGTGCGCTCGGGCGCCAGCCCGAAATATGGATAATCCGCGCGGTGCGGGCCGATCTTCCGTCAGTCCGGCCGTTATTGGCTAAACTGTGCCCTTCGAGAAAAGCAAGAACACTCATGCAAGAAGACGCATCCACGTCGGACCGGAACCTTCGGCCATCGCAACGTGCACCGCTTTTGGTGCTGGGCCTCGTCAGCCTTGCCTTCGGCGTGCTCGGCGGCCTTTGGCGCCTCGGTTGGGAGCCGCCGCTGCCGGGTACCCAACCCGCGACGTTCCACGGCGCACTCATGGTGGCGGCGTTCTTCGGCACGGTCATCGGGATGGAGCGCGCCGCCTGCGCGCGCCGGCTCGCTTACCTCGGCCCGGCCTGCGCCGGAGTGGGCGGGCTGGCCACGGCGCTGGGCGCCCCCCATCCGTTCTCCGCAGCGCTGCTGGTGGCCGGCAGCGCCGTGCTGGCCGCCCTCGCCTTCGCTTCTTTCCGCCGCCAGCCGGCCCCGCACGCCGTGATGGCGCTGGCCGGCGCGCTCTGCGGGGTCGCCGGCAACCTGGTCTGGCTGGCGGGATTTCCGGCCAGCGAAGCGGTCGGCGCGTGGCTGGCATTTCTCGTCCTCACCATCAGCGGGGAACGGCTCGAACTTTCGCATCTGCGCCTCCCCGCCACCGCGCCGCTGGCGCTGCTGGCGGCAGCGGCGCTGCTGCTGCCAGTCGGCGCGCTGATCTTGCCTTTCCACTGGCAAGCCGGCGCCACGCTGATCGGCGTCGCGCTGGTCGGGCTGTCGCTCTGGCTGCTGGTCAATGACGTCGCGCGCCGCAATCTGCGCCATCACGGCCAGATGCGCTTCAGCTCCGTCTGCCTGGTCGGCGGCTACGTCTGGCTCGGCGTCGGCGGCCTGTTGCTGCCATTCGCCGGCTCATACGGCCCGCTCTACGACGCGGCGCTGCACGCGGTTTTCCTTGGTTTCGTCGTCGCCATGGTGGTCGGCCACGCCTCCCTCATGCTGCCGGCCGTCCTGGGCATCGCCGTGCCCTACACGCCATGGTTCTACGTCCATCTCGCGCTGTTGAACGCGACGCTGCTGTTGCGAATCGACGGCGATCTTGCGGGGCGGCCCGAATGGCGCGCCTGGGGCGGGCTGGGCAACGCCGCGGCTCTCGCGCTGTTCCTGTTGGCCACGGCCATCAGCGCACTGCGCGGCCGAGAGCGCGACAACGGCCTCTAGGCTGGCACCGCGGCCCAGGATGGCCGCGGTGCCAAGCGGCCGTCCGACGGCTTTTGCAGTCGTTGCGGTTGTCCAACTTCGGGCGGGCTGCTAGCGATCGGCCGTCTCTTTGATGACCTTGAGCGTCGCCGAATAGCGGGCGTCGCACTGGACTGCCGGCTTGGCGCGGCCCAGGCAATTCGCCTCGTCGGCGTAGGCCGACCGGCTAATCGCGAGCGCCAGCGCCTGCATGCCGGCGGGCGAGACGGCGAGATCCAGGAAGGGTCCGGCTTCCTCGCCGACGAGTTGCGCAATGTCGCGCTCGGCGCGGGCGAACACCACCAGCAGCTGGGTCTCGCCTTCCGGGCCGCCGGACACCAGCGGCCAACTGCTGCGAGGCAGGTGCAGCACCTCGCCGGCTGTCACGCGATGATCGCGATCGACCAGATTGGGAAACAGCAGCACGGCGCTCTTGCCGTCGGCGGTGGCTTCGAACAGGTAGAGATAGCCCTCCGCGGGCGCCTGCACTTCAAGGCGAAGGGAGTCGATGTCGATCTTCATCGCGTCGGGCGCCTTGACCCGCAGCGGCGACGCGTCGGCGCGGGCGGCGATCGCGGCAAAGGCTTGCCGGGGATTCGCCACCTGCGGCCAGCCCCTGCTGCCGAGCTGGATGCTGACTTGCGCGGCCTTGCTGGCGGCAGGCTGGGCGCCGCGCGATGGCTGCGTTGCGCTGGCCAACAGCTTCTCGCGTTGGGCTTTGCTCAATTCGGTTTGTTCCGGCATGGCATTCAGATCGCCGGTGATGGCCAGGTGCGGCGGCTTGAAGCTTGAACTGTCGGCCAGCGCCAAGTCGATGCCCTTCTGCGCGCAAGCGCGGATCGCGTCCACCGTCTGCGGATTGTTGCCTTCGACCATGCAGCGCACGAAATTGGAAGTGGCCAAGCCGCCCTTCTCGGGGTCGTCCAGCGAGACCTCGTCGGCGCGCGCCGCGGCGGCATAGACGTAGGGCCTGCCGGCAGCGCGGGTGCCCTGCTCGGGCGTGCGCAGGACGTTGACGATTTCGCTGCAGTTCGACAGGTCGCCACGGGCGACAAACTTCGGCTTCAGCCGTTGATCGCCGACGGCCCGCGTCGCGGACAAGCCGCCGGAGTGACAGGAGTCGAAGAACACGAACAGCTTGTCGGTGATCTTCGCCAGCGGGTGGAGCAGTTCGGCCATCTCGGCGGCGGTCAGAAACTGGGCATCGTAGGCAATGAGTCCTTCGATGCAGCGCGCCGGGTTGTCGGGGTCGGCGATGCGTCCGCCATGACCGCTGTAGTACACCAACACCGGTTCGTCCGGCGCCACTTCCTTGGCGAGTTGGCTCAGGACGGCGACGATGCCGGCCTTGCTGGCCTCGGCGTCGCGGTAGATCGTCACGCGATCCGCGGAAATGCCCATCAGCTGGGCCATGACGGCGGCACTTGGCATGTCGAGCGGGACGCCGGTCAGCGTCGGAATGTGCTGGTCGGCCTGGTAGTTCGAAATGCCGAAAATCACGGCCCTGCCGCGTGACCTGGCGGGAACGGCCGCTACGCTGACCGCTGCCGCAGCAGGCGCAACCATGGGGCTGGAGACGGGGGCGGCGCTCGGTGCCGCGGGCCGCCAGTCGATGAAGATGCGGCTCATCCAGCCTTCCTTGACATCGTCCTTGTCGCGCCAGCGCACCATGCTCCAGAGACCGTCGCGGCGGATGAACTCGATGCTGTCGCCGCGCGGCACGCTGGCAATCTTTTCCGACGAGGCATTCGCTTCCGCATAGAGGTCGCCCCCGGGCCAGCGCACGACGCCCATTTCGCCCGTACCGCCCGCGGCGTTCTGACCCCAGGCCGGCAGGGCCGATGCGAATGCCAGCGTGACGATGCCGATGCACAGTGCGGCGGCGAACCAAGGCCTATTGGATTGCATAAACGATGACGTCCTTTCCAAAATTCATCAACAACGGATCCTGGCTGCGGCGAAAAGTCTGGTGAGCGATGCGCTGTGTTTCGCGCCGCGCATACTCGCCGAGTTCGTCGATGGTCACGACGTGGTCCGCGTTCTGGTCGGCGTCCGATGTGTTGAGACCCATCAGCAGCGTGTGGGTAAACAAGCCATTGCCTTCATAGCCGTCGACCGCTTCTTCGGTCGCGCTGGCCGAGGCGAAGACATGCAGGCCCATGTTGCGTGCCAGCACCGTCAGCCGCGCGTCATACAGGCCGCGTACCAGCGAGTTGATGCCGCCGGCGTGACAGGTATCCAGAATCACGAACTGGTTGAAGGCGCGGATGCGGCGGGCGGCCTCCAGAATCTGGCCGGTGGAGAACAGGCTGGATGCGCGAAAGCGGCCATCCCAGTCGTGCAGCACGATGCCGTACTGCGCGTTGTCGTCGAGCGTGCCGTGGCTGGCCACGAACCAGACCAGCAAGTCGTTGGGCCGCACGTCCTTTTGCAGTTGCTCCAGCGCCTGGCGCAGGCCCTCGCGGGTGGCGGTCTCGTCGTGGAGGATGCGCACCTCCACCGGAGCATCGCGGTAGACGCTGCCCAGCCGGGCGCTCACCGCGTGGGCAAAGTCATTGGCGTCCTTGACGGCGAATTGCAGCGTGGGCGCCAGGTTGGGGTACATGAACCGGTCAATGCCGACCGCCAGGACGAAGACCCGTGGCGCCGGGCTCGCGCCGGTGGCTTGAATGCGCCGCGTCAGCGGTCGCGAATTCAGGTTGCCCGCACCGTTGAAGGCGATCGCCGTGATGGCATTTTCGCCGGCGACCAGTTCGATCGGGACTTCCCCGGCCACGTCCTGCAAGGGCGGCGCCGCCGGCCCCTGCGTCTGCCGGGCCTGGGTCGCCAGAAGGCGCAGCGTGCGCGTCACCGTTTGATTGCTTTGCGCTTGCGCCGACAACGGCGCGGCGGCGGGCGCGCGCGCCGGCGCGTCGGCCGGGCTCGAGCGAGTGACGGCCTCGTTGAGCACGTCGACCAGCTTGCCGTTGTGCATCACGCGGACTTCGCCGACGCCGCCGCCCAGGCTATGCGCCTGCAGGTGCACTATGATTTTTTGGCCCGCCAGCGCCGCGGCAGCGGTGGGCAGCTGCAGGAAGACCTGCGGCGGCGGCTGGCGCAGCGCGTCGTCCAGCGTGACCGTGATCAGCGGCTCGATGGGCAGGCCGGCGAGTTTGCGCTCCACGATGTCGGGTCGATAAAAGACGTCGTAGAACTGGTCGATGCCGTAGACCTTGTCGCCCATCCGCACATTGACCCAGCGATCAGCCTCCGGCGAGGCGGCAAAATAGCCTTCGGGAGTCATGGTGATCCATTCGTTGTTGTCGAAGCGCATCATGCGGGCGATTTCCTCGCCGTCCGCGGCCGCCAGAATTCGCACCGAGCCGTCGCCGGCGCCGGCGACTATGCGTTTGTCATTGGCCATGAAGCTGAGCAGGTACGGGCTCGGCTGCGCCAATTGGCGGCTCCACTTTTTTACCGGCGCGGCATTGAGCGGCCAATCCCACAACACCGTCCAGCCGGCAAGGTCGGTCGACACGATGCGCCGCCCGTCGGCAGTCACGGCCAGGGCCCGTACATTGCGGCCCTCGGCGGAGGCCTCCACATGGTACCGGGACGTGCCCGCTCTCTTCTTGTCCCAGACGGTGAGGCCGGTGGCGCCGTTGCTCAGCACCCACCTTCCGGCGGGATGCGGGACCAGCTTGTCCACGGTGACGCCGCGGGACAACGGCCAAACCCGGCCGATCGAGCCGTCGGCCAGATCGATGGCCATCAACCAGCCTTCATGATCGCCGTTGTAGGGCATGCCGCGGGTCGTTCCGGCCACCCACAGCGTTCGTTCGTCGGCGGCCACGGCCATCGCGCGCACGACGCCCGGTGCCGCGATATCGTAGCGGTGGCGGCGGCTGCCGTCGGCCAGGCGTTCCACCACGAACAGCCGCGGCGACAGGACGTTGGGCGCGGCCGCTTTGGCGTCCTGCACCGGCACGCCCGCGATGACGCTCCAGCGTTGTGCCGGCGACTGGATGACCAGTTCGGTCGCATAGGCGCCCGCGTGGACCGGGCGCTCGGTCGTAGGGGCGTTGCCGGTTGAGCTTGTCGCCGCAGGCGGCGGCAGGAAGATTTCGTCGGCCGGTCCGTCCCACGGTTCGTAGCTGAAGTGCCGATAGGAAATCTGTCCATCCATATCGACCGTGGCCTCGCGCACGAGGCGGGTCTTCAGCGGGGCGACCATGACGGTCTGTGGGAACAACGGCGCGCTGGAGACAAAATTCCCCTGCGCATCCACCCCCAGGTCGGTCGTCGGCGAGCGCTGCCAGTCGATCACGCGTTCGAGGCGTCCGGTGTTCAGGTCCCACAGCGAAGCACGCTGCACCTGCGTCAGCCAGCCACGGCCGGCATACAGCAGGTTCAACTTCTTTAGGCGCTCCTCGGTCCAGTCCGCAGCGCGGCCGAATTCACCGCGCACCGTGGCGGCATCGAGAAAGGTCTCGGCCGGGGCGATGCGCGGGCGTCCGTCGGCGACCAGCAGGCGGGCCTTGGCGTCGCTCACGTGCAACTGGCGCGGCGCCAGGCCGCGGCCTTCCAGCGTATGCACGAGGCGCATGGCCGGCTGGCCTGCCGCTTCCTGCCGCGGAGCGGCGGTCGAAGCGGCAGCGGCAGCCGGCGGCCCGCTCAGTTCATAGACGCGTGCAGCTTCGTCCCACATGCCGAGGACCAGGCGCGGCCCGCCATCGGCGGCGGCGGGGCCGCGTGAAAAATCGAGGCTGCCGCGCACGAAGGGGCCGCCCATGACGTTGCGCTGGTTGGGCACGTCAGCCATCAGCTGGCCGTCCGCCACGCGCCAGAGCCGCACCGACTCGTGCTGGCGGACATCGGCGAGTTTGCCCGCCAGCAGTTCGGCGAGATCGATTTGCGCGGCGGTGGCCAGCAGTTTCCCGTCGGGAGAAAATGCCAGCGCAAAGACATTTCCCAGGTGGCCTTTGAGGCGGGACATCTCCGCGCCGGTAGCGGTGTCGAGCAGCAACACGTCACGATGCCGCGACCCCATCAGGCTGCCGTAGGCCACGGCGAGAACGCGTTCGTCGGGCGACAGCGCCAGTGCCGAAATCGCTTCCGGCCCTGGCGCCAGCTTGACGACGGGATTCGCCTTGTCAGCGCCCAGATCAATCCGCAAGATGCTGCCATCGGTGCGGGCCACGAACACCGTCTGCTGGTTATGGGTCATGGCCATGGCCGAGGCGGCCGGGGCGTCTTGCGTGTCCTCGCCCGGCAGAACCACGCTGATTTTGCTAAGCGGCGCGGCCACGCCCATTTGCCAGCGTCGCAAGCCATCGCGCTCGCCCAGTGACCATGCGCCGCGTCCATCGCTGGTAGCGACGACATCGCGCACCTGGCCCGGGTGGCCGCGCCAGGTTTGCAGCGTGGCGCCATCCACCAGGCGCGACATCACCACTTCGTTGCCGCTTGATGCGCCGCCCGCGGAGATCACGTTTCGGCCGTCGGGAGTGAAGTCGACCCCCAAGCACATTCCGGTATGGCGGTGCACTTCGCGGAATTCGCGGCCGCTCGTCGCGTCCCATGCCACGACCGACCCCAGACCGTCGCAACTGGCGATCCATTGGCCGTCGGCCGAGAAGCGAGCGACGGTGACGTGCTGGGAATTGCCGGTCTGCACGAATATCTCGGCCCTCGCGGGCTCGGCGGAAGTCACGAGGGGCTGAGCGTTGCCGAGGCGCACGGGCAAGCCTTGCGCCTGCGCCAGTTGCGACAAAGCGGCGATTATCAGTGCCAGGGTGAACCGTATATTTGCCATCTTCATCTCCGTGCCGCATTGCCTGCTGGCCCGCCAGCGCTCCCGTGCGGTCGGCGGGGCGGGCGTACCGGCGGGAGCGGCCACAGTCATTTTTTTATCAAGAAGCTCAAGCCCGCAACGCCTTCAGGCTTTCATCGAGAAAGCCGTTCAGCATCTGCACCTCCACGTATTGAAGATCGTCGCGATGAAAGACGCGCCAGGTGCCGAGTCTCGCGTTGCGCAAACAGACCACCGTCGCTCGCGTCGTCCTGCTGGTAGGCAGGCAGACGCTGACCGCGCCGACATACCAGTAATCGAAGATCATGGTCTCGATGCCCGCCTTGGTCCGCGACATTGCGTTCTTGATCCGGCGCCCGAAATTCATTTGCACGGTGTCGCGAAAGTAGGGGATGTCGCGCAGTTCCGTCGGCAGTCTTGCCTTGGCCGCATACGAAAAGCCATGCGACTTGGCATAGGCTTGGCACTGACGTTGCCGTTCCCTTTGGCGGCGCATGGAAACCAGCACCAGCGCCGCAAGGAACAGCAGGATCAGGGCGGCGGGAAGGATGCCGAGAAGCGTGACAGGGTCGATCGAGAGAGGCACAGGATTGGATGCGAGGGGCGGTGCTGACGCGGACGGTACTCGTCAAGTCCGGCTAGCGAGCGCTTTTGGCGCCGAAGCAAGACGATCGTCCGCACCGGCTTGCGCGGCTGCTTTCACCGCGTCGAACGCTGCCACGTGTCGCGTTTCATCTTATTCCCCCTGTCGGGCCAGCATACAACGAAAGTTTAATAAATGACAGCGCCGGCGCCGTTCAGCATCGCGCCCGTGAGCCGTCCCTCACTGGCCGCGGAAGTGGCTCGCACCGCTGCGCACTGCAGCGTCCGGCTTTAGGCCTTGGGATGCTTGGGCAAGTCGTCGTTCAGCGGCCACCAGGTGGCCATCGAATCCTCGTACGCATGAAAGCCAAGCGTGGCGCGTACCGGCTCGTGCAGAAGTCCGGCCCGAATGCGCACGATTCCGGGCACGGAAGCCCGCTCACTGAAGACCGGTGACCCGCAAACCGAGCAGAATGCCCGGACCTTGCCGGGCGAAGAGGCGTAGCGCCGCAGCAAATCGCTCCCGCACAGGAACGTCAGCCGGGCCGCATCGACCGGAATGTTGGTGGCGAACGGTCCGCCTTGCGCTCGCCGGCATTGCGAGCAATGGCAGATCTGGATAGGCGCGAGCTCGCCTTCGATGGTGAAGCGGACGCCGCCGCAAAGGCAAGAACCTTCATGCATGATGCTCACGTCATATCGACATCGGCGCCGCGGCAAGCGGCGGAGTCGCGGCCATGGGGAAACCCTCGCGCTGCGCACGCACCAGGCGATGGAAATCGGCGGGCCGCAGCGGACGGCTGAAGAGGAAGCCTTGGCATTGATCGACGCCCAGGGCGCTGAGTAAATCGGCTTGCCCTTCGCTCTCGATTCCTTCGGCGATCGTATCGAGCCCGAGCGCCATTGCCATGGAGACGATGGCGTTTGCGATGGCGACAGCGTCGGCGTTGTCCGGCAGGTCGCGGACGAACGATATGTCGATCTTGAGCGAGTCGATGGGCAGCTGCCGCAGATAGCCCAGCGACGAGTAGCCGGTGCCGAAGTCGTCCAGCGAGATGGCCGCGCCCAGAGCCTTGATCTGACGCATTCGCTCGCCGACCAGCCGAACGTCGTTTGCCACTACCGATTCAGTAAGCTCGACCACAAGCCGGCGCGGGTCGGCGCGTGCCTGTCGCAGCGCGCTGTCGATATGCTGCACGAGCTGCGGCTGGTAGAAATCGAGCGCGGAGAAATTGACGGCGACTGAGATCGAGGGGTCGGCACAACGCGAGATTTCCTCCAGCGATCGGCGCAGCATCCAGTCCGTGATTCTTCCGATCAGCCCGAGCCGCTCGGCAATTGGAATGAATTCGCTGGGCGCCACCGGGCCAAGCTCGGAATCGGACCAGCGGACCAGCGCCTCGGCGCCGGCAATCCGCCGGTCGGCAAGCCGGACCTTCGGTTGCAGGACAAGCGACATGGCGTCATCGGCGAGAGCCCTCTGAAGCCGGGTTTCGATCTGATATTCGCGGCGAGAGACCTGGTATAGCGGCTCGGTAAATTCGTTGATCTGGCCCTTGCCGTTGCCGGCCCGGTCGCATGCCCACTGCGCCGCGCGCAGCAGCCGGTCCACGTCGCCGGTCCCATCCGATATGCCGATCGTCGCGGTCAGGGAGAAGTGCATCGATCCCTGGGCGAACGGCTTGGCGAGCGCTTGCGCGAGGGTTGCGGTACGAGCGGCGACGTTTTCCGGAAGCAGGACGGCGAAGGTGTCTTCGCGAACTCGGCCGGCGGTTTCACCGGGGCGCAGGAAGGCCTGCAGCCGCGACGCCACCTCCCGCAGCACCGTGATCGACCACGCTTCACCGTAGAGAAGCGAGAAATGGCGGAACTCTTCGAGGCGGAACACGACGACCCGCGCCAAGCCGCTCTCCGGGACGCCGCAGCTCGCCGCCCAGCCCCGGTAGTTGAGAAGCTCGCTGTCGCTATCGTGCGTGGCGAGGAAGCGCATGCGATCTTCCGCCTGCTGGCGCTCGCTCATGTCGCGGACGAAGCCGGTGAAGTAGCGTTTCCCCTCATGCACGAATGACGAGATGCCGACCTCGACGGGGAAGCAGCTGCCATCCTTGCGCTGGCCGTCGAGCCGGTCACCGCTTCCCAGCACGTGCTTCACGCCGCGGTCGGGACTGAAGGCGCGGAGGAATCCGTCGTGCTTCTCCTTGAGGGGCGTCGGCACGATGATGGAAATGTTGGCGCCGAGCAGTTCCTCGCGCGACCAGCCGAACATCCGGGTGGCAGCGGGATTCGCATCGACGATGACGCCGCTGTCCGTGATCGTGAAGACGGCGTCCAGGCTCGTGCCCAGTATGGAACTCGTCACATGGCCGTCGTAGGGAAACATCCTGCGTCCTCCGTCATTCACGCCTGGCCCGCAGTTTGGCAGGCATCGATCAATAGCCGAAGAAGTCCTCGCTCCGAATGTCGTCATCGTCCGCGCCGGCCCGGTTCAGATGCCCGCGCATCGCAGCCACCATGGCCGGCGGGCCGGCGACGTAGCAGACGGCGGATGACAGTCCGCCCAGGACCTGGCTCAACAACTCGCTATCGACCGCGCCCGTTCGTCCGACCCATGGCTGTTTCGAGTTGGACATCTGCGTCATGGTGGCGACGAGTTCGAATCCCTCGCCGTGTGCAGCCAGCTCCTCCAGTTCCGCAAGGAAGGCAGCGTCCTCGGGGCGGCGGTTCGAGTACACGAGGACGAAGCGTTGCGCCAGGCGCAGCTTCGCCGCGTGGCGCAGCATGCAGACGAACGGCGTGATGCCGATGCCGCCGGCGACGAAGAGGGCCGGCCGGCTGCGATCGTTGTGCAGCGTCAGCGCTCCGAACGGACCGTCGATCTCGGCCGCGGCGCCGGCAGGAAGGCTTCCCAAGGCGCGCTTGAAGGCGCTGTCCCGCAGTCTCGTCGCAATGGTCAGCCGATCTTCGAAAGGCGCACTGACGAGCGAGAAGGCGTGGCGATTTTCACCCCCCAGTTCCGGCAGGATGAGCTCGATGGCCTGACCGGGCTTGAACGCAAAGTCGTCGGGCTTTTCGAAATGGAATGCAGCGGTTCCTTCCGCCAACTCTTGGCGGGCGATAAGCCGCGAACGATAGCTGGTCATGGCGTCCTCCAACTCAGGTAGCGATTCGCGCGACGGCGGAATGATTGCGGCTGGCGGGCCGGGGCTGGATGTCCGGCCGCAGTGCCTCTCCTGCTTGTCTCTGGGGCGTTCATTTCTGTCCTTCCTAGAGGCTGAACAAAACTCAGCGCACACAGTCTTAGATGCGAACGGTAGAAATAGTTTCTCCATGCCTATATGTGCCAAGTGCTTCGCACGCCGGATACCACGCCTGAGAGAACGATATGCTGGCCATCCTCGGCGATCGGCAGCGCGACCTGCTGAAACGCCTGCTCCGGGACAAGGGCGGCCTGACGGTCGCGGAACTGACCACGCGGCTGGGCATCACCAGCACTGCGGTGCGCCAGCATCTTGCCGCCTTGGAAATCGACGGGCTCGTGGCCCGCGGCGGATCGCGGCCCTCGGGCGGACGGCCCGAACAACTCTATGTCCTGAGCGACGCCGGCCGGGAACTGTTTCCGCGCCGTTATGAGTGGTTCGCGCAACTGGTTCTCCGGTCGATCAAGCAGGAGGCCGGAACGGCAGCCGCTTGCGAACGGTTCGAAGCGATGGGTGCCGAAATCGCGCGCCAACTGCTGCGCCAGCACGGAGACCTCGAGACCCGACGCGAGCGTGTCGAGAGACTGGGCGAGATCATGGAGGAATTGGGTTATGAGACGAGAAACGAGGCAGGAAATAACAATGCCGAAGGCGACATGCCTGTCATCGAAGCCCACAACTGCGTTTTCCACCACCTTGCCATGGAGGATCCCGACGTCTGCAGATTCGACCTCGCGCTGCTATCCACCTTCACGCAGAGCGCGGTCGATCACCAGGAATGCATGGCCAAGGGCGGAAACGTCTGCCGCTTCAAGTTCGGACCGCAGCGATGAATCCTGGTGCGAGCCGCAGTCCTCGCCTGTTCCTAGTCCAATTGGCTCGCGCGGCGAAAAATAAAGCGGAGATCGATGCGGCGTCAGTGTCAAACGCGCAACACGTGAACTGGAGGTAGAACATGCAAACACCCGCAAGCATCGCCAAGCATCCGATCCATCCGATGCTCGTCGCATTTCCCATCGGGCTATGGATCTTTTCCCTGATTTGCGACTTCGTCGCCATGGCAAGAGCAGGCTCCGATGCCGCGGCCGGATGGGAAACGCTCGCCCTTTACACGATGGTAGGAGGGATCATAGGAGCCCTGGCTGCCGCCGTTCCCGGGCTCATCGATCTGCTATCGCTCACCGATCCGGACGTGAAGAAGATCGCAGTCACGCACATGAGCATCAACCTGACCGTCGTCGCGCTCTATCTGATCAATACCTGGTTGCGTCTGGGCGGCATGGAGTCGCGGCTGCCTATCGGCCTTTCGGTGCTCACTGTCCTGATGCTGGGCGTTTCCGGCTGGCTCGGCGGCGAGATGGTCCACGTCCATGGCGTGGGCGTGCAACCGCCGGAGGGTGACCGCAGGCACGCTGACGCGCACGACAATGCGTTTGTTCAAGCCCATGCCGAACGCCGGATGACGAAGCACTTCGGATAGGCTTGTTGCGGTAAAGTCGTCACGTGCCCTGACTGAAGTGCGCGAGTTAATTGATGGCGGCGGGTTCGGTTACGGATACAGCTATATGCCTCATATTGCGGCAGCTAGCTGCGGCAGCGCTTCAAACAAGTCCGCCACCAGGCCGTAATCGGCCACCTGGAAGATCGGCGCATCGGGATCCTTGTTGATGGCGACGATCACCTTCGAATCCTTCATGCCGGCCAGGTGCTGGATCGCGCCCGAGATGCCGATGGCGATGTAGAGCTGCGGCGCGACGATCTTGCCGGTCTGGCCGACCTGATAGTCGTTGGGCACGAAGCCGGCATCCACCGCCGCGCGCGAAGCGCCGAGTGCGGCGCCGAGCTTGTCGGCGAGCGGCTCCAGCAGCGCGTGGTAGTTCTCGCCGGAACCGAGGCCGCGCCCGCCGGAGACGATGATCTTGGCGGCGCCGAGCCCGGGGCGCGCGGACTTGGTGAGTTCGCGGCTCACCAGCCTGGCGGTGCCGAGGTCGGGTCCGGCGGCGATGGCTTCCACCGCCGCGCTGCCGCCCTGCCCCGCGGCGTCGAAGCCGGTGGTGCGCACGGTGATGACCTTGACGGCGTCGGCGCTCTTGACTGTCGCCAGCGCATTGCCGGCGTAGATCGGGCGCACGAAGGTATCGGCGGACTCGACGGCGACGATGTCGGAGATCTGCGCCACGTCGAGCAGCGCAGCGACGCGCGGCAGCGTGTTCTTGCCGTGAC